>NZ_JAPDPI010000002.1 GCF_026013615.1 Plebeiibacterium marinum
GCTATCTTTTAAAGAACCGTTTTTCTCTAAAGCGGGTGCAAAGAAAGAGGTTTTATTTTTACCCGCCAAACTTTTTTGCAAAGTTTTTTCACACGGAATTCAAAGATATAAGATAACTGGCATCTTGTCAAGGGGTTGTGATGAGGATTTTTTTTACCGGGCAATAGCTATTAGCAATTAGTCATTAGTCAATGGACATTGGTTACTGCTCATTGCTCATTGGTGATTGATCATTGATAATTGGTGATTGGTCATTGGTTATTGCCATTACAAAGATCCTCTTCTTGTTTTTGTTTCAGGCTAAGAAATGATAGATTTTTAACTACAAAAAACCATTTGTTTTACAGTTGTTATTATATTCGTGCATTATTTATAATAAAAACATGGTATTGTGAGCAATAGATTAGTTGTAATTCCTACATATAACGAAAAAGAGAATATTGAAGCCATTATTAATGTAGTTTTTGAGTTACCCAAAAAATTTGAAATATTAATTATTGAAGACAATTCTCCTGATGGAACTGCCGACATTGTAAGGAAATTACAGGAAAAACATCCTGAAACACTTCATATGATTGAACGCAAAGGCAAACTGGGTTTAGGAACGGCATATATTACAGGTTTCAAATGGGCGGTAGAAAAGGGATATGACTATATATTTGAAATGGATGCAGACTTCTCGCACCCTCCTGAGAAGCTACTGGAACTTTATGCGGCATGTAAAAACGGAGCTGACCTTGCCATCGGATCCAGATATAAATCTGGCGTAAATGTTGTAAACTGGCCAATGGGAAGGGTTCTAATGTCGTATTTTGCTTCGGTTTATGTAAGAATGATAACCGGAATGAAGATCATGGATACTACTGCCGGTTTTAAATGTTACAAAAAAACCACATTAGAAACTATCCCATTAGATAATATTAAACTAAAGGGCTACGGCTTTCAAATTGAAATGAAATTTACCACCTGGAAATATGGATTCAACATTATTGAGGTACCAATTGTTTTTACAGACAGACAAAAAGGAACTTCGAAAATGAGCGGTGGTATTTTTAACGAAGCGGTATGGGGTGTTATCAAAATGAAAATAGCCAGTTGGTTTAAAAAATATGAAAGATAAATTTGACATTCATACCTGCTTAACTGAAATTTGATTACTAAAAGAATAATACATTAATATACCCAAAATGGCAACTACATTAATAAAGAACATAACAATAATAAATGACGGAAAAGCATTTGTTAGTAGCGTTTTGATTGAGGATGATAAAATTGCAACTATTTACAAAAGCAATGATGAGTTAGAGAATGCGGACCTTGTGATTGACGGAGAAGGAAAAATGTTGTTGCCCGGCGTGATTGACGACCAGGTACATTTTAGAGAGCCAGGTTTAACCCATAAGGCTGAAATAATGACCGAGGCCAAAGCGGCTGTAGCCGGAGGTGTTACTTCTTACATGGAAATGCCCAACACCAAACCACAGGCCACCACACATGAAATTTTGGAAGACAAGTATAAGATAGCTTCTGAAAAATCGATTGCTAATTACTCATTTTATATAGGAGCCACTAACAACAACCTGGAAGAACTATTAAAAACAGATCCCCAAAAAGTATGTGGCACCAAAGTTTTTATGGGCAGCTCTACCGGGAATATGTTGGTTGACAACGAAGAAACCCTCGCCGCCATTTTCTCAAAAGTACCTACATTAATTGCAACCCATTGTGAAGATGAAGAAACAATAAATGCAAATTTAAAAGCCTTTAGAGAAAAATACGGCGAAGATGTTCCTTTCGAGATGCACCATTTGATTCGTTCTGAAGAAGCTTGTTACAAATCATCGTCAAAAGCTGCTGAATTAGCCAGAAAACATGGTGCCAGATTGCATATTTTGCATTTGACCACAGCCAAAGAAATGGATTTATTAGACAAAGACATGCCCATTGAAGATCGAAAAATAACAGGTGAGGTTTGTGTTCATCATCTTTGGTTTAGCAATGAGGACTATAAAAAATATGGCGCCAACATCAAATGGAATCCGGCTATTAAAACAGCAAACGACAGAGAAGCCTTACGAAATGCGTTAAAAAACGACACCCTTGCAGTTGTTGCCACGGACCACGCCCCTCATACCAGGGAAGAAAAACAAGGAACATATTTCAGCGCACCATCTGGAGGCCCTTTGGTACAACACTCACTGGTTGCCATGCTGGAAATGGTTTATCAAGGTATCTTCTCATACGAACAAGTGGTTGAAAAAATGTGCCATGCTCCGGCAAAACTCTTCAGAATTGAGGAACGAGGTTATATCAGGGAAGGATACAAAGCAGACCTGGTAATTGTTGATCCTAATGCAAACTGGAAAGTCGCAGCAGAAAACATCTATTCAAAGTGCGGGTGGAGCCCTTTTGAAGGCGAAACTTTTAAACATAGCGTGAGCCATACTTTTGTTAACGGACACCTTGCATACCACAACGGGATCTTTGATAACAGCAAAATGGGAGAACGCTTAACTTTTAAAAAACAGATCCGTTAAAAGAGGTTACATGAAACAACCTCTCAATTCGAAAAAAATCCCTAGTGGTGCATACAATATATAATAATGTAATACCAATATCGTGATAAAATCAATTCTGCCTGCAATACTAATGTTTCTGCTTATTTCCGTCTCGTGCCAAGACAACAATAGTAATAACACTGACAAGGAAAACAATCCTGTTAAGAAAAATCTGGAATTGTGGGCCGATACAATTATTTATGATGTCCTTATCCAAAATCCTGACCCAACAGATGAATGGCAGGATCAAAAAATTAAGCACGTCAACCATAAAAAATTAGTTGACGACATTTTCAGCAGCATTTATACCGAAAAAAAAATAGCATATGACTATTACTCCAACCAGCCATATACTATTGATGAAATCAGGGAATTTGAAGAAGGATACCCGAGAACAGATATTGGAAAACTGCAATTTGAAGAATGTTGGAAATATGATCAGAATACAGGAAATATTGAAAAACAGGTATATTCTATTCTTGTGGCCTACACCCTATATGACTCTTCTCAAAACATCAGGGGATATAAAGCCGGTTTTTATCTAAAAAATGAGTGATGCTTATATAAGCACTGGTTTATTTACAACCAAAATAATTTCAGGTTGAAATAATAAATTTACTTTTTTCGAAGGCTATCGTTTTCCTTATCGTCAAAAAACGACAAACAAAACAATTAAAATGAAAACTATTCGAATTTTACACCGCTATGTCGGTTTTTTCCTTGTGGGAATTATGTCTATGTATGCCATAAGTGGCATTGTTTTAACTTATCGAAACACAGACATCTTTAAAGTAAAAAAACATATTGAAGCTACGTTAGATCAAAACCTATCGGGAGATGAACTAGCCCGAGCTCTTAGAATCAGACATTTTAAAATTGACAAAGAAGATTCTACTACCATACATTTCAGAGAAGGATCGTATAATAAACAAACCGGAATTGCAACATACGATCAATCTGGTTATCCCGAATTTATTTCAAAACTGGTTAAGCTTCACATGACAGCTTCGGGTGGTGCGATGTCGTGGCTAACAACCATATTCGGAATCGCTTTGTTATTTCTCGCAATCTCTTCATTCTGGATGTTTAAACCTCAAACCAAAATCTTTAAGAACGGAATTATTGTTGCTATTGCCGGCATTATCTTTACTATAATATTAGCACTCCTCTCATAGTCGCAAGACTATGAGAATTTCCATTCGCTTTCTTTAACCACAAACCGGGCTGTATTGCGGCTGAGTTGAGAATCAACAATTTCCTTTTTGCCAATAATCTCATCCATAGCATCCTGTGTATAGTTACGGATCGTTACCAACTCAACATTTTCGTTATACTTTACAATAAAGTCTTTCTTTAAGTCCTCTATCAACTTATAGGGATTCCTTTTGGTATCAATACATACAGAAAAATTCAGTGCCGAATTCTGCATCAGGTTAATCTTAATTTTATTTTTCCCAAATATTGAAAAGATATCACTGAGGTTATCTTCTACAATAAAAGAAAAATCCTTTGGTGAAATAGTAATAAACAATTGATTTTGCTTTAATATAAACACAGGCATTTTATTACCCGAATGCTCCACTGTTTGAATTTTTGTTCCAACCAGGCTGGTATCCACAAAAGACTTCACATAAAGTGGAATTTCTTTATTTTGTAATGGCTTCAATGTTTTGGGATGGATTACCTGCGCTCCGTAATAGGCTAATTCAATTGCTTCCGGATATGAAATATCTTCCAGTTTTTTTGCTTGGGGATACCATCTTGGATCAGCATTTAAAACTCCGGGCACGTCTTTCCATATGGTTAAACTTTCGGCATTAAGCACATGGGCAAATATAGACCCGGAATAATCAGACCCTTCCCTGCCTAAAGTAGTTGTTTTATTATTTATGGTAGAACCAATAAATCCCTGGGTTATATAAACAGAGGCATTTTCAAAACTGCATTCCTTTTTTATAAACTGAGTTGTCAGTCCCCAATTTACTTTTGAATCCCTGTAATCATCATCGGTTTTGACCAAAACCCTGGCATCAACCCAAGTATTTTCAAATCCGATTTGATCCGCGTAACGACTTACTATCTTGGTCGACATAATTTCGCCAAAGGATACGAGCTGATCATATTCAAAATCGTAATCCCTGGATGGCGGAACACATAAGCGATCCCATAAAGCATCCGCAATCTCATCAAATGTTTTGTAAAAGAGGTGTCCTTCTCCAAACAGATCCCCTATAATATTATGGTGATAATTAATTACAAAATCGAATTTGCTCTTCATAAGCAGTGTATCTTGCAACATGTATGCCTCAACAAGCTCTTCCATAGCATTTGTTGTTTTGCCCATGGCCGAAATTACCACAACCATTGGATTGACATTTTGCTTAATGATACTACAAACGTTACGAACTCCGGAAGCATCTTTTACTGACGCCCCACCAAATTTATATACTTGAATATTCATCTGTTTAAATTTATTTTCAACGGACAGATGGAACTCCCAAATAAATTTAATCACCCTCCTGTGTGCCAATTTAGATAATCAAATGTACATGGTCGTTCCATTTGTCTGAAATTATTTATTTTTCATGCATTATTAAAACACATCAATACAGCCAATCTCCTGGTTGAAAAAGAAATACTACTGATTTGTTTTACCTGCCAAATTTTAAAATCCATTTATCCAAAATTAACAAAATACATTATGTGTTTTGTGTGAAACGTCATATCTTTTAGTTGATTTTAATCATTCATTATTAGCAACAATAGTAATAACTAGCAGTATCCGGGGCCTGATAGTTTTTTTTCATCAGGCTCAGATCATTAATTCGTTAAGTTTTTGTAAGTGTTTAATCTTTAGAGTTTTAATGTCAATAAAGAATTTTATATAAGATATTGGAATCCAAGCTATTGACAAATAAACTAATGACCAATGACTAAAAACTAACGAACTATTGTCAGATAGAACGTTAATAAAAATTTACATAATCTTATGAATCAGTTTGAAGTTACTACGCTAAATGAGTTTATCCTTGAACAACAAGCCCAGTTTCCAAATGCAGAAGGAGATCTGTCGCACCTGTTACACCATGTTGGAACCGCAGCAAAAATTGTAAACCGCGAAGTAAACAAAGCCGGCCTGGTTGATATACTTGGAAATGCAGGCAACACAAATGTGCAAGGTGAAGAGCAAAAGAAACTCGACATTTTTGCCAACGACCACTTTATTAATGCACTACACTCATGCGGGGAGGTATGTGCTATTGCTTCAGAAGAAAATGAAAGCTTTATATTATTTGATGATGACATGGCCCGAAATGGCAAATATGTTTTTTTAATGGATCCACTGGATGGCTCTTCAAATATAGATGTGAATGTTTCTATTGGTACTATCTTTTCTATTTACAAAAGAAAATCTGCCATCGGCGAGCAAGCTACCATGGATGATTTTTTACAACCGGGAACCCAACAAGTTGCTGCAGGTTATATCCTTTATGGCTCATCAACCATGTTGGTATATACTACCGGACAAGGCAATTACGGATTTACCCTGGATCCATCCATTGGTGAATTTTGTTTATCGCACCGACAGATCCAAACGCCTGAAAACGGAAATATTTATTCCATTAACGAAGGAAATTACCTGAAATTCCCTGCCGGTGTTAAGCAATATATTAAATACTGCCAGGAAAAAGATGCATCAACAAACCGCCCTTATTCATCAAGATATATCGGATCGTTGGTAGCGGATGTACACCGCAATCTGTTAAAAGGTGGAATCTTTATATACCCGGAAACAGAAAGTGCCCCTAAAGGAAAACTGCGCCTGCTATATGAATGCAATCCCATAGCTTTTATTATTGAGCAGGCCGAAGGACAGGCAACATGCGGGCCACAAAGGATAATGGAGGTTGAACCGACTTCGCTACACCAAAGAACCCCATTTTATGCAGGTTCATCAAATATGGTAAATAAAGTGGAAGAATTTTTAAGCGTTTTTGGATAGAATGCCATAAATTGTTACTTTCGTGCGTTTTTTATGAAACTCAGGCTGTTGGTTGATGGTAAAAATCACTTTTTAAGCCTGGAGTTTTTCGTTCTTTTCTTCATACCCATACTCTAAACCGAGTACTTGACTGAACATAACACCAGCTATTGGGTTTATAGACAACACAAAAGTCAAAACATAATTCTGTGGTAATAACATCACAAAATTGTACGGTTTATGGAATGGCAAGAAGACAAATATAAGGAGGATAAGGATTACGTTTTATGGCTTTTTTACTCAAACAAGCAGTACATAAGAAGCTTATTTGTGATTCTTTTGGTAGTTTTCCCCGCATTTTCAATGCTTGATTACTACAGCAACCCTATATCATTCAACAATCTGCTTTACATCCGCATTTTTATTGGCATTCCGATATTGGCTATTCCAATTATTCTATCCTACACTGAAAAAATACAGGTATATCTACGAATAATCAATGCTACAGCCCTGTTTATAATTAACCTCAGCATATCTCTAATGTACTTTTTTATAAAACCGGAAGAGTATGCTTTCAACACCTTTTATTCGGGCTTAATGATTACTACTGCTAGTTTATCATTATCCATGAGCAGGGTAAACTTAACAAACTGGTATATTATATTGTCGACCATTGTTTTTATCCTTGTTTCCGTTTTTAAGCACGACCTTATTTATGAAAACAAGTTATTATTTATCAAATCATCTACTTTCCTTGTTGCATCTTCAGCCTTTTGGATATTTGCCAACACTGTTATCAACCGGTTTGCCAGAAAATTGTATGATGCCCAAAAAAAAATCAGCCAGGAAAAGGACCTCATTCATTTCCAAAAAGACAAATTTGAAAGGCTGAATACAACAAAGGACCAGTTTTTAAGTATTATTTCGCATGACTTAAGAAGTCCGTTTAATACATTAATTGGGTATTTCAGCATCATGCTGCAAAACAAGCAAGAACAGTTTACTGTTAAAAGAGAAGAAATCCAACGGATTTATTTTCATATCAGACGCACTTATAACCTACTCAACAATATACTCATCTGGTCAAGATCGCAATTGCGCAACAACTATTTTCAACCACAAACCTATGTAATCAAAGATATTATATTTGAGAACAAAGAACTTTATATGGAAATTGCATCAGCAAAAAATATATCTCTCACATATATTGTTGATGATTATGAATTTGTTTATTGTGACAGAGATATGATTTCCACTATAATCAGAAACCTGATTCTCAACTCTATTAAATTCTCTAACTATGGAGGTGAAATCACCATAAGGGCCCAAAAAGAAAGCAATTTCACCATTGAATTTGCAATAATTGACAACGGAATTGGCATGTCTCCCCAAGTACGAAAAAAGCTTTTAAAAGCAGAAGAACAGTATTCTACCCCTGGCACAGAAAGAGAGGAAGGATCGGGAATAGGACTGATGATATGCAAAGAGTTTTTAAATGTTCATGGAACAGACCTTAAAATTGACAGCAAGCAAGGTATTGGCAGCAAATTCTATTTTATCCTGCCTGCAAATGAAAATACTTTTAAAAGCCAGCAAAACCAAAACACAGACTAACTACATCCGTCAACAACATTGCAGAAGAAACCAACTCCAATACACTCCTTTACCAGGAGTTTCACAAACAATCCGGCTTAATTCGACAGAATCATTACATTTGCATCAAAAAATTATTGCAACGTGAGTCCTTCAAACATCATTAATCAGTATCAAAACAATCCTCTTATCAACCAGCTCAACGAGGCTATAAACCAACACAAAAACATCTTTGCGTCAGGAACCACCGGATCTTTTAAAAGTGTGGTATTGGCTTCATGCTATCCTAATGGTGCACACCTGGCCATTATGTCCGACAAAGAAGAGGCTGCCTACTATTACAATGACCTGGCACAGCTGATAGGTGAAGATCAGGTGTACTTTTTACCTTCAACATATAAACGGTCGCCAGAGTATGGCAACCTTGAACCATCAAACATTATTTTGCGCACAGAGGCATTAAACTATCTGGCCAATACAAAAAAACCGGGTATTGTAGTCACCTATCCCCTTGCTCTGTTTGAAAAAGTACCCTCCAACGAACTATTGCACGACTCAACGCTGAACATTAAAACCGGCGAGCAACTAGACATTGCTTTTGTAACAGAGGTTTTAAACGAATATAAATTTCAACGGGTAGATTTCGTTTACGAACCGGGGCAGTTTTCTGTTCGCGGAAGCATTATCGATATCTATTCCTTTGCCAACGAAGAACCATACCGTGTGGATTTTTGGGGTGATGAAGTCGATTCCATCAGAACTTTTGATCTGGAAAACCAGTTGTCAATTGCCAAACTTGATGAAATCGCCATTATACCAAAATTAAACTCCAACCAGGAAAACCATGTTTCGCTATTGGAATTTATCAAGCCCGAAACAAAAATATGGGCCTATGATATTGATTTTATCCTCTCAAAAATAAAAGAAGCTTACTCAAAAGTAATCCATCGCCAAAGTCAACGATCTGAAGATCCAACTATCCCCTCACCCGAAATATTTGTTGATGCTGTAATCTTACAAACACAAATTAACGGGCATACTACAATCGAAATGGGCAAACGCAGTGTTTACACGGATGCATTTGAAGTAAAATTTAAAACCACTCCACAACCAGTCTTCAATAAAAACTTCGATTTGCTGGAAGAAGACCTGGTGAGCAAAGATGAACAAGGGTACAACTGTGTTATTTTGGCCGACAACCCCAAGCAACACGAACGTTTAAAAGCTATTTTTGAGGACAAAGAAAGTACTGTAAAATACACAGCCCAGGACAAAACCCTGCACGAGGGCTTTATTGATCACAACATAAAGGTGTGTTACTACACCGACCATCAAATATTTGAACGCTACCATAAGTTCAGCCTGCGTACCGACAAAGCCCGCATTGCCAAACAAGCCATCTCCTTAAAAGAACTAAGCAGGCTAAACCCGGGTGATTATGTGGTTCATGTAGACCATGGGATTGGTCGTTTTGGAGGATTGGTAACCAGTGAGGTGAACGGTAAAAAGCAAGAAGCCATCCGATTGGTTTTCCGCGATAATGACGTTCTTTTGGTTAGCATCCATTCGCTCCACCGCATAAGTAAATACAAAAGCAAAGAAGGCGAACCCCCAAAAATAAACAAACTGGGCACTGCGGCATGGCAAAAGATTAAGGACAAAACAAAGAAAAAAGTCAAGGATATTGCCCGCGAGCTAATATCCCTATATGCCCAACGTAAGCAAGAGCCCGGCTTTTCCTATTCGCCCGACAGTTACTTACAAACGGAATTAGAGGCATCGTTTATATATGAAGACACACCCGATCAGGAAAAATCGACACGCATGGTAAAAGAGGCCATGGAAAAACCTACCCCTATGGACATGTTGGTTTGCGGCGACGTTGGTTTTGGGAAAACAGAGATTGCCATCAGGGCAGCCTTTAAAGCTGTTACCGACAACAAGCAAGTCGCCATACTTGTACCAACAACCATCCTGGCCATGCAACACTACAATACCTTCAGGGAGCGTTTAAAAGATTTTCCTTGCGAAATAGATTACATCAGTCGCCTGAGAAAGCCCAAAGAAATTAAAAACGCCCTGACAAAACTAAAAACAGGTGAAATCAATGTTATTATTGGAACCCACAGGTTAATTGGGAAAGACGTTGAATTTAAAGACATGGGACTGCTTATTATTGATGAAGAGCAACGTTTTGGGGTGAGTATAAAAGAAAAACTTAAAAAACTAAAGGTAAATGTAGACACGCTGACCTTAACAGCCACTCCCATCCCCCGTACATTGCAGTTCTCGTTAATGGGCGCCAGGGATCTATCCATATTAAACACACCACCGCCAAACCGCCACCCAATATTAACAGAGCTCCACACCATAAATGATGAGATAATAAAGGAAGCCATCTCATACGAAATAGACAGAAACGGCCAGGTATTTTTTATACACAACCGGGTACAAAATATATTTGAAATAGAAGCGATGGTCAACCGCATCCTCCCCCAGGTAAAGACCATTGTTGCTCACGGACAAATGGACGGGCCACAGCTTGAAAAGATTATGCTGGGCTTTATCAATGGCGATTACGATGTATTAATTGCCACCACCATTATCGAATCAGGATTAGATATTCCCAATGCCAATACCATAATTATTAACAACGCTAACCATTTTGGACTTAGCGAGCTACACCAGTTGCGAGGAAGAGTTGGTCGCTCAAACAAAAAGGCATTCTGCTATTTAATGGCACCCCCATTAACTTCGGTAACACAGGAAGCCAGAAGAAGACTTAAAATCATTGAGGAGTTTTCAGATTTGGGAAGTGGCTTTAACATAGCGATGCAGGACTTGGATATACGCGGAGCGGGTAATCTATTGGGTGGCGAACAAAGTGGGTTTATCGCCGACATAGGTTTTGAAACCTATCACCGCATCCTTAACGAAGCGATTCTGGAATTAAAAGAAACTGAATTTAAAGAACTATACCAGGAAGAAATAAACCAGGCAGCCGACAAGAACATCAAATTTGTTTCCGACTGCACCATAGAAACAGATGCCCGACTTTTATTGCCGGAAGAATATGTTGAAAACGTAGCTGAAAGGATGCAATTATACCGCAAACTGGATGGACTAAAAGATCAAATGGAGCTAACAGCATTTGAAAACGAGCTAAACGACAGGTTCGGAAACATTCCGGAAACCACCCAAGAGCTTATTAAAGTAGTTCAAATAAGATGGTTGGCCATTGACTTGGGGGTTGAAAAAATTGTATATAAGAACAACAAGCTGATCATTTACTTTGTAAGTAATCAGGAGTCCCCTTATTACCAATCACCTGTTTTTACAAAAATATTAGCCTACTTACAACACAACGCCAAGGAGGCAAAAATGAAAGAAAAGGCAGGAAAGCTAAGCCTGGTTTTTAACAAAGCCGACGGAATTTCGTTTATAAAGGATTTGTTTGATAAAATGTACAGATTTGTTTTTGACACTTCTGAAAAAGAAGCTCAATAATGCAGAACATGAGGTCAGTCAGAGATACACTCTATGAGCAGTATCTCTGAAACACTTCCATCTACAGCAATAGTAACAAAGGCTCTCAGGCAAATCTCTTTTTCATCCTGTCCCTGCACCATCACTCGAATCTTATCTGTATTTTTTGAACTGAATTCACTTATACATATTGTATCACTACCTACTGTCCTAATAAAGTCAGTTACCTCCTTTCCAATAATATTACATTCTGCTAACATGCCCTTTGTATAATCATTCGACTTAATAATTTCCCCCTTCCCATTTAATATCATACAAAACTTCTTTGCATCATCCATCATCTTTTCATACGCAATAACTTTCCCCTCATAATACATCTGGTCACTAACATCTTTAATAATAAGCTGTATCGACTTCTTGTTATTAAACTTCACAATAGATCCGGTAACTTCTGCCCAATAAAGATCTCCATGCACATCTTTCATTTTTAACAAACAGGGATCAATCCTCTTACCGGCATCCAAAGGCATGGCCATAATATTATCATATTGGTCAAAACAATCTTCATGAATAAACTCTTTAATATCAGACCCGATTACATCTTCTATATAATGAGTTTTAAAAATATCCAGACCCAAACAATTCAAATATGCAAGTTTTCCATTATTCAAGACTATTATAGGCAAAGGGGAAGCAGAAATAAACTCACGATAACTCTGTTCCCTTTCTTTTTGCTCCATATCAACCTTATGCTTATAAAAAGCCAGATCAATACTAATGCCCAGCTCCTTTTTATTAATAGGTTTTACCAGGTAACCATACGAATTAGATACAATAGCCCTTTCAATTACCTGCGATGAGGTATCACTTGAAACATAAATAACAGGAATATGAAGCTCTCTGTTAAGCATCTCTGCAGTCTGTATACCATCCAAATCCCCATCCAGATGAATATCCATCAAAACCACATCGGGCTGCAACTCCCTGCACATTTCAATCGCCTTGCTCCCACTTGCCGTTTTCCCAACCAAATCGTGCCCCAAATCCCGAAGAAACATGGTAAAAATGGCAGTAATAAACTTATCATCCTCAACAATAAATACTTTTCTCATAATAATCCGCGTGCCTTTATACAATTAAATAGTCTCTGCACTAAATAGCCATCAATTAGACTAAATATTAACTCTATAATTTTAATCGAACTCAGGATATTATATCTTTGCGATAAAAACTATATAAAAGTGAATTTAGTTATTGATCAGGGAAATACATTTATAAAAATTGGAGTTTTTGACAAGGGTAAGCTGATTTATTTTAATTCATACCAATTTTTTGACGAAAATATAACTCAGTGCATTGAAAATCCTGACAAGATTAGCAAAGTCATTATTTCTTCAGTAAAAAGCGCATATCCTTCGGCCGCCGAAATACATCAACTACTAGCCATCAAGGCCAGCACACCAATATTATTTCTGAACAACAACACGCCCGTTCCAATTAAAAACAACTATGAAACCCCAAAAACATTAGGTAAAGATAGAATTGCAGCCCTAGTTGGCGCATCTTTGTCGAACCCGGGGTTTCCAAAATTAGTTATTGATGCCGGCACAGCAATAACAATTGATTACCTTGATGAGCACAACACCTTTTTAGGAGGAAACATTTCTCCAGGTATCCAAACACGCTTTAACGCATTACATCAAAATACAGGACAATTACCTCAATTAAAATTAAATACTGAGACTTCATTTTTAGGAAGAAATACAGCAAATGCAATCCACTCTGGTGTTCAAAATGGGGTAATTTTTGAAATAGATCAGTACATAAACCACTTTAACACACTAAATATCAATACAAAAACAATTTTAACAGGAGGAGATGCATATTTTTTTGCCAAAAATTTAAAAAATCCCATCTTTGTAAATCCAAATTTAGTATTAACAGGATTAAACACCATACTAGAATACAATGCTTAAAATAAACAGTTTAGCAAACGGTTCGCTAACAACAAGTTCAAATACAAAATCCTACCACCACATAAACAAATACCAAAGTTATAAAGGAATCTTTTTCACTTATGGCATAACTTTTGGTGTACTAGCAGCTAAATACTCTGGAAGTATAAAATAATAAAAAGGGAATATTACACATCACTAAACAAAATTAATTTGATTAACAATTATTTAAAACTTATAAACACCATGCCAAGAATTTTTACAAAGATTTTTATCACGGGAATGATTACTCTTTTTGCAGTGCAAGCAAGTGCTCAAAAAGGAGTTGAGGACGGCTCAAAATATGGGCACGGAGAAGACAGCTTAAGATGTTTAAAAAACTTGTCTCTATTTGTTGAATACGTAAAACAAAAAAGTTACGCAGATGCAGTTGCCTCATGGGAAATCTGTTTCAACGAGTGCCCGTTAGCAAGCACTAAAATTTACACAGACGGTGTAAAAATAATGGACTTCCGCATTAAAGTAGAAAAAGACAAAGCAAAAAAAGAAGAACTATTTCAGCAACTGATGGGCGTTTATGACCAAAGAATAAAATACTTTGGAGACGACAAGAAATATGGAGAAGACTATATTTTAGGCCGTAAAGCAGTTAAGCTTCTTCAATACAAAAAAACCGATACTGAAGCAAGAGCTCAGGCTCAGGAATGGTTTAACAAATCAATTGCAGGACGAAAAACCAAAAGTGAAGGTGCAGTATTAGCTACATACATGACCAACACAGTTGCCATGTACAAAGCTGATCAGGTTGGTGCTGAAGAAGTAGTAAACAGCTATATCAAAGTAAACGACATCCTTGCCAAAGTTATTGAACTAACTGCAAGCAAGCCGAAAGCACAAGCAAAATACCAAGGCTTAAAAGACAACGTTGAAAAACTATTTGCCACCAGTGGTGCTGCCGACTGCGAAACAATTGAAAAAATATTTGGCCCTCAACTAGAGGAAAACAAAGCAAATAAGGAATGGCTTCAATTGGTTAACAAATTATTGGCGCGCGCAAACTGTGAAGATGCCCAGCTATCGTACGATGTTGCTGTAAGACTTTATGAAATTGAACCATCATCTTCTGCAGCATACCTTATTGCTGTAAGAAACCTTAAAACTGGCGACCTGGATCAAGCCACTCAATATTATACTGAGGCAATTTCGTTAGAAGAAGATCCGGAACCAAAAGGAAAATACAATTACCAGCTTGGATTAGTAAAACAAAGCCAGGGAAAACTATCTGAAGCAAGAACTTTGGCCCAGGAAGCCATTAAACTAAGACCAAACTGGGGAGAGCCTTATATTTTAGTTGGAAACCTTTATGCTACTTCAGCTAAAAACTTCGGAAAAGATGAATTTGAGCACAAAACAGCATATTGGGCCGCAGTAGATCAGTTTATCAAAGCAAAAAGCGTGGATGCTGAAGTTGCTGCTAAAGCAAACGAACTAATCGGAATCTATTCAAAACACTTCCCGGGAACAGAAGAAATTTTCTTCCAGGGGCATCAGGTTGGTGCTTCATATACCGTAGGTGGATGGATTGGTGTAACAACAAAAGTCAGGGCTAAACAATAACAGATGAAATCTGAATTATCTAGCAAAAAAAATATAATTAAAACTGCAAGTGGCATTTTGCTGCTTGCAGTTTTAATTTTCACCTATGCCTGTTCTTCAAACAAACCGGAAGAAATAAAAGCTATAGAGAAAATACAAGAAATACCTTCATTGGAATTGGAAGATTACGAGACATTCGTTACTGATTCCGGGAAAGTAAAATACCATATTACTACCCCGCACCTTCTACAATACGACAAAGTAGAAGATCCATACAAGGAATTCCCAAAAGGGGGACACATTATTACATATGATTCAATTAATGTTATAAAATCAGAGATCAAATGCCAGTATGCTATAAACCATGACAAAGAAAAGCTATGGGATCTCAGAAACAATGTTGAAGCCATAAATGAAGAAGGTGTCATATTTAACACAGAACAATTATTCTGGAACGAAAAAGAAAAACGTATTTATACGGATAAATTCATTAAAATCACCACTGAAGACAAAATCATAACCGGCTATGGATTAGAAGCTGATCAAAGCTTAAACAACTATGAGATTAAAAATGTAAGTGCAGTATTAGGCGTTGATGAGGAAATGCAATAACCTTTTTATTTATAAGCAAATTTATTATTTTCAACATTCTATTTTGCAATAAACACCCAATGGATAATATTACCATAATTATAACTGCGCTACTCTTTTCAGCATTTTTCTCAGGATGTGAAATGGCCTTTATATCCTCCAATAAGTTACTCATCGAGTTAAACAAAAAGAAATATCCTCGGCTCGGAAAAATACTTGACATTTTTATCAACAATGGAGGCTTATTTATTTCTACGCTTTTAGTAGGCAACAATATTGCTTTAGTAGTTTATGGTTTAGAAATGGGACAATTACTCAAACCCATACTTGAAGAGTACTTAATTTCTCCCATGGCCATATTGTTAACACAAACAGCCCTCTCTACCATACTAATTTTAGTAACAGCAGAATTTCTTCCCAAAATACTATTTCGGATTAATCCCATCCTAATATTAAACCTTACTGCTCTGCCCTTACTCCTGTTTTACACCATATTTTTCCCCATTTCAAGACTGACGGTACAGTTTTCTGAGTTTCTAATGTCGAAAGTCCTTAAAACACCAGCTCAAAACAGCAATAACGAAATGGTATTAGGCAGGATTGACCTGGACAACCTGATTACACAACATCATGAAAAACTTGAAATAGACGATGACAATGCCAAGGAGGTTAAAATGCTCAAAAACGCATTGGATTTTTCGAAAATTAAAATCAGGGAATGTATTATACCAAGAACAGAAATCACAGCTATTGAGGTTCATGAATCGCTGGATATATTAAAAAAACGCTTTATAGAAACGGGGCACTCCAAAATCCTTATTTACAAAAAATCCATAGACAACATCATTGGTTACGTTCACGTTTCTGAACTATTTAAAAAGCCAAAACAACTAAAAAACGCCATAAACCCACTCTCCATAGTACCAGAAACCATGACTGCAAACAAACTGCTTGAAGTCTTCACCAAAGAACACAGGAGTATAGCTTTGGTTGTAGATGAATTTGGTGGAACAGCAGGCATTGTAACCATGGAGGATATTTTAGAGGAAATTTTTGGTGAGATCGACGATGAGCATGACGTATCTGACTTGATTGAAAGAGTAATATCAGATGAGGAATACCAATTCTCCGGAAGGTTAGAGATTGATTACATCAATGAAAAATACAATTTGGGCATTAAACAGTCTGAAAACTACGAAACATTAGCTGGTTTTATTCTCCACCATAATGAATCCATACCTAAAAATGATGAAATTGTTATCATCGGAGAATTCAAATTCAAAATACAACTCGCATCCGACAACCGAATCGAATTGGTTAACGTAATCACTCCAAAGCCATTATAATATTTTTTTAGGGTTTTTAGGTATTCATAAGCTATCTAATTACCGTGTTACCCATTTTTTTGTATATTCGTAACCTATTTTTTGAAGAATTAAAATAAACAAATAAAAGAATGGCAACATTAGAGAGAATTAGAAACAAAGGTGGTATTCTAGTAGCTGTTGTTATTGGCCTTGCCCTGTTTGCCTTTATCATAGGTGACTTTTTAAAAAACAATGGGGGTGGGAATCAAGCAAGCAGCATTGAAGTAGGAGACATTAACGGCACCACCATTTCGTACGCAGCTTACCAGAATGAAATAAACAAATCGGAAGATTTTAGAAAACTTCAAACTGGACAAAGCAGCCTTGATGCAAATACGCAACACCAAATAATGAATCAGGTATGGGAACAAATGATTCAGGATGTATTGATGGGTGAAAAGTATGAAGAAGCAGGAATAGCCGTAAGTACTGAAGAAATATTAGAAATGGCAACCGGCAAGAATGCACACCCTGCGATTCGCCAAATGTTCTCAGATCCTCAAACCGGAGTATTTAATCAGGCAGCTGTAATCAATTTCCTTAGAAACAGAAAAAGAGACAGGAACGCCAATATATACTGGGAGTATATTGAAAATGCTATAGTTAAGGAAAAACTTAACTCAAAATACAGCAACCTTTTTTCTAAAGGCATATATACTACACAAAACATGGTTAACAGTGAAGCAAAAGCGGCTTTGAGATCAGTAGATTTTGACTTTGTTGCGGTAAACTACACTACGATTCCAGATAGCACAGTTGAAGTGTCAAACAGTGAGATCAAAGACTACTTCACCAACCATATGGAAGACTTCAAACAAGATGCAGAAAGAAGCATACAATATGTTTCTTTCACAGTTAATCCTTCTAAAGAAGACGAGCAACTTGCTGAAAAATGGATCACTGATACAAAAGATGAGTTCTCTAACACAGAACTGGACGCTGGCCAGTTTGTTACCATGAATTCAGACCTTCCATATGAAGACAAAAACATCAAAGCTGATGACTTGAGAATTTCAATCAAAGAGTTTGTTGAAAACGGAAAAGAAGGAGATGTTTTTGGCCCTTACCTTGAAGACAACGCATACAAATTAAGTCGCATTGTTAGCATCAAGCAATTACCTGACTCTGTTCGTGCCCGTCACATATTAATTCAGGAACAAAACCCAGCTACTGCAAATTCAATAGCGGATAGTTTAATGAACCTGATTAAAAAAGGAGAAGACTTTGCTGAACTTGCCCGCAAACACTCAAAAGATAATGGTTCGGCCATTAACGGAGGTGATTTAAACTGGTTTAAGGAAGGTATGATGGTTAAACCATTTAACGACGCCTGCTTCAATGCAAAAAAAGGAGATGTTGTTAAAGTAGAAACTCAGTTTGGAGTACATATCATCAACATTCAAAACGTTGGAGAAAAGGTTACAAAGTACAACGTAGCTACACTTGCAAGAGAAATAAAATACAGCTCAAAAACATACCAACAGGTTTATTCAGAAGCTAACAGATTTGCCGCAAACAACAATTCCGCTGACAAATTTAAAGAGGCAATTAAAACAGAAAATAAAACTCCACGTTATGCCACTTTAAAAGCAAACGACAGGGAAGTAAGAGGTTTAGAAAGTTCTCGCAGACTTGTTCAGTGGGCTTTTGAAGGCGAAATTAACGACATGTCACCGACAATATACGAATTTGGAAACCAATTTGTAATTGCTGTAATTACCGATGCCAAAGAAAAAGGCTATCAAGACATCAATGATGTTGCCGTTAGAATCCGTGCAATTTTAGCCAAGGACAAAAAGGCTGAGATCATCATGAAGAAGTTTATTACCAATACAGCTTCTAGCCAGAGTTTATCATCTGTGGCTCAAAAGATGGAAAGCACAGTTCAAACTGCAAACAACATCAATTTTGCTTCTTATCAAGTTCCTGGCGCAGGTTTTGAGCCAGCTCTTGTTGGATTGGCAACTTCTTCTGATATAAACAAAATATCAGCTCCTGTAAAAGGAAACAGAGGTGTATACGTAGTTAAAGTTACATCAGAGACTGTTGCTGAGGAAGCAAATACTGAAATGGCTAAAAGAACATTAGATCAAGCCACAAGCAGTAAAATCAATTACTCTTTAAGCAGATCTATTCGTGATGAAGCAGAAATTATTGACGAAAGAGCAAAATATTTCTAAAAAGAGAATACAAAAGATAATGAAAGCAGTCCGGGTTTCGGGCTGCTTTTTTTTATTCCGTTAACCGAAGTCACCTCTTCGTATGGAAATCCTCAAGTTTATATACAAAAAAAGGGAAGCCAATACGACTCCCCCTTGTTGCTAACTCTAAATACCTTTAGTTGCTAGGCACTTAATATCTTTTTTACCAAATCTGCAATTTCTTTGCCATCTGCTTTACCTCCCAATTCCTTCGATGCCATCCCCATTGCCTTACCCATTTCCTTCATAGATTGGGCTCCTGATTTTTCAACAATAGCAGCAACCATCTTTTCCAATTCTGCTCCTGTTACCTGTTCTGGCATATATTTAGCAATTACTTCAGCTTCTGCATTTTCTTTTTCTGCAAGATCTTCCCGCCCTTGCTCAACAAAAATAGCAGCAGCATCCTTACGTTGCTTTACCATTTTTTGTAGAATTTTCAAACCGGCATCCTCAGCTAATTCCTCACTTGCCCCTTTTGCTGTATTAGCTTCAATAAGCTCTTTTTTAATACCTCTCAAAGCCTCCAATGCAACTCTATCTTTGGCTTTCATTGCTGTCTTTATGTCCTGCGTAATCTGATCTATTAAACTCATTATTCAATACTATTAATACATTAATTTAATCAACGTTATCATGCAAATAAGGATTATCACGAACAATTTTTGTTCTCCCATCCTTACCCTCTGAAATAGTAAACCTGGATACTTTATAATCCCCTTCATCCTCCTGAACAGGATTTATTTTAACCCTTTTTCTTTTATAAGCAGGTATATTCTCCAGGCGCTCAATATACCTATCATCCTCCATATCTTCCGGAGTGATACTAAACCGTTCTCCTATACCTGTAGCAATTTGACTACGCTGGTATTGGTCTCCTGTATATGACTCTGGTTCTTTAACTTCCTTCTTGCGTGGTGTTGACTTATAGAACATATTTATACGCTCATCTTTGGCCTTTTCTATCTCATCAAAATCAATCACCCGGCTTTGCCCCTCATCCATTGCTTCATCGCCTATGCCCAAATCCAGCTCCAAAGGCTCCTCATCAACTGTACTAACGAAATCACTTGTAATTTCTGATTCCCCATCCAATGAAAACTTTTGGACTTTGGGCTCATTCCTTGCCGAAAACTCGGCAATATTACGCGTATTAAAACCCGTGGCAATAATGGTTACATTAACCATATCTTTTAAGTGTTCATCAGAACCCGTACCCCAAATAATCGATGCGCTGGCACCAACTGTATCCTGAACAAAGTCAGTCACTTCACCCACCTCATCCATAGTAATCTCATCAACTCCGGATGTGATATTCAGAAGAATATTTTTTGCTCCCCGGATATCGTTACTATTCAACAATGGTGATTCTAAAGCTTGCTGTATAGCCATAAGCGCCCGATTTTCTCCTGAAGCAGAAGAACTACCCATAATAGCCACACCACTATCCTTCATCACAGTTTCAACATCGGCAAAATCAACGTTTATATATCCATGCACCGTAATTATCTCAGCAATCCCTTTAGCCGCAGTAGACAATACATCATCCGCTTTGGAGAAGGCATTTGACAACTTAAGGTCTCCATACATTTCCCGTAACTTTTCATTATTGATCACCAAAAGGGAATCAACATTTTTCTCCATTTCGGCAATCCCGTCAAGGGCCTGATTTATCCTTAATTTTCCCTCAAACTTAAACGGAATGGTAACAATACCTACTGTTAGGATTCCCAAATCACGTGCAGCTTTTGCAATTATAGGCGCTGCACCGGTTCCGGTTCCTCCTCCCATACCTGCAGTAATAAAAACCATCCGGGTATTATCCTTCAGAACATTCTCAATATCTGTAAGATTCTCTATAGCTGACTGCTTTCCCTTTTCGGGCTTATTACCAGCTCCCCTCCCCTCTGTCAGTGATTCTCCCAATTGAATCTTTACAGGAACCGGACTATTTTCCAATGCCTGGGCATCAGTATTGCACACCAGGAAATTAACATCCTTGATACCCTGACTGAACATGTGATTTACCGCATTACTACCACCTCCGCCAACTCCAATTACTTTTATGATGCAGTCGTTGTTTTGAGGCAACTCAAAACTCATCAAATCCTCGTTCATATTGAATTACTTTTCTCTGTTAAAAAAAACAATGCCAAAACCTTTACATTTCAACATCTTTCTCATCAAAAATTCCTGCAAAAGTTTTCTTAAGGTTTCCAAACAGATCACCTGTCATTTCTGTTCTTTCCTTTCTCTTCTTCTCCTTTTTCACAGAAGGGGATTTCTTTGGTCTTTCAAAATCCTCCTCAAACTCATCAGGGAAAAGTTCTTGCTCAACCACTTGCTTAACAGGACTCTCCATCGCGGTAAGCAGCAAACCTATACTGGTTGCATACATTGATTTATCAGCTTCCTCAACACTATTAGAGTTGATATATTTATTTGGTAAACCTAAACGAACTTCAAGACCTGTTCTATATTTAACTAATTGAGGAAGATGCTTTAACAAGGCTCCACCACCGGTAACAACGATACCGGCACCAAGTTTATCATATAGCTTTGACGCTTCAATTTGATATATCACATAATCCACAATTTCTTCCATCCTGGCCTGAATAATGTATGCCAATGACTTAAAAGAAATCTCCTTTGACTCCCAACCTTCTATTCCAGGGATTGTAACCACCATATCTTCCCTTTCAAGATCCCCCAATGCAGAACCAAACTGCTTTTTCAAAGACTCGGCCTGTTTATATAATACAGAACAACCTTCTTTAACATCTGAAGTAACCACATTTCCACCTAATGGTATTACAGCAGTATGCTGAATAACTCCATCATAAAACACAGCCACATCTGTTGTTCCGCCACCAATATCCACCAGCACAACACCGGCTTCCTTCTCTTCTTCGGTTAAAACCGCACGTGCCGAGGCCATTGGTTCAAGAATCAGCTGATTAAGCTTTAAACCAACCCGATTAATGCATTTTTCTATGTTATTTACAGACGCAATCCTTCCTAAAACAATATGATAATTGCCTTCTAACCTTCTACCTGACATCCCAATAGGATTTTTAACACCTGCTTCGTTATCCACAACATAATCCTGAGGAAAGACATGCAAGATATTTTCACCTGCCTCCAAAGGAATTTTGTAATTGTCTTTAAAAAGGTGATCTACATCAAACTGTGTAATTTCAAGATTAGTTTCTATATAGCGATAGCCACGGTTCTGCAGGCTCTTTATATGTTGACCTGCTATACCTACATATACATCATATAGCTTTATACCGTATTTTGACTCAAGATTAAAAACGACATCTTTAATCGCATTAACGGTTTCTTCGATATTTAATACTACACCACGTTTTACACCTGTTGAAGGAACTTTTTCTATTCCAACAACATTCAATCTTCCACTGTCATCCTTTTGTCCAACAACAGCTACAATTTTGGTGGTTCCAATATCGATAGCAGCAATTAAATTGGATTGGTTGCTCATCTTATTACTTTTTTGTACAAATTATCTGATCCTTATACTTCAAATTAATTTCTCTGTAATTATTCCATTCACGAGGGTGAAGCCCATGTGTATAAAACGCATAGAGATTCCTCATTTTTACGGCATAATTTTCAAGCGAACCCAGATAAACAATCTGGTCGCCCACTCTGGGAGCCAAAGAAAACTCCCCATTATTTTCAACATATATTTGTTCAATCTGCGAATTCCAAAAAGGATCACCTTCAATGAAACGGGCAAATTCAATAATTTCATTTAAACTATCCAGTGTATTAACATGACCACTTAACACAAGAGTATGGGCAGCAAACTGATTTGATAATGGCATTTTTTCACCTTCCTCATCAATATAGTATGAGTCGTAGCCAGAAAACACTCTTAACAAAGGTTTTCTTTGTCCAATAAAAACGTTCAGATTTCCACCAACAGTACAATAAGCCTCACACTCATTGATGGCATCATGCTTTTTCAGAAACGTCTCAATTTCTTCACAGTTTATATTTTCAACTTCACCTCCCAACAAGCGAGGATATTTATTTAATAAAACACTGCGTATCTGCGTCGAAGTCACGAACTGTGCATTAACACTATCTTTAACTTCTACAAGAACATGCGAGCAGACAACTTCACTTTTCCCTTTTGAAACAAATGCAAAAACAACAGGAAAAAATGCAATCAAAAGCATCCAAAGACTAATATTTCGTATTTTCTTAAAATTCATTTTACAAGGCCTGTATAAACCCTTTTAAATATAAACTTAATAACACACACCAGATAATCACTCATCCCTTATTTATAAACATTTACCAAAAATTTATTAACGTTTTGGCAAAAATCAATTCCAATATTTGTAAAACTCACTCTACAAATTGAACTTTTCTTTATAACTCTGTGTGATTTTGTCAATTTCCTTATCAATATCTCCTGCCCCCATCATCAATAAAACCTCAGGCTTCAATTGCTCCAAATTCTCAAACAATCCTTCTTTCGACGACAGTTTTTTCACAGGCAGATCAACCAATCCCAAAATCATATCAGAATTCACCCCTTCCATAGGCAACTCCCTTGCCGGATAAATATCCAACATCACCAACTCATTGAGCAGGCTTAAGCTCTGGGCAAATTCTTTATGGAAGTCATTTGTTCTTGAAAACAAATGAGGTTGAAAAACCCCGGTGATTTTTTTTTCAGGATACAATGCCCTTACTGAATTTACAGTTGCTTTTATTTCTTCCGGATGATGGGCATAATCGTCTATCAACACAAAACCTTCTGTTTTAATCCTGTAATCAAACCGCCTCCTGATACCCTTAAACTGCGGCAATGCAGTTCGCAACTCCTCAGATGTTGCTCCACACAACAACGCTGCGGCACAGGCTCCTACAGCATTTTCAACATTTACTAAAGCAGGAATACCCAACTTTAAACCACAACACTTTTCTTCAGGAGCATATAAATCAAAAACATATAAACCTCCTTCAAGCCTTATATTGTCGGCATAAAAATCAGCTGACGCATCACTTAAAGAATAAGTAAAAACAGAAACGCCCTCTCTTTTTGGAAACTCAAGATCAATTTCTTTTTTTGTCAACAAAATTCCTCCTGCCTGAACCAAGGAAGCAAATTCCTTAAACGACTCCTTAACTGAGGCATCTGTTCCATAAATATCTAAATGGTCAGCATCTGCAGATGACACCAACGCCAAAAAAGGCGTTAACTGCAGAAACGACCGATCGAACTCATCAGCTTCTAAAACAACATAATCTGATTTTGCAGAAGTCAATAAGTTGGTTTTATAATTTTGAGAAACCCCTCCCAAAAACGCACTACAATCAACACTGGACTGTTTCAACAAATGCGAGACCATAGTTGATATGGTTGTTTTTCCATGCGTTCCGGCTACACATACACCTTTATGCTCCCGGGTTAACATTCCCAACACCTGAGAACGCTTCTTTACCTCAAATCCATTATTAATAAAAAAACACAACTCACCATGATCCCTCGGAATAGCCGGAGTATATACAACAAGTGTTTTTTCGACATTCTTATATTCTTCGCTTACACTGGCTATATTATCTTCAAAATGTATTTCAATCCCCTCTTTTTCCAATTCGCCAGTAAGAATGGTAGGCGTACGATCATATCCTGCCACACAAAAGCCATTAGCTTTAAAATAGCGGGCCAGGGCACTCATTCCAATTCCCCCAATCCCTACAAAATAAACATTCCGAATCTTCTGTAAATCCATTTATACTAACTTCAATATTTCATCAACAATTTCATTTGCAGCATCAGGCTTGGCAAACTTAACTATATTCATTTGACAAGTGCTCATCCTGTCATCATCCTGTACCAACTCCAAAACCTCGCCAATTAACCTTTCCCGCACCTCACTATCTTTAACCAAGATTGCGGCACTTTCTTTAACCAAAGCTATCGCATTTTTAGTTTGATGATCTTCAGAAACATTTGGCGAAGGAACAAAAACCACTGCTTTTTGCAACAATGCCATTTCTGAGATAGATGATGCCCCTGCCCTGGAAACAACTACATCAGCCAATGCAAAGGCAGCTTCCATCTTATCGACGAATGCCATAATTTTTACATTTTTATTTTCCGGGACTGCCTTTTTTATATCTTCATAATAAAACTTGCCTGTCTGCCATATCAACTGAATATTCTGATCCAATAGTTTTTGATAACCGGCAAGAACACCTTCATTTACAGATCTAGCCCCCAAACTACCTCCTGTAACAAAAACAACTCTCTTATCCGGATCTAAATCAAAATACTTTGCAGCATCCCTCTTTTCAATCTTCTTTAATAAATTCTGTCTGACAGGGTTTCCTGTCAGAATTATTTTATCCTTTGGAAAAAACCTTTCCATATCGGGATAAGCCACACAAATCCTGCTTACTTTTTTGGATAATATTTTATTGGTAACACCCGGATACGAATTCTGCTCCTGGATAACACAGGGGATATTTCTATTGGATGCTACTCTTAAAACAGGACCACTGGCATACCCTCCAACCCCAACAACTACATCAGGATTAAAATCTTTCACCACCTTTCTGGCCTTTAACATACTTGATGCCAGCTTAAAAAAGAAAGTAATATTCTTAAACGTCAACCTACGCTGAAACCCAGCCACAGGAAGACCCACTATTTTATATCCGGCTGCCGGCACTTTTTCCATTTCCATCTTACCTTCGGCTCCAACGAAAAGAATGTCTATATTTTTATCTCTTTGTATAAGCGCATTGGCAATAGAAACTGCCGGAAAAATATGTCCCCCGGTTCCTCCGCCACTAATTATTACTCTCATATCCCTTTTAAGTTTGAAGTTGGAAGTATAAAATCTGAAGAGCGAAACTCCTTAATCCATACTTCTATAATTTTATATTTGCTGAGCTTCTTCCTTTAACCTCTGGGCTTCCTCCATATTAAACCTGCTTACACTCAAAATTGCGCCCATAGCCACACAGGTAAACAATATTGATGTACCTCCCATACTAACCAAAGGCAAAGGCTGACCCGTTACCGGGAAAATACCTACAGCAACACCCATATTGAAAAATCCCTGAAAAACGAGCAAATAGGATAGTCCAATAGCTAAAAATGCAGGGAATGTACGCGTACTTCCCCGAACAATAACACCTGCCCTGAACAAAAATACCACATAGCACATAATAATCAACAGTGCACCCATAGCCCCCCATTCCTCAACAATTATTGCAAAAATAAAATCACTATACGGATGTGGCAAGAAATTTCTTTGTTTACTGTTTCCGGGTCCCTTCCCCAAAATACCTCCTGTGGCCACAGCCATTTGGGCCTGGCGCGATTGATAGTTTCCATCTGAATCTGCCTCAACCTCATCTCCCCCCACAAAATTTTCGATTCTGGTTTTCCACGTTTCTGCCCTATGTAAAAAAGGCAAATATGGCGAAGCCAGGAAAACAATAACCACAAAACCAACAACAGCTCCTACTGTTGTAAACAAATATCTAAATGGCACTCGCCCAATAAACATCATCAAAAAGGCAATAAATCCAATTAAAAATGCTGTAGAAAAATCCTCTGTAAAAATCAGTCCACATACAACTCCCACATAAATCAATATGGGACGAAAAGCATCCCTTGCACCGTAATCTGCATCCTGATGGCGCGCCAATGTCCTGGCTATATACATGATCAATGCCAACTTAGCAATTTCGGAGGGTTGAAAGGACAGTCCCAAACCTGGCACGGTTAACCACCGCGATGCCTGGTTCAAACTCACCCCTGTTACCAGAGTAATAAACAACAGAACTATAGACACCCACAACAACAAGGTAGAATATTTAGCAAATATCCTGTAATCCATTTGATGAATACCCCAAATAAGTGCAATACCCACACATAAAAACGCAAAATGCTTAAACATGTAATAATAAGTATTTCCACCCTGATACTTATATGCCAAAGACCCTGTTGAGCTATAAACAGCAAGCAGTGAAACCGCTGCCAACACAGCAATCACTCCCCATAAGATTGGATCTCCCTTAAAATATTTTTGAAGACTGGCCTTTATTCCCATACTACAAATTCCTTACACACTCTTTAAACAACCGCCCTCGATGCTCATAATTTTCAAACAAATCAAAACTGGCACATGCCGGAGACAAAAGCACCGTATCCCCCTTATCTCCAAGATAGTAAGCCGATTTAACAGCCTCCTGCATCGAATTTGTCTCAACAATAGTAGGCACAATCCCCTTAAAGCTTTCCAGCAATTTGGCATTATCAACCCCTACACAAACTAAAGCTTTAACCTTTTGTGCGGCCAACTCTTTCAACTCACCATAATCATTCCCTTTGTCAACTCCACCAGCAATCCACACTACTTTTGTTTTCATGCTCTCCAGTGCATACCATGTTGAGTTTACATTTGTAGCCTTTGAGTCATTAATAAATTCCATACCCCGTACAGAAAGCACCCTTTCAAGACGATGCTCTACACCCTTAAAACTCAGCAAGCTTTCCCTGATCACAGGTTTGCGGATCTGAAACAAACGCGCTACTATACCCGCAGCCATCGTATTATATCGATTATGCTGCCCCTGAATGGCCAATTGTTCTACAAATACACTCATAACATCCTCCCTTTCTTTAAATTGGATTTCGTCATTTATACAAAAGGCTCCCTCACTAACTTCCTTAAAATTTGAAAAAGGAAACTGGCGAGCCTTTATATCTCTCTTTGCCAGTTCCTTTGTTATATTTTCATCATCCAGACAATAGATGAAACAATCATCATTTTTTTGATTTTGGACAACCCTAAACTTACTCTGGATATAGTTCTCCATCTTATAATCGTACCTATCCAAATGATCAGGTGTAATATTCATCAACACTGCTATATCTGCCCTAAACTGATACATCCCATCAAGCTGAAAACTGCTTAATTCCAAAACATACCATTCTTTATCATCTCCCAAAGCAATCTGACGGGCAAGGCTTTGTCCAATATTGCCAGCAAGACCTACATTCACCCCTGCTGTTTTTAAAATATGATAGGTAAGCAAGGTTGTAGTAGTTTTTCCATTACTTCCAGTAATGCATACATATTTAGCCTTACTAAACCTGGATGCAAACTCAATCTCAGAAATAACCTCAATGCCCTTTTCCCTTAATTCTCCAATCATAAGAACTGTATCCGGAATCCCAGGACTTTTAACTACAACATCAGCGTTAAATATTTTCTCTCTGGTATGCTGCTTTGATTCATATAAAACCCCTGCATTATCCAATTCATCCTTAAATATATCCTTTAGCTCCCCCAAGTCAGACACAAAAACATCAAAACCCTGCTTTTGCGCCAACAAGGCAGCACCAACACCACTTTCTCCAGCTCCTAATATGACAACGCGCTTACTCATTTACAACCTTTTGCTCTTATCTGATTTTTAACGTAACAACAGCCAAAACAGCCAATAAAATCCCAACAATCCAGAATCGGGTAACAATTTTTGATTCGGTATATCCCTTTTTTTGGTAATGGTGATGAAGCGGTGCCATTTTAAACACTCTTCGCCCTTCTCCATATTTCTTTTTTGTATACTTAAACCAGGAAACCTGGATCATCACAGATATATTTTCCACCAGAAAGATTCCACATAGAATTGGAATCAATAATTCTGTTTTAATGATGATAGCAAAAACTGCAATAATTCCTCCAAGCGTCAAACTACCGGTATCTCCCATAAACACTTGCGCAGGAAAAGAATTGTACCATAAAAAGCCAATAGTTGCTCCAATAAAAGCCGCCATAAAAATCACCAGCTCTTCTGATTGAGGGATATACATAATATTCAAATAATCGGCCCAAACTGTATTACTGGATACATATGCCAGAATACCAAGCGTTGTTCCTATTATGGCCGAAGTTCCAGTAGCCAGACCATCGAGCCCATCTGTCATATTGGCTCCATTTGAAACTGCTGTAATAATAAAGATGACTGCCAATACAAACACCACCCATCCCCATTTAGCAGCACTTTCGCCCATAAAGGAAACGAACCATGCATAATCAAAACGGTTATTTTTCATAAATGGGATAGTAGTCTTGGTACTTTTTATATCAACTGTTGCGGGACGTACTTCTGTTGTGCCATCTTCCAACTGCACCTCTATGGTTTCTCCCGGAACCTTTTCTCTAACAACCACAGAATCATTAAAATACAAAGTTAATCCTACAATTAAACCAAGTCCTATTTGTCCTACAATTTTAAATCTCCCGGCTAAACCTTCCTTATTCTTTTTAAATACCTTGATATAATCATCCAAAAAACCAATAGTCCCTAACCAAACAGTTGACACAAGCATTAAAATGATATAAACATTATCAAGCTTTCCGAACAATAAAACAGGGATAATAATCGAAGTAATGATAATGATCCCTCCCATGGTTGGAGTTCCCTTTTTCTCATACTGTCCTTCCAGGTTTAAATCGCGCACTACTTCACCAATTTGCTTTTTCTGAAGCAGTTTAATAACCCTTTTCCCATAAATTGTACCGATCAACAAAGAAAAGATCACGGCCATCCCTGAACGGAATGATATATATTGAAACATCCCTGCTCCGGGAATATCCATTTGCTCGAGTAATTCGAAAATATAGTATAGCATTTATATAATTATTTAAATGTTATTGCATATCAAAAATTTCTTTTATCACTTCACGATCATCAAAATGATGTTTTACACCATTTATTTCCTGATAATCTTCGTGCCCTTTTCCTGCCACCAGGATAATATCTCCACGCTTCGATATAAGTATGGCTGTTTTGATCGCCTCTTTACGGTCGGTAATCGAAACAACCTTAATGCGGTTTTTAAAATCAATCCCTTCCATCATTTCTTCAATTATGGTTTGCGGATTCTCTGAACGGGGATTGTCAGATGTCAAAATAACCTTTGAACTTCCGTCAACCGACACTTTTGCCATCTCAGGTCTTTTGGTTTTATCCCGGTCGCCACCAGCACCCACAACAGTAATTAAATCCTGTCCCGGCTGACGAATTTGATTAATGGTTTCTATTACATTTTTCAAAGCATCAGGCGTATGCGCATAATCCACAATGGCCGTTACCCCATTAGAAGACCTGATAGTCTGGAACCTACCATCTACAGAATGCAATTTGCTCAACGAAAGCAAAACCTCATCCGCAGGTCGTCCCAACTTGATTGCAGCACCATAAACCGCAAGCAGGTTTTGGGCATTAAACTTTCCTATAAAAGGTGTCCATACCTCCTGATTGTTTATCAACAGCTGCATCCCCTCAAACATACTCTCAATAATCTTGGCTTTAAAATCGCCCATACTTCTTATTGAATAGGTATTGATATCAGCCTTACAATTCTGCACCATCACCATCCCATTCTTATCATCCACATTAACCAGTGCAAAAGCCTCTTTCGAAAGACTATCAAAAAACTGCTTTTTTGCTTTTATGTAGGCATCAAATGTTTTGTGGTAATCGAGGTGGTCATGCGACAAGTTGGTAAAAATACCCCCCATATATTTCAAGCCCGCAATACGTTTTTGATCAATGGCATGTGAGCTTACTTCCATAAAGCAATACTGACACCCCGCATCAACCATTTCGCGCATTATTTTATTCAACGCAACAGGATCTGGCGTGGTATGAGTAGAATCAAGCCTCCTGGCACCTATATAATTAGCCACTGTACTAAACAAACCTGCCTCAAATCCCATATTACGAAACAACTCATAAAGAAGAGTAGCTATTGTTGTTTTCCCGTTAGTACCGGTTACTCCTACCAACTCCAACTCTTGCGATGGATTGCCATAAAACCCAGAAGCAATTTCTCCAAGAGCCAACGCCGAGTCCTCAACAACAACAAAAGGTATGTTCTCATATTTTTCCTGTGGCACATTTTCACAAAGCACAGCACTACAGCCATTAGCTACAGCTTTAGCTATATAATCATGCCCATCAACATGCACACCCTTTACTGCCACAAACAATGTTGACTCAACTGCTTTTCTGGAATCAAAAGTAATCTCATTAAACAGAACCTGATTGTTACCTATCAGCTCTTTTACCTTTGTCCATTCATATATTTTATTTACACCAACCATGCCTATCCTAGCTTTATAAATATCCTTTCACCATTCTTCAACCTACTCCCAGCCCTCACGGACTGCTCCACAACCTTGCCCCTTCCGGAAACAATTACCTTTAGTCCAAGATTTTCCAAAAGCGAAACAGCATCTTTAGCCCCCATTCCTTTCACATTTGGCACCAATCCTTTGGCAAACACTTTTCTATCAAAATCCACTTTGTGCTCCTGAGCCGTTGTCGAAATCCAGTCCGACTCCACATCCTCACCTTCTATGGCAACATTCAACCTCTCAAAAACAGTTAGCAAATCATCCTTTTTACCACCCTTTGAATATGGCAGAATTCCTGAATCCGGCACTTTACCTACGCGCTCATCCATCATAGCAAAGCTTGTTGCATATACGCGGTCTGCAATATCCTTAAATACTTTCCCGGCAACTACATTACCATAAAATCCATTACTAGTAGGCCCATTAACAACAACAATACACGAATACTTAGGCCTGTCAGCCGGAAAATAACCACAAAAAGAAGCCTGATATTCAACCCCACTCCCACCTTTATAACCCTTTGAACCTTTAGCAATCTGTGCAGTTCCTGTTTTACCGGCGATCTTGTAATTATCATTCTTAATATTTTTTGCCGTACCCCTTTCAACCACACCAATCAACAATTCATGCACTTTTTCAATAGTAGACAATGAACATATAGACGGATTCAACACAACAGGATCATAAGATTCCACAAGTTCGCCATGTCTATAAATACCTTTTACAAAATGGGGCTTTACCATTTTTCCATTATTGGCAACGGCATTATAAAAATTAAGTGTTTGAAGAGGCGTTAACTTTGATTCATACCCAATAGAAATCCAAGGTAAAGAAACCCCTGACCATGTTTCTGATCCTGGATATTTGATAAAAGGATCCCCTTCACCTTTTATTTCAAGGCCAATCTTTTCATTGAGACCCATAGAATAAATCCTGTCTATATATTTTTTAGGATCAGATTTATAATTGGCTACAATCATTTTCGAAATCCCCACATTAGAAGAATATTCAAAAACCTGACGGTTTGTAATCGTGCCATAGCCTCCATGATGGCTATCCCGCATTACCCGATCATAAAACTTACAATAGCCTTTACCCGTATCTATAGAATCTTCCAGGTTCAGCAAACCATCCTCCAAAGCCACCATAACACTGGCCAACTTAAAGGTTGATCCGGGCTCTGTAGCCTCCCCAATGGCATAATTAAAATAATCCTCAACATAATTACCAGGACTTTTACGATGTAAGTTTACAATAGCTTTTATTTCTCCTGTCTGAACCTCCATTAAAATTGCACACCCATGATGGGCATTATGCTTAATCAGTTGCTGACGAAGTGAACTTTCTGCTACATCCTGGATTTCAATATCAATGGAAGTTAGGATATCATTTCCATTTTGAGGAGGCATCACCTCTTCTGGTACCCAGTGCCCTGAAATTCGGGTAAAAGTACTCACCCCATTTTTACCTTTCAGCTCATGGTCATAAGCCCTTTCCAGTCCAACCATCCCTCCTTTTTCCTTCTCCCCGTAAAGCTTTCCTATAGTACGAGAGGCTAAAACACCAAATGGAAGCTTGCGCTGATCAAGCATTTCCGGCAGGAATCCACCCTTATTTTTCCCTAATCTGAAAATAGGAAACTGTTTTACCTGTTTTAAATCCGTAAAAGATATCCTTTTATGATGTATTCGGTAATACCGCCGTCCCTTTTGGCGAGCTACAGAAAGCTCTTTTTTGTATGCCTGAGAAGACTTATCACCGAAAAACCTTGACAAACAGATACTCAGGCTATCCACATCCCGATTAAAAATCTCATCGGTAAGACCATGCGCCATCATATCCATATACAAGCGATAACTTGGAACCGAACAGGCCAGCTTGCGACCATCAGAAGCCAGTATATTTCCTCTATTTGCTTCTATTTCCCGTTCTTTACTAGTCAACACCTGCTCCATGGAACGCCACTTTTCACCCTCAACTACCTGAAGGTAAACCACCCTGACAAAAACAATAACAGCCAGCACCACCAAACTTAGGTATATTACCCCAACACGCCATGTTATGTCTCTCTTAATTGTCATCTATATATTTTGTACTCAATTAGGTTTACTTTTTAATCACAATTCTCCTGGGAGGTTCTGTCAGCTCATCCAACTCAACCCCTGCTGCATTTACCTTTTCCCGGATTACCGATTGCTTACTGATATACATCAAATCAGAAGAAGTGGTAATAGCCTCAATCCTTAACTCCTGGATTTCTTTATTTAATGTAGCCGCTTCCTTTAACAGTTTTTCAACTTTAAAATGGTTTGAGATATAAGAAAACGCCAGTACAATCAGAAACAAAAAATAAGGCAACTGCTTTACAACAACCTCCTTTGTAAAAATCCTCCCTGACACAAAGTCGCGCAGGGTAATTTTTTTAAAAGCCTCATCCCCGGAACCAACAAACTCCTTATCTCTCTTTTTTCTGGTCATGACTACAACTTTTCTGAGATCCGCAATTTTGCACTTCTTGAACGCGTATTTTCCTCTAGCTCTTTTGCTGTAGGTAAAATTGGCTTTCTGCTTATGGCTTTAAACGGAACCAGGCTTTTGCCAAAAAAATCCTGATCTGCCTGAGCTTTATCGCAATCACCACTTTTCATGAAGTTTTTTACCAACCTATCTTCAAGTGAATGATACGAAATAACCACCAAACGACCACCTGGAGCCAACACCTCTTTGGTCTGCATCAGCATCTCTTTCAAGGCCTCCATCTCACGGTTCACTTCTATTCTTAAAGCCTGAAAAACTTTAGCTAAAAACTTATTCTTTTCCCGGGAAGGCACACAAGGCTCTGCAACCTCGAGCAAGTCTGATATCATTTTAAACGGAGATGATTGCCGACGTGCCAAAATACCACGAACCAGCTTACCTGCATTTTTTATTTCGCCGTAGTTTTTAAAAATCCTGAACAGATCATCCTCTTCATATTCGTTCAATACCTCATCAGCTTTTAATGTAGCCTGCTTGTTCATGCGCATATCCAACTCCCCCTCAAAACGGAACGAGAATCCACGCTCTGGCGTATCAAAGTGATGAGATGACACACCCAAATCTGCCAGTATACCATCTACATGATCAATATCCAGATATTGTAAAAAATGCTTTAGGTAACGAAAATTATGGCGAACAAAGATCAGTCGCTCGTCATCGGGACGGTTTGCATAGGCATCCTCATCCTGATCGAACACAATCATTTTGCCCCCCTTTAGATGTTTTAAAATCTCTTTGGTATGCCCACCCCCTCCAAAAGTAAGGTCAACATAAACTCCATTTTCTTTTAGGTTTAAGCCATCAATACATTCTTGCAGCAAAACCGGTATGTGATATACATCTCCCATTATTCAGTCTCCTTTTCCCGGTTATCATAACTTCCTAATATTTTCTCAGCCATCAATGCCAACTCCCCTTCTCCAAGCTCATCACTTTCGTAAACAGATTTACTCCACAATTCAATCTTCCTGTCTACACCCACCAACACCATCTCTTTGGGCACATTAATTTTCTCCATCAACCGCTTGGGCAAAAGCATCCTTCCGTTTGAATCAAAAGTAACTTCAGCAGCCCCTCTAAAATACTGACGATAGAATTTATTCTCTGCACGGTTGTACATGTTCACGCGAGACCTGATTTCATTCATTTCCTCCTCCCATTCCGGATAGGGAGATAAAACCAAACACTCTTCAAACAGATCTTTTCTCACCACAAAACGGTTCTCTTCCATGGCGTTCATTGCCTTTTTAAAAAGAGAAGGCAACACGATCCGTCCTTTAGCATCAGCTTTACAAACAAAATCTCCTATAAATGTGGCCATTACGATTGTGGTTTATTCGGCGTAAAAATAAAACATTTTTAAACCACTATCAACCACTTTAATCCACTTTCTTACACTTTGTTGATAAGTTTTTTCAATAACAGATCACCAGATCAAAAACAAAACACACTACACCTAATGTCAAAATACACAATATCAACAACTTAACACCATTCAAGACATTCCTTTAACACTATCATTGTCAATACAATAAATACCAATAAAGAATTGATGTCTGAGGATAAAAAAAATCACAACCACATAAAAATTCACCAATCTAAACTGACAAAACTCATTTTTCTACCGTTTTCATCATGATGTTTACTTTTTTTTTTCTAAAATTGAGCTCTTATTGAGAATTGGTACGATGGAGAACAAGAATACTGCAATTACCAAAATTGATATTGACAAGGTATTTAAGGATAAAAACCCTGGATTATATAAAGTTTTACCAGGCTTTATCTTACGATATCTTAAAAAGGTAATTCACCAGGATGATCTAAATGGAATTCTAAAAAAATTCCCGGATAGCTACAATGTTGATTTTGGTAACAGGTGCAAAGAATTATTTGGAGTTACCAGCTCCTCTGAAGGATTAGACAAGATCCCCAAAGATGGCCGTTATTTATTTGTTTCGAACCACCCCCTTGGCGGTCTGGATGGAATAATATTTTTAACTGAAGTTGGAGCCATTTTTGAAAATATAAAATTTCCGGTTAACGACATCTTGTTGCAAATTGGACGGTACAATGACATTTTTGTACCCATTAACAAACACGGAGGACAGGCAAAGGAAGCTGCCAGAATGATTGAAAACGCCTTCAAATCAGAAGCTCAAATGCTATACTTCCCAGCAGGATTAGTATCCAGGAAACAAGGCAACCAAATTAAGGATCTGGAATGGAAACCAGCTTTTATTAAAAAAGCCATTCAGCACAAACGCGATGTTGTTCCTGTTCATATCAGCGGAAACAATTCAAAGTTCTTCTACAACTTATCCTATATAAGGAAAAAACTGGGCATCAAAGCTAACATTGAGATGCTTTACCTGGTTGACGAAATGTTTAAGTTTAAAAACAAGAATGTAAAACTAACTTTTGGTAATCCTATACCGTGGGAAACCTTTGCAAAAGAAGGTACCCCCAAAACATGGGCCGAAAAAATAAAGGAAACCGTCTACAGCTTACCAAAATAAGTTTAATTTTGTAGCTCAATTTATCTATATAATACATGGATTCTATTAAACCAATTATTGAACCGGTTGAAAAATCAAAACTGGAAGCAGAGTTAACTAAAGAAAGATTTGTTCGCAACACCAACAAGGGAGGCAACAAAATATATGATTTCGCAGGAAACGAAGCTCCCAACTTAATGAGAGAAGTGGGTCGCTTGCGTGAAGAATCATTTCGTCAGGCAGGTGGGGGAACAGGAAAAGAAGCCGACATTGACGACTATGACTTGGCCGAAGTCCCTTACAGACAATTGATAGTGTGGGATCCAGAAGAAAAAGAAATTTTAGGAGGATACCGCTATATCATGGGCAACACCATCCCTCGTGACGAAAACGGCAATGTAAAACTGGCAACCTCACGTCTTTTCCATTTTTCGCAAAAGTTTTTGGATGAGTTTTTCCCCCACACCATTGAACTGGGAAGATCATTCGTTCAACCTCAATACCAAAGCAGTAAGCATGGGGCCAAAAGCCTGTTTGCCCTGGACAACCTTTGGGATGGATTGGGATCCCTGATTGTTAACAATCCCGAAATGAAATACTTCTTCGGTAAAGTAACAATGTATACACATTTCAACCAGGAAGCCAGGGATCTCATCCTGAGCTTTATGAACAAATACTTCAGAGATAAAGACAAACTGGTATATCCTTTGGATGAATTCAAGGTGAAAATCGGTTTATCTGACGAAAAAGTTAAGGAGATATTCAAAGGTCCTACCTTTGTTGAAGACTATAAAATTTTGAACAGGATGGTTAGAGAACTGGGAGAATCAATCCCTCCGTTGGTAAATGCCTACATGAACCTCTCACCATCAATGCGCTCATTCGGAACTGCCGTGAACGACCGCTTTGGCGATGTTGAAGAAACCGGTATCATCATCACTATCAATGAGTTTAACAAGGCAAAAACAGAACGCCATGTAGAAACTTACAACCCTAACGACACACACGAATAAGGGATCGTTTATAATTTAAAGCAGAGAGCTTTTAGCCTGTAACATATAGTTCATAGCCAATAGCTTTTAATGCAACCTCATAAAAATATTATAATCAAAAAAAACGCTGTTTCAGAAATGGAACAGCGTTTTTTATTAAAAAAGACAGCATCACTTTTTGCTTAGTCAAAAATCTGAAATATATTTACTTATAAAAACTTACATTCAACTTATCATACTATGAAAACTAAACAATTTCTTCTGGTATTAACTACTCTTTTCATTACATTTTGCAATGTACTTGCCCAGATAGACGAAAAAGACCCATTTGAGGAGATGAACCGCAGATACGAGGCTAAAATGGACAAGATGCATCAGGATTACGAAAACAAGATGAAGCAAATGGAAGCCGAGTATGCTGCCCACATCAAAGAAATGAACGAAGCTTTTGAAAAATACCTGGGACAAAACTTCACTGAAGTGGAGCAAAAAAAAGAAGTTGAAAAACCCAAAGAGGCACCAAAACCAATAGACCAACCAGTTTATAAACCCATAAAAATATCTGACCCCAAAAAAGACCTTGCACCCATCCCGGCCCCCATTACCCCAAAAATTGCATTAAGTGAAGCTCCCGCATACTCTATTGCCCCCATAGTTCAACAACCCGAAGAATCAGACAACTTCAAACAAAACATTAGCGTTGACTTTTTTGAAACAGAAGTTTCCCTGAATATTGATTCCAGAATGAAATCGTTAAGCCTGGCCTCGGTATCTCCAGATAACTTTGCCAATTACTGGAAAGAGTTTACCAAAACCTATTATCAGGTTTATATTGAGTCGATGATGGATTTTGCAGCCCAGGCCAACCTAAACGACTGGGGCATCTATCAACTAATAAACAAAACATCAAAAACACTTTATACATCGTCCAACAACCAGGAACTTTGGAAATGGGCTATGTTGAACCAGGCTGGATACCAGGCAAAAATTGGATATAATGGAAATACCGTATGCCTGATGCTCCCGTTCATTCAGGAAGTTTATGAAAAACCATACTATTATATTAACGGATACAACTACTATTTAATCGACAATAAGTTAGGCAAAAAAAACCTCTATACTTACGAAGAAAACTTTGGCGGAGCCACAAAAGCCATCGACCTGCACCTTCCTTACGCATTGAACCTGAGCAACAGCAAAACTATTGTTAAAAAAACAACCCTTCCAAACGAAAGCTCTCCTCTTGAGCTACATATGAACAAGTCGAACATGTTGTTCCTGGCAAGCTTCCCACAAACCAATAACAAGGTATATCTGGAAGCAGCCATGTCAGGAACAGTGAAGGATGAGCTATACGATTACATCCGTCCCCGAATAAAAGACATGAGCGAAACAGAAGCCGTTTCCTATTTACTAAAGTATTTACACAACTCATTCCAATACAAAACCGACCGCGACCAGTTTGGCAAAGAAAAGATGTTTTTTCCGGATGAAATTTTCTATTATCCATACTCCGATTGCGAAGACAGAACTGTATTATTTACCAGATTAGTAGGCGATTTAATTGGTTTAGATGCCGTAGCCCTTACTTACTTCAGCCACATGGCCGCGGCTGTTTCATTTTCACAACCGGTAGAAGGATACAACTTTGTTGTTGGCGATAAAAATTACACTATTTGCGACCCTACATACATTAATGCACCCATTGGATCGGTAATGCCTGAGTACAAAGATTACACTCCAATAGCCATTAAAATAAACAACAATAGCCAGATGAATAACATTTGGCAAATGATTGCCCAAAGCATAGAAGCCAACAACAAAGGAAATATATTCATCAACAACCGAACAATTGCCGAAAATGGCAAGTACATTGTTTCCGGATGGTATGATAGTGACATTCAGATAGGCGACAAAAACTTCTCGTCGCACAATGGTACCCGCGATTTATGGTTTGCAACCTTTGATAACAAAGGGGACATGGAATGGTTTTTACCTGTAAATTGCTCTAATTTTGGATTTACACAAGCTTTCAATGTAGGCAAAAAAGGAAACGTATACGCTCTTATTAACTATGCCGGAGCAATAAGTATCAGTAACCGCAGAATTTGCCAGAGCGAACAATCTGCCCATTTAATTTTAGGAATATCCAACAGAGCACAGACCATTTTACATGAAAATATTGACTTTGAAGCTCCTGAAGGTAAGAAACTGGCTTTTTACGGCAAGTTCAGGCCTGATGGCACAAAAGTAGATTTAGTTTCCTTCCCAACCGACAAGGTTCGCTTTGATTCTAAAATCACTGTCGATTCGCAAAACGACATCGTTGTAAGAGGAATTGTTGGAGAAATTGAGGGGCTTACCAAAGATGTGCCCATTACATTAACCACAAGCACTTACAGCACCGAAGATCAACTCGAATCCTTTATCGACGATTATAAAACACAATCATTCAACAAACATATGGTTCCGTTATTTGCAGCTTTAAAAATACTATCTCAAAACGGAGGTAGCTTTAGCGGCATCAATGTTCGTAATCTCATCAATAAAAACAACCCAAGCTTCCCAAAAAACAATCCAGGCATTTACGAAAGTTTGTTACGAATGCAGTTTGTTGTAAACAAAGGTGGCGTAGTAAAAATCGAAACCTACAAAGGCAAAAAGATCTCTCTTGATGCCATGAACATTGAAAACAATGCCAACATGCAAATTGTAAATACTTCGGCAACCAGCTATAAGCTTAATTTTTTAAATGGAGTCCAGGTTGGAAAAGCTTTTATATGGTTTGATTTAAATTCAATTTCGTTAGATAAAACCGGCGATATGGTTTTTGATTACGACGATGACCATACTAAGAAAAATTTCAAGATTGAGGATATTTTAGACTAAAGCATATCTAATAAAAAATGCCGAAAAGCAATTTTACCAACTAAAATGCTTTTCGGCAAAAGCTTTTTTTGAAACGCTTGCTCAATATCCCATTTTTCTTGAACAAAATTTAATATCCTCAAACGTAGATCCGAACAATTTTAACTATTCAACTCAATTTCTGACTAAAAATGATTAATTTACGAGAAACATAACTAACAAACCTTTCATGAAAATATCCCTGTTCATTACAGCAATATTTATTACAACCTATAGTATAGCTCAAAACAAAAAAAGCATTGAAGCACTAAAAATATCCAAACCACTATCTATAGACGGCATTCTCGATGAAGACGTCTACTCAATTTCAATTCCTGCAAAAGACTTTGTGCAGCTACAACCAAACAATGGCAAGCCTGCACTTCAAAATTCGGAGGTATATATTTTTTATGACCAAACAGCGATCTATGTAGGAGCCATGTTATACGATGAACACCCGGATAGTATTTTTAATTATTTAAGCAGCAGAGACAACATTGGGTTATCCGACTACTTTGGGATATATTTTGACCCCTACAACCAAGGACAGCTCGCCTATGGTTTTTTCATCAATCCGGCAGGTGTACAAACCGATATAAAAGCTATTAAAACAGACCATGATTATGAAGACGAAAGCTGGGATGCTGTTTGGCACAGTGAAACAAAAGTCACCGATAAAGGTTGGGTAATTGAAATGAAAATACCCTATTCGAACCTACGTTTCCCCGACCGGAACATTCACACCTGGGGTTTAAACATGTTTCGTAATATCAGAAGGTACAACTCCAATAACTCCTGGAGTTTTATAAACAAGCAAATATCCGGTTTCATTCACCAACAAGGCGAATTAACCGGCATTAAAAACATAAAGCCCCCATTACGGCTATCATTCACCCCCTATGCCGCCACTTATATAGAAGCATCTGGTGACAAAACCAACCCGGAGGTGATTTACCGTGGCGGGCTAGATGTGAAATACGGGTTTAACGAAAGCTTCACACTCGATATGATGCTGATCCCGGACTTTGGCCAAATCCAATCTGACGATAAACAATTAAACCTGTCTCCATACGAATTATATTATGACGAACGACGACAATTTTTCACAGAAGGAACAGAACTTTTTAACCGGGGCGATATATTTTACTCGAGAAGAATTGGAGCAAAGCCAAAATTTGCAGACAAAGCTGAAGATAGCTTAAACGAAAATGAAATTATAGTTTACAACCCTAGTTCAACCAGATTAGCTAATGCCACTAAAATTTCGGGTAGAACCACTAATGGGTGGGGCTTCGGATTCCTAAATGCCATGTCGTTAGCGGCCGAATCTGAAATAAAAGACACTATTACCGGCATCAAAAGACACCTCGAAGTCCAGCCATTTACAAACTACAATACAATTGTCATTGACAAAACTTTAGAAAACAACTCATACATAAGTCTCATCAACAACAATATGACTATGGCAAACACCCCCTTCCGGGCCAACGTTACTGCTACAGAATTTGCACTACGCGACAAAAAGAAAAGATACTCTCTCAACGGAAAAGGAGGAATAAGCAACCGCAAGAATGAAAGTCATTTGGTAGAAAACGGAGGCTTTGCCAATATTGAAATAAAGAAAGATAAGGGAAATTTCATCTATGGCATTGAACAGGAATTTCTCTCAAAAAACTACAATCCTAACGATATGGGATATTTGAAAAGAAATAACAGGTTAAATACTGAAATTTCAACGGAATATGCAATCAGGGAACCCTTTGGGATAATCAGAGAAATTTACACCGGTTTTGATGCTGAATACAACAGAATTGTAGACCCCGGGGACAAAATCAATCATGAATTAGGACTCTGGACTTTCATCAGATTCAAAAACAACAGTGTTATCAATCCCAACATTAGTTATTCATCAAAAACCAATGATTATGACGAAACACGCGTAGAAGGAAGGTATTATTCAAAATCCTATCATATCTCCTACAACTTTTATTATCAATCAGATTTCAGGAAGAAGTTTTACTATAACTTCTTCATAGGTGGATTTAACCATCCCAACACCGACGAAAACAGCAGCTGGATAGGCTTAGGCCTGGATACCCGTCCCAACCAACACCTACGGCTTGAATACGATATTAATTTCAGGTTTGATAATAACGACAATGGCTTTGCAGACCTTTCCGATGACGAAGCAGTGATATACTTTGGAAAGAGAAATGTAGAAACCATTGAAAACGAACTTGAGATTGACTACACCTTCAACAACAAGCTAAGCCTGGCTTTTAGGGCTCGCCACTATTGGTCGGCAGTCGCCTACAAACAGTTTTTTCAACTTCAGGACGATGGATCACTAAAAAACAATGTAGATTACAATGAAAACAACGACAGCAATTATAATATTTTTAACATAGACACTACGTTAAAATGGCACTTTGCTCCCGGATCGGAACTATCTTTGGCATGGAAAAACGAAATATTCAATGAAGAATCCAACCCAATTTATGGTCTGGAGAATAATTTTAAAAACACTTTCGAATCTTCTGCTACCAACACATTCTCTATTAAAATATTATACTACATAGATTTTCAACACATTAAAAACCTATCAAAAAATTAACTATTTTTAATAGCAATAATGTTGAACATGTCCGTGTCCGTATTGTTTCTTTCCAAATAATTCAGACAAAAAAAAACAAAACATTATGGCTATTATTAAATGGAACGAATCTTACAACCTAAACATTAAAATCATCGACGAACAACACAAAAAACTCGTTGACATGATAAACGAATTTTACCTGGAAATTCAAAACAAGTCAAGCAATGAGCTTATTGGTGACCTCATTAAAAAAATGAAGGAATACATCAGTTTTCATTTTAAAACAGAAGAAGAACTTCTTGAAAGGTCGGGATATAAAAACCTTTTGGAACACAAAGTAAAACACAAGGAATTTACTGACAAAGTGGCCAATTTGGAGGAACGGTTTTTAAACGGAAGGATGGTCCTGTCTTTTGAGATTACAAACTTCCTGAAGGATTGGCTGATCACCCACATACAGAAATCAGACAAGGATTATGTTAGTTCGGTTTTAAATTAATAAACAGTACCATTTACCGGTTAAACAACTCCATAAAATTCACATTTAGGTTTTATTTATTTAAATTAGGATCACATTAAGAACAACTTAAACATCCAAAAAATGAAAAAACTAATCGTACCTGCATTGCTCCTGGGCCTATTTACTGTAGGCTGTGGAGGCAAAAAAGAACAAAAAACTGAGGACTCCGAAACTAAACAAGCAATTGAAAAAATTGAAGCAGAAGCAAAAAAGATTGAAGCAGAAGCCATCAAAATAGAAGAATCGGCAGAGAAATTAGATGATTTATTAAATGACTTAGAATAGAAACTATGAAAAACATTATAATTCGCTCCGTATTTTTTTTATTGGCATTTTCTCTAATTTCAGGAGCAGCAGTTGCCCAGCAAGAAAAAGGCAAAGGGAAAGAAAAAATTGAAAAGGCATTAAAAAAAGGAAAAGATAAAACAGAAGAGAACTTTAACAAAGCAAAAGATAAAGTAAAAAAAGAGAAGGAAGAACACCATGATGATGTAGAAAAAGCTTCTGAAAAAGCTAAAGAGGTAAAAGAAAAGGCAGGTGAAAAATTAAAAGAAGGTCATGCTTATGGAAAAAACAAAGCAGAATTGACAGGAAAAGAGTTTGGCCAGGAAAGAGCAAGACAAGCAAAAATACTAAAAGAAGAAAAGAAAGAAGAACTTAAAAACTCCATTAGCAAGGGTGAAACAAAAGCAATAGAAGCCAAAGAAAAAATCAAAAAAGCAAAAGACAAATTAGAAAAGGAAAAGAAAGACTTATCTGAAGAAGAATACAAAACGCGGAAGGAAAAAATTGAGAAGGCAGAAAAAGGTCTAAAAGATCTTGAAGAAGATCTTAAAAAAGCGAGCACTTCAAATATTTAATTCTCTTTGATATAAAAACTGCCCCCAAAAGGCAGTTTTTTTTTATTACAGATTCTTTGATATTGACCCACAATCCCCTATTTTAGATTAAACAAATACCGTTAAAACAAGCCATAATAAAAACTTTATCATAAAGGTAAATGTTAAAATATGGCGAGTCCCAAATTTCCATAATTATCAAAACACAAACAGATGAAAGATTATGATTTAATAATAATTGGCTCAGGCCCTGCCGGTTTTTCTTCAGCCATAAGAGCCCTCGATTTTGGTTTAAACATCTGTATTGTGGAAGGATCGCATATAGGGGGAGCAGGAATCATGAACGGGGCTTTAACCTCCAAAACCATGTACGAACTTAGCATGGACTACTCTGTAGCAGCCAGAACTGACAGGGGGTATAGATCGGGAAGTTTAAGCGTAGATTTTAAGGAAGTAATCAAAACAGTTATTCATGCTGCAAAAGAAAAACAATACCAGATCCTTAGCCAGATAGAAACCTTTTCAGAAGAAAAAAACGGCAAAGGGTCGCTGACACTTGAAAAAGGATGGGCTAAATTTATTGATACCCATACCATATCAATAACAAACAAAGACTCCTCTAAAAGACTAACCGCAAAAAACTTTATCATAGCCACCGGTGCCAAGCCAAGAAAAGCCCCGGGACTGGAAATTGATCACAAAAGGATAATCAATTCTGAGGACATACTTAACCTGAAAAAATTTCCGGAACGAATGCTTATTATCGGATCCGGAATTATTGGTTGTGAATTTGCCACCATCTTCAGCAACTTTAAACAAACAGAAGTCCACCTGTTAGACAGGGCAAAAAGGGTATTGCCATACGAAGATAATGATGTAAGCGAATTTGTTTCTAAAAACCTGGAAAATAATGGTGTAATCATCCATCAAACCGCAAATCTAAGAACCATAAAAAAACATCCGGAACACCTTGAGGTTATTTTGGATTACGAAGCAGGGAACAGCATGGTTATAGAAGTTGACGTTGCCCTGGTTGCCATAGGAAGGGTTGCCAACACAGATAAACTGGGACTAGAAAATGCAGGGTTAAAAACAACAGAAAGAGGCACCCTGGAAATTGCCGACCATTGCTGCATTAAAGAAACTGAACACCAACCCCATATTTATGCAGCCGGAGATGTAACAGGTCACACCCAACTCTATAGCGTGGCAGAATTTCAGGGCAGGTTAGCGGCTGAACAAATTGCCGATACGCCATGCTACCCTCTCGATTACAGCCACATGTCTACGCTCATGTTCTTCAAACCAGAATTGGCATCAGTGGGACTAAACGAAAAGCAGTTGCGTGCCCACAAAGTTCCGCATAAAGTTGCTTATTACTCAAACAAGCTAGTAAATCGCGCAATTGCCATGCGAAACACCAATGGATTTGTAAAAATAATAGTAAGTAACGATGATCAGCGCAAAATACTAGGCATGAGAGCAGGCGGCCCGCAAGCTTCGGCTTATATTGTTTCAGTTGCCCATCTGATTAACCAGGGCAACTCACTGCAGGAAGTGTTAAAAATATTCTATCCTCACCCAAGTTTAGCTGAGGGCATCCAGGAATGCCTGAGAACTTTGAGCGGAAAATCAATCTATAAACCCGAAGCATTTCCTGACCTGATTACTTTTAAAGAATGGAATCCTGAAGAACCTGAATAAAAAACATCAGAATATGCTTAAACAATTCAGAATTATATTGATAATATTGCTTTTGGGCTTTATATATTTCTCTACGCCCAATTATGTAAAAAAATCAATCATATATCTATTCCCCGGGATTGAGGATTATACAATATTTGCAAACAGGGAGGTAGAAGCAGGCAAATACAAACCCTGGTATATTGCCAAAGATTATATGCAACACACACTACAACCAAACGAAAGAGACACCCTGGAGCTCTACGAATCGGTGGCATATATTATTATTCAAAACGACTCTATTATTTACGAAGAGTATTGGGATGATTATAACGAAAATTCACTTTCAAACTCCTTTTCTGCCTCTAAGAGTATTGTGTCATTATTAATTGGTGCAGCAATTCAGGATGGGCTTATTAAAGACGTGAACGAGCCGGTCACCAATTATATACCGGAATTTAACAATACAGCCTATAATAAATTATGCATCAAGGATCTTTTAACCATGAGTTCCGGACTAAACTGGAAAGAAAGCTACAGCAACCCATTTTCAATGACAACAGAAGCCTACTATGGGGATCATATAAATGAATTAGCATTAAGTCTTAAACCAATAGAAGTCCCCGGAGTTGAGTTTAAATATTTAAGCGGAAACACTCAGTTACTGGCTATTATTGTAGAAAATGCAACAAAAAAAACACTTTCAGAATATTGCTCTGAAAAAATATGGAAACCCTTAGGAGCAAAACACACAGCCCTTTGGAGCCTGGATAAAGAAAACGGAAACGAGAAAGCATACTGTTGCCTGAACAGCAACGCCCGTGACTTTGCCCGTATTGGCAAAATAATTATGAACAAAGGGAAAATTAATGGTGTTCAAATATTTCCCGAATCCTTTATTTCAGAATCTATTACCCCAGCCCACTATCTTATTGATTCACAAACAAAACAGCCTGTTGATTTTTATGGCTACCAATGGTGGCTTATCCAATCAGGCAGAGATACCATACCATACGCACGGGGAATTTATGGGCAATATATCTTTGTATTAGAAAAAGAAAACGCCATTGTTGTTCGCCTGGGGCACAAGCGCAGTTCTCAAAAAGTAAACCATCACCCTTCTGAAACCTATACATACATCAATACAGCAAAGCGTATTTTAGCCGACAGATAACAAAAACGGCCGTTCATTTATTGAACAGCCGTTAAAATATATCTTACTTTAATCTTTAGTACGCCCTGGCATTACGCCCTTCAACAAAGTTGATAAAAGATGTATTAACCACCTTGTTACCTCCTGCTGTTGGATATCTACCTGTAAAGTACCAATCTCCGTTATCATTTGGACAAGCCTTATGAAGATTTTCAATAGTTTGATACACCACCTCTACTTCAGCATCAATATTGTGGGGTGTTAACATCTCTGCAATCTTGGCAGAAACCTCCTCTACTGTAAATGGCTTATAAATCTCCCTAACGTAGTTTACAATTTCTTCTTTAGGCAAGAATTGCTGTTCTTTACATTTTTTATAAACATCATCAATTACCGATTGCATACCCCTTTCCTTCAACAACGCTATGGCAGCCTGAAAAGCACAGAAATCCCCTAACTTGGCCATATCTATCCCATAACAGTCCGGATATCGAATTTGAGGAGCCGAAGATACAATAATAATCTTTTTAGGATGTAGCCTGTCTAAGATCCTCAGGATACTTTTCTTTAAGGTTGTCCCCCTAACAATAGAATCATCAATAACAACCAATGTATCCTCATTATTTTTAACAACGCCATAAGTAACGTCATATACATGGGCAACCAAATCATCCCTGCTTTCGTCATCGGCAATAAAGGTCCTCATCTTAACGTCCTTTATGGCCATTTTTTCAACCCTCGGTTGAGTATGTAAAATTTCTGAAAGCTGTTCCTCTTTTGCATCCGGCCCCAGTTCCAGAATCTGCTGAACTTTTCTCTGGTTCACCTCGTTCCGAACACCTTCCACCATACCATAAAAAGCAGTTTCTGCAGTATTTGGAATATAAGAGAAAACGGTTTGCTCAATATTGTAGTTTACTTTTTCTAAAAGAATTGGAGCCAGTAACCTTCCCAACTCTTTCCTTTCTTCGTAAATAACTTTATCATTTCCCCTGGAAAAATAGATTCTCTCAAAAGAACACGAACGACGTTCCTGCGGAACCCTTATCAGCTCTTCTTTAACATCACCATTTTTCTTCACTATCAATGCATGACCCGGCTTCAGTTCCTGAACATCATTAAAACCAACATTCATAGCTGTTTGGATCACTGCCCTTTCAGATGCAATAACCACCACCTCATCATCATAATAATAAGATGCCGGACGAATCCCCCATGGGTCGCGTGTAACAAACGCATCTCCATGACCAAACATACCTGCAATCACATAGCCTCCGTCCCATCGTTTGCTGGATCTTTCCAGAACTTTTCTCACATCAAGATTTTCTTCAATCTGGTGAGAGATATCCCTGTTGGCGTAACCTTCATTTTTGTATTGACGGAACAGGTACTGATTTTCTTCATCAAGGAAATGCCCTACATTTTCAAGGATAGTAACCGTATCTGTAAAATCTTTAGGGTGCTGCCCCAGATCTTCAAGATTTCTAAAAATCTCATCCACATTAGTGAGGTTGAAATTACCTGCCAAAACAAGGTTTCTTGAACGCCAGTTATTTTCCCTCATCACAGGATGCACATAATCAATACTATGCCTGCCAAAAGTTCCATAACGAAGATGCCCCAGGTACAGTTCACCACAAAAAGGCATATGCTCTTTTGCCCATTCCGGGTTTTTCACCAATTCAGGCTTAGCCCCTTCAACCTTATCCAGGCGAGCGTGAATATCATTAAACACTTGTTGAATTGGGTTTGCCTTGTTTGACCTGGATCGGGAAAGATATCTGCTCCCTGAGTGCTGATCAATTTTTAAGCTTACAACTCCTGCACCATCCTGCCCTCTATTGTGTTGCTTCTCCATTAATAAATAGAGCTTGTTCAGTCCATACATCCATGAACCATACTTCTCTTTATAATACTCTAATGGTTTGCGTAATCTTATCAACACAAAACCACATTCATGCTTAATCTGATCGCTCATAATATTTTTAAGAGACTAACTATTTTAAGAAAGCGCAAATTTATTCTATTTTTTTGGCTTACCCAACACTCATAAGGTAAAAAGGGTTAAAATAAAAAACGCCCCCTAAAACAGGAAGCGTTCATATATTCTATTTCAAATTCGACATTTGTATATTATCCACAGGAACCGGGTAGCAGCTTGGAAACTCTTTTTTAAGCTCCCTGTACAATTGCAAAGATTCACTTTTACTCCTGAAATCACCTACCTGAATCCGCCAGAAGGGTGCTTCATACATAAGGTAAATCTTTTCTTCGGGAAATAACTCCAACACTTTAGCCTTTACCTCTCCTGCTTGTTTTTTAGCATCTTTCCCCGATCCAAGAAAAAGCTGAATCCTGAAACCATCCACACCTCCGGCTCTCTTATTGCAATCAAGGTGAATTCCTACTAAATCCTGAATATCCTCTGGTTGCGAAATACTTAAAAACCCCTCTCCTTCTTTCTGTTCTGACAGGTTACTAAAAAACTCTTGCCCCGACTTGTTTTGTGCTACCGCAAAAGAACAAACAAAACCTACTATAATCACAAAAACAATCCTGATCATTTTCTCATTTTAATATTTAGCCTGCAAATATAATGATTCTTTTGTTGGGACAGCCAATACCGGACAAGCAGACTCATTAATCAATTGATTTGCAAAAGGCTTTATTAAGTTTTCAAACGGATTTGATGAATGCCATACATTAGTAGCAATAATGTCTCCATCAACCTCTTTTGTGTAATTCATTAACATCTCTGCTTTTGACCTGCCACTTAACACTGTTGATTCAACCTTTAAATCAGTTTTTTTCTGAATATATCTCACAGTTTGTTTTACGATAGCATTTATCCTTGGAAGCAAAAGGTTATACCCACTATCTTTTAAACCCACCACATATATTTTGGCATTAAATAGTTTTGCCATTGCAACTGTTGCCGGTATTTTTTGGCGACTGGACCCATTGATACCAACCGGCAATACTACTTTATCAATACCATTCCATTTTTTGTTTGGCTGGATGGTTAAAACAGGAACTGTACAACTATGAACCATCCGATAGGCATTACTTCCTATCCACTTATCCTCAAAGCCGGAAGCACCATGCGTTCCCATAACTATCAGGGCAGCATCATCATATTTGGCCTGGTTTGAAACCTCCATAATCACATTTCCTTCCCTAACCTTATAATCAAAAACACCTCCGGGTACATTATATTTATCCTTTCGCTTTTTAATAATATCTTCTAACCAATCAGCTACATTATCATTCAAAATATCGTCCGTGCTCTTATCCGAATATTTATAATATACCTTTTTTGTTTTTACATGCAGAATTCGGAGATTGGCATTTAATTTATTTGCAATCTGTATTCCGTATTCCAATGCATTTAATGAATTATCAGAAAAATCAATAGGAACTAAAATTTTGGTCATGATTAAGTCTTTTTTATTTAATGATACCCAACTTTGTGCTCATAAGATACGGATAGTTTTATAAAATTGTTGTCTTCTGCTCCCAAAAAAATTTTATGTTCATCATGTCCCAAAAATGAAAAATACCGGAAAAACAAAGTCTGACGACTTATATTTCCCGGCATCAATCAACACAACACAATCTTTAATATTTTAATTTGAAAAACACCGAGAGTTACATTTGTGGGGACAAATATTCGCAACTCCCGGCATCAATCAACACAACACTCTAAAATTTTCCGCTAAAATAGTTTTTTAAAATTATCATTGATAATAAATCAAACAATAATATCTAAAAATCCAGATACTTTATTACTATACTATACTTGTGAAGGCTTAATTTGCCGGAAGCTGCTTCTGTGGGGACATAACGCGAGCTTCCGGCTTTATCAACACAACACTATTTTTTACGCCATCAACAAATCAGATGAAAATGGCTTAGGAATATCACAAAAGAAAAACAGATGGTCAACCTTGGCAGAACGAAGCATCTTAAACACTTTTTCCTTGACATTAAATAAACTAACCTGCCCCTTATTCATTTCCGACAATCTTTGTCCGGCTATAAGAGCATCAATGGTAGCTGCACTAATTTCATTTACCTGAGCAAAATCAACCATTATATTAGAAAACGGATGGGTTAACTTTTGAATAAGTTCATTTTTGAACTCCACAGAATCTATTGACTCTTTATTTCTGGCCTCATCGAAAGACACCAATACTGTATTTTGGTAAGTTTTAATCTTAATCATAAACTTGCGTGTTTGTGTTTCGAACCACAAATACCAAAGCCCATGCCACTTTTTCACACACACTGATTTTCAACACATTAACTTCACAACACTTTAAATTATTGCTGTTTTTTGGAATTTATTCCATAATATGGATTTTGTTCATTATATGTAATTACTATAAACAATACGCTATTTTTAGCACAAAAAAACGCGCAACAACGCCTTAAAAACACCAAAGAATTTCTTATATCGAATGATTGTAATAATTTTGTAACAAATTTTTAAAAGCATAAAATGGTAACAGACCAAAAATTCGATTCCATACGTCCATACAGGGACCATGAAATGAAAGAGGTATTTGAGCAGTTGATGAAAGAAGAATCGTTTAAAAGATTACTCCTGTATTTATTTCCACAAATTCCCATAGATAGCTTTACAAACAAACTATTGTCTTTAAAAACAATAAAGGAATTTCAGATTGAAATTATCTATCCCTTTATTAAGGACATTATTAAAAAAACCACCCATGGCTTATCTTGTGAAGGACTGGACAAATTAGATCCCTCAAAAAGCTATATCTTTATCTCCAACCACAGAGACATAGTTTTAGACTCTGCCTTTTTAAACATATTGCTCCACGACCACAGCCACGACACTTGCGAAATTGCCATAGGTGACAATTTACTAATATACCCATGGATTACCAAACTGGTAAAACTAAACAAATCGTTTATTGTAAAAAGGAATTTACCAGCCAGGCAGATGCTGATGAGTTCAAAGCTTTTATCAGAATATATTCGTTACGATATAACAGAACGCAACTCAAGCATTTGGATTGCACAAAGAGAAGGACGATCAAAAGACGGTGACGACAGAACCCAGTCAAGCCTCTTAAAAATGCTTGACTTGAGTGGGAACAGGAATTTCGAGGAAAGCTTTAAAGAATTACAGATTGTTCCTATAGCCATTTCATACGAATACGACCCCTGCGATTACCTTAAAGCTCACGAAGCCTTACTAAAAAAAGAAAATCCCGATTACAAAAAAACCCAGGAGGACGACCTGAAACACATGGGCGCCGGCATTAAGGGAAGAAAAGGAAGAGTACATTTTAAAGTTGGAACTCCAATTAAAAACGAACTAAAGCCACTTGCAGCTCTTGATAAAAACGAACAAATTAGTGGACTTGCGGAGTTAATTGATGAACAAATCCATAACAACTATAAACTATGGCCAGGCAATTTTATAGCCGCAGATATCATCAATGCTAACAACAACTTCAAGAACAAATACACAAAGGAGGACGTAGTTACCTTCCACGAGTACATCGACGAACACATCTCCAGACTAGACAAAAGCGCAGATGCCGTTTTTATTAAAAACACTTTAATGGAAATGTATGCAAATCCTGTTAAAAACTTTTATAAAGAACTATCCAGGATTTAATTTATCATAGAAATTCAAATCAAAAAAGGCGATTTCCAAAATATGGAAATCGCCTTTTTTCATATCCAGTATTTCTTATTTCCTAATTTCTTTAAGAGAAATACTTAATTCATCCAATTGATCTTTAGCGATTGGCGAAGGAGAATCAATCATCACATCCCTTCCTGAATTATTTTTTGGGAACGCAATAACATCCCTAATAGAATCAATTCCTGCAAATAGCGAAACCAACCTATCAAACCCAAAGGCAACACCTCCATGAGGCGGCGCACCATATTTAAAGGCATTCATCAGGAATCCAAACTGACTCTCTGCCTCTTCTTCTGTAAAGCCTAACAACTGAAACATTTTATGCTGCAATTCATCATCATGAATTCTGATAGAACCTCCCCCTATTTCAACACCGTTTATAACAAGGTCGTATGCATTTGCCCTAACTTTCCCCGGCTCAGCATCAAGCATTTCAAAATCTTCTTTTTTGGGCGACGTAAACGGGTGATGCATGGCATGATACCTTTCTGATTCTTCATCCCATTCCAACAGCGGAAAATCAACCACCCACAAAGGAGCAAATTTATTCTTATCACGAAGCCCCAATCGCGCGCCCATCTCCAAACGAAGTTCACAAAGAGCATTTTGGGTCTTAGCCTTTGCTCCGGCTAAAATCAATAACAGATCTCCAGGTTTGGCATCAAATTTTTCTGCCCAATTCATAAGTGCAGCCTCATCAAAAAACTTATCAACTGACGATTTAAATGTACCATCCGTGTTATACTTTACATATACCAGCCCCTGGGCCCCAATTTGAGGCTTACGAACAAAATCAGTCAGTTTATCAAGCTCTTTTCTTGTATATGATGCACATCCTTCCGCACAAATTCCACCAACATACTCCGCGTCTTCAAACACCTTAAAACCACAACCTTCCATCATTTCTTTCATCTCAACAAACTTCATGTCAAAACGAATATCAGGCTTATCCGAACCGTAATACTTCATGGCCTCATCAAAAGGCATCTGAGGAAAATCATAATCAAACTCAACATCTTTAATCACCTTAAACAAATGCTTGGTCATACCTTCAAAAGTCGACAACACATCCTGCTGCTCTACAAATGCCATTTCGCAGTCAATTTGTGTAAACTCCGGCTGACGATCTGCTCTTAAATCCTCATCCCTAAAACATTTAACTATTTGAAAATAGCGATCAAAGCCTGCTACCATCAACAATTGCTTAAACACCTGCGGAGATTGTGGTAAAGCATAAAACTCTCCTTGATTCATCCTTGAAGGTACGATAAAATCACGAGCTCCTTCCGGAGTTGACTTAATTAAGACAGGCGTTTCTGTTTCAATAAAATTTTGTTGATTTAAAAAGTTACGCACTTCAAAACCCAACTTATGTCGCAACTCAAGATTTTTTCTGACAGGGTTACGGCGTAAATCCAGGTAACGATATTTCATCCTCAATTCATCACCCCCATCAGTTTCGTCTTCTATTGTAAACGGAGGCAACTCCGAAACATTTAGCAACTCAAAAGCATCAACCAGAATCTCAATATCCCCGGTTGGAATTTTTGTATTTTTATTACTTCTTTCGGCAACCTTACCGGTCACCTGAATTACATACTCCCTTCCTAACTTACGCGCCTTTTCACTCAAATCCTTTCTTGATTCAACATCCAATACCAACTGGGTAATTCCATATCGGTCTCTTAAATCAATAAAAGTCATTCCTCCAAGGTTTCGAACTTTTTGCACCCATCCACTAAGGGTCACTTCTTTATTTACATCTTCAAGCCTAAGCTCTCCACAAGTATGCGATCTGTACATTATAGTTGTTATTTTATTATCTCAAAATTATTTTTTAACCCGCTTATTATTTAATTATTTTCGAAAAATAAACTACTGGTTATTTTAACATGCGAAAATATAAAGAAATTAAATAAATCAAGTCTATTTACACTAATATAAAATCAAAAGATGACGAAAATCAATTTCTCAGACGAATATTTTATGCAACAAGCACTTAACGAGGCTAAAAACGCACTTCACAAAGATGAAATCCCGGTTGGCGCAGTGGTGGTTTGCAACAAACAAATCATTTCAAGGGCACACAATCTTACCGAAACACTGAATGACGTAACAGCTCATGCCGAAATGCTGGCAATAACAGCTGCTGCCGAATTCTTAGGTGGAAAATACCTTAACGAATGCACACTGTACGTCACCCTTGAACCCTGTACCATGTGCGCTGGCGCTTTAAGCTGGTCGCAAATTGGAAGAATCGTTTTTGGAGCTTCCGACACAAAAAGAGGTTTTTCAAGACACACACCCCCCGTTTTACATCCAAAAACAAACGTAATTAGTGGTATTTTAGAAAAAGACTGCTCTTTTTTAATAACAAACTTCTTTAAAAATAAAAGATAAACTTTTTATACTCCTCAACTTTTCTTATTTTTACCTTATGAATTTTGAGAATATTTATACTGAATTAGAAAAGTGCGGGACGGATCAAAACAGAAAAGTTTATGCACAGCATGGAGCTAAAGGTGAACTATTCGGAGCAAGCCTTGAAGACTTAAAAAACATCAAAAGTAAAATTGTTTCATCTGAAGGAGAAAAAGGCATCAACCAGCCATTGGCAAAAAAACTCTGGAATACAAGAAACATTGATGCCAGAATACTGGCATGTATGATTGCTGACCCCACAAGAATAACCCGCAACGAAGCAAACAAATGGATCGCTGAAATAAACTACTTTGTTATTGCTGATCATTTTGCGGAGCTAATTGCCAAAACCAGATATGGACAGGACATCATGTATCTATGGATTCAATCTCCTGACGAATATATAAAAAGGGTTGGCTTTGACATTTTAAGCTATTTTGCCAGAGAGGATAGTTCTAAAAGCGATTTATTCTTTAAAGCCTTTATCTCAAAAATAAAACAAGAAATACAATTCTCACCAAACAAAGCAAAAGAGGCCATGAACAATTGCCTGATTGCCATAGGTGGAAGATCAGAAAAATTAAAAGATGAAGTAATCAGAGCTGCACGGATAATAGGTCCGGTAAAAATTGATCAGGACCTAACCTCTTGCAAAACATTTATTATAGAAGAGTACCTGGAAAATATCTGGAGTAAAAAAACATCAAAGGTTTAATATATCAACTCATCTACCCCAAACAAACCAACCAATTCATCACTCACAGAACAAAACCTACTGACCTTTACCGTAACCATGCATTATTATAGTTTAAACAGTTTGATTATTAGAGATAATTTTCAAACTGTTTTTTTTTAGGATTCCGACTATTCAATAGATTGTTAGATTTTAGATAATAGACATTAGACTGATTTACAATTCGCTCAAAATCAATAAGATAATAATCCTGCATAAATTATTCAATATATTTAGAATCAGCACATTATAAAAATTTAACGAACTAATGACTATTACATTTTATAGTTTATTAGCCCTTTTGCAATTATCATCTTATCTTTGCCCCAAACATTAAAATATCACGGTTTTGAAATTTTCAGATTTAAATTTAAACACACCCCTTTTAAATGCCATTAGCGAAACGGGACTTACCGACACAACCCCTATTCAGGAAGAAGTATATCCTGTAGCCATGTCGGGAAGAGACATTGTGGGGATTGCGCAAACCGGAACAGGAAAAACAATATCATACATACTTCCTATTTTAAGAAACTTAAAATTCAGCAAACAGCGTCATCCCAGGATCCTGGTACTTGTACCAACCCGCGAACTTGTTGAACAGGTTGTGGGTGAGTTTGAAAAATTAACCGAATATATGACCGTGCGAATCGCCGGCGTTTATGGAGGAACAAACATCAACACCCAAAAACAAGCTGTTTACGATGGCCTGGATATACTGGTAGGCACTCCCGGACGACTTATAGACCTGGCTCTTACCGGAACCCTCCGATTCAAGTCCATCCAAAAGTTAGTAATCGATGAAGTTGACGAAATGTTAAACCTGGGTTTTAAACCCCAGATTGAAAGAATCGTTGACCTGTTGCCGGAAAAAAGGCAGAACCTGATGTTTTCTGCAACGCTAACTTATGATGTTGAAGAGCTAATAAACCACTTCTTTTACAACCCTGTAAAAATAGAAGTAGCCCCTGCCGGAAAACCAGTAGAAAAAATATTCCAGTCAGCCTACCAGGCACCTAATTTTTACACAAAGATCAACCTTTTGCTTTACCTGCTTGACGTAAACCATGGAATGGACAAGGCATTAATCTTTGTAAAGAGCCGACAAATAGCCGACATATTATACAACAATCTGGAAGAAATATTTGAAGAAGAAGTTGGAGTTATCCATTCCAACAAATCGCAAAATTTCAGATTCAGAATGGTAAATGAATTTACCGAGGGCAACCTGAAATTACTGATTGCAACTGACTTGATTGCCAGAGGTCTTGACATCAGCAACGTTACACACGTTATTAACTTTGACTTACCTGATGAAGCTGAAGCCTATGTACACAGGATTGGCCGTACAGGTAGAGCTGAAGCAGAAGGGAATGCGATAGCCTTTATCAACGATAAAGAACAGGAAATGTGGCATAAGATTGAAAAATTGACAGGCTCCAAAGTTACAATCGACAAACTGCCACCCGATGTGGAGATTTCAGAACTTGCTTTAGATACTGAAACACCAGAAATTGCAGGAAAGACTTTAATAAAAACACCTAAAATAGATGCAACTAAAGGCTCGGCATATCATGAAAAAAAGGAAAAAAACAAAAAAGTAAACCTTGGTGGATCGTACAGAAGAAAACTAGCCGCAAAATACAAGAAACCGAAAACAAGAGGACAAAAAAGAAAATAAACAAATTAATAAAATTTGTTAATCTCGGCCCAATATGGGTTTCTTCATGAAATATGTTGTATTTTTCGGTGGCATCAAAAACAATTGTAAGCAACAAATATGAACACTGAAAGAAAACGTCTAGAAGATTGTTCAACCCAGAATATAGAATGGAAGAAATGGGGACCATATCTTAGCGAAAGACAGTGGGGAACCGTTAGAGAGGACGATGGATCAACAAACAATCCCTGGCTATCGTTTACCCATGATCAATCCAGATCAAGAGTATACCGATACGGGGAAGACGGAATTGCCGGGATTAGCGACGACAAGCAACACTTATGCTTTGCACTGTCGCTATGGAATAAAAAAGATCCTATTTTAAAAGAGCGCCTTTTTGGGCTCTCCGGCCCCAAAGGAAACCACGGCGAAGATGTTAAGGAGTATTATTTCTACCTTGACTCTACGCCCACGCACTCATACATGAAATATTTGTATAAATATCCATTGAGTGAATTCCCTTACCTGGAACTGGTAGACACCAACGGGAGCAGAACAAAGAACGACTTTGAGTTCGAGCTCCTTGACACCAAAGCTTTCAACAACAGCAACTACCTTGATGTTTATATTGAATATGCAAAAAAAAGCACCGAAAACATCCATATAAAGATCACTGCATACAACAGATCTAAAGAAGATGCCAATGTAGTTTTTCTCCCTACCCTCTGGTACAGAAACACCTGGTGGAATTACAAAACTACAGAACCAAGCATCAAGCTTTTGGACGACAATTCAATAATTGCCCAGGATGATAACTTAGGCAGTTATGTGCTTAGCACAGAATTAACACCATTATGGCTGTTTACCAACAACGAAACCAATTATAAGCGACTTTACGACACCCCCAACCCTTCACCATTTGTAAAAGATGCTTTTAACGAATTTATTGTAAACCACGATACAGAAGCCATAAACCCGGAGCAACACGGAACAAAGGCTGGAGCCATGTTCGATATTACTATTCCCGCCGGCGACAAAATTGAACTTCGAATGGCTTTAAAGTCCACATCCACTCCAAAACACTCATTTAATACTTTTGAGGAAAGGATGGGGATCCGCAGAAAAGAAGCAGATGAGTTTTACGAAGACATCTACCCGCCAAATACATCAGAGGATGAAAAAAGGGTTATACGACAAGCCTTTGCAGGAATGCTATGGACCAAACAATATTACGAATTTGATGTTTCAGAATGGCTTAACGAATACAAAGGAGGCCCACGCCACTCCCTGCGCAATCACGACTGGGAACATTTAAAAAACAGCGACATTATAAGCATGCCAGACAAATGGGAATATCCATGGTATGCCGTTTGGGATCTGGCGTTCCACACCATACCCATAACAATGGTAGATCCGTATTTTGCTAAAGAACAGTTAACACTCTTCTTAAAAAAGAACTATCAGCATCCTAACGGACAAATCCCGGCTTACGAATGGAGCTTCAATGATGTTAACCCCCCGGTACATGCTTACGCCGTAATTACTCTATACAAAAACCTGAAACAAATGCTCAACATTGTTGACAAAGAGTTTTTGAAGGAGTGTTTTGATGGTCTCGATAGAAATTTTCAATGGTGGATCAACCACAAAGACCCAACATCCAAAAATGCGTTCCAGGGAGGATTTCTTGGGCTTGACAACATTGGTGTCTTTGACAGGAGTCAATCATTACCCACAGGCGGACACATTGAACAGTCGGATGGCAATGCATGGATGGCTCTGTACGCACAAAACATGCTTGAAATAAGTCTGGAGTTAATCATACAGGGGTATGACGAATACAAGGAAAAGGCAGTAGATTACTACAACCACTTTCTTGAAATTGCTTCGGCAATGGACAGAATAGGAGATAATGAAGACGAAATGTGGGATGAAGAAGACCAGTTTTTCTACGATGTACTTCGCTTCCCAGATGGTAGCGCCACAAGACTTAAAGTTCGGTCGTTGGTTGGGTTACTTCCCATGTGCGCCTCTACAGTTTTGGAGCCTGAGCACTTAAAACTGCTTCCTAATTTTGCAAAGCAATATCAGTTTATGATAACGCGCACCAAGCGATTATCAAAAACAATTGCCAACCCTATGGAGCCCGGAAAAAACAAAAGAAGGTTGCTCGGTATACTAAATGAAAACAAACTCAGATCCGTTTTAAAGGTAATGCTCGATGAAAATGAATTTTTAAGCGCATACGGCATCCGTTCCCTTTCTAAACATCATGAAGAAAATCCTTATGTTTTCAAATGGAACGATGAGGAATTTACAGTAAAATATATTCCCGGGGAATCTGACAGCTCCATGTTTGGGGGCAATTCCAATTGGAGAGGACCCATCTGGTTCCCGGCTAACACAGTAATCATAAGGGCTCTTTACCAGAACTACGCTTATTACGGGGATGACTTTAAAATCGAATGTCCAACAGGCTCCGGCAACATGATGACATTAATAGAGGTTGCTCAGGAAATTATCCACCGCCTGGAAAAGATATTTTTAAAAGACGAAAATGGTTACAGGCCGGTTTACGGTTGGTATGAAGAGTTCCAAAAAGACAAACATTGGGAAAATAACCTACTTTTTTATGAATATTTCCATGGAGATAACGGAGCTGGCATCGGAGCCAGTCACCAAACCGGTTGGACCGGCATGATTGCTTACCTGATGGTAATGTTCCGCACCTATAACTTCCAAAAGTTAATGGAAAAAGCACACTGGGACAAGGACACTCAACTTAACAAAACAGAAAAAGAGGACAACAACCTCAACGAATAAAATTTAACAAATAAGGGGGCATATAAAAAACGCCCCCTTCACATTACTTCCTGTTTGGTTCTGCCACCAAAGGATCATCAGGCCATTTATGCCTGGGATATCTTGCCTTTAATTCCTTTTTTACTTCAAAATAGGCATTATCCCAAAAACTCCTGAGGTCGCCAGTAATCTGAACCGGCTTAAAACCCGGCGATAACAAATGCATCAACAAACTAACTTTACCCTTATTTACAGCAGGTGTTTCCTGCCATCCAAAAATCTCTTGCAATCTCACAGACAAAACAGGAACGTCACCATTGGCATGGTACTGTATTACAATTTTTGATCCTGTCGGCACCTGTATCCTATCCGGAGCCAATTCATCTAAAACCTGCTGTTTCTCATAACTTAAATGATGCTGCAACACCTCTTTCAACTTAATTTTCTTAAGATCCTCAGGCCTTTTAACCTGCGATAGATAAGGAGCCAACCATTCTTTAGCATCACCAAGTAAAGTTGCTTTACTAACATCCGGCCATCCTTCTTCCGGATTCCATTTTCTTAAGCTTAAAACCCGGTTTTGCCACTGAGTAACCTCTTTATTCCAATCAAGCAACCATCCCCCTTCTTTTTCTATGGCCTTTAAAATAGCAGCAACCTTCTGCCCCTCATCACACTGATGCAGTGGCTTTGATTGCAGAATAATATGTCCGATACAAAGGTTTCGCTCTGCTTTAAAACCACCTTTTTTCGTATCCCATTCCACCATTTCCTTTTCCTTGACCATGGGAGCCAGATCACGAGGATTTAAAGGTGAGGCCATAAAAATCTTCCCAAGTCCTTCACGCATACTAACCTGAGCTACGGCAAGCCACTCTTCGTGAGCCAGGTCATCCTTATGTCCGGCAGCAGCAACAGCTCCATTGGCCATACGGAACTGGGCATTATTTCCAGGTTTTGCATGGGCAATCCTTTCCGGATAAGCATAAACCAATAGCAATCCGGTTTCAAATGGATCCACTGGCCCATTATCTACTTTAACTCCCAACATTTTACGATACTGATTCGCCACCTTTTCTATCCGCGACAAAACTTTATTACTCACCAACCCTTTCCTGCTTTTTCGCAGGGCTTCTATCCGGAGATTTACATCAATGCCTGACTCCCTTTCCAGTGGATCTCGCTCTTCCATCACTGCTGCTATATCCGTTGCCAGCTCTGCCAATCCTTCCTCCTGTGCCATTAACAACATATGGGCAATACGGGGATGACAAGGGAGTTTATCTATCTCTTTCCCAAGATCAGTAATTTTCCCATCCTCCAAGGCTTCCAGCTGATGCAAAAGATCTGAAGCCTGAGCCACAGAACCCGACGGTGGCGGTGTTAACCAAATAAGACTGTCCGGCTTTGAAATTCCCCAAACAGCCAAATCCAATACCAGAGAAGCCAAATCCGCTTCCTGAATCTCGGGAGTACGATGCTCCTTCAAACGAGATTGTGTAGCTTTAGTCCACATCCTGTAACAAACCCCAGGAGCCAAACGACCAGCCCTTCCGGCTCTCTGATCAGCAGCATCCCTGGTAATCTCAATAGTTTCCAATCGACTCAAAGCTGAAGACGGATCAAAACGCATTGTTCTTGAAAAGCCACAATCCACCACTACTTTTATGCCTTCTATGGTCAAACTGGTTTCGGCAATTGAGGTTGCCAGCACAACTTTCCGCTTCCCATTTTTATCAGGCATGATAGCCGCGAACTGCCTTGAGGGCGGCAACTGGCCATATAATGGATGAACAGCTATTTCATTCAGTGTTTTCCTTAAAATAGCTTCACATTTACGAATCTCCCCTTCTCCCGGCAAAAAAACCAACACATCCCCCTCTTCCTTTGCCATAACTTTTTTTACCAACCTGGCAGTCAATTCCGGAAGCATTCTCACATCACTCTCTCCTTCATACTTTATCTCTACGGGAAATTGGCGCCCCTGACTCTGAACCACTTTTGCCTTTAACAACGACGACAATTGCGGGAGGTTTAAGGTAGCCGACATAATCATTATCCGTAAATCAGGACGAAGTACTTGCTGAGACTCCCTGGACAAGGCCAGGGCTACATCTGCAAAAAGGCTTCGTTCATGGAACTCATCAAAAATAACCATCCCCACGTTTTCAATTGCATTATCCGACTGCAGCATCCGCGTAAGAATACCTTCCGTAACAACCTCTATTTTAGTTTTTTCAGAAACACAATTATCAAAACGGATACGATACCCCACCGATTCTCCTACTTTTTCGCCTAGCAAATCCGCCATACGCATGGCAATTGTTTTTGCAGCCAACCGCCTTGGCTCAAGCATGATAATCTTTCTTCCCTCCAACCATTCTTCCTTCATTAACGCCAGGGGTAATACCGTGCTTTTTCCTGCACCCGCCGGGGCATTAACTATAATAGTATTCTCTTCTCCCAATGCCCCTCTTACTTCCTCAACTATTTCAACTACGGGCAAATCAATCTTTGCAATATCTAATTTCAATCTTTCCTGTATTAATTTTAATAAAATACAAAGTTAGGGAAAAGACTCCAGTACCAGGCAACAACACTTTATTTCAAATACCCTGATCCCTTTTTCCTGCAACTTTATACATTTCAGAATTCGGTTCATTCATCTTTTTTCAGATATTAACCATATTAGTCCTTTATCTAATAAGTATTTATTAATTTAGCCGCGATTTTGTGAAGTTTTTTTACGTGTTCAACCAAAACGAATTGTCTTTAAAGGGTAGTTTTTATTGGGAAACAGAAAACATCACAATACAAAACAATTTAGGATGACAAAATACATATCAATTCGTTGTGTTTTATTCATTTATCCTAAGTAATTTCGTTGAGAACAATAAGGCAAATACAACGCATGAAGAATATCAAAGTAGGCCAAAAAGAATTTGGCAAGGACAAACTTTTTATCATCGCAGGCCCTTGTGTGGTAGAAGAGGAGTCTATAATGATGAAAACTGCTGAAAGACTCAAGCAGATAGCTGACAACCTGGATCTCCCTTTTATTTTCAAATCATCTTATGTAAAGGACAACAGAAGTTCTGTTGATTTTTACCATGGCCCGGGATTGGAAGAAGGATTAAAGATATTGGAAAAAGTAAAAAACACTTTTGATGTACCTGTAATTTCAGATGTACACCAGGCTTCTGAAGTTAAGCCGGCAGCTGAGGTATTGGACGTTATTCAGATACCTGCATATTTGTGCATGCAAACATCATTGGTTACAGAGGCAGCAAAAACAGGAAAGGCTATCAACATAAAGCACGGACAATTTTTGGCTCCGGAAAACATGATTAAACCAGTTCAAAAGGTAGAGGCTTTTGGCAACAAAAACATCATGGTTACAGAACGGGGATATACATTCGGCTACAACGACCTAATTGTGGATCCAAGAAGTTTTTACGAACTGCAGCAAACAGGTTACCCTGTAGTATTTGACATTACGCATTGCATCAGAAGGTATGGTATTCCAAGTTCCGACCCTAACGGAGGAACTCGTCAATACCTTGGCCCTATTGCCCGCGCCGGAGTAGCAGCCGGAATCGACGGCATCTTCATCGAATCGCACCCGGTTCCTTGCGAAGCGCTTTGTGATGCTGCCAGTCAATATCCGTTGGATGAATTAGAAGAGTTCTTAAAACCTCTTATCGAAATTCACAACATTGAAAAACAAACAAGAAAATAAAACTAAAATCACCAAAATATTATATCATGGAATTATATCTTGATTCTGCAGACATTAACGAAATTGAAGAAGCATTTAAGTTAGGTTTTATAGATGGATTAACCACCACCCCAACTTTTATGCACCGACACGGTATTACCGACATTGACGGAGCTATTGTAAAGCTTTCGAAAATGGTACCTGTTCTAATGATTGAAGCATTAGGCGACACTGCAGAAGAAATTGTTGCAGAAGCAAAACGCTTACTGTCCCTTGGGTTAGACAAAAAGAAAACTGTTTTTAAAATCCCGGCTTCTTTAATTGCAGCTCAGGCATGTAAAATGCTTCGCGAAGAAGGTATGATGGTAAATATCCACCTGGTATACAACATTCAACAAGCTTATATGGCTATGGCAGCTGGCGCTACTTATGTTTGCGTGTTGGTGGGCCGTATGCAGGATCAGGGATATGACGCATTAAAATTAGTTGATGACTGTGTTAAGCTGGTTAATAAATACAACTACGATACTAAAATCATGTTCTCTTCTGTGCGCCATCCGGAACACGTTAAAAATGCCATTGAATTAGGTGCTCAAAACATCACTATTCCCTGGAATATAATGAAGAACCTGAACAACAATAACTTTACAGAAATTGGCACGCAGCAATTCGTAAACCATACGCGTCAAATGACTTTAAAAGTAGGTGAAGTAATTGGAAGCAAAAACCCAACTATTGGCCTGGATGCAAAGGTTACTGATGCAACTGTTGAAATGACTAAATATGGCACAGGTGCTGTTTCTGTTATTGATGCAGACGGAAATCTTGTTGGCATATTCACCGATGGTGATTTGCGTCGCCACATGAATTCTGATGGTGAAAAAATCCTTACCATGAAAATGAGCGATCTTGACATGAAAATGCCAATTAACGTTGATATTGATGCAAAACTATACGAAGCGGTTTCTATTTTCAAAGATAAGCAAGTAGATAACATTATTGCTGTTAGCAACGGAAAGCCTGTTGGGATGCTTGATGTTCAGGATTTGGTAAAATTAGAGATTCTTTAATAGCCGACTATAAAAGAAACATATCCCTTTGGTGGATAACATACATATTATAAAGGGGTGATTTTAAAAATCACCCTTATTACGTTTAGGGCATAAGTCTTATGTCTTTTGTCTAACTTCTAAAAATCTAAAAAAATGCCGGGTACAGAATTATTTGGTAAAGAAGAAAAAGAACAAGTAATGGAAGTCCTTGAAACAGGAATTCTATTCAGATATAACCACGATGAACAAAGGAAAGGCATATGGAAAGCAAAAACCTTTGAAAAGGAATTTGCTGAATATCATAGTGCCAAGTATTGCCACATGGTAACAAGCGGTACTGCTGCAGATGCTGTTTCTTTAGCTTCGGTCGGTGTGGGTGCCGGCGATGAAGTTATCGTTCCCCCATTTACTTTTATTGCGCCAATTGAAGCAGTGGTGAATTGCGGTGCAGTTCCTGTATTTGCAGAAATTGACGAGACGCTTTGTTTATCTGCAGCATCTATTGAAGCAGCCATTACACCTAAAACCAAAGCGGTAATGTTGGTACATATGGTTGGTGCCATGGCACAAATTGATGAAATTGTTGAAGTCTGCAACAAACATAACATCATATTGATTGAAGATACAGCACAGGCCCTGGGCGGATCTTACAAAGGGAAAATGTTAGGTACTTTTGGAAAAGTAGCCTGTTATTCTTTCGACTTCTTTAAGTTAATTACTGCAGGTGAAGGTGGTGCTGTTTTAACCAATGATGAAGAAGTTTATACAACAGCCCACACATGGAGCGACCACGGACACAGCCACCTTGGCAACAACCGCGGTGCCGAAGACCACCCAATTTTGGGCACAAACTATCGTATCAGTGAACTTCATGCTGCCGTTGGTTTGGCGCAGTTCCGCAAAATTGATTATATCCTGGAACGTCTTCGTTCAAACAAAAAAGTTCTGAAGGATTACTTAAAGAAATTCCCACAAGTGGTATTTAGGAATGTTCCTGATGAATCAGGGGATTCGGCTACTGTATTGAATTTCTTTTTACCTACACAGGAAGAAGCTAAAAAAGCTTGTGCTGATTTAGCTGCCGAAGGTGTTGCTGCTGCTTACTGGTTTAACAACAACTATCACTTTATTAAAAACTGGGATCACTTAACAGAGTGTAAAGTTGCCGGTCCGGTAGGAATGCAATTCCTTGACAAGCCACAAGATTACAAAAACCTTGACTTGCCAAAATCATATGACATCATTGGCCGCTTGGTTTCTATTAATATGAATATTACAAGTACACCTGAGCAATTGGAAGCTATATGCAAAGCTTTTGATAAAGTATTAGGATAATAAAATATTAAAGGCCATAAGTTAGGCAATGCAGAATGTCAGACTTATGGCTTTTGTTTAATTAGAAATTGAGAAAAGAAGTTTGATTTATGAATGTAGTAAGTCAACTTTCAACTTTCAACTTTCAACTTTCAACTAATTACCATGCTATACGATTTTAGAAGTTTTGTTAATCCGGGCCATTATGCTTTTGGCAAAGGAACTTTCAATCACTTGGGAGAATTAATCGACCGTAGAAAAACACCAACCAACGACTGGACTGTTTTTATGATTGATCACTTTTTCCAGGATAAAGAAAATATATTGAATCGCATCCCTAAATCAGATAAAGATTTAGTGATTTTTATTGATTCAACAGAAGAACCTAAAACCACTTTAGTAAATAAATATCGTGATCAGATCCTGGCACATCAGGATACCTTACCAGCTGTAATGGTTGGTATGGGTGGCGGAACTGCCATGGACTATGCAAAATCTACTGGTTTAATGGTTACAAACCCTGGTGATTCAAAAGACTATCAAGGATTAGACCTAATAAAAAACGAAGGGATATACACCATCTGTATTCCCACCATTACAGGAACAGGTGCAGAGGTTTCAATGACTGCCGTACTAAGTGGGCCGGAAAAGAAATTAGGAATCAAATGCGATTACACTATTCCAAACGAAGTGATTTTTGATCCTGAATTATTAGCAACTGTTCCTAATGAAGATCGATTCTTTACAGGAATGGACAACTTCATTCACAATGTTGAATCAATGAATGGAAGCTGGATTAATTCAATGGGACTAGCATTTGCTGAGAAATCAAACGACATTACTGTTGAGGTATTTATGAATAAATACAGGGACCAGTTAGAAGCTGATGAAAAAATGATGGTAGCTTCTATTATGGGAGGCAACAGTACTACTTATGGTCAGGTTGGTGTTTGCCATGCTTTGTCTTATGGCTTAGCTGTTGTTTTAGGAACTCACCACGGAGTTGGCAACTGCATTGTTTTCAACCAACTTGAAAAGTACTATCCGGAAGGATACAAAACCTTTAAAGAAATGCAAGCCGCTCAGGGCGTTGAAATCCCGGCTAATATCACAGCAGGATGCACCGAAGAACAATTTGACCAAATGGTTGAAATAAGCTGGGCTCTTGAACATATGTGGGACAACGCTTTTGGCCATGACTGGAAAAACAAAATCTCAAAAGAAGAAATTAAGGATCTTTTCAAAAGAATGTAGTATAAGACATTAGACTTATAGATAAGAGATAATGGACAATCTCTTATCTTTTGTCTATTATCTAAAAGTCTAAAATATGAACATAGTAGGAATAATTCCAAGCAGATACAGTTCTACACGCCTGCCGGGAAAGCCGCTTGCCATGATTGGTGATAAACCAATGGTGCAATGGGTTTACGAAAATTGCTTAAAAGGACTGGAGCATGTTTTTGTGGCAACCGATGACCAGCGAATCATTGATGCAGTTGAAGCATTTGGTGGCAAGGCAGTAATGACAAGAGAAGACCATACCAGTGGAACGGACAGATGTGCTGAGGCTGCAGAAAAAATCAAAGAAAAATACGGATTAGACTCTGATGTTATTATAAATATTCAGGGAGACGAACCTTTTTTTAATGCCGACATTCTTAAAGAAGTAAAAAAGAGCTTTGATAATCCTGAAACACAAATTGCAACCATGATTCAGGAAGCTACAGAAGCTGACCACATTTTTAATCCTGGTGAAGCAAAAGTAGTATTAAACCATAAAAACGAAGCCATTTATTTTAGCCGTTCCCCAATTCCATATTTAAGAAATATCGAACAATCAGATTGGCTAAAACACCATACTTACTATCGCCATCTTGGAATCTATGCCTACAGGATTGATACTCTAAACAAGATTGTTGGATTGGAACCATCCTCTCTTGAAAAAGCTGAGTCGTTAGAACAGTTAAGATGGATTGAAAACGGAATTCCGGTGACTTGTGTTATTACGGACATGGATGAAACCATGTGCATCGACACTCCGGAGGATTTGGAAAGGGCAAATCAATTTATTAAAAACAGATAAATGCCCCTCCCAGCTTCCCCAAAGGGGAGGAGAATAGCAGAGGGAAGTTCTGATTTAGTAACAATGAGATAAGTAAAAAACATGAGCACATTATACGTTACTCCCCATCCGGGGGAGATAGAGGGGGCTTTTAGCACTATCGGAGGAACCTTTATAACACCGGTATCTGATTTAAAACAAAAACTATCAAAAATAAAAGCATACATTTTTGATTGGGATGGAGTATTTAACAATGGCTCAAAAGTAGGAAATGAAGGCAGCAGCTTTGCAGAACCCGATGCCATGGGACTAAACATGCTTAAGCTTGATTACTGGTTACGCAATGGAAAATTACCACATACTTTTATTGTAACCGGTGAAGAAAACAAAAGTGCCCAGTTTTTAGCAAAACGAGAACATATGAATGCAGCCTTTTATCGTTGCAAATTTAAAGTCCGCGCACTGGAACGCATCTGTAAAGAAAATAATTTGCAACCCGATGAAATTGCATTTTTCTTTGACGATATCTTAGACGTTGAATTGGCGCGTTCTGTTGGTGCCAGTTTCCAGATTAACCGAAATGCCAACCCTCTTTTCAATCAATATTTAGAAGACAACAAGAGCTGTGATTACAGAACTGGCCACCAGGGAGGAAACGGTGGTGTTCGCGAAGCCTGCGAATTAATCATTGGCTTAACCGGGAGCTTACCCCAAGCTATAGAAACCCGGATTGAGTTTACCGGTGATTACACCAGGTATCTTAACGACAGGGACCATATCGAAACAGTTTGTGAGCCGGTGGAGTAAGACATAAAGGAGGTATGCCCAAATGGTACTTTGGGCAACCCCCAACAGCATAATTATAACTTCCTACACAATAAAATACAAAGCTGCATTAATGTGAAAAAGACACACCACCCTGTCTCTTACAATTTCAAAGCTCATACCCGGTAGGTGTTATATCACAAAAAGTAAAACTTTATACAAAAACTTCCGTATAGGAATACAAAATCAAGCATTACAACCATTATAGTTTTTCATAATCTAAAGAAAAACATAATTTTGTAAGCCATTACACAAAAGGATTATTGGGATGAAGCTAACTGGGAGAAAACTTGTAAAGGCTAGAAATTTACTTTTCTATATCACTCAACTTTTAGACAAAAACAACATAGAATACCACCTGGAAGGAGGCACTCTTTTGGGCCTGGTCAGGGACGGCGACCTTCTGCCTTGGGATCATGACATTGATCTTTCGATTGACATCTCCCATGCCAATAAACTAAAGTCATTAAAAGCTGTTTTTTGGATAAAAGGTTTAAAACTCAGTGAAAGAAAATCGAAGCAGTCGTACAAAGCCATTCAAGAAGGGCAGCCAAGAATATTCAAAGTAAAACCCATTGCTTTTTCATTATGGAACCTGTTTGACAGGAAATATGACCAAAAAGCAATGATTGGGGATATTTTTGTAAAGGTAAACGATAACAAACACACTTATTGGCAAGCTAAAGAAAAAATACTAAGAGTCTGCAAGTCTCATTACAAAGGACATGAAACCATTCAATACAGGGGCTATAAATTTAAAGTCCCGGTAAATTACAAAGACTATCTAACAGCAAAATATGGAGATTGGTCGATTGCTGTTAAAGAATGGGATTGCAAAAATGACGAAAAAACCATCTGCGCATAATTCAATACAAAAACCAGATTAGTCTCAAACGCAACCTACACATATCAACTCTACACACATTCTGCAATCTGAACATTGCAATTTACCCACTTTTAGGGATTGTACTGTCAAATTGTAATTCACACCTTTGTATGCATAATTAATCTAAATTAAAACAATTAGCTCAATAGATTGTTATGATGTGTAAAGGAGAAACAATGGAAAAGGTTGATATAAAAACACTGCACGGACATCTGTTTACTTGCGAAAGCTGTAATAAATTTCACTTTGAATATAATCAGTTTGGCATTGATTTTCCATCCCTAAACAGTATCGAAAATTTCAGGGACTATCTAAGCAGGATAAATCCTGATGATTTTGAACGGGCAAACAAAGAAACCCGGTATAAAAGAAAAATCCATATTCCCTTTCCAAATACAGCTATCAAAATGCTATTAGCTGCAATTGAAATTAAAGAACTCAAGGTTCTTTTATCAACTTTTATTGAGGAATACAAAATAGCAGAGGAAGAAAACAAAGCCATCAAATACCTTTCAAAACTATCCAACAACCAACTAAACTAAACCATTTACAATTATTTAACAAAGATTTGCATTTATGTTATACAACACATTTTCTGCTTGAATCTTAGATAGATACATATGTTTTATAACATGTAACTTTCGTTAACTTCCACATTTATAACATTTAGCAATTTTTTATTTAAACAATAAGCAATACTTTTGCGCAAAATTATAAGCACGACTATGGAAATTAAAGAATTTGAAAGTGGCAATTGGAACAATGCCATTGACGTTAGAGACTTTGTCAGAAAAAACATCACCCCTTATACAGGAGATTATAGTTTTTTAACCGGAGCATCTGATAAAACAAAAAAACTTTGGGATGCTTGTCTTGAGGCATTAAAAGAGGAAAGAGCTAACAATGGCTTAAGGAGCGTAGACACAGAAATCGTCTCTACTATCAATTCTTTTGCAGCAGGTTATATAGATAAAGAAAACGAAACTATTGTCGGTTTACAAACAGATCAATTATTAAAAAGAGCGATGAAACCTTACGGTGGGTTTAAGGTGGTTCAGAAAGCACTTTCTGAACATGGCTTAAAACCATCAGATATGGTTACCGAAGCTTTTGGGAAATATACAAAAACCCACAACGATGGGGTTTTTGATGCCTATACTGAAGAAATCAGAAAATTCCGTTCCCTTGGATTTTTAACCGGTTTACCAGACAACTACGCACGCGGACGTATCATTGGAGATTACCGCCGCGTGGCATTATATGGTATCGACAAGTTGATCGAAACCAAGAAAGAAGATTTAAAAGATATTAAAGGACCTATGACCGATGCTACTATTCGCCTACGTGAGGAAGTAGCAGAGCAAATCAAGGCCTTATATCAAATGATTGACATGGGTAATGCTTATGGTTTGGACCTTGCCCGCCCTGCACAAAACGGGAAAGAGGCTGTTCAATGGACCTATATGGCTTACCTGGCAGCTGTTAAAGAGCAGGATGGGGCAGCAATGTCCTTAGGAAGTGTTTCTTCATTCCTTGATATTTTTATTGAAAGAGACTTACAGGCAGGTGTTATTACTGAAAATGAGGCTCAAGAATATATCGACCAGTTTGTAATGAAGCTTCGCATGGTACGCCACCTGCGGATGGAGGCTTACGAACAAATTTTTGCAGGAGATCCAACCTGGGTGACTGAATCAATTGGAGGTATGTTGGTTGATGGAAGAAGTAAAGTTACTAAAACTTCATTCCGATTCTTAAATACACTATACAACCTGGGACCATCCCCTGAGCCAAACATCACTATTCTTTGGAGTAATAACTTACCACAAGGATTTAAAGAATACTGTGCTAAAGTATCCATCGATACCTCATCAATTCAATATGAAAATGATGACTTGATGCGTTGCCATAGAGACAGTGATGACTATGGCATTGCTTGCTGTGTATCATTCCAGGAGTTGGGTAAGCACATCCAGTTTTTTGGAGCTCGTACAAACCTTGCAAAAACACTATTATTAGCATTAAACGCCGGCCGCTGTGAAAACACGGGAACGCAAATGGTAGATGGCATCCCTTCCATAGCAAATGACGAGTATCTTGATTACGACAAGGTAATGGAGAACTTTAAAATAGCCATGAAGGAAGTAGCCCGTGTATACAACGAATCGATGAACATCATTCACTACATGCACGATAAATACTACTACGAAAAAGGCCAGATGGCATTAATCGATACCAACCCAAGAATCAATTTGGCATATGGTATCGCAGGTTTATCTATTGTTGCCGATTCGCTTTCTGCTATCAAACATGCAAAGGTAAAACCGATCCGTAATGAGGATGGATTAACCGTTGACTTTGAAATTGAAGGAGATTTTCCAAAATACGGAAACGATGATGACCGTGTAGATTTAATTGCCCGTAGTTTAGTGAAACACTTCAGCAATGAATTAGATGGTCTTCAGGTATATAAAAATGCAAATCCAACCCTGTCTGTACTTACCATTACATCAAACGTTGTTTACGGTAAAAAAACAGGGGCTACACCAGATGGCAGGGCTAAAGGAATTCCGTTTGCGCCGGGAGCAAACCCAATGCACGGACGTGATACGCATGGAGCCATTGCTTCATTAAACTCTGTAGCAAAAATTGATTATAAAGATTCGCAGGATGGAATCTCCAACACATTCTCAATCGTACCTAAATCACTGGGATCAAACGAAGAAGAAAGGGTTGGCAACCTGGTCGCTGCACTGGATGGATATTTTATGAAAAATGCACAACACTTAAATGTGAATGTCCTTAACAGGGAAGTTCTTGAAGATGCCATGGAGCGTCCGGAGGAATACCCTCAGTTAACCATCAGGGTTTCAGGATATGCAGTTAACTTTATCAGGTTAAGCAGAGAACAGCAACAGGAAGTATTGTCGCGTTCTTTCCACGACTCAATGTAAAACTAAAGATTATTAGATTACAGACATGAGATAAGAGACTATTTACATGATCTTTATTCTAGTAATCTCAATGATATTTTATTAAACAACAAAAGTAGAACTCTCTACTTTTGTTGTTGTCTCTTATCTATAATCTATTGTCTCTTATCTATTATCTCTTATCTATTGTCTATTGTCTATTATCCCAATGTCAGAAAAACTTAAAGTTCACTCTATAGAATCATTCGGCACACACGATGGCCCGGGCATAAGGATGGTTGTATTTTTGCAAGGATGCAACTTAAAATGCCTGTATTGCCACAATCCGGATACGATTGATTTAAAAGGCGGGGGATTATATGACATTGATGAGCTGGTAAAAAGAGCTGTAAATATGAAACCCTACTTCGGAAAGTTAGGTGGAGTAACTGTATCGGGAGGAGAACCGCTGTTGCAAAATAAAGTACTGATCCCCTTCTTCAGCAAGTTAAAACAGGAGGGAATACATACAAACATTGATACAAATGGAACCGTTTTCAGCGAATCAGTAAAATTACTTCTGGATGAATTTGCAGATTTGATAATGGTAGATATCAAACACACCAACGAAGATGGTTTTTGTAAGATTACTGGTTCTTCCGGATTAGCCAACAATATGCAGATTATCAACCACAGGGAAAAATCAGGCAAACCCTTTTGGCTACGCTATGTATTAATTCCGGGACATACAGACAATCCTGATGAACTTGTAAGATTGGGCGAGACCTTTAAAAACTACAAACATCTTGAAAAAATTGAGCTCCAACCTTACCATAAGCTTGGCATTCATAAATGGGAGGCTTTGGGAGAAGAGTACATGCTAAAGGATGCTGTTGAAAATTCACCAGAGCAACTTGAGCGGGCAAAAGAAATCCTCACCCCATATTTTAAAGAAGTAAAAATAAACTAACCATGCAGCTGCCACTATTTTTATTAAGTTACGATATTTTGCCACCGCTCACCCTTTGTTTCCCTAAAGGGACCCACGCACAAAGGCCTACCTTACAAGACATTGATAAGTATGTATAAATAAACCAAATATCACTTTCTTAATATAATATCATCAGGCCAGCACCAGCAGCTAATTTTAAATCACATTTAAACAATTCGAAAAAAATGAGTCTATTCACACCTCCTGAAATCATAAAAATTGCAGGTCAGTCTGCAATGCAAAAAGATAAATATTCAACAAAAAAAATATTGACTTTAGCTTTTATGGCAGGAGCCTATATTGCATTCGGAGGCCTTCTTTCTATTCTATTGGCAGGAGGTATGCCTGAAATTACAGCTAAAAACCCAGGTATCACAAAATTTGTTTTTGGAGCAGCCTTTCCGGTTGGACTTATGATGGTTGTTATGGCAGGTGCAGAACTTTTTACTGGCAACAATGCTTATTTTATGCCAAATGTATTAAGTAAAAAACAAAAGTGGACTGCTCCATTACGAAACTGGAGCCTGGTTTATATCGGAAATTTCTTTGGAGCCGTTTTTGTGGCCTATTTTTTAACCCACTTAACTGAAGTTGTAAGTTCTGAGCCATGGACCAAAACGATATTCAGCATTGCAGAAGCAAAAACATCCAATCCTTTTTATAAAACATTTTTAAAAGGAATTGGCGCCAACTGGCTTGTTTGTTTAGCTCTTTGGATGGGAATGTCGGCACAACATACCAGCGGTAAAATATTAGGTATTTGGTGGCCGGTAATGACTTTTGTTGCATTAGGGTTTGAACACTCCATTGCCAATATGTTCTTTATTCCGCTAGCCATCTTTGAAGGAGCCAGTATTACATGGAGTTCTTTTATTGTTGATAATTTAATTCCAGCGACTCTTGGTAATATTGTAGGTGGAGCCTTTTTTGTGGGAACACTTTATTGGTATGCCTATGAAAAGCCTTCTAACCAAATTTAAGAATCTCCCTACATGTAACTGTAACATTTCTAAAAAAGAAAAATAAGAGATTAAAGATAAACACACTTTTTTCCCACTTACATCTCAGATTAAACTCAGACCAAACTCACTAATCAGTGAGTTTGGTCTGAGTTTAGTCTGAGTATAATGTGACTTTTAACTGAGTTTCAACCGTCATTTCCTATACCCCTTCTCTCAAATCTCCTGACACATCCATCGCAACCTATCATTAACCTTAAATATCCGCAACTACATGTTTAAAACTCTGCTTTTTTCCTATTTTTACAGGAAAATTAATTTTCGATGGACAATTCTGATATTAAGTCAAAGCTTAACCAACTATCTCAATTATTAAAAGGCGAAGTCTCTGACGAAAATATTTATAAAGCACAATATGCCACAGATGCATCAGCTTATAGAGAAAAACCTGCCGGTATCATTTGGCCAAGGGATCATGCCGACTTATTTCTCACTATTGAATTTGCTCATAAAAACAAGCTGCCAATTATACCCAGGGGAGCAGGAACATCCCTTGCCGGACAGGTAGTAGGAGATGGACTGGTGGTTAACACCTCCAGATACATGAACAGGATCATTGAGCTGAATACTGAAGAAAACTGGGTTATTGTTGAACCAGGAGTTGTCCTTGACGAATTAAACAAATACCTGGAACCCCATGGATTATTCTTTGGCCCGGAAACATCTACCTCAAGCCGCTGTACTATCGGTGGTATGGTGGGCAATAACTCATGCGGTTCCCACTCTTTAATCTATGGAAGTACAAGAGAACACCTGCTCGAAGTACATGGATTTTTATCCAATAGCGAAGAGGTTATTTTTAAAGACATTACCCAGCAGGAGCTAGAAAAAAAATGCAAACAGGATACCCTTGAAGGAAAAATTTATCAGGAGATATATGATATTCTTTCTGATCAGGAGAATATAAAAGAAATTCACAAAGAATATCCACATAAAGATATCACCAGGCGAAATACAGGTTATGCTTTAGACATTTTGGCTAATATGTTTCCATTTGTTGAAGGCGGCGAATCTCTTAACATAAGTAAGCTAATAGCCGGATCGGAAGGCACCTTGATGACTATCAGCAAAATTAAGCTAAACCTTGTCCCCACACCCCCAAGGCACAAGGCCTTGTTATGTGCCCATTTCAAAAGCCTCAGCGAATCATTACATGCCAATATATTATCACTAAAACATGCACCTCGGGCTGTAGAATTAATAGATGACAAAATTATTGATTTGGCAGGAAAAAGCGCAGCACAACAAAGCAACCGTTTTTTTATAACCGGCAAACCTGCTGCACTTTTGGTAATTGAATTCGCGGAAGACAACAAGGACCTCCTGTCTAAAAAAATAAATGCCCTGATCGCTGATTTTAAACAACACAACATGGGATTTGCATACCCTGTTGTTGAGGAGCAGAATATTAACAGGGTATGGGCCTTGCGAAAAGCCGGCCTGGGCGTTTTATCAAATATGAAGGGCGACAATCTTCCTGTGGCTGTTATTGAAGATACGGCCTTGCATCCCAAAGACCTACCGGCATATGCAAACGACATAAACGAGCTATTGGCCTCATACGGAAAGGATTGTGTATTTTATGCTCATGTTGGAACCGGCGAATTACACTTGCGTCCGGTATTAAACCTAAAAGACCCCCAGGATGTTATCCTTTTCCGGAAAATAGCCAAAGAAACAGCTCTGCTGGTAAAAAAATATAATGGCTCATTAAGCGGAGAACATGGTGATGGAAGATTAAGGGGGGAATTTATCCCCTTAATGATCGGGGACACCAATTACAAGCTCATATTAAGGGTTAAAAAGACTTTTGACCCGGAGAACATACTTAACCCGGATAAGATTGTCAACACCCCTCCAATGAATACATCCCTCAGATACAGAAAACAGGAGGATTCAAAGGTATTTAAAACGGTTTTCGACTGGGAAGATACTGAAGGGATAGTAAGGGCTACCGAAAAATGTTCCGGTTCGGGCGACTGCCTTAAATCGGAACTAATAGGCGGCACTATGTGTCCGAGTTATATGGCAACCCGCGACGAAAAACATTCTACCAGAGGACGGGCGAATATTCTAAGGGAATATTTTACCGGCACCCTTAAAGTAGACGATTTATACCTGGATGAAGTATATGAAGTATTAAGCTACTGTCTTTCATGCAAGGCCTGTAAATCAGAATGCCCTTCAGGAGTTGACATCCCAAAACTAAAGGCTGAATTTTTACAACACTATTACAACCAAAAGGGAACTCCTACCCGGGCAATTACAGTAGGCTACCTCCCTGTTATAAACAAGGTATTTTCTTTTGTCCCCTGGTTGTATAATGCAGTAGTCAAATTCCCTTTAAGCAAAAATATCATCCAAAGCTTTACAGGCTTTACCCACCATAGGAACATCCCTGCCATGTCGTCAAAAACATTAAAAACATGGGCTAAATGGCATAAAAAAACTCCGGCCAGGCATAAAACTATTTACCTGTTTGCCGATGAGTTTACCAATTATCTGGAAAGCGATCTGGGCATCAAAGCGATTATCTTACTTGAAAAACTTGGCTATAGGGTGGTTGTACCCCAACACACCCACAGCGGACGGACCCTTATATCGAAAGGACTGATCAAAAAAGCTAAAAAAACAGCTAATAGAAACATTGAGCTATTGGCGCCTATGGTTTCTTCACATAGTCCGTTAATTGGAATTGAGCCCTCGGCCGTTTTAACATTCAGGGACGAATACATCTCGCTGGTAAAAGACGAATTAAAAGACGAAGCCATACGTATTAAAAAAAACACGTTTACTATTGATGAATTCCTGTCCAACGAAATGAATATTGGAAGGATATCGAAAGAAGCCTTTACCAAAGAAAAAAGAGACATCAAGTTTCACGGGCACTGTTATCAAAAGGCTCTGTCATCGACCAAGCATACCCAACAAATACTATCATTCCCTGAGAATTATACAGCCACTGAAATAGAGTCTGGATGTTGTGGCATGGCGGGTTCCTTTGGATACGAAAAACTATCCTATAACCTTTCGATGAAAATAGCAGAACTAAAGCTCCTGCCGGAAATCAGGAAAACAAGTGAAGACACCTTAATTGCAGCTGCCGGAACTTCGTGCCGCCAACAGATTGCTGATGGATCCGGCAGAACAGCCCATCATCCAATCGAGATATTGTATGAAGCATTAATTAAGGATTAAACCAGTTCTACAATCGGTTTAATTCCCATAACAATAATATCATCCACCTGCTCATGGTCACCTTTCCATTCTTCAAATTTTTGATGTATAATGGCTTTTTGATCATCAGCAGGCAACTTATGGATATTTAAAAGCAGATGCCTGAACCTCCTGTATTTAAATTTTTTGCCATCATCTCCACCAAACTGATCCACATAACCGTCGGAGAAGATATAAAAAGTATCGTTGGGTTCGATCTGTATCTCATGCTTTGAATAATGAGGTTCTTCTTCCGACAGGTAACCTATAGCAAACCGGTCACCTTTATAAACAAATATTTCATTATTTCGCACCAGGTAAAGAGGATTGTATGCGCCAGCAAAAGTTAATTTCCTTTGAGCCTTATCAATAACACACAAGGCAATATCCATACTATCGTTCACAGCCTGTTTCCGTTCTGATAGATCTTTATTATCCTTTTTAAAGGTGGCAATAACTTCCTTACTCAATTTATCAAGAATCTTTGCAGGACATGATATTTCACTTGAAGTAATAATACCTTTTAGCATATCGTAGGCAATGATAGACATAAAAGCGCCAGGAACACCATGCCCCGTACAATCCACGGCTGCTACAAAGAGCTTGTCATCACTTTCGTGCAGCCAATAAAAATCGCCACTTACCAAATCTTTAGGCCGATAGTACACAAAGGAGTCGGGCAAAGCTGATTTAATCTTCTTTTCATCAGGCAAAATAGACTCCTGAATTCTCTTGGCATAATAAATACTATCGGTAAGGCTTTGGTTAATCTTTGACAACATCTCTTTTTGAGCCTCTAACTTTTTCTTGTCAACCGCTTTTTCCTGTAGTGATTTATACTCATTTTTATAATGCCGGATCCGATAATTAATGATGGATTGGATCAAAAACACTAAAGCAATAAAATAAAATGCATAAGCATAGTTGGACATCCAAATTGGAGGGATAATTTTTATCGGGATATAAATTGGATCCTGGGTCCATACAAAATCGCTGTTTGAGCCCTTGATATGAAGAACATACTCTCCTGACGGCAGATCAGAGAAATTGACCTCGTTTTCAGTTGTTATTTCACGCCAATCATCATCAAATCCTTCCAGATATACCTGAAATTTATTTTCTAATGGTTCAGTATATTCTAAAGCAGCATATTTTACTTTCAGGTTTAAACTTTTCCTGTACTTTAAAGAAATATTTTTCTCATCCCCCCTGAAACGCTGTATTAATTTCCCTTTATGATACAACTCCATTGAAGTGATCAGCACTTTAGGTTTATGACGGTTAAACACTATGGAATCCGGATTCAAATAAGCAACGCCCCCAACACCTCCGAAATAAATATTACCATTAGCATCAACAGCCGTTGCGTTCTTATTGTACACATATCCAGGTAATCCGTCCTTCAAATCAAAATTAAACACGGCTCCATTCTCATCTATCAAAGACACACCCTTATTGGTGCACAACCATATTCTTGACTGCTTGTCGCAAACAATACTATTTATCATATCATTGGCCACACCTTCCAGATGGGAATAATAACCAAAACCATCCTTTGTTTTATCATAAAAGGTTACACCGGAACGAGAACCAAACCACATCCTGTTATTATTGTCCTCTGCAATAGATAATATATGATCATTGCTCAACAATGAGGTAGAATCATTAAAGTTTTTCAAATGACCAAAGCCAATATCCGCATCCTGCTTCCTGTCTATAAAATTAATCCCTCGTTTTGTACCAATCCAAAGTACGCCTTCTGAATCCTGAAACAACGCATGTACTTCATCGTCACATATAGAGGTTTCGTCCTTACCGTCAGAAAAATAACTTTCTATTTGATATCCATCATAACGATATAAACCAAACCTTGTAGCAAGCCATATATTGCCTTTAAGGTCTTCTTCAATGGCATTGATTTCATTTTGTTGCAACAAAGATTTAAACTCCGCATTGTCTGCATACGAAAATTCTGAAATTACACCCCTCTCTTTATAATAGATATAAACACCATTTCCGGTTCCGATCCACAAGCGTTTTTTCGAATCCTGGCACATGCACAACACTTTATCTTTTTGCGACCTGTACAATGAATAATTTACAGGAAAGTTATATACATCAGAAGACTCCGGATCCACTATTTTAATCCCTTTATCGAAGGTTCCGATCCATATTTTCCCACTTTCATCAATATGGATACTTCTTACGTCACACTCCAAAAGATCCTGGAGCTCTCCTAATTTTCCTTCGAGCAATTTAAATCTCCGGGGTTTAAAATCAACTTTGATTATCCCGTCATACTTTGTACCAACCCAAAGTAATCCGGAACCATCTTCAATTATTGAAGTTACTTCTTTATTAACAAGTACATTCTCATCCGAACCCAACTCAAACACCAACTTATTCTCCACATAATCATATGTTAACAACATCAATCCCAATGAAGAACCAACAAACACTCCCCCCTGGGAATGAACAATGGCAGCATTTATCCCAACAGGCACCTTACTTCCCAAATCTATTTCACTGAAAGAATATGAACCTTGGCCTGTTTCGCGCAAAACCCCTAATCCTTTAGTTCCACCAACCATTATTGTGCCTTCCGACAATGGCAACATTGTGGTAATTTGTCCAATAGCCCTTACCCCGGGAATATCTTTCCCTTTGGTTTCAATCCTCTCATATAATCTCTCCGTTTTATTGAACTGAGAAATCCCTTCGTTGGTACCTATCCACAAATAAGAAATTGATTTATGAAGAAGTGAAGCGGTAGAGTATTCATTGTTATGGAATATATTACTATATAACCCATATTTGTTCACACTGTGTTCTTTTATATCGATATTTAGTAAATAATTGTCGGTTTTCACCCACAACGTGCTATCAATATCAAACGAAAGACCTAAAATATTATCTTCAGGCAGAGTAAGAACCTTGGTACTTTTAGTCGAATAAGAAGAAAACCTGCCTGTTTTCCGATTCCATTTATTCAGTCCGTCCCCTATGGTACCAATCCACAGGTCACCGTTCAGGTCTTCAGCTATGCATTTTATATGATTCCCTGAAATTGAAAAATCATCGCCTATTTCGTGCCTGAATACTTCAAAAGAATAGCCATCATAACAGTTTAAGCCATCTTGGGTACCCACCCATATATAACCTTTACTATCCTGTAATACAGCAGTAACTGAATTTCCGGAAAGTCCATCTTTTACAGATAACCAGGTAGTAGTGGTTTCATTATAAACATTGGAGGCCAGGAGCCTGGAAGTAAGTCCATCACACCATATCCCGGCCAACAATAGTGTCCAGAACAAATTTCTATACCAGGTTAAAAAAACAGCTCCCATATTAGTTGCTAAAAATAATAATTCAAAATTACTTTTAAAGCGTTTATATTAAAAACAACTGTATTTATATGCAAAATAACACATACAGAAGCTGCTTGCGGTTTCCGTTTGGAATACTGGCAACATATAGGGTTATCTGACTTGAACAATCATACCCCCTACTCTTCAGCTTTATCAATAAACCATCTTAAATTTTGCGACTTAGGACGTTCGATCTGCAATCCATACAGCCTGTCCCAAATCAGTTGGGTCAACACTCCCAATGCTCTTGATACGCCGAACAAAACGGTATATATTGGAAATTCTTTGATACCATAACTAGTTAACAACGACCCGGAAATGGCATCAACGTTAGGCCAGGGGTTTTTCACTTTACCTGTTGCCCCAAGCACATCCGGCACAACGTTATATATCTTATTAACAAGTTTTATATATGGCGCATCCGGTATGTATTTATTGGCAAATTCCAGCTGCACTGTAAACCTTGGATCCGTTTTTCGCAACACGGCATGACCATAGCCGGGTATAACCCTTCCATTGGCCAGGGTTTCTTCAGCATATTTTTTGATTTGTTCTTCGGTAGGATCTTCACAACCTATCTCCCGCTTCATTTTGTTGAGCCAGTGCATAACATCCTGGTTTGCCATACCATGCAAAGGCCCGGCAAGACCGTTCATGCCTGCAGAAAAACTATAATATGGGTTCGACAAGGCAGATCCGACAAGATGGGTAGCATGGGCTGAAACATTTCCTCCTTCATGGTCGGAGTGGATAAGCATATACAATCGCATCAGTCGCTTTGCTTCCTCTGAGTCATGCCCCATCATATGAGCTAAATTACCTGCCCAATCCAGCGATGGATCAGGTTCTATATGGTCTCCGTTGTAAAAAACCCTACGGTAAATATAAGCCGCTATAGCAGGGAGCCTTGAAATCAGATCCATGACACCCTCATAAGTTGGATCCCAATAATCTTTTTTATCCATCCCAACAAGGTATGCTTTACGAAATTGTGATTCCGTAGACATTGCCAAAATTGCGGTGTTAAACTGAATCATGGGGTGGGCATCTTTAGGCAAAGCTTCTATCACATCATACACATGGGCAGGAATACCCTGCGCCCTCTGAGCCCATTGCTCACTAATATACCTTACATCTTCGGGCGTTGGTAGTTCTCCTGTTAACATCAGATAAAAAATACCTTCGGGCAAAGGCTCTCCCTCGTCATGAATTTTTGGCAATAGGTTTTTCAGCTCGGGAATTGAATACCCCCTGAAGCGGATACCTTCTTCAGGATCAAGCTTTGAAGTACAGGTAAGCAGGCTCACCACCCCTTTCATCCCTGTCAGAACCTGCCCCATAGTAACATTTTGAATTACCTTTTCACCATGCTCCTTAACTAGTTTTTTTACTATTTGGGATTTAGGTTGGGCTATTTCAAGTAATTTGCTTTTTATATAATCCATAGATATTAAATTTGAAGGTCATAACAATATAACAAATTTAAAACAGGAATAAGAATGTTTTGTTCTTGCATAAAGCAAAAAAGACATCTTGCCTGATTGATATAATATAAAATAATTCAGACAAAAAATAAGTACGAGGTTAAAGGCTTTGACATTTACAAACTGTACATTGAAGCCTTTGACAATTTGACGAAACTAAAAATCATCTTTAGCATTACCTTTAAATTTAAAATTATAGGTAACGGTAAAAACAGGTTTTCCATATATCGACATTTTATACCCCTTTACTTCTTCTCCTTCGGTTCTGAAGAACACTGAATATGGATTCATCCTGCCTAAAACATTATAAATAGCAAAAGTCCAAGAACTATGATTAAGTTTTTTCTTTATAAGATTCCCATTTAAGGTAGCTGCCAAATCAACACGCATGTAATCATCCATCCTAACAGCATTTCTATCAGTATACAGTGGTCGGTATGAATCATTCATTTCATAATACGCCACTGGTGCAGTAAAGGGCCTGCCGGTGCTATAAAAAAAGTTGGCTGAAACATTAAGTCTTCGGGACATTTTATAATTTGTTACTACCTTAAAATCATGTGGCTTATCATAGTTTGCAGGAAAAAAATCTCCATCATTCACACGGTCTTCAGCAAATTCACCGTCTATTTTATGTAAAACTCTTGAATAAGTGTAGTTAATCCATCCGGTTAGTTTGCCCTTATTTTTTTCAAACATAAACTCAGCGCCATAGGCCTTTCCTATACCATTTAACACATCTGTTTCTAAATGATCATTCATAATAAGCTGAGCTCCGCCTTTATAATCTATTATATTATTTAACTGCTTGTAATACATTTCTGTTGAGAAATTATACTTTTTACCTAGTTTTTGATAAAAGCCAACGGAATACTGATCACTACGCTGCGGTTTTATATAAGTATCACTAAGTTTCCATATATCGGTAGGCGACATTGAGGCCGTATTGGAAATCATTTGAATATACTGATACATACGGCTTACTCCCAGTTTTATGGAGCTTAGACTACTCAAGGTAATATTCGATGAAAATCTGAATTCCGGTCCGGAATAGAACTGAATCAACTGACCCGAACCATAATTCAGCGTATCAATTACATTATCTATATTTCTGGATTGGCCGCTAATATATTTATACTGTGTTTTAGGTCCCCAATCCCCATATAAAGAATAACGCAACCCGGCCGATACAGAAACCCGGGGCAACAAGTTAAACTCATCGCCTATATAAACAGCCAACTCTACCGCCTTCTCCTTTTCAAGTTTTTTGGCTTGTATTAACGAGATTTCCCCTATCGGTTTTCTATCCCCTGGTGACAAATCGTACAAAGTACCACTCAACCCAAAATCAATTTTATGGTTTTGAACTGTACTGTAAGAAAAATCAGTCTTTACACCATATTGGTTTAATTTATATTGAACACTATGCAGTGAAGCTGAATCTTTTCTTGACTTTAGTGTATAATCATACTGGCTAACAAAAAGCGTGGAAGTTGAAAATAATTTAGGGTTAAATATTCTTTTCCATTTTAATGAAGATGCCAGGCTATTGAATTTATAAGCATCTTCTGAATAATAACTAAAATTATCATGACTATAATATGCAGTCCAGTACAAACTATTTTTATCATCAAGATCAAATGAAAAATTCCCCTGCACATCATAAAAACCAGCTTTACTCTTCTTTAATTTTACATCATCCAACAATCGCAAAACCCAGTTTGAATATGTAGAACGAGCACCAATAATGAAAGAACTTTTATCTTTTTTGATAGGTGAATCCACAGTCAACCTTCCTGACACCGGGCTCAATCCCCCACTAATCTTTGTTTCCTTTCTGTTTCCATCCTTTAAAACAATATCCAATACTGACGATACCCTCCCTCCGTATTTAGCAGGAACCCCACTTTTATACAGAGTAACATCTTTAACCAAATCGGCATTAAAACCAGAAAAGAAACCGAAGAAATGAGCTGTGTTCATAATCGGAGCTCCACTCAACAAAATAAGGTTCTGATCAACAGCCCCTCCCCTAACATTAAAACCGGCAGAAGCCTCGCCAACGGTTTGAACCCCTGGCAACAACAATGTACCTTTTATAATATCAGCTTCGCCAAAACCGCCTGGCAATTGTTTTAAGGATTTCAAAGTTATTTTTTCCATCCCCATCCTGAGGTTCTTCACCTTATCGTCAGCCTGGGCCTTTACAGTAACTTCATTTATTGAAGTTGGCTTACTCTTTAGTTCCACATCCAAAGCCCCATCTGATTGAAGAACAATATTGCGATACGTAGTCCTCATTCCCATGGATCTATATTCCACTTTATACTGTCCCTTTGGAACAGTTATGGAGTAAAAACCATAAGTATTGGTCACATTCCCCTCCTTCAATTCATCAATATAAACGACTGTTCCAATCAATGGCTCGCCAGTTTCCATATCCCGTACAACACCTTGCAGGGTAGCATTTTTATTGAAGGGTTTAATTGAAGGGCTCCCAATTTTAAAGGTTTGATACTCCAAATTAACCAATTTCTCTTCTTCCTGATCCCTTTCAGGTCGAACATAAGTAACTGTGTCTTTTAACGCAATTTCCTTTTGCTGTAAAAAATCAACATATTCTTCGGCATAATTGGTTTTAATTTTATAATCAGTAGTAAACACAACACTGTTATCATCAATAAAATTATAAACCAGCTTAGCTTTGCTGCAAATAACATCAAGTGCCTGTGTAAGATTTTTTTTATTGATATCCAACTGAAGCGTCTTACCTTCTACCCATTCAGCTTTATAATAAAAACGCCTGCCGGTTTGTAGCTCAAGACATTTAACAACTTCATGAAACGAAACGGAATCTGCTTTTATAGATACATCACCAACACCCTGTGCTTCAACTCCCTGAATACTCAAAACAAACAAACAAGTGTACAATACTATTCTACTCATCCTCTTTTATTGATAATATAGATTCTCTGCATATTGAACTAATTTCGCCATCTGAATCTGATTTAAACTAGAATAATAAGCTTTAAACGTCCTGAATTTCTTTTTCAACAACCTTTTTTGATCTGGGAAAAGCTTCAAAAATTGACTTTTCCTATCAACTTTATAGCAAACGCCATCTTTCTGTAATATGTATCGATGAAGAAAATTAAACTCTTGCTGTGTTTGTTCACATTTAGAATACGCCTTATGCTTCAACAAAAGCTTAAACTTCCCGCTATAAGGTATTTCGTAATAGCCATCTTGGGCAAAAGTTGGCTGCTGCTTTTTAAACCTGACATGATGGAAGCGGTATTTAACATCATCAAAGGCAATATCAAAGGAATCCACAGCAACTTTCTTGATCTGAAAATATTGAATTGACAAACCGAAATCTTTGGGGGTAGCTACCAGTTCGTCTTCAAGAACATCATACATCAAAATTAAATTACCGTAATCATATCCACTTGAATATACCGCGCCTTTCCCGGGTCTGTAATTCAAATAAGGAGCCGATTTCCCAAATAAATATTTTACTTTATATTCTCTACCGTAAACATACCCCAATCGGTTATAAAATGTTTTCTTGTACAAATCCAACACAGTTGCACTATCCAAAGCATAATACCGGTTATCTATATTTTTAACATTTTCGTCTAAACTTTGCGAAAAAACAGACGCACTAAAAGACACAAACAAGAAAAAGAGCGAAAAGAACTTAACAAACATGACACTGGGATAAATAATAGTGATAGCTAAAGGGTTAAAACTTTTAAATATTTAATGTGAATGTAATAAAATATTCGTCTCATAGTACATTTTATTAAAAACTGTTTATATTTTTATAGCAAATTCATACAAATCGCAATGAAAAATTTCATTTTACTTGCAATTCTAGCAAGTATTTTAAACTCTTGCCTTGAGCCTCTAGACTCATCAACATATGGAAATCACAGCAAGTTGCTTGTAGTTGATGGAAGTATATCTAACCAGCCGGGACCATATACTGTTAAACTCACATATTCAAAAGAGAACATACTTGACACAGTTGAATATATTAATGACGCCTCGGTATACATTATTGATGAAACATCCAATGAAATTGGCTTTACATTAACGGATGATGGCACCTACTCTTCCCCTGTCGATTTTCAGGCTCAGATAGGTAAATCATATAAATTAAAGATAATTACACATAATCCTGATAACAATTATGAATCCTCCTTCTGTACTATAAAAGAACCCTCTTGCATTGAAAACATCGGATTAAAAGCAGGAATGGCCATTGATGAAATTAACAACAAAGAAGAAAAGGCAGTAGTCATTAGTATAGATGCTTCTGTATGCTCCAACGACGAGACCTTTTTAAGATGGACAATAGATGAGGATTGGGTATTTGATTTGCCAACCCCCTTATATTACAAAATGATTGGAGAAAGTGAATTTGATTACAATACAGATGTCATCAAGAGCTGTTATCAACACGACCGAATGCAGGGCATCACACTATACTCCTTTAAAAACCAAGCTTCTAATCAAATCATCGGCAACAACATCTACGCTGTACCAATCAGTTCACGCCGCTTTTCAAGAAGATACAGAGCAACTATTAAACAACACTCCATTTCGGAAGAAGAATTTGACTACTGGCGAAAGCTGAAAGACTCAAGTGAAGACACTGGTGATTTATTTGGAAAACAGCCTATTGGTATTGAAAGCAATATTACATGTACAACTAATAAAGATGAAAAAGTGTTGGGATATTTTCAGACTTCAGGAATTACACAACAAGAAATATATGTTACCACAAACAAATTAAAGGATCTTGGTTTAGAAAGATATATCCGCAGAGATTGTATCCCTGACACAATAAGTCCAAGCGCCACAAGAACATTATACGAGCAATATTTATTTCTTGAAACTCATTCGAGTATGATTTTTTATCGCCCGCTATACGATAAAATGGGTATGGGTGTAATAGGTTTATTATACACAACTCCTCGATGTTCATCCTGCGATGCCAACCAAGCCAGTGCATTTCCTCCAGAAAACTGGATAGAAAAGGACTAACAAACTAACTATTCATTATGAAACTATATTTTTATCAAATCATACTGGTCACTCTAGTGGCGATAGCATCCATAACTCCGGTAACAGCTCAGGAAACGATACATATTACAACAGATCGCTCTCTATATATTTCAGGAGAACCCATGTGGATTTATGCCCATTGTTCGGCTTCTTCCGGCAACAAACATTCTAACATTAGCAAAGTTGGGTATATTGAAATACTGAATAAGGAAAACACCCCTGTTTTTCAATCAAAAATTCATTTAACCCCGGGGAATAATACGGTCGGAGTATATGTTCCGGACACTATTAGCACAGGCAATTATATACTAAGGGCATATACTCAATGGATGAGAAACTATCATTACGATCTATTTAAATACAAACCTATCTCTGTCATCAATCCATTTTCTGCAGATAAATTTCCAACATCAGAATCATTGTTTAAAAAAGATACTGTTTTAACATTTGCAGAAAGCGACAAGCTATTGGCTGACAAAGAAAATTTGCTGATGGTTCAGGTTTTGGATCCTTATGGCAAAGGGCGACAGGTAAAAGCATTTATAACCAACTCCAACCATGATACCATTTCAAACTTTAACACAAACAAACAAGGCTTTGCCAAAACTACCCTTAGTCCCTCATTTGGGGATTCGTACTACATAAAGTATTCTGTTGACGGCTCCTCTAATGTTCACAAACTTACATCAGCTTCAAAAGAAGGATTTGTTTTATCCTTAAAATTTACTAATAACAATACTCACCTTACTGTTATAACCAACCAGAAAAACACAACGGGATACAAATTACATTTAAGCAGTTTAAAAGGAGATTTCATTCAAAACTATATAATCAAAGATAATTTTATTGAGATATCAAACGACAAACTCCCCCAAGGATATATTTGCGCACAACTCTTAAATCATAAAGGCGAACTACTGGCTTCCAGATACTTCTTAGCACATGTACCAAATGCGATTACCCCCTCCCAGATAAAACTAGACAAATCAATATACAAACCACGGGAACAAGTAAATATGCAACTAACAGGATTTACCCATTTAAAAAACAAAACAGTTTCTGTTTGCAAAGCCTGTTTAACACAAAGTACAGACTATATAAATAATCAAAACACGTTAGGCAGCTACTCCTATAACAATCTAAAAAAATGGGTTACTGAAAACATAGAAATAAATGATATACTTTTATGCTTTTCGGCACCCAACGGCATATGGCAAACTATCCCGAAAATTAATTACATACCGGAATATAAAGGCAAGATAATAACCGGCACCCTTTTAAACAAAACAAACCACCAACCCATAGCGCACGAAAAAGTGATGCTAAATATCGTTGGTTCTAAATCTATCATCGACATTGCATCAACGGACTCATTAGGCAGATTTAAGTTTACCATCAATCAATTTGGAAACTTCGAACTCGTAATACAACCATTTCAAAGCAAAGAGGGTTTACTTGACTACAAAGTGGATATCGATTACGCATATTGTAATATTTTCCCTCACCACGCAATTCCTGAGTTCAGCCTTACAAAAAACGAAGCCCATAACGTAAATAAGGCTATTATAAACATGCAGATTAACACAGTTTATAATCAAAACAGATACGATACAAAAAAAGAGATTAATTCAGACACTATTTCATTTTATGGTAGCCCAAACTATTCTATACAATTATCAAAATTCATCGAATTAACTACTGCCGCAGAAATCATTAAGGAACTGGTACCACATACAGTAATATCAAAGAAAAAAGGAAAACCTCATATTACTATCTATGAAGAATCTTCCATGAACACATCTGTAGGGGAATCATTTACTCTTGTAGATGGTATTTACATAAATGATGTTGACAGAATACTTGAAATAGAGGGCAATGAGATAAAAAAAATAGATTTAATCAATTCAAACTACTTTGTTAAGGGTATAGAATTGGGGCGTATCCTCGCCTTTTACACTCAAAATGGCAACCTGGAGGCAGTTGATTTTGATGAACGAATTTTCCGTCAATCACACACTGGATATAGTACGCCATACATATTTCATGCGACAGATTATGACAGTACTTCAATAAGCAAATCTAGTGAGCCGGACTATAGAAACCTATTATATTGGAAAACAGATTTCACAAACAACAAACATTCCTTTTTTACCTCTGATGAAAAATCAAAATTCACAATAACAATTAACGGAATAAACCAATTCGGAGAGCTTGAGCAATATCAGAAAGAATTTGAGGTAAAATAATTTCATTACAACCCGTTTTTTGAACTCAAGTATTCATTCTTAGACTAAAAAAGGCTACCCAAACGGATAGCCTTTCTCATATATTATGAACTATAAATTAAGCTTTCTTTACTTTCTTATATCCATAAACAGCTGAAGCACCTAATTCTTCTTCAATACGAAGCAATTGGTTGTACTTAGCCATACGGTCAGAACGGCTTAATGAACCAGTTTTAATCTGACCTGAGTTAGTAGCTACAGCAATATCTGCAATTGTAGCATCTTCAGTTTCACCTGAACGGTGAGATGTTACTGAAGTATATCCAGCTCTGTGAGCCATTTCAATTGCATTTAAAGTCTCTGTTAAAGTACCAATTTGGTTAACTTTAATCAAAATAGAGTTAGCAGCTCCTAATTCGATACCTTTTTTCAAGTAATCTACGTTAGTTACGAATAAATCGTCGCCAACCAACTGACACTTATCGCCAACTTTATTATTTAGGGCAACCCATCCGTCCCAGTCGTTCTCATCCATACCATCTTCGATAGAATCGATAGGGTATTTAGCAACAAGATCAGCTAAATAAGCAGCTTGCTCTTCTGAGTTACGCTTAGCACCATTAGGCTCGAAAATACTATAATCATAAACGCCATCCTTAAAAAATTCAGATGAAGCACAGTCCATAGCGATAGAAACATCACCACCATCTTCTGCACGACCTGGCTTATATCCAGCGTTTTTAATAGCAGTAAGGATACAATCGATAGCCTCTTCTGTACCACCTAACATAGGAGCGAAACCACCTTCGTCACCTACAGCAGTAGAAAGACCTTTACCTTTAAGAACTTTAGCTAAAGCATGGAATACCTCAGCACCCATTCTTAAACCTTCCTTAAAAGTAGGAGCACCAATTGGACGAATCATAAACTCCTGGAATGCAATAGTAGCATCTGAGTGAGATCCTCCATTGATAATGTTCATCATAGGTACAGGAAGCGTACAAGCATTTGTACCACCAATGTAACGATATAATGGCATTTCAAGATACTCAGCAGCAGCTCTGGCAGTTGCTAAAGACACACCTAAAATAGCATTAGCACCTAACTTACTTTTAGTTTTAGTACCATCCATTTCAAGCATTTTAGTATCAACACCAACTTGATCAAGAACGCTGAATCCAACTAATTCAGGAGCGATAACATCGTTTACGTTAGCAACAGCCTTTTGAACACCTTTACCTAAATAACGACCTTTATCACCATCTCTTAATTCAAGAGCTTCGTGCTCACCAGTAGATGCACCAGAAGGCACAGCAGCACGTCCAACAACACCACAATCTAAAGTTACCTCTACTTCAACAGTAGGGTTTCCGCGAGAGTCAAGAATCTCACGAGCATGAACATTTGAAATTTGTCCCATAATATGACTTATTTAAAAATTGAGTTTTCTATTTGAAAAAAAAGGATAAAAGCACAGGGCAATTATCCTTTTATATTTTAAGATAGTGTACAAAACGTATTTATATCACTACTCTTTTGATTCACCTTCAGTAGGTTTTTCTGTTGTTTCTTCAGCTTCTTTAACTTCAGTGGCAACTTCAGCTGTAGCCTCAGCAGTAGCTTTTTTACGTCTGGTACGACGTGTTTTCTTCTCTGCTTTAGACTTGCTTTCTGACAACATGTTTTCATTATAGTCAACCAACTCGATATAACACATTTCTGCATTATCACCAATACGGTTTCCTAATTTTAGGATACGGGTATACCCACCTGGTCTGTCACCTACTTTACCTGCTATTTCTCTGAATAATTCAGAAACTGCATATTTATTATTTAGGTAGCTAAATACAACTCTTCTTTGTGCTGTAGAATCTTCTTTAGACTTAGTAATAAGTGGCTCAACGTACATACGCAATGCTTTGGCCTTGGCAACTGTAGTTTTAATTCTTTTATGAAGAATTAACGAAGCAGCCATATTAGATAACATTGCCTTACGGTGAGAGCTCTTTCTTCCTAAATGATTGAACTTTTTTCTATGTCTCATCGCAATTTATTCCTTGTCTAATTTATACTTAGTAATATCCATACCAAAATTCAAGTTCATCACCTGCAATAAATCATCAAGTTCTGTTAATGATTTTTTTCCAAAGTTACGGAACTTCAATAAATCATTTCTGTTAAATTGAACAAGCTCTCCTAATGTTTCCACATCAGCAGCTTTTAAACAATTCAATGCCCTAACAGAAAGATCCATGTCAACTAATTTAGTTTTCAACAGCTGACGCATATGTAATACTTCCTCATCAAACTCTTCGTTGCCAAACTTCTCATCAGAATCAAGAGTGATTCTTTCATCAGAGAACAACATAAAGTGATAAATAAGTATCTTAGCTGCCTCTTTCAAGGCATCTTTTGGATGGATAGAACCGTCTGTTTCTATTTCAATAATTAATTTCTCGTAGTCAGTCTTTTGTTCTACACGATAATTTTCAATCGCATACTTAACATTCCTGACCGGAGTATATATAGAGTCAATCGCAATAACACCGATTTCGGATTCTGCTGAACGGTTTTCTTCAGAAGGAACATACCCTCTTCCCTTATTAATGGTCAATTCCATTTTAAGGTTTACATCAGGATTCATTAAACAAATACGCTGATCAGGATTTAAAACCTCAAAACCAGTCATGAAATTATTCAATTCACCAGCTTTTAATTCTTCCTTACCCGACACGTTGATAGTGATCTTCTCACTATCTACTTCTTCTACAATTTGTTTAAATCTAATTTGCTTAAGATTAAGAATTATGTCGGTTGTATCGTTAATTACTCCAGGAATTGTTGAAAACTCATGATCAACTCCTTCAATCTTAACAGATGTAATTGCGAAACCTTCTAATGAGGATAACAAAATTCTTCTTAAGGCATTTCCAACTGTAATACCATATCCTGGCTCTAACGGACGAAATTCGAAGCGACCGAATTGGTTGTCCGCTTCAAGCATGATTACTTTATCAGGTTTTTGGAATGCTAATATTGCCATAAGAATTAATTATTTAGAATACAATTCAACAATCAATTGTTCTTTAATGTTTTCAGGAATATCTTCTCTTGCCGGTACGTTAAGGAACTTACCTGTTTTTGAATCATTATCAAACTCTAACCATGAGAAGTTATGTACTGAAGATGCTGCCAAAGAATTAGTGATTGCTTCAAGAGATTTTGATTTCTCACGAACACCAATAATCTGGTCAGCTTTTACTGTATAAGATGGGATATTTACCACCTTACCATCAACAGTAATATGCTTATGAGATACAAGCTGACGTGCTGCAGCTCTTGTAGGAGCAATACCCAAACGATAAACAACGTTATCTAAACGGCACTCCAACAAACCAAGTAATACCTCACCAGTAATACCTTTAGCACGAGATGCTTTTTTAAACAAGTTACTAAATTGCTTTTCTAATACACCATAAGTGTATTTAGCTTTTTGTTTTTCTTTTAATTGAAGACCATATTCTGATGTCTTCTTTCTACGGTTGTTACCGTGTTGTCCGGGAGGATAATTCTTTCTTTCGAAGCTTTTATCCGAACCATATATTGCCTCACCAAATTTACGGGCAATTTTTGTTTTAGGACCAATGTATCTAGCCATTCTTCTAAATTTCTGTTTTTAAATTTTTGTTTTCAAATTATGAATATGAAGGCCGCGAGATTATAGAGAGGAGGTTCTATTATAATCATTCATAATTCAAAATCCAAAAACTCAATTTATGGTTAATAACTAGTAATTAATTATACTCTTCGTCTTTTTGGAGGACGACATCCATTATGGGGCATTGGAGTTATGTCAACAATTTCTGTTACCTCAATACCAGCAGCGTGGATTGAACGAATTGCCGACTCACGACCATTTCCTGGTCCTTTCACATACACCTTTACTTTTCTTAAACCTAAGTCAAAAGCTACTTTTCCACAGTCAGTAGCTGCCATTTGAGCTGCATAAGGAGTATTCTTTTTTGAACCCCTAAAACCCATTTTACCAGCACTTGACCAAGAAATAACCTGACCATTCTTGTTAGTCAAAGAAACAATAATGTTATTGAAAGATGAGTGAATATGAGCTTCTCCTTGAGCCTCAACTTTAACGACTCTTTTCTTTTGACTCGCTGTCTTCTTTGCCATATCTCAATTATTATTTAGTTGCCTTTTTCTTGTTTGCAACAGTTTTCTTCTTCCCTTTACGTGTACGAGCATTGTTCTTAGTTTTCTGACCACGTAACGGTAAACCAATACGATGACGAATTCCCCGGTAACAACCGATATCCATCAATCGTTTAATATTTAACTGAATCTCAGAACGAAGTTCTCCTTCGATCTTATACTCTTCAGAAATAATTTCACGAACTTTAGCAGTTTGTTCGTCTGTCCATTCGCTAACTTTTAAGTTAGCATCAACCCCTGCTTTGCCAAGGATTGTTTGAGCTGCGCTGCGCCCAATTCCGTAAATATAAGTTAATGATACCTCTCCTCTTTTATTAGTAGGTATATCAACTCCAGCAATTCTAGCCATAATTATTAATTATTATCCTTGACGTTGTTTAAACTTGGGATTCTTCTTGTTAATCACGTATAAGCGCCCTTTGCGTTTTACGATTTTGCAATCAGCACTTCTCTTCTTAACAGATGCTCTAACCTTCATTTTATTATAGAATTAATTTTTGTATCTATACGAAATCCTACCCTTAGTAAGATCATAGGGAGACATCTCCACTTTAACCTTATCTCCCGGCAAAATTTTAATATAGTGCATTCTCATTTTACCTGAGATATGCGCTGTTATTACATGGCCATTTTCTAACTCTACCCTAAACATAGCATTAGAAAGGGCTTCTATTATCGTTCCGTCTTGTTCTATCGAGGCTTGTTTAGCCATAATTAATTACCTTTTTAATTTTCAGACTGCAAAGTTAATACTTCTTCTACAAATTTAAAACTAGAAAGTATATCTGCTTCGTTTTTTCTTACTGCAACAGTGTGCTCAAAGTGAGCAGATACCTTTTTATCGATAGTTCGTATAGTCCAACCATCATTTTCTTGAACAATATTTCGCTTACCCAAATTAATCATTGGCTCAATAGCGAGTACCATTCCTGGTTTTAATAATGTACCAGACCCCTTCCTACCATAATTGGGTACTTCAGGGGATTCATGAAGATGTCTTCCTACACCATGACCTACCATTTCACGAACAACAGTATAACCATTTGCTTCATTATACTTTTGTATGGCATTCCCAATATCCCCCAAGCGTTTTCCTGCAATAGCGTTTTCGATCCCTTTATATAAAGATTCTTTGGTAGATTGAAGTAACATAGCTACTTCCTTACTTATTTCACCCACACCAAACGTATAGGCTGAATCCCCATAAAATTCGTTCAAAAGCACTCCACAGTCAACCGAAACAACATCACCTTCTTTCAAAGGAATATCGTTAGGGATACCATGTACCACCTGTTCGTTAACTGAAGTACAAAGAGTATTAGGAAAACCCTGGTATCCTAAGAAACCAGGGATTCCTCCATTATCTCGTATAAATTCTTCAGCAATTTTATCTAATTTCTTTGTAGTAACTCCAGGTTTAACCGCTTTTGCAATTTCCCCAAGAGTTTTTGCTACAAGTATATTACTTGCCCGAAGCAACTCAATCTCTTCGTCTGTTTTAAGATATATCATTATACGAACGATTCTCTTTAGTAAACAGCAGGACCTCCACCAGTTCTTCCTTTAATACGACCTGACTTCATCAATCCGTCATAATGTCTCATTAAAAGGTGGCTTTCTATTTGTTGAAGTGTATCAAGTACAACTCCAACTAAAATCAATAATGAAGTACCACCATAGAACTGTGCAAACATTCTATCAACTCCAGCCATAGAGGCAAAAGCTGGTAAAATAGCTACAATAGCAAGAAAAAATGAACCCGGTAATGTAATTTTAGACATTACAGAATCAAGAAACTCCACAGTTTTTTTACCAGGTTTAATTCCCGGGATAAAACCACCGTTACGTTTCATATCTTCAGCCATTTGCGTTGGATTAATAGTAATAGCAGTATAAAAATAGGTAAATGCAATAATCAAGAATGCAAATACACCATTATACCCCCATCCGGTATAATCCGAAAACATAGCAGTAAACCAGTTATTCGCATTATCACCACCAACATATCCAGCTAATGTTAATGGCACAAACATAATTGCCTGGGCAAAAATGATTGGCATTACACCTGCAGCATTTACTTTTAAAGGTATGTATTGACGAACACCGCCATATTGTTTATTACCTACAATACGCTTAGCATACTGAACAGGAATACGACGTGTTCCTTGCACTAACAAAATTGTACCTGCAAATACAAAGAATAGAACTACGATCTCAATCAACAACATCACTAAACCACCACCTTCTTCAAAGCGTGAAACAAATTCAGCAACCACGGCAAAAGGAAGACGTGCAATGATACCAATCATGATGATTAATGAAATACCATTTCCGATCCCTTTTTCAGTAATTCTTTCCCCTAACCACATTACAAACATAGTTCCTGCAGTAAGGATAATGATAGAAGTTATCTTAAACATTAATCCAGGAGAAGAAATTGCTGCATCTGGTAAATTTGCTAAATAAGCTGGCGATTGAAACAATAAGATGATTACAGTAAGATATCTGGTAATCTGGTTGATCTTACGTCTGCCGCTTTCACCTTCCCTTTGCAACCTTTGAAAATAAGGCACTGCAATTCCAAGAAGTTGAATTACGATAGATGCAGAAATATAAGGCATAATACCTAAACCAAATATAGAGGCATTAGAAAATGCACCTCCAGAAAACATATCTAATAGTCCCATAACCCCTTGCGAAGTTTGGTCTTTTAGTTCTGCTAATTTTGTAGGATCAATCCCTGGCAATACTATAAACGAACCTAAACGATAAACTAATACCAAAAGTATCGTTTCAAATATCCGGGACTTTAATTCCTCAATCTTAAAAATGTTGCGAATTGTTTCGATCAGTTTCATTGATTTACAGTTTAACAACGGTACCTTGAGCTGCTTCAATAGCGCTCACCGCTGATTTAGAAAAGGCATGAGCTTTCACTTCAATTTTGGTAGTAATATTTCCATTACCAAGAATTTTAACCCGGTCATTCTTATTGATGAAACCAGCTTCAAGAAGTGCTTCAATATCAATTACAGTAAGGTTCTTCTTTTCGGCCAACCCTTGTAATAGGTCAAGGTTAATTGCCTTGTACTCTACACGGTTGATGTTTTTGAATCCGAATTTAGGAACACGTCTCTGTAATGGCATCTGACCACCTTCGAAACCGATTTTCTTAGAATAACCAGATCTGGACTTGGCACCCTTGTGACCACGAGTAGATGTACCCCCACGGCCAGAACCCTGTCCACGACCAATTCGTTTTTTGTTTTTGGTCGAACCTTCAGCAGGTTTTAAATTACTTAAGTCCATATCTAAGTTTCTTAAAATCGTTAAAAATTATTTTTCTATGCTAACAAGGTGTCTCACCTTTTCAACCATACCAAGAATTTGAGGGGTAGCCTCAAATTCTTTGGTTGCATTTATTTTTGTTAGACCAAGAGCCGCCAAAGTTCTTTTTTGACGTTCTGTTGAGCCAATTTTGCTCTTAACTTGTGTTACTTTTATCTTAGCCATTTTTGTTCTTCTTATCCGTTAAATACTTTGTCTAACGTAACACCTCTTTGTTTTGCAACAGTCTGTGCATCTCTTAATTCTTTAAGCGCATTGATTGTAGCTTTTACAAGGTTGTGAGGGTTCGATGAACCTTTTGATTTAGCCAAAACGTCAGTTACACCAACACTTTCAAGTACTGCACGCATCGCACCACCAGCCTTAACTCCGGTACCGTGTGAAGCTGGCTTCATAAAAACGCTTGCACCACCAAACTTGCAATATTGCTCGTGAGGGATAGTACCATTGATTACAGGTACTTTAACAAGGTTTTTCTTAGCAGCTTCAACTCCTTTAGCGATTGCGGTTGTTACTTCGTTAGCTTTACCTAATCCCCAACCTACGATGCCATTCTCGTTACCAACTACAACTATAGCAGAAAAACTAAAAGTTCTACCACCCTTTGTAACTTTAGTTACACGATTAATGGCAACCAACCTGTCTTTTAACTCAAGGTCGTTATTACTTCTTACTTTTTGATTATCTCCTGCCATAGTTACTATAATTTAAGACCTGCTTCACGTGCAGCGTCTGCTAATTGTTTAACTCTACCATGGTACAAGTATCCGTTACGGTCGAATACCACAGTTTCAATTCCAGCACCTTTTGCTTTTTCAGCGATTAATGCACCTACTTTAGCAGCTTGCTCACTTTTAGTTCCCTGTTGAGAGGTAACGTCTTTTTCAAGAGATGAGGCAGCTAGAAGCGTTTTTCCGTTAACGTCGTCAATAAGTTGAACAGAAATTTGTTTGTTGCTTCTGAAAACCGACATTCTTGGCCTCTCAGGAGTACCCGAAATCTTACCTCGGATACTTCTTTTTATTCTAACTCTTCTTTCTAATTTAGAAAAAGCCATAATTTTAAATTTTAACCAGATTAAACTTTTGCAGATTTACCAGCCTTACGTCTGATTTGCTCTCCAACAAACTTGATACCTTTACCTTTATATGGCTCAGGCTTACGAAGTGAACGGATTTTTGCACAAACCTGACCAAGCAATTGCTTGTCTGCAGATTCTAACGTAATAATCGGATTACTCTTTCTGTCGGTAACAGCTTCAACTTTAATTTCAGTTGGCAACTCCAGATGAATTGGGTGAGAGTATCCTAAAGTTAGCTCAAGAAGCTGTCCCTGGTTGGTAGCTCTGTAACCTACACCAACAAGTTCCATTTTCTTAACAAAACCTTGTGAAACTCCTTCAACCATATTATTAATTAGCGAACGATATAAACCGTGCTGAGAACGATGTTCTTTTGAATCAGATGGTCGTTTAACTTCCACCTGACCTTCAGAAACTTCAACATTCATTTCAGGATTTACTTGTTGTACAAGTTCTCCCTTTGGCCCTTTTACGGTAACAAGGTTATCTTTAACTGTTACTGTAACTCCGGCCGGTACTGAGATGGGTTGTTTTCCTATCCTTGACATACTAATTCCTCCTTTATTAACTTACGTAACATAAAACCTCACCACCTATTTGAGCATTTCTGGCTTCTTTATCGGTCATAACACCTTTAGAAGTAGAAAGGATTGCAACTCCCAATCCATTTAATACTCTAGGCATGCTTTTGTAACCAGCATACTGACGTAAACCTGGTGTACTTACTCGCTTAAGCTCTTTAATAGCCGGAACTTTAGTTTCAGCATCATACTTAAGAGCGATTTTGATAATTCCCTGCTTGTTGTCATCAACAAACTTGAAGTTTAAGATATACCCTTTTTCATAAAGAACACGAGTCATCTCTTTCTTCAGATTTGATGCAGGAATTTCAACAACTTTGTGTTTTGCCATAATGGCATTTCTGATACGTGTCAGAAAATCTGCTATTGGATCTGTCATTTTAAAAAGTTTAAATTAATCCCGCAACCGGGACAATATTTATACTTGAAACCTAATTTTCTACCAACTGGCTTTTTTAACTCCAGGAATTAATCCTGCAGAAGCCATTTCACGGAACTGAATCCTGGATAGTCCGAATTGTCTCATATATCCTTTTGGACGACCGGTAATTTTGCAACGGTTGTGCATACGTACCGGAGAAGCATTTTTTGGTAATTTCTGTAATCCTTCGTAATCACCTGCTTCTTTAAGTGCCGCTCTTTTTTCAGCATATTTGGCAACAAGCTTGGCTCTTTTTACTTCACGAGCCTTCATTGATTCCTTGGCCATATCTAACTCTTTAATTATTTTTTAAATGGTAAACCAAAAGCCTTTAACAAAGCAAAAGCTTCTTCATCGGTATCCCCAGAGGTCACAAAGGTAATATTCATACCCAAAATCTTATTAACATTGTCAATATTTATTTCAGGAAAAATAATTTGTTCCTCAATACCTAAGGTATAGTTTCCACGTCCATCAAGCTTACTGTTGATTCCTTTGAAGTCACGAATCCTTGGTAAAGACACGCGAATTAACCTTTCAAGGAATTCGTACATGTTGTCTTTTCTAAGAGTAACCCTAACTCCAATTGGCATTTTTTTACGCAATTTAAAGTTAGAAACGTCTTTTTTAGAAAGACAAGGAACAGCTTTTTGACCGGTAATAGCGGTAAGCTCATTAATTGCTACATCAACCATTTTTTTATCGGCCACTGCCTGACCGATACCCTGGTTGATTACAATTTTCTCTAATTTTGGAACCTGCATTACAGTTTTGTATTCAAATTCCTTCATCAATGCAGGAACAACTTGCTCCCTGTACATTGTTTTCAAACTAGGTGTATAGCTCATTACTTGATCTCCTCCCCTGATTTTTTAGCAAACCTTACTAATTTTCCATCATCACCAGCACGTCTACCAATACGGGTAGCCTCACCAGTGGAAGGATCTTTAAGGTTTAAGTTAGAGATGTGGATAGGAGCCTCTTGCTTAACGATTCCACCTTGTGGATTATCAGCATTTGGCTTAGCATGCTTAGATACCATGTTAATTCCTTCCACGATAGCTCTATTCTTACTTACAAGAACTTCAAGAACTTTACCTTCTTGTCCTTTATATTCTCCAGCGTTTACAACAACTGTATCGCCTTTTTTAATATGTAATTTACCCATTGCTATCTTCTTTTAAAAATTATAGCACCTCAGGAGCCAAAGATACGATTTTCATATAACCGTCGCGTAATTCTCTGGCAACTGGGCCAAAGATACGTGTACCACGCATTTCACCTGCTTGATTTAAAAGCACACATGCATTTTCATCAAAACGGATATAAGAACCGTCGGCTCTTCTGATCTCTTTTTTTGTACGAACAACTACTGCCTTTGTAACAGTACCTTTCTTCATATCTGTTGAAGGAATGGCACTCTTAACAGTTACAACGATACGGTCTCCAATGGTTGCGTATCTCTTTTTTGTACCTCCAAGTACTCTGATGCAGAGTACTTCTTTGGCACCACTATTATCGGCAACAGCCAATCTGGATTCTTGTTGTATCATGATTACTTAGCTCTTTCGATAATTTCTACTAATCGCCAACGCTTCGTTTTACTTAGCGGACGAGTTTCCATAATTTTTACTGTATCTCCAGGATTGCAGTCGTTTTTCTCGTCGTGAGCGTGAAATTTCTTAGTCTTTTTCACGAACTTACCATAAATAGGGTGCTTCTCACGAGTCTCAACAGCAACAACGATAGACTTGTCCATTTTGTTGCTGGCAACGACTCCGATACGTTCTTTTCTTAAATTTCTGTTTTCCATCACCTAACTATTTTTCGGTTAATTGCTTCTGACGCAAAATAGTTTGCAACCTTGCAACATTTCTACGTAAGCTTCTTATCTGCAATGGATTTTCCAATGGAGATATGCTATGATTGAGTTCTAAACGAATAAGTTCAGCTCGTTCGGTCTCAATTCTTTCGATGATCTCATTGATCGCCATTTCTTTAATTTCCGAAGTCTTCATCCTTACTTATTATTTAGATTCAACATAGTCTCGTCTTACAACGAATTTAGTAGTAACAGGCAACTTTTGAGCCGCTAAACGCAACGCTTCTTTTGCTGTTTCGTATGGTACTCCATCACATTCAATAATGATTCTACCTGGAGTAACTGGAGCTACAAATCCTTCAGGGCTACCTTTACCTTTACCCATACGAACCTCTGCAGGCTTCTTGGTAATAGGCTTATCAGGAAATACTCTAATCCAAATTTGTCCTTGACGCTGCATGTAACGTGTTACAGCGATACGAGCCGCCTCAATCTGACGACCAGTAAGCCATTTTGTTTGCAACGACTTTATACCGAAAGATCCGAATGCTAGTTGGGCACCACGCTGGGCGTTGCCTTTCATTCTACCTTTCTGAATTCTTCTGAATTTTACTTTCTTTGGTTGTAACATCTTTCTAACTCATTTACATTAGCTGATGACTACTTTCTTCTCTTCTTGAAATTCCCACCTTTACGACGGCCTTCGTTAGCTGCAAAGTTTGGTGAAAGATCTGGCTTACCATAAATCTCTCCTTTACAAATCCAAACTTTAATACCTAACAAACCTGTTTTGGTAAGAGCTTCAGCTTGAGCGTAATCAATATTTGCACGGAAAGTATGTAAAGGAGTTCTTCCTTCTTTGTACATTTCCGCTCTGGCCATTTCTGCACCGTTTAAACGACCTGAAATTTGAATTTTGATACCTTCAGCTCCCATTCTCATGGTAGAAGCAATCGCCATTTTCACTGCACGACGGAAAGCGATACGGCCTTCTAACTGACGCGCGATGTTGTTGGCTACGATAATAGCATCTAATTCTGGTCTCTTAACTTCAAAAATGTTGATTTGAACCTCTTTATCAGTGATTTTCTTCAACTCTTCTTTTAGTTTATCAACCTCTTGGCCACCTTTACCAATAATGATTCCCGGACGAGCTGTGTGAACAGTAATCGTTATCAGTTTTAGTGTACGTTCAATAACAATTCTCGAAATACTGGCTTTAGCTAAACGAGCATTAAGATATTCACGGATTTTAGTATCTTCTAAGATTTTATCTCCGTAATTCTTTCCGCCAAACCAATTAGAATCCCATCCTCTGATGATTCCTAATCTGTTACTTATTGGATTTACTTTTTGTCCCATTTAACTAACTTTTTATTTCTTGTTGGTTATCAACGTTGCTATCAATATAAATGGTTACATGGTTCGATCTTTTTCTGATACGGTGAGCACGTCCTTGCGGAGCTGGTCTCAACCTTTTCAAAATTCTCGCTGAATCTACATTGATTGATTTAACATACAGATTAGCATCTTCCATGCGTACCCCTTCATTCTTCTCCTTCCAGTTGGCAATAGCAGAAAGAAGTAATTTCTCTACCCTGCGTGAAGCTTCTTTTGAAGAAAACTTCAACATATCCAAGGCAGTGTTCACTTCTTTACCTCTGATCATATCAGCAACCAGGCGCATTTTACGTGGAGAAGTAGGCACATTGCGAAGTGAAGCAAAGCTTACTTGCTTCTTTGCCTCCTTATTATTTTCTGCTCTGAGTCTTTTTCTTGCACCCATTTTTTAATTCTCTTTTAAAAATTAATTTTTAGTCAGGTTACCTTTTCTTGTTACCTCCGTGACCTCTGTAGGTACGTGTTGGAGAAAACTCACCTAACTTGTGACCTACCATATTTTCGGTCACATAAACAGGAATAAATTTATTTCCGTTGTGCACTGCGATGGTATGTCCTACAAAATCCGGAGATATCATCGATGCTCTTGCCCAAGTTTTGATGACAGATTTTTTACCTGATTCGTTCTGTGCTAGCACTTTTCTTTCCAGGTTAAAATCTATAAATGGGCCTTTTTTTAATGATCTGCTCATAAGTTCTTCTGATTAAACGTTATTTTTTACGTCTTTCAATTATGTACTTACTTGAAGCTTTCTTCTTATCACGAGTTTTGAAACCTTTAGCAAGTACTCCTGTACGTGATCTTGGATGACCTCCAGACTGACGTCCTTCACCACCACCCATTGGGTGATCAACCGGGTTCATAGCTACACCACGAACTCTTGGACGACGTCCTAACCAACGCGAACGACCAGCTTTTCCTGATCTTTCCAACGCATGGTCAGAGTTACCTACCGCACCAATAGTAGCACGACAAGTTGTAAGGATCATTCTAGTTTCACCAGAAGGCAATTTAATCACTGCGTACTTACCTTCACGAGCAGCCAATTGAGCAAATGTTCCCGCACTACGGGCCATAATTCCACCCTGTCCTGGGCGCAACTCAATGTTGTGGATGATTGTTCCTAGTGGAATCTCTTTAAGAGTCAAGGTATTTCCTAAATCCGGGCTAACGCCTGAACCTGACTGTACAGTTTGACCTACTTGTAATCCATTAGGAGCGAGAATGTAACGTTTTTCACCATCAGCATAAACTAATAGTGCAATACGTGCACTACGGTTTGGGTCATATTGAATTGACTCAACTGTAGCTGCAACACCGTCTTTATTTCTCTTGAAATCGATTACCCTGTATCGTCTCTTATGTCCGCCACCAATGTAGCGCATGGTCATTTTACCTGTATTGTTACGACCACCCGATTTTTTGATAGGTTCCAGTAAGGACTTCTCTGGTGTACTTGATGTAATCGTATCAAATGCACCAATAACTTTGTGTCTCTGCCCCGGTGTTGTGGGCTTTAGCTTTCTTACTGCCATTTTAATTAAATATTGCTATAAAAATCAATCTTATCTCCTTCTGCCAAAGTAACAATTGCTTTTTTGTAAGAAGCAGTTTTACCTACCTGCACACCACTCTTTGTATAACGGGTTTTTACTTTACCTGCATAATTAGTGGTATTTACTCTTTCAACAGTTACATTGTACATTTCCTCAACCGCTTTTTTAATCTGTAGTTTATTAGCGTTTTTGTTCACTACAAATCCAAAGCTATTTAGTTTTTCACTTTGCTCGTTGAGTTTTTCAGTAACTAATGGCTTAATTAATATTTGCATTTTAAAATCTCCTTAAGCTTTAAATTAAAGATTACCTAATCCTTCAACTGAACTCTCAACTAGAACTAAAGCTCCGGCTTTCATAATACTATATGTATTCAATTCAGCTAATGTTACTACTTCCGATTTAGGAATATTCCTTGAAGCAAGATAAACATTCTTGTCAGCCTCGTTTAATACAACTAACGAACGTTTTTCATCTACTTTAAGGTTCTTACGGATTTGAGCGAACTCTTTTGTTTTTGGAGCTTCCATGTTGAAGTCTTCCACTACAATGATGCTACCAGTTTTTGCTTTATAAGCTAAAGCTGATTTACGGGCAAGCTCTTTTAACTTTTTATTCAATTTGAATCCGTAATTACGCGGACGAGGACCAAAAATACGACCACCACCTCTGAATACAGGAGACTTGATGCTACCTGCACGAGCTGTACCGGTTCCTTTTTGTTTTTTGATCTTACGTGTACTACCAGCGATTTCTGCTCTTTCCTTTGACTTGTGAGTTCCTTGACGTTGATTTGCTAGGAACTGTTTTACATCAAGATAAATAGCATGATCGTTGGGCTCAATACCGAAAACAGAATCTGCTAACTCAACAGTCTTTCCGGTTTCTTCTCCTTTTATGCTTAATACTTTTAGTTCCATTACATTTCAACAATTACATATGAACCTTTAGCTCCTGGAATAGAACCTTTAACAATTAAAAGGTTGTTTTCAGGAATCACTTTTAATACTTTAAGGCTTTCTACCATAACTCTTTCGCCTCCGGTACGACCAGCCATACGCATACCTTTGAATACACGAGCAGGATAAGATGCAGCACCAATAGAACCCGGAGCTCTGTCGCGGTTATGCTGACCGTGAGTACGACCACCAACACCACCAAACCCGTGACGCTTAACTACACCTTGAAATCCCTTACCTTTAGAAACACCTGTAACATCAACAAATGAATTTTCTTCAATGATGTCTACAGTTACTGTATCCCCTAAGTTAAATTCTTGTTCGAACCCTTTGAATTCAACCACGCTTCTTTTTGGAGTTACACCTGCCTTTTTAAAGTGGCCTAACTCTGGCTTAGTAGCGTTTTTTTCCTTCTTGTCGTCGAACGCCAGCTGAACAGCCTCATATCCGTCAGTTTCTACAGTTTTCACCTGAGTAACTACGCATGGGCCAGCCTCGATAACAGTGCATGGAATATTTTTTCCATCGGCACTGAAAACGGAAGTCATTCCGATTTTTTTTCCAATTAATCCTGGCATTGTTACAAAAATTAAATATTAAATAATCGATTCATACAGCCTGTGGTTTCGGCGCACAGGCCGCATGAACTTATTTGCTTTTGTTCTTTCTCAGACTTTGATTTCTACCTCAACTCCACTAGGTAACTCTAACTTCATCAAAGCATCGATAGTTTTAGCTGTTGAGCTATAGATATCGATTAAACGCTTGTAGTTAGATAACTGGAATTGCTCTCTCGACTTTTTGTTTACGAATGTTGAACGCAACACTGTAAATACTCTTTTGTGAGTAGGAAGTGGAATTGGACCGCTAACTACAGCACCAGTCGTTTTAACTGTCTTAACGATTTTCTCAGCTGACTTGTCAACCAAGTTGTGATCGTAAGATTTTAATTTGATTCTTATCTTTTGACTCATCTTGAGATCTTATTATAATAATTCTACTTTTCCTTCAGCTTCTTTTACTACTTCAATTGCAATGGCTTTTGAAACCTCTTCGAAGTGTGAGAACACCATTGATGAAGTTGCACGACCAGAAGAAATAGTACGTAAAACTGTTACATATCCGAACATTTCGGCAAGAGGCACCTTAGCTTTTACAACACGGGCACCGGCTTTAGACTCCATTCCTTCTACCTGACCACGACGCTTGTTAAAGTCACCAATAATATCTCCCATATATTCTTCAGGAGTAACAACTTCAACTTTCATGATAGGCTCAAGAAGAACAGGCTGTGCTTTCATCGCAGCATTTTTAAATGCCTGACGACCTGCGATCTCAAATGACAACTGATCTGAATCCACAGGGTGGAAAGATCCATCAGATAGAGTTACTTTAAGGCTATCTACAACGAAACCGGCTAAAACACCATTTGCCATTGCATCCTTAAATCCTTTTTCAACTGAAGGAATATATTCTTTAGGTACGTTACCACCTTTTACCTCGTTGATGAACTCTAAACCTTCTTTACCATCTTCTCTAGGTCCTACAGTAACGATAATATCAGCAAACTTACCACGACCACCAGACTGCTTTTTAAACACTTCACGGTGTTCAACAGATTGTTTGATAGCTTCTTTGTAAGTTACCTGAGGACGTCCCTGGTTACACTCAACCTTAAATTCACGCTTTAAACGGTCAATGATAATTTCAAGGTGAAGTTCACCCATACCACTAATTACTGTTTGGCCGCTATCCTCGTCTGTTTGTACACGGAAAGTAGGATCCTCTTCAGCTAATTTAGCCAAAGCAACCCCCATCTTGTCCATATCCTTTTGCGACTTAGGCTCTACAGCAACACCAATCACCGGATCAGGGAAATCCATAGATTCTAAAGTAATTGGGTTTTTCTCGTCACAAAGAGTATCACCAGTACGAATATCTTTAAAACCTACTCCTGCACAGATGTCACCTGCTTCGATTACATCCTGAGGAATCTGCTTGTTAGATTTCATTTGGTATAAACGTGAAATACGTTCTTTTTTACCAGTACGGGTATTTAATGCATATGAACCTGCTTCAATTTTACCTGAGTACACACGCATAAACGCCAAACGACCAACAAATGGGTCAGTAGCAATTTTAAATGCCAATGCCGCCAAAGGAGCATTTACATCATGAGGTCTTGAATCTGCATCACCAGTATCCGGATTAGTACCAGTAATTTCAGGAATATCACTTGGTGATGGTAAGAAAGCTACAACAGCATCCAATAAACGCTGAACTCCTTTGTTTTTGAAAGCTGATCCACACATCATAGGAGTAATTGTTTGATTAATTGTTGCTATACGAATAGCATTAATCATCTCCTCTTTTGTGATTGATTCAGGATCTTCAAAATAACGTTCCATCAACTCTTCGTCAGATTCAGCAACTGCTTCCACTAACTTGTCTCTCCACTCCTGAGCTTCATCTTTCAACTCATCACGGATTTCTCTTAACTCGTAACGAGAACCCATTTGAGCGTCATCAAACCAAACAACCTCTTTATTTTCGATAAGGTCGATAACTCCTTCAAAGCTTTCTTCAGCGCCGATAGGAATTTGAAGAGGAATAGGATTAGCTCCCAACATCTCTCTAACCTGGCGAACTACTTCGAAAAAGTTAGCACCTGAACGGTCCATTTTATTTACGAAACCAATACGAGGCACACCGTATTTATCAGCTTGTCTCCATACAGTTTCAGACTGTGGCTCAACACCACTAACAGCACAGAACAAGGCAACAGTACCATCCAACACCCTTAAAGAACGCTCTACCTCAACAGTAAAGTCAACGTGTCCCGGGGTATCGATGATGTTAATCTTATACGATTCGCTATTGTAGTTCCAGTTGGTTGTAACAGCTGCCGAAGTAATAGTAATACCTCTCTCCTGCTCCTGCTCCATCCAGTCCATGGTAGCAGCACCATCGTGAACCTCACCAATTTTATGAGTAATACCAGTATAAAACAGAATACGCTCTGTTGTTGTGGTTTTACCGGCATCGATATGCGCCATGATACCGATATTTCTGGTGTATTTTAAATCTGTATTTCCCATTTTATTTATTTCCTTAAAAGATTAGATGTTTAGAATCTAAAGTGAGCAAATGCTCGGTTAGCCTCTGCCATCCTGTGCATATCTTCTTTTTTCTTGAAGGCACCGCCTTCGTTGTTATAAGCCGCAACAATTTCAGCAGATAGTTTTTCTGCCATTGATCTACCACTTCTTTTGCGAGCGAAAAGAATCAAGTTCTTCATTGCGATAGAAACTTTTCTTGATGGACGAATTTCCATTGGAACCTGGAAAGTTGCACCCCCAACCCTACGACTCTTCACCTCTACAGAAGGAGTAATGTTTTCTAAACCTTTTTTCCACATTTCAAGAGCTGATTTTCCTTCTTTCTCAGCTTTGTCTCCCATGCGGTCTAATGCATCGTAAAAAATACCGTAAGCAGTTGATTTTTTACCGTCAAGCATCAGGTTGTTAATGAATTGTGTCACCAAAGTATCATTAAACTTTGGATCCGGAAGCAATATTCGCTTCTTTGGTTTACCTTTTCTCATCTCTTCTTGTTTATTAGTTTTTTATTGGCTGTCAATGTTTCTGTGTCTTCAAAAGCAACTCATTGCTTTTTACTCAACCTCTTGTTTTAACTCACCAATAAACAAAACCACTCGTTAAACACTAATTAAAATTACTTCTTAGGACGTTTTGTTCCATACTTAGAACGACGTTGAGTACGTCCCTCAACTCCTGAAGCATCTAAGGCTCCACGAACAAGGTGATAACGAACACCTGGAAGATCTTTTACCCTACCTCCACGTACTAATACAATAGAGTGCTCTTGTAAATTATGACCTTCTCCAGGAATGTAGGCATTCACCTCTTTCCCATTAGTCAAACGAACCCTGGCAACCTTTCTCATGGCCGAATTCGGCTTCTTTGGTGTAGTAGTGTACACCCTCACACAAACACCTCTTCGTTGCGGACAAGCATCTAGCGCTCTAGATTTACTTTTCTCAACTAATGATGTGCGTCCTTTACGAACTAACTGTTGAATCGTTGGCATATAACTAAATTTGTTTAAATAAAATTTCTATTTAAAATGCTTATAACATAAGCCTTTCCGTCCATAAAACACATTGATTTACAGTGCGTTTTCATAATTTTAGACAAAAAAGCGATGCAAAAGTACTAATTTTCAATGAATAAACACCTAATTCTATTCTATTTTTTTTCAAAAAAGTATGTTAAAGAAAATTAATCTAAAAACAATTGAGTGAATAAGATATGGCAATTTGAACAATTAGAATCCATACTCGTTCACAACATCAAAAAACATCCGCCCCAAACAACACCATATCGAAAAGATAAGCGACAAGTTCGATTTAAATGAATAATTCAGGTTAATGATTCATTTTTAGTATATTTGCCGCGTTTTTATTCTTAACCAATTTAATCATAGAATAATAACAAAAACAAAACGTGTATTTATGATGTTATTTTAATTCCCCTGTATTTTAAGAAATACCAGGGTTAAGTAATTAAACTTTCGTCTACATACTAATTTATATTGAATAAAATGAAAGCATTCGTATTTCCTGGGCAAGGAGCCCAATTTGTTGGTATGGGAAAAGACCTGTACGAAAATTCAGCTGAAGCTAAAGATCTTTTTGAAAAAGCAAACGAAATTTTAGGCTTCAGAATTACAGACTTAATGTTTGAAGGAACTGACGAGGACTTAAAGCAAACTAAAGTTACTCAACCTGCTATATTTTTACACTCTGTTTTATTGGCTAAAACTATGGGTGAAGATTTTAAACCTGAAATGGTAGCTGGTCATTCACTTGGTGAATTCAGTGCTTTAGTTGCTGCAGGAGCCATGACTTTTGAAGATGGTTTAAAACTGGTATCTCAACGTGCTATGGCTATGCAAAAAGCTTGTGAAGCAGAGCCATCAACCATGGCTGCCATCATTGGCCTTGAAGATGCTGTTGTAGAAGAAGTTTGCGAAAGCATTGATGAAGTAGTTGTTGCTGCAAACTACAACTGTCCGGGACAGTTAGTTATCTCTGGCTCATTTGCAGGAATTGACAAAGCTTGTGAAATCTTAACCGAAAAGGGTGCTAAAAGAGCATTGAAGCTTCCGGTAGGTGGAGCATTCCACTCTCCTTTAATGGAGCCTGCAAGAGTTGAATTAGCTGCTGCTATTGAGGCTACTGAAATTAAAAACCCAGTTTGTCCGGTATATCAAAATGTAAATGCAAAACCTTTTACTGAAGCCGCTCAAATTAAAGAAAACCTGGTTGCCCAGTTAACCGGCGCTGTAAAATGGACACAGACTGTTCAGAACATGATTGCCGACGGAGCCACTTCATTTACAGAAGTAGGTCCTGGAAAAGCACTACAGGGAATGATTAAAAAAGTAGACAGAAAAATGGAAGTTGACGGAGTGAGCAGCTTATAAAATATTTATAGTCAAATTTTAAAGGAGGGTTTAAACACCCTCCTTTTTTTTATTAAAAAATATTATCCCAACGATAGTTCCAATCTCATTCTAGTAAGAATCCCCACCCATAGGATGGAGCATTGAAATAATCCCTTGAAGGCCTCTCGCCACCCCCGGCTCGGACTCTTGCTCTGGCCTGCCCACCTTGATTTACAGCTCCAAATATCAATATTCTATAAGTTAAAGGCAGAGCCATGGCATCCTATCCACGCCATTAAGACTTGCTTTTAGTTGTTGAAATAAAAATTTGAATGCTTATTTTTGCAGCATACTTAGGAATTTTACAATGGTTTCAATTGACATAAATTGCGATTTAGGAGAAGGCGGCGGCAATGATGAAAAAATCATGCGCTATATAAGTTCTGCAAACATTGCATGCGGCTTTCATGCCGGCAATATAAATACAATTGAAAAAACAATATTACTGGCCTCCAGATACAATGTTTCCATAGGCGCCCACCCGGGATATCCTGACAAAGAAAATTTCGGAAGAAAAAAAATGTCTCTCTCTCCAAAAGAGATAACGGCTTTGGTAAAGAAGCAGGTATCTTTACTAAAATTAAAAACAGAAGAAAATCACCAAATATTACAACACGTAAAACCCCACGGGGCACTTTACAATCAGGCAGCTACCGATATTGGTATCGCCAGGGCCATTTGTAAAGCCATAATAGAAGTTGATCCCAGACTGTTTTTTATGGGAATGCCCAATTCTGCTATGCAAACAGCCTCAACAGAAGCCGGACTGAACTTTTGCGCAGAGGGCTTTGTTGACAGGGCATATACAAACCAGGGACTATTGGTTCCTAGATCAACTCCGGGGGCAGTAATTACTGACATAGAAACGTGCAAAACAAGAGCACTCCAAATTGCACAAACAAACACAACAACAAGCATTGACAATAAAAAAATTGACCTTATTGTAAACACCATTTGCATCCATGGAGATACAGGAAATGCAATAGAAATTGCCAGGTCAATTAACGAATACCTTACAACAAATAACATCAACATTAAAGCAGCACTATGAAAATACTACCCTCCGGTGATTCTGCATTTTTATTAAAATTAGGCGATGTTATTTCTCACGAAATCCACATCCGGGTTCAAGGGTTATATCACCTCATTACAAATGCAGAAATTGAGGCTATAACAGATATCGTTCCCTCCTATTGCGACATCCTTGTCCACTATAACCCATCCATAATTAATTACAAGGATCTATTAAAAGAAATCAAACTATTATACACCAGGATTTCAGACACCAAACTCCCTCCGGCACAAACCATTACCATTCCTGTTTTATATGGAGGAGCACATGGCTTTGATATGGAGACAGTACAAAAGCACACTTCTTTTTCTGAAAAGGAAATTATCAAACTACATAGCAGTGAAAAATACCTGGTATACATGCTGGGTTTTACCCCCGGCTTCTGTTACCTGGGTGGGATGAACCCAGAGCTTTCAACCCCACGAAAAAAAATCCCCTCCCAGATGATCCCTGCCGGATCGGTGGGTATTGCCGCCGGGCAAACAGGCATATACCCCATCGACAGTCCCGGAGGCTGGCAGATTATTGGCAGAACTCCTTTAAAACTATTTGATCCATCTAACGAACACCCTTTTCTTCTTAAAGCAGGCAATTACATTAAATTTGAACCCATAACCAAAAATGAATATGAGGCCTACTTTTAAAATCATTACCCCCGGACTCTTCACAACAGTGCAGGATTTAGGCAGATATGGTTTCCAGCAATATGGCATGCCCGTTTCCGGTGCCATGGATACCTTTTCGCATAAAGTAGCCAACCTATTGGTTGACAACCCTGTTGATTTTGCAACAATAGAATGCACCTTCAACGGACCCGAGATCGAAATCCTATCTGATACTTACATAGCTGTTGCCGGAGGAGAAACTTCCTTATTGATCAACAACCAGGAAGCCGATAGCTACCGCAACCACAAACTCCATAAAGGCGACATGGTAAAAGTAGGCAACATTACAACTGGCTGTCGTGTATATATGGCATTTGCAGGAGGTATTGATGTACCTGTTGTAATGAACAGCCGCTCAACCTACACCCGGGCAAAAGTTGGAGGATACCACGGAAGACCTCTCAAACCAGGCGACATACTATCTATCGGACCTCATTCAAAACCATTTCGAAAACTACAGATAAGAAAAGAATTATTACCCCAATTAACCCAAAATCAAACCATCAGGGTAATTGGAGGAACCGAAGTAAACAGCTTCCTTTTTGAAGGTGTCAAAACCATTCTCACCTCATCATATACCATAACCAACAAAAGCGACAGGATGGGCTACCGACTGGAAGGCCCTGCAATTTCCCATACCGAAGGCCCTGATATTATCTCATCAGGAATCTGCAATGGAGCCATCCAGATTCCCGGCGACGGAAAACCTATTATTATGCTGGCCGATCGCCAAACGGTGGGCGGATATACCAAAATTGCCAACGTAATTACCGCAGACTTACCATTGATAGGGCAAATGAAACCGGGAGACACAATCCAATTCGAACAGATTCATTTAGAAGAGGCCCATAAAGTTTTATTGGATCAGACGAAAACACTTCATGCTATTATCAAATAAAAAACACCACCTGACCGATCACATATTTTCACTCGATTGAATTCAATATCTTGCTGAAAAAAATTATCATGTTTAAAACTGAAGTATACATCAACCGGAGAACCAACCTAAAAAACAAACTGAATAAAGGTATTGCCCTGATCATGGGTAATGTTGAAGCCAGCATGAACTACCCCCACAACACCTATCATTTCAGGCAAGACAGTACTTTCCTTTATTTTTTTGGACTTGACTATCCTGGTCTGGCTGCTGTAATTGATTTTGAAAGTGGTGAAGAAATATTATTTGGAGATGACTTTACCGTTGATGATATTATCTGGATGGGACCACAGCCCAAGCTGGCCGACAATGCACAAAAAGCCGGCATAAACAAAACATTTCCTTTTGCCAGACTACAGGAAGTTGTAAAAAAAGCACAGGAACAAGGACGACCAGTACATTTTACACCCCCATACCGTGGAAAAAACATGATGACAATGGGGAACACCTTAGGCGTTCATCCTGGCAAAGTAAAAGAAATGGCTTCTGTTGAATTCATAAAGGCCTGTATTGAGTTAAGATCCACAAAAGAACTATGCGAGCTTGAGGAGATGGAACGCCATATGGGCACAGCATATAACATGCATACAACAGCCATGAAATTAGCCCATCCCGGAAGAACAGAACAAGAAATTACAGGAATTATCGAAGGCATCTCCATGTCGGGAGGTGGCATTGTATCATTTCCCGTGATCTGCTCTGTAAGGGGCGAAACCCTGCACAACCACTACCATGGAAACACTTTAAAACAGGGCGATTTACTTTTGGTAGACGCAGGCAGCGAATCACCACTCCATTACGCTACCGACCATACCAGAACCTCTCCTGTGGGTGGCAGGTTCACATCACAGCAAAAAGATATTTATCAAATTGTTGTGGATACCAACAACGCCGCACTAGCCGCAACAAAACCAGGCATCACCTACAAGGAGTGCCACATGATTGCTGCCAGAACCATTGCCTGCGGCCTTAAAGAATTGGGACTGATGAAGGGCGATGTTGACGAAGCAGTTGCTGAAGGTGCTCATGCCTTATTTATGCCCCATGGACTGGGCCATATGATTGGACTTGATGTGCATGACATGGAAGATTACGATCAAAAACTGGTAGGATACGATGATGAAGTACAGCCCAGCTCACAATTTGGACTCAACGCCCTGAGGATGGGAAGAAGACTACACCCCAACTTTGTAGTAACCAACGAACCGGGCATTTATTTTATCCCTGCACTGATTGACAAGTTCAGGTCGGAAAATAAATTTACCGATTTTATCAACTATGAGAAAGTGGAGAAATACAAGGGATTTGGAGGTATCAGGCTTGAAGATGATGTATTAGTTACAGAAACAGGAAGCAGGATTCTTGGAGAAAGGATTCCTATTAACCCTGAAGATGTGGAAAAAATGGTATTATCAGGTACTAAATAAACGATCTGCACCACCAAAGAGATACAAAAGAGGAGCCTGCAACACCAAACAGGTTCCTCTTTTTTTATATTTTTGCATTCAAAAAACCTAATCACGAATATTCCGTAAACAACATTACCAGGTAAGCGTTTGATATTTTAAGCCATTAGAATGCGAATAAAAAGCAAAGCAAAAAATCCATACTCAAAGCCAATGGTGAATACTATTTGTATTGACTGTAATATATCTTTGATTATGATGACTGCATGGCAACCTGGCGATGGAAAACCTCCCGGCCCACCCGGGCAAGACAAGAAAAACTCAGCACAAATACTGGATGACACCAGCGTTAGCAACTATTCTTCATTCGAGGACAATCCTTTTGAATAGACATCTCTTATTATACCAACTTGCGTTTTATGAGACTTTTATTTGGGAAAGAATTCCATATATACTTTTCAAAATAATTAATTTATATAAAAGCATACAAATGGAGGTATTTTAGTCAAATTGTCTGTTTTTGTTTGTTAAATCTGAATTTCGTTAATTAACGAAATCGTTATTTCTTTACCTGAAGTAGAGTAACTCATACTCTATTTTCCTTCGTTTAATTGAAACAAATTATTGAATCAACATTTCTTCAAGAACCGCTTTTAGTTCTTTGATTTCTTTATATGTAAGACTTCCTCCTTTTTTCAGCAACCTTGATTTATCTGTACATCTCATTTGGTCTATTGCAATAGAACCTCTTTTTTCGTCAAACATACATGATGAACGAAAAGGGTAATCCTTAATACTGCTTGTCATTGGAGCAACCAACACTGTTCCTAGCCATTTATTTAGTTCATCAGGAGAAACAACCACACACGGTCTTGTTTTCTTAATTTCGTACCCAATTGTAGGATCTAGATTAACCCAATATATATCATACTGGTTTACCATTTCCATTCCTCCTTGTCAAATTCATTGTTAAAGTCCATCATTATTTTATCATCCTCATTTTGGTGGGCTTCTATAGCTGCTTGTTCCCAACCTTCACGTATTTTCTTCAGTTGTGGCTTAAGGATTATTTTTCCTTCCTCACTAACAATATCTATTTTGCTTCCCTCTACCAGATGATTCTCATCTAGTATAGATTTAGGTAATCTTAGTGCCATGCTATTACCCCATTTACTAATACTAACTGTTGTTCTCATCGCTATTCTTTCAAGTATCTACTATGTATATACAAATATAATACATTTAAATGTATATACAATGTGTAAACAATTATTATTTAGAAATAATTTCTTTCTGTAATCTTTTATGAGCAAAATAATAGAAGAAGAAGATAGGTTCCATATGTTTGTTATAAATGAATGAAGAAAATAAGACTAAAGATGCCTAATAAATAAATTACTTGTCTTTGTTTCTAAGGCTATTCAATGTTTTTTTATCATAGGCTTGTCCTCTCGAAACGAGGTATTCAATATTCATACACCTAACCAGTTTTCAAAGTCTTCTTTTTCCTGACTAGAGACTATTTGTTTTCCTTCTGGAACTATTTTAACTAAGTGAACATACAGTTCAGATTCTTCAATATCTTCAGCTAATCTGTCAAGTGACTTTTCAATTAAATCCTTCAGGTTAGTACCTTTTTCAGCCGCCTTTATAGAAAGAACTTTGAATGTATTCTCATCGATATCTATCAACTTTCTTTTTCTAACTCCCATATCAATAGTAATTTACATACAATTTAGCTAAAGCTCTATCTTTTGCCCGTTTCCTCCTATTGTTTTGTAAATCTACAATGCAAGTAAGTCTACACTGACCTATTTAGCATGCAAGTCTCGACCTTTCTATTTTCCTGTGCGTTTTGTAAGACTTTATCCGCTTAATATATAGATGATGAGAATCTACATGTTTATGCACTATTCTATCTGCGTTTTGTGAGACTAAATTTAAGTTTTTAATCTAGGATCAAAATTAAAAGGATAAGATCTAATTACTTTTATATTATAGGCATCTGGATGATTTGGATTAATCAAATAATTAAATTCAGGTGGGATAATAGAACTTGGAACTTTAAGGACTGCTGTTTCTCTTTGTTTAACAAAAGCATCTCCAATATTAGAGGTTTCTTCTATCGGAGGCTTTGAATCCCATCCTTCCGGTAGATCTTCATTGCTTATTTCTGCTATTTGAATATCATCAGGTATTTCAATTTCTACATAAAATCTATCTATAGGTAAATCTTCGCTAAGATCCAAATGCATTGCCACTTCTAAACTTGCAAGTGCTCTTGAATCGGAAGTATATACTAATGCTGTACGTTCATTGTTCCATCTTCCTCCCGTTATTGATACTCCTATTCCATTTAAAGAATCTTCCAGGTATTTTTCTCTTTCTATTCTAAAAACTACCATTATGCCATATTTCCGTATTCCATTCTGGTTAAAGCTTTTCGTACCTCGTTAATTCCTGTTAAAGAATCAAACAAGCTTTCGGGAGTTACATTTCCTAATGATTGGTTAGGTTTCTTTAACCAACGGAGAAATTTTTCCTTCTCATTATTAAATACATCAACTCCAAAATCATAAATTTCCTGTAGTTCTAATATAGATTCACTAAATCTAGGGTCTAAAATAGCATCCTCTTTTTTCTTTTTATTATAAGTTCTTTGCGCTATACTTAAGTGGTCTAACATTTTTCCAGTAGCAACCCCTAAGTTTACAGATACATTCTCTATTGCGCCATAAGGAACTCCTTGCCTAATGATATTTATTCTTTCCTCACTAGTTTTCCATTCTATATTTCCTTGAGTAGAGGCTATCACATGAACTCTTCCACTTCTGTGGGGATCCAAAGGTTTTGATATAAGAAATTTTTTAACAGCCGCCATAATATATACATTTATACCATAAATATATGGCAAATATGCCATTTTACAAAATTATTTTCATAAAATCTTAAAGTTAAATTTTGGGTTTGCTGAGACTTTTTTAATAGTGGTAACGACATTGAAGTATAAATAAAGTATCATTCTCAACTTTATACACTAACCTATCAGAATGATTAATTCTTCTCGACAACCAACCAGTAAGATTATTCTTTAAAGCTTCTGGCTTACCGGTACCAACAAAAGGCGTTCGTTGACATTCTTTTATAAGAAGATTGACTTTTTTGAGTATTTTTTTGTCTTTTGTTTGCCAATAAAGATAATCCTCCCAAGCTTCGGGCATCCAAACTATTTTCATCTCATTATAATTTTTATTTCCAGAGGAATTCGATGGAACTCGCCTTTAATACCTTCACTGTGAGAGATTTTTTTTCATGGCTCGTTTCATAGGATTTAATCTTCAATTAATTCATGTTCCTCCCCTTTACCTTCACTGTAGGATTTAAGAGCTGAGTTGATACGGGCTGCATTATTAGGGCTAGATAATAGGTGTAATGTTTCTTGCATTCCTTCATAATCAGACATTGACATAACAACAACATCTTCTCCTTTTGAACGTTTAACAAATAAAGGTGCATGAGTTTTTAGAATTGAATCCAAATGACTCTTTAGGTTTTGTCTAAAATTTGAATAGGTTGTTATTTCCATTTCTTATTGGTTTAATTTATATAACAAATATACAAATCAAAATCATATTGTACAATTAGTTGTACAACAATATAGAGCATTATATTTTTCTATAGTTCAATTGTGCTATTTCGAGATTGTTTATAATGTAAGTATGCACACTTATGCTTCGTTAATTAAGGAATTCTTTAATTCTTTATTTTATTCAATTCGTGTTGTGCGTTTGTGCTGTTCTATAATAATTGCATTCGTCCTTCATGAAATGCTTTCTCTATTTTAATCAGTTCGTTTTTCTTTAATTCCGAATTAAATTTAGCACTTTCCACTTCAAACTTAAATGGAAGATAAAAAACAACTTCATCATCTGTTGGTGTCGCTTTAAATAGATGTAATGAACTTTTATATACTGCATCAATTACTGCCCTCCCTAACAGTCTTTCTCTTGCCATTTCAATAGTACATACAATACTTAAATTTTTCCTATTTAAACTTATTTTGGCAATCACAAGTCCACCAATTCTATTTTCATAACATTTTTTTGGGTAGTCAATGTTTTCATATATCTGATGAAATACATTCTCATTCTCATAAATCGTAATATATTTAAGATAATCAGTTTTGATTTTATAAGTCGGATTAATTTTTAAGGCTCCTGTAGAAGTATACAACGATGTACTTTGTCCTTTAACAAAGGTTACAAAGAATATCACTATTGACATTAATACAATTAATTTTCTCATAATTAGTTCTTTTATTTGCATTTTGTGATGATATCTAGCGTAGGATAGAAAAATATCATCTTTATAAATCTAAACATTCCTTACAACTTCTAATTGAAAACAAGCCCAACTTACACACAGTTTCTATTTCTTTTACTTTTGAAATAACCAGCCTATTATGTCCCCACGGAATTTGTGCCACACACTGTGGCACAAATTGATATTTTGCAGAATAAAATTTATACCATTGCCTGATTGCATAAAGATTTCTTCTAGGAAAGCCTTTCATATCAGGAAATTCATGTTTTAATTCAGATGCTGTTTTTTCAATAAAACTACTTCCCCAATTGACCTGATCTTGCCTTTCAACGATATCTTTTCCAATTTCCTAGTAAAGTTCCAGCAATTGAGAATTAATTGAAAATGCAACTTTTCTCCTTGCTACATGAATTTTAGATTTCAGTTCTTTTATCCAATCTCCATATTCTGATATATCTATTTTTTCACTCATATCACAAAGATATAATATTTTATACGTGATTCTTGACCTGTTTGGAAGTGCGTTTTGTGCGACTATTTTATTAAAAAATCATATGCGTTTAACAGCATTTATTCTTTTTTCAAGGCGGTCGTAATACCAAACATATTTAAATAAATCATAATCAATCCATCTTAAAAGAGAATAAATATTTCGTCTAACATTAATTGCATCCGATAGGTTTATGTGACCGTCATCAAAACATATTGGTTCGTTATGATAGACGCGATTTCTAAATTCTCGTATTTCCTTAAGGATATCTCTAATTGCACTTCGATCTGTAGATTCAGGACGAAAAGGAAAAACATTTAAGATGGACGCTTTTAATAAGCCAAATGGTTTAGCCTCAAAGAAACTTGTCCAAAAACCAAATTCTTGCTCTGCCATAATCGCAGATGGAGTTAGTGGACGTCTCTTTCTATTTAAACGTTTTTCAGCACTAATTACAGACTTTTTAATATAAAAATCCGTTTTTCTCAATGAAGGATGACTCATAAAACCATCTTTTTCATTAATAATCCATTTAGGATCATCAAAATGTTTTATTAACTCCCGGTTTACTGCATTTCTAAATAAAACCTCAAAATTATTCAATATAGGATAGAAAGCCTCCGACAAAAGTATATTGGCTTTATATAGCTCTAAAGCTCTTGTTTTTGAGTTATTACAGGCAAATAGATATTTTCTAATTCGAGATGTAGAGACAAACAACTCAAGCTTATCATAGTTCAAATTAATTAATTTTAGTGTTTGAATAATTTTATAAAAATATTGTTTTTTTAAAATTAAATGTGATTTTTTTGATATTTATATAGCTACTGGTTTAAAATTAAACTACCTTTGTAAGGTAAAGCGAGTAAAGCCTCTGTCATTTTATGATACGTAACTACGCAAAAGATATTTAAGCCTCCTAGGATTAGGAGGCTTTTTATATTTAATGCATATTAAAATAATTATCACCTATTCTTTCTTTGTATACTAATTCTTACGTTCAAGACAGTAAAATATATTTTCATAAAGACTCTACATAGTTCTTTTTCAAACCTTTGATACAATCTCGTTTGCATTATCTAATTACAAGAATCAGGTGTTAATCTATATTTTTCAGTATACCACAACATAAATGATTCTGTACGTATTGCTCCTTCAAAATTTCTTGACATCGCAAATTCTTTATTTATTGCTTTTTTGGGTTCAGAATCAAGCCACTCCATATAATCATCAAATGTCACTTCCCCTTTAGTACTCATATTGATTTAAGTTTTTATTCCTAGCTAATATTTGCTTTGCGTATTCTGTTACTCTTTTTTAAATCGTTATTTAACGAATTCGTTAATTCATTACTATTTGAAAAAATAGTTATTCCTGATTTCGTTCGGTCTGCATTTAGTGTAACTAAGTCTCGACCTTCACTAATTATGGTTGTGTTTTGTAGAACTGTTAGAATAATCCTGACTCTATAAAACTATGAACTTTATCGGATTCTACACCCACATATTTAATTTCACAACTTGTTTTGTTTTTGATGATTCTGCAATGTGCATTTGCAACTTTTACATTGCAAGTCTTAGCAATATATTTTGCAACTTCAGTAATAAATGAATTGCTTCGATAAATTATTTTGACTCCATAATTCCTACTTTCTTTTTCCTCGAAATAACTAGCTTTACCTTTAAGGAATCCCTGAATAAATCTTCTAGTATGGACTGAGCTCATTCTGGGAATAGTCAAATCAGTTCTGTCTTTTTGGAATCCATATGATTCTACACTATCTACAAAATGAGGATTAGCAAATCGCAGAAAGTAAACAGTTGTAGTTTTATTTACTTGTTTACCTACTTTATAAGGTATTACAAAGTGATATTTGATTTCTTCTAAAAGACCTTGGTCAATATTAAAAATACGAATTACGTTCTGGCCGTTAATTTTACTAATAGTAGCATCTGCAAAAATAAAGCCCAATAGCCAGGCTTTATCATTGTTTAAAGTATAAAAATCAAATGGTATATAAAAACTCATTACTTAATTAGTATTCAATATGTATTCTGGGTTTGATGAGACTATCTTCACCTTAGTTCTTTGTTAAACTCAATTAGAGCTTTTTCAAGCAAGTCTTCAAATGCTTTATTAACGTCAATACCAGTATAAACAGTTTTGGGTTCATAAAACTCTATTAAATTGTAGCTCCTCGTAATTTCAAATGACGATATATTCATAGATAAATAAACTGCCATTTCACTGCCCCAAGTTCTTGCAGCAATCTCTGAGTAAAAGTCTCTAATTGTGATTGTGACATCTAAGTTAGTGGACTTAGAAAATTTTTGAATCAACCACTCATCTAAATATGCTTTTAAAGGTTTCTTTACTACCAAATCACCAACTTTTTTCCCTGTTGGATATAAGGTTCCTAAACTAGTATTAAGGTGATCTTTGATAAATATCTGAGTGATTCTAAATTTAGCGTTTGGAACATTGACACCATCTCTAATCTTAAATCGCATCAGGTACTTCTTTCGTCTCGGAGCTGATTCAATTACTTGTTGAGATACTTGAGTCTCTAGTTTGTCACCATAAAAAGTTCGATAAAATGAACTGAGTACTAAATGAGTAAGAAACCTGGGGCTATGGATAGAATCTTGAGAAATTTTCTTGAATAAAGAAGGCCCTCCAAGAACTCCCCACTTTCTTCGAATATATCTACCTACTTCAAATTCATGCTGTTCAATGAACTCACTTTCATTAACGGGATTTAGCTCTTCTGATTGCTTTTGAAAATAAACACTATCTAGGTCATTAATAGCTTCTTCCATAGAGTTTGGCCCCAAGGGATCTGAGCCCCATATGATTATTACAACCTGTGAATAACAATAATTTGTTACAGTTAAGCTTAAGAATATAAAAAGTATTTTCAGAGTTTTCATGCATGAGTTTTAATCTGATCCATAACTGCTATTATGTTTCCACACAAGATATCACATATAAAGTCTATTTATCATATGACGATAAACGTCTGGCACTATAAAAGTAACTAATAGTTCTTTCAATCCTTCTAGATAATTTAGTTATCTCTCATATGCTTTTAGTGAGACTATTTTTTATCTATACAAATATTGAATTAAATTCTATTAATAATTCCAAGTAAAGCAATCGTAAATAAGTGCATAACTATATTATATTGTACATCAGTGCTTTGTAAGACTGAGCTTCACTCATTTATAACTTTAAGAGTCTTTTTTGTACCATCTATACAATTTAACTGACATAAATACATACCAGAAGGCTCTTTGCTTAAATCAATATCTACTTCATCACATAATCCATTCAATTTGATTTGTTCTACTGAATGCCCTTGAATATTACTGATAAAAATATAACCTTTTACATTAGGTGAAAGATAAGCAGTATAATGTCCATTACTCTTTTGCATTCCAATGTTAAAGGTTACATTTGAGCTATTTAAGTTTGCAGATTTTGTAGATTTAAAAACGTTCATTTAAACGGCAAATTCTGAAACTTATTAATGATCCGAGTTTCTGAGACTACATCAAAATAAAGGAGAAACATTTAGGAGGGCTTCATCAAACCCGTGCTTAAAAAGACTATATCATAAAATTAGGTGGGACAGAATCTGCTCACGTAAATAAATTTAATTAAATGTTCGTTTTATGTTTGTGTCTATATTACTCCCCACACATAACTAGTTTAACAACAACAAAGCGCCTGCCCATTGCACAAGTATTCAGGGATGAATATTACAAAGGTGATTTTCCTGCGTAGTGAATTGGAGGAAGGTGTGAATATGAAATTAAGCGATATGTTGAGGGTACTGTTCGTATATGCTTAGGGACAGGTAGGGGATGTAGTCGTGTTATGTAGGGTTTTTGTTCGCTCTTTGTTCGGACTTCGTTCGGTTTTCCTTCGGTTATTAGCGAATGAAATCCATTTTAGGTACGGTTATTGTGTATGTAAAAAGTATGGAAAACTACTAGACTTCCCGACTAAGACCCCTTTCAGTCCCGAAGCAAGGTTATACCATATTGATCTTTAAATAAATGTTTAACTTAAATTTAATTGTTATGGGTAAGGTAGAAAATGGAATTAATGGCGCTATAACAGGTACTGTAGGACCATCGGTATTTTATAAAATGTATGGAAAAAACTATGTGCGTGCTTTACCTGATGAAAAAAAAGTAAAAGTAAAAGCTACTCCTGCACGTTTAAGACAACAACAGCGCTTAAGCCTGGTTACTGCATTTTTAAAACCATTTAAAGATTTGGTTAAAATTACTTTTGCAAGTGTTACTAAAGGCAGGGCTCCTTATCACACCGCACAATCCTTAAATATGAAGAATTGCATTATTGGTGATACATACCCCGATCAGGAGATAGATTATTCAAAGACTTTGTTAAGTGCTGGAAATCTTGAATTGCCAAAGCAATGTTCAGTAAAAAGAAAAGGTACAGGATTATTATTTGAATGGGATGATTTTGATGATATTGGAACTGATACCTTAGTGGTGGCCTATTTAGATCACACACAATCCTGGAGTAAATATCACTTTACAGGAATAGCCAAATATGAAAAAAGTTTTTATTGGGAAGCTCATATCAACGAAGAACCAATTCGTGTGTGGATGGCCTTTAGAAGTCACAACCAACAGGATATGAGTAACAGTGTATATTTGGGCAAGGTATGAACCAGTTCTAAAATGATCTTACCGGCAGTATCGGTCTACCTTTTGTCCCTTCGGGCACAGAAGTGCATTGTTATATTGCCTGTGCCGCAAACGACAACAGCACCAGTGTTAGCAACTCAGTTTATGTTGGGTTGGTAAATGTACCTTAAATGATTTCATAAAAATACCTGTCTGTGAATTTGCCAGACAGGTATTTTACAATATTTTAAATTAATACATATAACTCCTCTGTACCCTTTTTTTTTGCAATGACCATTGACTAATATCTAATGACTAACAACCAATGTCTAATATCTAATAACCAATTCACTAATCCTTTTTCCTAAAAAGATCCCTCATCCTGTTAAGCAAGCCTTTGCTTTTCTCTTTACGTTCTTCTTTTTCCATCTCCCTGGCCGCCCTTCTTTCTTCGGGCGACATTTTAAGTTTTGTAGAATCTACACGCGACCTTTTACCGATACGGAATACATCAAAAATAGACTTATCAGGATCCGTTTCAGAAAAATCGGCACAATCAACCATTGATGCCAAATCCCTGTTTAAAATAGGAAAATGGGCCCTTGAATATTTGCGATACTTAGGGTTTTGCTCAACCTGCTGCATAAACAAACCAAAAATAGGCAATGCCATATGGGCACCCTGCCCCAGGGTTGTTGTACGGAAGTGAACCGCAGGACTTTCTGCACCAACCCATGCTCCAGCCAACAGCCCTGGAGTAAACCCTATAAACCAGCCATCAGCATTATCCTGGGTGGTTCCGGTTTTTCCGGCAAGCTGGCTTTTTAAACCATAAACACTCCTTAACCCACTACCTGTACCATTCTCCACAACCCCCTGAAGCATATAATTCATCAAATCGGCCACATCTTTGCTCAACACCTCATCACTTTCTACCTCATCTTCATACTCAAACAGCACATTCCCTTCTTTATCTTCAATTTTCAACAGTCCAACAGGAGCCCTTTTCTCGCCCCTATTGGCAAAGCAGGTATATACAGTCAGCATTTCCTGCAGAGAAATTTCACCAGCCCCCAGACTCATAGAAGGAACTGCCGGCAACTTAGACCGGACACCCATCTCCTCTGCCAGGTTTAAAACCTTATCTATGCCGGTTTCCACCATCACCTCAGCCGTTATGGTGTTCACCGAGTTGGAAAGCCCCCCCTTCATGGAGTAATACCCTTCATGGTTTCCATCCGAATTAGAAGGCGACCAATCCTGGTACTTTTCATACACCCTTCTTTCGTTAGAAATAAATTCACAGGGACTCATCCCATCAATCAAGGCGGCTGTATACACAATGGGTTTAAAAGTAGAACCTACCTGTCGCCTGGAAGTAACATGGTCGTACTGGAAGTATTTATGGTTTACACCACCAACCCAGGCCATAATTTTTCCAGAACCCGGCTCCATAACCATAAAGCCGGTATTAAGTATTTTAAGATAATGCCTTACCGAATCGATGGGCGATAAGTTCACTTCCTTTTCATCCGGATATGCAAAAACAGTCATTTTGGTAAGCTTTTGCATCTCCTTTAAAATCTCTTCCTCTGATTTTCCACTAGCTTTTAAAGCCTTGTATCTGGTTGATGACTTAAGTGCATTTTCATATACCGATGGTTTCGTACGCCACGGATCCTTATTGCTCCAATGGTTTTTAAACTCTCTTTGTAAAGATGCCATGTGTTTTTGGACTGCAGCATCCGCATACTTTTGCAAGGTGGGATCAATGGTGGTATAAATCTTCAGCCCATCCTTGTAAATATCGTAGTGGTCGCCATATCTGTCTTCAAGTATCTGTACCGCCTTTTTCCTTATAATTTCACGAAAATAGGGCGCTATCCCGGTATTGTGATCTATCTTTTGATACTGCAACTGTATATCCTGGCTCTGCAACTTTTGGGTTTCCTTATCCGACAGGAACCCAAATTCATTCATCCGGGTTAAAACAACATTCCTCCGGGTTTTTGAGCGCTCCGGATGTAATCTGGGATTATAGGCAGTATTTGCGGCCAACATCCCTATCAACACAGCCGCCTCGTCGGCCTTTAAATCTGACGAATGCTTACTGAAAAAACGCATTGCTGCGGCTTCAATTCCATAAACATCCTCTCCAAAAGGCACGGTATTCAGGTAAAGCGTCAATATTTCATCCTTGGTATACACCTCTTCCAACCGGGAAGCAACAAATATTTCGCGCGACTTGTTTACAATCATCGAAAAGGGACCATATTTCTTTCTTGGAAATAAGTTTTTAGCCAGCTGCTGACTAATGGTACTTCCTCCACCCTGAGATTTGTCCATGAGGATAATAGTTCTGAAAAGAACCCGCCCCAAGCTAACCACATCAAAACCTTTATGCTGAAAAAAACGTTTATCCTCGGTTGCTACAAGAGCATTACGTGCATGTTCCGAAATCACCTTATTTTCAATACTCATGCGATTTTGATGATAGTATTTCCCCATAAGGGCACCATCAGCAGCATACACCTCCGAAGCCACGGCATTCTCTATCTGGGTCAGTTCCTCATGCGCAGGCAAATGCCCAAATACCCCCAGATATACAAACAACAAAAAAATAGCACCAGCCAAAACAAGGCCTCCCAATCCTTTAATGGCAAGCATCAGGGCCTTTTTATATAAGGATGTATTTTTCTTTTTTGAGGTTGTATTTTTCTTTGACTTGGATTTGCGTGTTGATTGTTTTTTTGCAGTCATTCAGAGGTTTTTAGTTTCATATATACCGACAAAAGTAATCATTCAAATGCTAAAAACCATCATGCCCTATTTCTGAATAGAATTGCTTAAGAAAACCTTCCATAAAAAGGTGCCTTTCTTTAGCCAGTTCCTTACCCATTTCCGTTTCCATGCGATCTTTTAACAACAGGAGTTTTTCATAAAAATGATTGATGGTAGGCGAAGTACTATTTCTATATTCTTGTGTAGATTGATATGCCATGGGAGGGATTTCAGGATTAAATAACTCACGATCCTTACTTCCCCCATAATGAAATGTTCGTGCTATGCCAATCGCCCCAAGGGCATCCAGCCTGTCGGCATCACGGACTACCTTTTGCTCAGGAGTCAGCACCCGGTCTTTATCAAACTCAGACCCAAACGAAACAGCATTGATGATTTCAAAAATCTGCAAAACCTCTTTGTCTTTTAACCCTATTTCATGTAAAAAACAATGAAGCTCATGCTCTGCTTTGCTTTTATCGAACAACTTTTCGTCCGTAATATCATGCAACAGGGCTCCGGCCTCAACAAGAAAACCATTTGCTTTTTCAACTCCGTTAATATGTATGGCATTATGCAAAACCCGCAATACATGGCTTAGATCATGTCCAGCGTCAACATGTTTCAGTTTATCAGAAACATAGTCGTAAATATGCTTTAAGAGTTCTTCTTGATGACTATTCATGCTGTTGTTTTTTGTAAAAACAGGACTGTAGTAAAAGTCAAAGCTCTATTTCTCAAGCCGACGAGTTTTATTGCAAGCGCTATATATCTACTGATTATTGGCAGCTACCTTTCCAAACAGTTTCTTGTTTATATCCTTACCAAGCGCTTGTTTATGAAGCATGATGGCAACGGTATTCATCCTGACATAGGCCTCCGACATATACCAATACCCCTGATATTTTGAATTAGTTCCCCAGCTGTTTTTTGTTTTAAAATAAACCGTTCCATTTTGATCCTTTGCCATACCCACAATATGCATCAAATGGTCGTCAGTAGTCTGCCACGAATAAAATGCTTTTTGCCTGGTATCCGGAGTAACCATCATTTCGTCCTGGGGCAACAATGCAGAGTTACGATCTTTGGGAAGTATGGCCACTCCTTCGTGACGGGAGAAATATTGATCAGAAACATCACCATCCCAAACAAAACTATAACCATCTTCCAGCGCCTTTTTCATCACATCAATCAATTCATCCAAAGGCAGGTTATAATACCTGTCATGCGACCAATTATCCGGCACTTCCAGATCAAAAGCTTTATAAAAGGGGTGATGGGTATAAGAAGTCAGTTCAATATAATTATCCTTATCAATACCTAACCCTTCAGCAAACTGAACCGGAGTATATATTCTTTTATTGAATTTTGTTTCCTTTGGATCCTCACCCAGATAATTTGTTAAAACCGAATTTATATTCCTGAACCAGACATCAGACGGGCTTGCTGTTTTTTGCTCCACATAATTATCGATCATGCCTTTCAGGGTCATTTCCATTTCGGTATGGTTGTGCACCTGACCGGAATCAGCAAAGCCCGGATAGTCTTCCTCCTGAACAAAACCAAAGTCTCCAACAACATTCATCACATCATGAGCCTGTCCGCCCTGACTAAAATTCCCTAGTCCATGTAAAAACACATATTGTCTGGCTTTATTTTGATAGGCATGCTTAACCATATACATTTCCGACAAGTCAAACTCCTGTCCCCCCATTCTCATTATTTCGCTTTCGATAAACGAAACTGTACTATATGCCCAACAAGTACCTGTTCTATCCTGACTTTTAACCGGTGAAGTTTTTACATCCACCAAGGGTTCAAAAACAAACTTTTCCTGAGCATAGGAATTAAACACAAAAAAACATGCCCACACTAAAAATACAATACGCGATAACTTCATAGACTATTATTTTATGCAACGAAAATATAAATTCTTTATGATTTTTTCACAATCCGCATCCTCTTAACAAAAATAAAGCCACAGAGAAAAATATCCCTGTGGCTTTAAAGCGTTAATATCTAATATCAATACTCTACTTATACTCTTCCCAGCTCTTGATTTTAATATCCTCCTTACCCATTTTACAGAATGCCTGAATAAACGCACTTGCCAAACGGGCATTGGTAATCAAAGGTATATTAAAGTCGATTGCACTACGACGGATGGTATACCCATTCCTCAACTCACTTGTACTAAGGTTTTTTGGGATGTTAACAACCAGGTCAATTTCCTTTTCCCGAATCATTTCCAACGAATTAGGATGCTGATCCGGTTCACTTGGCCAGTAAATATGTGTTGTTTCAACTCCATTTTCAGCAAAGAACTTGTGTGTTCCGCCGGTAGCATAAATGTTGAAACCATGTTCTTTCAATAACTTTGCACTCTTTAGCAGTTCCATTTTTGAACGAAGCGGACCTGAAGAGATCAATATATTTTTCTTTGGAATTTCGTAACCCACCGAAAGCATGGAATTAAGAATAGCCTCATCAAAATTATCTCCGATACATCCTACCTCACCTGTTGACGACATATCAACGCCCAATACCGGGTCGGCTTTTGCCAAACGGGCAAATGAAAACTGAGGAGCCTTAATCCCTACACAATCCAGATCAAATAAGTTCTTATTTGGTTTCTGAACATCCATTCCCAGCATCACCTGTGTAGCTAGGTCGATCAAGTTCACTTTAAGGATTTTAGAAACAAACGGGAAACTACGTGACGCCCTTAGGTTACACTCAATAACTTTAAGCTCATTGTTTTTACCCAACAACTGCATATTGAAAGGCCCGGAAATATTTAATGCTTTTGCAATCTCCCTGGCAATTTTCTTTACACGGCGCATCGTTTCAATATAAAGCTTTTGCGGAGGGAATACTATGGTAGCATCACCTGAGTGCACCCCGGCAAACTCCACGTGCTCAGAAATTGCATAAGCAATCACCTCACCGTTCTTAGCCACAGCATCCACTTCAATCTCTTTGGCTTCTTCAATAAACTCTGAAACCACTACCGGATACTCTTTAGACACATTGGCTGCAAGTGTTAAGAAATGCTCCAATTCGTCTTTATTACTCACCACGTTCATTGCCGCACCCGAAAGCACGTAACTTGGACGAACCAATACCGGGAATCCAACCTCATCAACAAAAGTGAAAATATCTTCAATTGAAGTAAGCTCACTCCATCGTGGCTGGTCAATATTTAAGCTATCAAGCATTGATGAGAACTTCTGACGGTTCTCTGCGTTATCAATATTTTCCGGAGAAGTTCCTAAAATAGGCACCTGTTGTTTGTTCAGCTTCATGGCCAGGTTATTCGGAATCTGACCTCCCACTGAAACAATAACCCCTTTAGGTGTTTCCAGGTCAATCACATCCATCACCCTTTCAAAGGTAAGCTCATCAAAGTATAAACGATCACAAACATCATAATCTGTACTAACCGTTTCCGGGTTGTAGTTGATCATGATGGAGCGATACTTCTGCTCGCGGATGGTATTCAGTGCATTTACACTACACCAGTCGAACTCAACAGAACTACCAATCCGGTATGCCCCACTACCTAACACAATAACCGACTTACCATCATCTGTGTAATCAATATCGTGTTCGGTACCGCTGTAAGTCAGATACAGATAATTGATTTGAGCAGGAAACTCACCTGCCATGGTATCAATCTGCTTAACTACCGGTAATATATTACGTTTTTTACGTTCAGCCCTAACTTTCAACAGGTCGTCTCCAATTACCTCACTGGTGCTTTTAAATACACACCTGGCAACCTGAAAATCGGAATACCCGGCTCTTTTTGCCAATCGCAACAAATCATCAGGCAGATCCTCAAGTTTAGAATAAGTCTTCAACTCATTCTCTATGTCGCTGATATTTTTTAGTTTTTCAAGGAACCAGTGATCAATTTTACTTAATTCATGGATCTCCTCTACCGACATTCCATCTTCAAAAGCCTGGGCAATGGCATATATACGCTGATCTGTAGGTTCTGCCAATTCTGTTTTTACATCAATCCCTTTTAATGGCTGGTTGGCAACAAAACCATGCATTCCCTGACCAATCATACGAAGACCCTTTTGTATAGCCTCTTCAAAAGTACGACCTATAGACATGATTTCACCAACAGATTTCATACTACTTCCAATCTGCTTGCTAACACCGTTAAACTTGTTCAAATCCCAACGAGGAATTTTACAAACCACGTAATCCAAAGCAGGCTCAAAGAAAGTAGAAGTAACCTTAGTAACTGAGTTTTTAAGTTCATGCAACCCATAACCCAAACCTAATTTTGCAGCTACAAATGCCAATGGATAACCAGTAGCTTTAGAAGCCAGTGCACTGGAACGGGATAAACGGGCGTTTACCTCAATTACCCTGTAATCCTCCGATTTTGGGTCTAAGGCATATTGCACATTACACTCACCAACCACACCAATGTGGCGAATAATTTTAATGGCAAGCTCTCTTAACTTATGATATTCTGAATTTGATAGCGTTTGAGAAGGAGCAACTACAATACTTTCTCCTGTATGGATTCCAAGCGGATCAAAGTTTTCCATATTACAAACCGTAATACAGTTATTGTACTTATCACGCACCACCTCATACTCAACCTCTTTCCATCCTTTAAGAGACTCTTCAACCAATATCTGATTAGAATAAGAAAAAGCATTTTCTGCACGGGCAATCAACTCCTCTTTATTATAACAGAAACCACTACCCATACCTCCAAGGGTATAAGCAGCCCTTACAATAATTGGGAATCCTATTTTATCAGATGCTTTTACTGCTTCCTCAACCGAAGTAACAGCCAAACTAATTGGCGTTTTAACATCAATTTCCTTTAGTTTGTTTGCAAAAATCTCCCTGTCCTCAGTATTAATAATTGCCTGAACAGGAGTTCCTAATACCTGAAGGTTGTATTTCTCCAACACCCCACTCAGGTATAACTTAGTTCCACAATTCAATGCTGTTTGACCACCAAAAGCCAGCAAAATACCGTCAGGCTTTTCCTTTTTAATAACCTCCTCAACAAAATAAGGCGTCACAGGCAAAAAATAAATCTTATCAGCAATTTTATCTGATGTCTGTACAGTAGCAATATTAGGATTTACCAATACGGTTTCAATACCTTCTTCTTTAAGTGCTTTAAGAGCCTGAGATCCGGAATAATCAAATTCTCCTGCTTCCCCAATCTTTAGCGCACCCGATCCTAGTACCACTACTTTTTTAATGTCTTTATTCATGTTTTACTGGCTTATTATGAAATTGATGTAATGTATTCTTATACAAAAATAAATCAGAAAAAATTTTAAAACTGACTTTGCTTATTTTACTTTTTATATGCGTTCTTATCGTTTATTCAAGCATCTTACCTGGTACAAAAAGCCGCTAACGCTTGTAGCTGGTATCTTTTATGCTTTTTCACGATTCATTTCGGCTGCAAAAATACAAATATTTTGCAAATTTCTTTTGATTTTTTTAAAATAGTGAATATTTTTGCATTGTAATTGAATATTTATACAATGAAGGTCAAAGCACAAAGATTAGCTACGATTAAAAATATCATCAACTCGCAAAATGTAAGCAGTCAGGAAGAGTTGTTATCCCTTCTGGAAAAAGAAGGTTTTATGACAACCCAAGCTACTTTGTCACGCGATTTAAAGTTTTTAAAAGTTGCGAAAATACCTCATTCCGATTTAGGATATGTATATGAAATGCCCCAATCGGCAGCAAAAGCACCTGAAGAGATTCATGAAGACTTCCCTGTATCAGGAATTGAATCAATTGACTTTTCGGGTAATTTAGCAGTTATTAAAACGAGACCCGGATTTGCCAACAGTATTGCATCGGTTATTGACAGCCATGATCCTTATGAAATTTTGGGAACCATTGCCGGCGACGACACAATACTATTAATAAACAGAGAAGGAGTTTCGAAAAATCACATAGTAGAAGTTTTATCGATTTATATACCAGGTTTAAAAGAAAAAATATTGTAGTTGACATAGAGCAGTCGAAAGCAAATGATTAAAGATTTTTACATAGATATAGCCAAAGAGGAGCATTTGAAATATGTTGATGAAATACTCGACACTATTGCAGAGGCAGCAAAGATCAGAGGTACGGGGATCGCAAAGCGCAGTCCCGGTTATATCATACAGAAAATAAACGAAGGCAAAGCCATCATCGCATTAGACAATGGTAAATTTGCCGGGTTTTGTTATATCGAATCCTGGGGACACAACAAATTTGTTGCAAACTCCGGGCTTATTGTATCGGATGCATACAGGGGAAAGGGCCTGGCAAAGGCTATTAAGTCAAGAGCTTTTCAGCTTTCCAGGGTAAGGTTTCCGGATGCAAAACTTTTTGGGCTCACTACAGGGCTGGCAGTAATGAAGATCAACTCAGAGCTTGGCTACAAACCTGTTACATTTTCGGAACTCACAGACGATGAGATGTTTTGGAAGGGATGCCAGAGCTGTGTAAACTATGACATACTGGTCAGAACCAACAGGAGACATTGTCTTTGCACAGGTATGTTATACGATCCGGACAAGTCAAACAAAGACTCTGAGGAAGATAAGAGCCTGAAAGTTTATAGCAGATGGCTGAAATTCAAGCAATCTGTATTTTTAAAAGTGAAGAAAAAGGATGCAAATAAAAATTCCTTTTTAAAACGCTTACATGTTAAATTGATATCGTAAATTGATTAGGTTTTTTTAACCTGCATAATAATATTATAAAAATGGAAAAAGTTGTTTTAGCCTTTAGCGGCGGATTAGATACTTCATTTTGTGTAAAGTATTTAAAACATGAAAAAGGATTGGATATTTACTCTGCAATAGCCAACACCGGAGGTTTTTCAGACGAAGAGCTTAAAAACATTGAAGCAGGTGCTTATAACCTGGGCGTTACCAAGCACACAACCCTTGATGTTACTGATGTGTACTATCGCAACTGTATCCGCTACATGATTTACGGAAACATCCTTAAAAACAACACATATCCACTTTCTGTTAGTTCAGAAAGAATTTTTCAGGCCTATGCCATTGTAGACTATGCCAGAAAAATTGGAGCCAAATACATTGCCCATGGAAGTACCGGAGCAGGAAACGACCAGATCAGGTTCGACCTGACTTTCCAAATCATCGCTCCCGAGATAGAAATCATTACACCAATCAGGGACTTAACACTTTCGAGAGAGGCTGAAATTGATTACCTGAAAAAACATGGCGTTGAAAAAGACTGGAAAAAAATGGAGTATTCCATTAACAAAGGCCTTTGGGGAACCAGTGTTGGAGGCAAAGAAACCTTAACTTCCAACAAATCACTCCCTCAAGAAGCTTACCCTAGCCAGCCAACCAATGAAGAACCAACAGAATTAACCATTGAATTCAACAAAGGGGAAATCGCTTCTGTTAATGGCGAAACATTCGCAACCCCGGTTGATGCCATCAGGAAAATTGAAGCCATTGGAGCATCCTATGCTATTGGTCGCGACACCCATGTAGGCGATACCATTATCGGAATAAAAGGTAGAGTTGGTTTTGAAGCAGCTGCACCAATGCTGATCATCAAGGCACACCACCTACTTGAAAAACATACGCTTACCAAATGGCAGATGTATTGGAAAGAGCAATTAAGCAACTGGTATGGTATGCTACTCCATGAAGCGCAATATGTTGAGCCAGTGATGAGAGATATTGAAAAATTCCTTGACAATTCACAAGAGAATGTTACAGGAAAGGTAATTTTAAAACTATACCCATACAGATTTGAACTGGTAGGTATTGAATCAGACAAAGACTTGATGAACTCAGGCTTTGGAGACTATGGCGAAGTGAACAAAGGATGGAGCGGCGATGACGTTAAAGGGTTTACCACTATTTTGGGAAATCAGTTGAAAATATTCAATAAAGTCAACGAGGGATCTTTAGATATTAAATAAAACACTATCTGTAAAAGAAATGATTAAAGTAGGAATAGTAGGCGGAGCCGGATACACAGCCGGAGAATTATTACGAATTTTGATTTGCCATCCCGAGGTAGAAATCACATGCATCCAAAGTACCAGCAACGGAGGAAACCCCATTAGTTCTGTACACACAGATCTGATAGGCGAAACGGAACTTGTATTCTCATCTGAATTGGACACATCAGTGGTGGATGTGATCTTTTTGTGTATGGGACATGGAAAATCAAAGGAGTTTCTAACCGAGAATAACATTCCTGCCAGCATTAAAATCATCGACCTAAGTCACGATTACAGATTAAAAGCAGATGGCAATGATTTTATCTACGGGCTGCCTGAACTAAACAAAGAACAGATCAAGTCGGCAGATAAAATTGCCAACCCTGGCTGTTTCGCCACTGCTATCCAGCTGGCATTACTGCCATTGGCAGCAGCAGGCAAGCTAAACGAGGTACATGTAAATGCGATTACCGGTTCCACAGGTGCCGGACAAAAACCCACATCAACCTCGCATTTTAGCTGGAGAAACAACAACATTTCAGTATACAAGGCATTTGGACACCAACACCTTGGCGAAATCAAACAATCATTGAAGCAGCTACAGGATGGCTTCCAGGAAGCTGTAAACTTTATTCCTGTAAGAGGCAACTTTAGCAGGGGAATAATGGCTACAGCTTATACTGAAACAGATTTAACAGAAGAAGAAGCAATTAAGTTATACAAAGATTATTACAAAGATCACCCATTTACAATTGTTTCGGACAGCAACCCTCACCTAAAACAAGTGGTAAACACCAATAAGGGAGTGGTTTTTATTGAGAAACACGATGGAAAATTATTAATAATCAGCATGATCGACAACCTGATCAAAGGAGCATCCGGCCAGGCTGTGCATAACATGAACCTAATGTTCGGGCTCGAAGAAACAACCGGTCTTCGCCTTAAATCGGTAGCATTTTAAAAAGCACAACATTTCCAATATATTTTTTGAAACGCATTATACTGATTTAAGTTCTATTATAATTGATGGTTTAAATTAGATGTTAACAAAAAAGAAGACCGGCAACACTCCTGCAGAGAGGCCAAGACTCAGCAGGAGTGTTTATTTCATTTAAAACACAAAACAACAAAATTGCAAACGAACATGAATTTATTCGACGTATACCCACTTTTTGATATTGAACCAACAAAGGCAGAGGGATGCTATATATGGGACAAAGAAGGCAATAAATACCTCGACCTGTACGGAGGCCATGCAGTAATCTCAATTGGCCACTCCCATCCTCATTATATCAAACGAATTTCGGAGCAACTTAACAATATTGGGTTTTACTCAAATTCTGTTCAGAATCCATTACAAAAGGAGCTTGCAAATAAATTAGGTCAGATATCCCAGCTTGAAGATTATGACCTGTTCCTATGCAACTCCGGTGCCGAGGCTAATGAAAACGCTTTGAAACTGGCATCTTTTGAAACAGGTAAAAAAAGGGTTATATCATTTAAAAAAGGGTTTCACGGAAGAACATCGGCAGCAGTAGCCATTACCGACAACCCCAAAATAGTTGCTCCAATAAACAGCAACCACGAATCAACAATACTAGAGTTAAACGATCTTGATGCCGTAGAAAAAGAACTTAAAGAAGGTGACGTTTGTGCAGTAATTATCGAAGGCATCATGGGAATTGGTGGTATTATTGTACTGGAAAACGACTTTTTGGAAGGCCTTGAGAGTTTATGCAAAAAGTACAAAGCAAAATTAATCCTTGACGAAGTGCAATCTGGTTACGGCCGTTCAGGAAAATTCTTTGCATTCCAATACAGCAGCATCCAACCCGACATTATCACTACCGCGAAGGGCATGGGGAACGGGTTCCCTGTTGGAGCAGTTCTTATATCCAGAGAGTTTAAACCCTGGTATGGCATGTTAGGAACAACCTTTGGTGGCAATTACCTTGCCTGTGCTGCATCGTTAGCTGTTTTGGAGGTAATTGAAAATGAAAAACTCATTGAAAATTCACAGAAAACAGGCGACCATATTTTAAAAAGGCTGAATCAAGATATTAAAAAATGTGAAATTCGCGGCAAGGGATTGATGATTGGTATAGAATTTGAAGAGCCAATTGCCGATTTAAGAAAAAAGCTTCTTTTTGAAGACAAAATTTTTACAGGAGTATCAGGCGCTAATACCATTAGGATTTTACCTCCGTTATGCTTAAATCAGGAGCAATCAGATTTATTTATTGACAAATTAACTGATTCGCTATAACTTAAAGTGCCTGGTACATTTGATATAACATACAACAAAACAGGCAATATGATTAAGTCATTCTGGAACGAAGAGTGGAAAGAAATTAATTTTGAAGAAGGGGCATTACAAAAGAAATATTCCATCTCAAATTATGGCAGAGTAGTAAGCTACAAAAGCGACATTAAAGAAGGAGAACTGATTAAAGGTGGTAAGTTAAGAAATTACGCCACTTTACCAGTCCGTCCTTTTGGAAAATCAAAGACTTTCTACATCCATAAATTAGTTGCCCAATATTTTATTGAAAATAGCCGGGAGGATGCTACTTTTGTAATACACCTGGATCATAACAAGAGCAATAACTATATTGAGAACTTAAAATGGTGCACCAAAGAAGAAGTTTTTGCGCACCAAAAAGACAACCCAATAGTTATTGAAGCCAGGAAGAGGCAAAAGGAAAACAGGTCGGACGAAGGCCACAAACTTACTTCTACAGAAGTAATCAGGTTAAAAAAGAAAATATTTGACCCCAAGCGAAAATCCAGATTGAAGATTATCGCAAAACAGTTTGGAATAAGCGAAATGCAATTATACCGGATTAAATCCGGAGAAAACTGGGGACACATTAAAGTTGAAATAAACGGCGTGGAACACTAGCACACAATAACACTTTCAGGTTATTTGGTGCGATTCCAAATGCCTGAAAAAAGTTGTGCTATGAAAAACAAAAAAATTACCATCATCGGTGGAGGAAATCTAGGGCAGGCCATTGCCAAGGGAATAGTAAACTCCAACGTAATTGAGGCAACCAACTTAACTGTAACACGCAGAAGAATAGAACTTTTAAAAAACCTGGCTGATTTAGGCATTCAGACCATTTCAGACAACATTGAAGCATCTAAAAATGCCGACATCATTTTTCTTGGTGTAAAACCCTACCAGATAGAACAGATTATTACCGAAATAAAAGATTCGGTTACAGAAAATACGATTATTGTTTCATTGGCTACAGGGATCGACTCCCATACAATTGAAAATTACTTTGGAAAAAAGCTTCCGGTTTTCAGGGCAATGCCCAATACTGCAGTGGCTATAGGACAATCCATGACCTGTATTTCTGCACATAATGCAGATAAAGATCAGGAAGAGGCAGTTCTAACCTTATTTGAGCAAGTTGGGCAAGCCTTAATCATCCCTGAAGAACTGATGGCTTCGGCAACAGTATTGGCAGCATGTGGAATTGCCTTTGCCCTAAGGTTTATCAGGGCTGCTACCCAGGGCGGTATTGAAATTGGGTTTGGAGCCGACTTAGCTCTGAAAATCGCCTCTCAAACAGTAAAAGGAGCAGCTGATTTGCTCATCAATTCAGAAACACACCCCGAACACGAAATTGACAAGGTGACAACCCCACGGGGGGTTACCATTTCCGGATTGAACGAAATGGAACACCAAGGCTTCAGCTCTTCCTTAATAAAGGGCTTGCTCACTTCCTTTAATAAAATTGAAAACGGAAAATAGATCAATATCGTGTTTAAATCAATCACTATAAAAATAGGCTCAAATGTATTAACCAATACAGATGGAACCCTTCATCAGGAAAGGGTTTCTCACCTGGTTGACCAAATTGCCTCTCTACATAAAAAAAATAAAAAGATCATCCTCGTTTCATCCGGGGCAGTAGCTGCCGGAAGAACCATGGTGAAATTAAACAAAAAAACAGATACTGTTTCATCACGCCAGCTATTATCATCTGTAGGCCAGGTAAAGTTGCTAAACACCTATTCGGCTTTATTTGAGAAACATGGCATTCAGTGTGCCCAGGTTCTGGTTACAAAACAAGACTTCAGATCAAGAGAGCACTACCTGAATATGAAGAATTGCCTATCCACATTGATTGAAAATGGCATCGTCCCCATTATCAATGAAAACGATGCCGTTTCGGTAACTGCATTAATGTTTACCGACAATGACGAGCTGGCAGGCTTGCTTTCATCAATGATGAACAGTGAAGCCTTGATTATTTTGAGCAATGTGAATGGCATTTACGATGGGGACCCCAAAGACAAAGGGGCCAAAGTAATCAGGACCGTAGACAGCACAAATGCGGACTTATCCGCTTTTATCTCTACAACCAAATCAAACTTTGGCCGTGGAGGTATGCTAACCAAATGCCATATTGCACAAAAAACAGCTATTTCAGGTACTTCTGTTCATATTGCCAACGGAACAATCCCTAATATACTGGTTGATTTAAACAACAGTGCCGATACAGTTGAGCACACCCGTTTTTTACCAGGAGAAAAATATCCTGCCATAAAAAAATGGATTGCTTATTCCGAATCATTTACCAATGCTGAAGTCATCATTAACAAGGGAGCTTTCGAAGCCCTTAATTCTTCGAAAGCCACTAGTTTGTTATTGGCCGGTGTTATAAAAATCAATGGCAATTTTAAAAAGGGCGATTTAATAAAAATCATATCCGAAGATGGTAAGGATGTTGGTATCGGGAAAGCCCAATACGACAAAACAAAAGCTATTGAACACCTTAGCGATTCAAAATACCAGGCACTAATTCATTACGATTACTTATATATAAGATAATAAATACCTTAATCTTTATACAATGCAGTGTTTAGCGCAATTTCAAAAAGTTAAAGAAGCTTCCCGTGGATTAGCAAAAATCAAGCAGGCTGACATCATAAAGATGCTCAACAAACTTGCTGATGAAGCGGAAAAAAACATACCGGAACTTCTTGAGGCCAATCAAAAAGATTTAGACCGCATGGATCCCAACGATCCTAAATTTGATCGGTTAAAACTCACTAAGGAAAGGATTGAAGCCATCGCCAACGACATCAGGAATGTATCGAAACTTCCTTATCCAATTGGTGAAATACTTGAAGAAAAACAACTGGACAACGGATTGGAATTAAAAAAAGTAAGGGTGCCCCTAGGCGTTATCGGCGTAATTTATGAAGCGCGCCCTAACGTAACTTTCGATGTATTCTCACTTTGCATCCAATCGGGGAATGCGTGCGTTTTAAAAGGAGGAAGCGATGCTGAATACTCAAACAAGGCTATTACAGGAGTAATCCATAAGGTATTACAAAGCGAAGGCTTTAATCCTGATTTGCTTCAGCTATTGCCGGCCGACAGATCTGCTGCAACAGAATTAATGAATGCCATTGGTTATGTCGACATCCTGATCCCTCGGGGTTCGCAAAACCTGATTAATTCAGTTAGGGAAAATGCAAATATCCCCGTGATTGAAACCGGCGCTGGCATTGTCCATACTTATGTAGACAAATCTGCCAACATACAGAAAGCAGCAGATGTTGTGGTTAATGCAAAAACCAGGCGGGTAAGCGTTTGCAACGCACTGGACTGCATGATTATTCACGAAGAGCAATTATCTAATATAGTTGAAATTGTTAAAGGAATGATCCCATACAAGGTTGAGGTGTATGCAGATTCAAAATCTTTTGAAAAATTGCAAGGACAATATCCGGAAGAATTGTTGCATCAGGCCACAAACGAATCATTTGGCACTGAATTTTTGTCACATAAAATGTCGATAAAGACTGTTGCAAATATTGACCAGGCATTGGATCACATCTATAAATACAGCTCAAAACACAGCGAAGCCATCATTGCCGAAGATGCCGATGCCATTTCCCGTTTTTACAATGAAGTAGATGCTGCTGCCGTATACGCAAACACATCAACCGCTTTTACCGATGGTGCGCAATTCGGGCTTGGAGCAGAGATTGGGATCAGCACTCAAAAGCTACATGCAAGAGGTCCAATGGCTTTAAAGGAGCTAACCAGTTATAAATGGTTGGTTTCCGGAAACGGCCACACAAGACCAGCTTAGGCACTTTAGTATCTTTACCAATAGGTTAAACGCATAAAAAAATAAACAATGAAAAGATTTTTAAAAGTTTCAGATATAGGAGATTTAAAACAGGCTTTAAAAGATGCCTTTGAGGTTAAAAACAACCCGTACGCATTCACTGATCTTGGGAAAAACAAAACCATTATTCTGGTTTTCTTTAACTCTAGTTTAAGAACCCGTTTAAGCACTCAAAAAGCAGCCATGAACCTGGGCATGAACGTTATGGTATTGGACATCAACAAGGATGGATGGAAACTGGAAACAGAAATGGGTGTGGTAATGGATAGCGACAAGCCGGAACATATTAAAGAGGCCGTTCCTGTAATAGGCCAATACTGCGACATGATCGGGGTACGCTCATTTGCAACCTTTGAAAACAAAGAAGACGACTATTCAGAGAAAGTAATCAACCAGTTTATTGAATATTCCGGCGTTCCGGTTATCAGTCTGGAATCAGCAACAGTACACCCATTGCAATCGTTCGCCGATTTAATCACCATTGAAGAATACAAACAAAAAGAAAAACCAAAGGTGGTTTTAACCTGGGCCCCTCACCCAAGAGCCCTACCCCAGGCGGTAGCCAACTCTTTTACTGAATGGATGAAGGAAGCCGATGTTGAATTCGTCATCACCCATCCTGAGGGATATGAACTGGCAGATGAATTTACCCAGGGGGTAACAGTTGAATACGATCAGAGAAAAGCGTTTGAGGGTGCCGACTTTATATACGCTAAAAACTGGTCATCATACAAAGATTACGGACAGGTAAAATGTGAGGACAGAGACTGGACTGTTGATGAAGAAAAAATGGCACTTACCAACAACGCAAAATTTATGCACTGCCTGCCTGTACGAAGGAATATGATTGTTACCGATGGAGTTATTGAAAGCGACAATTCATTGGTAGTACAAGAAGCTGCAAACAGGGTAGTTTCTGCGCAAACAGTAATTAAAAGGATGTTAGAATCTCTTGAAAAATAACAACAAATCTATTTACACAAATAATAATCTTCAATCAGGTACTGTTGCTTAGATAACAATCAGTCTTGATGCTTGATACTTAAGATATGCAAGAAATCACCATAGTAAAAGTAGGCGGAAAAGTTGTTGAAACACCTGAATCGTTAAATGAATTATTAAACGATTTTGTAACCTTACCCGGCCTCAAAGTACTGGTTCACGGAGGTGGAAGATCGGCCACAAAAGTTGCTGCCCAACTCGGAGTAGAAACAAAAATGGTTGACGGCAGGAGAATTACAGACCTCGAAACCTTAAAGGTAGTTACTATGGTTTACGCCGGGTTGGTTAATAAAAATATTGTAGCCTCCCTGCAAGCCCGCAATGCCAATTCAGTAGGACTAACCGGAGCTGACTTAAACTTGATTAAAGCTGTAAAACGCCCGGTTAAGGAAATAGACTATGGTTATGTTGGCGATGTGGAATCAGTTCAGGTTAACGAGCTAATGGATCTGATCAACAAAGGAGTTATTCCTGTAGTGGCTCCTTTAACACACGATGGCAAAGGAAATATGCTAAATACCAATGCAGACACTATGGCTTCTGCCCTGGCTTCTGCCCTGGCAAAACATTATAAAGTAAACCTGGTTTACTGTTTTGAAAAAAAAGGAGTTCTCAGTAATCCCGATGATGACGAATCGGTAATAAAAGAACTTAGCCATAAGCTATTTAAAGAACACCAGGAAACCGGTGTTATAACAGAAGGTATGATTCCAAAACTGGACAATGGATTTAACGCATTAAATGCCGGAGTTATAAAAGTTAGCATCACAAACACACAAGGACTAAAAGGAGGATTGGATAAAGGAACATTACTAAAAAAAGATTAAATGGACAATATTCAACCTTATGCCACCGAGGCAATTGAGTTATTAAAAAAACTGATTTCAACAGAATCGTTAAGCAGACAAGAACAGGCTGCTGGGGATATAATGGAATCATTTCTCAATGAAAAAGGCTTACGCACTAACAGAAAAGGCAACAATGTATGGGTTAAAAGCAGCAACTGGGACACAAACAAACCTGTGATCCTGTTAAACTCACATATTGACACAGTAAAACCTTCTTCAAAGTGGACTTACAATCCTTTTGAACCCACCCTGCAGGGAGAGGTTCTATATGGTTTAGGAAGTAACGATGCGGGTGGACCTTTAGTTTCCCTATTAGCAACATTTTTGTTACTAACAAAAAAAGAACAACCATACAATTTGATTTATGCTGCCACCGCCGAAGAAGAAGTGTCCGGAAAGAATGGTGTTGAATCAATACTTAACGAACTGGGCACAATCAACCTGGGCATTGTTGGCGAACCCACACAAATGAATATGGCTATAGCCGAAAAAGGGCTGCTTGTATTAGATTGTGAAGCAGTTGGCAAATCAGGACATGCAGCAAGAAACGAAGGAATCAATGCCATTTACAAGGCAATTGAAGATATAGAATGGTTTAAAACCTTCCAATTTCCTGAAGTTTCAGAATTATTTGGGCCTGTTAAAATGAGTGTTACCCAAATTGAAGCCGGATCACAACACAATGTAGTTCCCGACCTATGCAAATTTGTGGTTGACGTAAGGGTCAATGAAAAATACACAAACATACAGGCTTCTGAGATCATAAAACAACACGTTAATTGTACTGTTACACCAAGAAGCACAAGGCTCAACAGCTCTAATATATCACTTGACCACCCTGTTGTTAAAAGAGGTTTGTCATTGGGGAGAACATATTATGGTTCTCCCACCACATCCGACCAGGCTTTAATGAATTTTACAACACTCAAAATTGGCCCCGGAGACTCAGCAAGATCACACACTGCCGATGAATATATCAAAATCAGCGAAATTGAAGAAGGAATTGGCATTTACTATCAGTTACTGAATAATTTAGACCTCAGTAATTGATAAGTTAAAAAATGTGACAAATGTCATATTTGAGAATAGTTAATTTGAATTTGTAAGTTTAATAAATTATATTTGCGTCGATTATAAGGTAGGTAAGTAAGGAAATTAACAATTTATAACATCTTCTCTTAATCGGGGCATTAAATCAACAGAAAATCATTACGATGAAACTTTGGGATAAAGGGATAAAAGTGAATGATAAAGTAGAAAGTTTTACGGTAGGCAAAGACCGTGAAATGGATCTATATTTAGCTCCTTTTGACGTACTTGGAACCATGGCCCACATAACCATGCTCGAAAGCGTTGGATTACTTGAGAAAGACGAATTGGAGAAACTCCTTATAGAATTACGAAATATTTATAACGAAACCTTATCAGGGAACTTTATTATTGAAGACGGGATCGAGGATGTTCACTCTCAGGTAGAGATGATGTTAACCCAGCGTCTGGGCGATATAGGCAAAAAAGTTCACAGTGGCCGATCCAGAAACGATCAGGTTTTGCTTGACTTGAAATTGTTTATCCGTTCTAAAATAGAAGAAGTAGCCAACAGCGTTGTCGAATTCTTTAACGCCTTACAATCTCAAAGCGAAAAATATAAGGATTATTTAATACCAGGATATACTCACCTTCAGGTTGCTATGCCATCTTCGTTTGGTTTATGGTTTGGAGCTTATGCTGAAAGCCTTACTGACGATATGTATATGTTAAATGCAGCCTGGAAAATATCTAATCAGAACCCACTGGGTGCTGCTGCAGGTTACGGAAGCAGCTTCCCGTTAAACCGTCAGCTTACAACTGACATACTGGGTTTTGACAACATGAACTACAATGTAGTTTATGCACAAATGGGAAGAGGCAAAACGGAAAAAAATGTAGCCATGGCACTTAGCTCCATAGCTCAGACTGTTGGAAAATTTGCCATGGACGCCTGCTTATACATGAGTCAAAACTTTGGTTTTCTGACTCTGCCCGGAGAACTAACAACCGGTTCAAGCATCATGCCTCATAAAAAGAACCCGGACGTTTTTGAGTTAATCAGGGCAAAATGCAATCAGATACAAGCGCTTCCTGAAACAATTGCAATGATTATCGGAAACCTTCCATCTGGTTATTTCCGCGACCTGCAGTTAATCAAGGAAACATTTTTACCTGCTTTTGACGATTTAATCAGTTGTTTAGACCTGGCTACTTTTGCTGTAAATAACATTACAGTTAAAGATGACATCTTAAACAATGATATATACAAGTATGCCTTTAGTGTAGAAGAAGTAAACAAACTGGTTTTACAGGGTGTTCCTTTTAGAGATGCATACAAACAAATTGGCGGTTTAATAGAAGAAGGCAAGTTTGAGCCTGAATTAAATGTTAAACACACACATGAAGGCACAATAGGCAACCTTTGTAACGAAGCAATCAATACAAAGATGAACAACCTTCTAAAAACCTTTAATTTTGAAAAGGTGGCCAATGCAATACAGTTATTAATAAAAAATAAATAAAAGAATATGGTATTATTGGAAAACTTGGCTAAACTGGCCGTACAATCCTGCGAAATCGAAAAAGAACTCTTTGACCAATATGGCGTTAAAAGAGGTCTTAGAAATGCCGATTTTTCAGGGGTACTGGTAGGTTTAACCCATATTGGTAATGTTGTTGGTTACGATAACGTTGATGGTAATCTGATTCCCAGAGAAGGGGAATTGTACTATCGCGGCTACGAGCTAAAAGATCTTGCCAAAGGTTTCCTTTCTACCGGTCGTCATGGTTTTGAAGAAACTGCCTATTTGTTGTTAACAGGTCAGCTTCCAAACCAGACAGAACTTACAGATTTTACGGAATATCTTGCTGAGCAAAGCGAATTGCCTCCTTTCTTTTCTAAGAACATGATTCTTTCGTTAAGAGGCCGTGATGTAATGAACATGCTTGCACGTTCGGTACTTGGGTTATATGCGGCAGATGAAGATGCTGAAGATTTCAGCCACGAAAACTTAATGAAGCAGGCTATTAGCTTAATTGCAAAATTTCCTGTTATTGTGGCCTATGCATATTATGGTATGCGCCATTCATTCCAGCGCAAATCATTAATCATACGTCACCCACAAAAAGATTTAAGCTTAGCTGAAAACTTTTTATATATGCTCAAAGGCAATGATTACACTAAGCTTGAAGCTGATTTGCTTGATTTATCATTAGTGATCCATGCTGAGCACGGTGGTGGTAACAACTCCACCTTTACAACAAGGGTAGTAAGTTCAGCCCAAACAGATACCTATTCAGCAATTGCGGCTGCATTGGGTTCGCTAAAAGGAGGTTTACATGGTGGCGCCAACCTTAAAGTGATTGATATGATGAAAAATATCAAACAAAACGTTAAGGACTGGACCAACAAAAAAGAGGTTTCAGATTATCTGCTTAAGCTATTAAATAAACAAGCATTTGACCACACCGGTAAGATTTACGGTATTGGTCACGCAATTTATACGCTTTCAGATCCAAGAGCAGTATTACTTAAGGAAAAGGCCAGAGAGCTGGCAGAAGAAAAAGGAAGGATGGACGAGTTCAACCTTTACGCCTTAATTGAAGAATTAGCTCCAGAAGTGTTCTACCAGTTTAAAGGCGAAAACGCCAAGATTATTTGTGCCAACGTTGATTTTTATTCCGGATTTGTATACGAATGTATTAAAATCCCTAAAGAAATATACACTCCAATATTTGCTGTTGCCCGAATTGCAGGATGGGCAGCGCATCGTATAGAGGAGGTTACATTCTCGAGCCGTAGGATTATTCGCCCGGCTTACAAGTGTGTAATTGATCGATCTACTTATCTTCCATTGGAATCTAGATAAGTGTTTTTGTTGATTGGGTAATGAAAAGGCTGTCTGTGGGGGAAATATCAGACAGCCTTTTTTATTCTATTACTAATCACAGAATCAAACCAACCTGAAAAGCCATATAATCAGCAACTCTGCCATGAGCTTTGAGATTAGCCCCTACTGTCATTTTATTTGCTACCAAATACCGTAAATAATATATCTGAAAAAGGCTATTGGGCGCTTTTTTACCGCGCAAAACATAAACCCCTATCTGTTGACCAAATCTTAATTTACCAATTAAAAACTCATTCCCGGCCAAAGGACCAACACTCCATGGATCTATTGAAGAATCATCATCACCAACCTGCTGGTATTCGATTATTGTGGAATAGCAAAAGGCATTTAATCTACTACCTCCAGAACACCTGTTAAAGCCCAACAGCATCACATTACTCTTTTCATCTGTATCAAGATCCGATTTTAAAGAATAAGCAGCTAATACTTCAGTCCTGTTATTACGTCTTACCTTACCCATTTTAGTCAACCCTGGAATGCAATAACTCTTGGTGGCATATTCAAGTGTCAGGCCTAAAACCGGATAGTTTATCCCCAAATTAGGCTGCCGGATTCCACCATTGGAAATATGACGGTATGAGGCAGATATTTTTAGTGCCCAATGATCATTATAACCGTAATAAACATTAACCCCTCCAACTAGCGGGAAAGCAACTTTAGTACTATTTGTAAGATTTAAAGGATTGCCGCTACCGTAAGGATTACTAAGATACGCCAGGCCGGCACCAACTTTCCCGGAGATCCGGAACTTATCACCCGATACAAGAAAAGGCTCTAAAAATGCTATGCCATTTATTGAATAACCTAAACTACTATGCCCAAAATCAACAAAATTTAAAGACAAACCCCATTTAGGATAAAACCCAAAGGAGTACCTTGCCTCCTCAGTAAGCATCCATTTACTATACTCCAACTCCAATCCTCTAATTTTCACACCTTCAAAGTGCGAAAGCTTGTCCGTATGAACCTGAAGATTACCACAATAAAAACCGCAGCTCCAAAAATTCGGCAATGTGGAAACATTCTCCTGTGAAGACAGCTCGTGCTGTAAAGAACAAAACATCAGCAACACAAAAACTACAATACGTCCCATCCTATTACTTAACGCAATATTTTCATTTAACAATGAACCCATAATATAAAGTTAAGACTACATTGGACTCAAAACCTAATTTACATGCAAAAATCAACCAATCAGAACCCGAGCTCAAACTCCATCACGATGAACATCCATATTCCAAAACTCAATCAATACATTGTATATTTATTCACAACAGTGAATGTTACACTTATATTTATACAAAGAACATCTTTTATTAGTTGAAAAAGTATTTATTTACTACCTTTGCGCCCGGAATAAAATTCGGAATTTTGGCTGGTAACCTATACTATCAAAATTTCATATTAAATAACGGATTATCTAAATGTTATGCCTGAAGTAAAAGGAATTAAATTAGTACTTGAAGACGGTACCGTATTTGAAGGAAAGTCGTTTGGTTATCACAAATCAGTTGCCGGTGAAGTTGTTTTCAACACAGCAATGACAGGTTATCCTGAAAGTTTGACTGACCCATCATATAAAGGTCAGATATTGGTTTCTACTTATCCATTAATTGGTAACTACGGAGTTCCGAAAGATGATAAAGACGAAAATGGGATTCCTCTTTTCTACGAATCTGACCAAATACATATTTCAGGACTCATTATTTCTGATTATTCCTTTGAATACAGCCATTGGAATGCTAAAAATTCATTGAGGGAATGGTTAATCCAAAATCAGGTACCGGGTATTTTTGATATTGACACCAGAGCATTAACAAAAATCCTTCGTGAGAAAGGGTCGATGTTAGGCAAGATACTTATCGACGATGAGGATATTGAGCAATACAATCCAAATACCGACAATCTTGTTGCACAAGTGAGCACCAAAGAAAAAAAGGTATATGGCAATGGCAAGCACAAAGTGGTATTGGTTGATACTGGTGCAAAGTACAACATTTTACGTTGTTTACTAAAACGAGACACAACTGTTGTTCAGGTACCCTGGGATTATGACTTTACACAGGAAGATTATGATGGCATCATGCTTTCAAACGGTCCTGGAAACCCGGAAATGTGTACCAAGACGGTAGAGAATATCAAAAAAGCTATTGAAATTGGCAAGCCGATCTTTGGAATTTGTTTGGGCAACCAGTTATTGGGTATTGCATCCGGAGGTTCTACATATAAATTAAAGTATGGCCACAGGGCACATAACCACCCGGTAATAAAATTAGGAACAGACAGTTGTCATATCACCTCTCAAAACCATGGTTTTGCATTAGATAACGACTCTCTTAAAAATGACTGGGCTCCTTTATTTGTGAATGTAAACGATAAGAGTAACGAAGGAATCTACCATAAAACAAAACCATTTTTCTCTACTCAGTTTCACCCTGAAGCATCTAGTGGGCCAACTGACACAGAATTTCTTTTTGATGACTTCATTAATTTAATTGAAAAATCAAAACAATAATATATTAGCCTCGGTTTTACCGGGGCTTTTTTTTACTCCCTCCTCATACTGTCTTAGACATATAATACCATAATGCAAAATTTATAAATAGATTGGGCTGGCCATCCCCTTACTTTTTTTGTAACTTTAGGGTATTGGTATCTTAGTACAGTTGAAAGATGAAAACTTCAGTTATAATTATTGCCCTGACCGCTTTATTGCTCTCTTGTCAAACAAAGCAATTCGTTTCTGATAAAAACAATACATTACCACAAATCAACCAGGCAAAAGAAGACTCGGTTCAATACGAACTAATAATCTACGATATAAAATTTGACACATATCTGGCTACCAGGCCACCAATGGAATTCTTTTCTCAACAATATTATGAAACCTGGAATTATCAATACGTTACGGAATGGAATATCCGACACCTTAACCCCACTAGATATGGTGACTTTTTTGAAACCCACATTGAGTATTATCAACACATGGACTATGGATTAGAACTAAACTACAAATTGTATTACTATTTTCTTTTTATTGAAAAAGAATATGGTATAAAACTGATAAGAAGGGCAAAAAACCAATAATTAATTATAAAATCTTATTTTTGAGTAGAAAATTTAATTATAATCTACTTTAATGGATCTATTACAAGCTAATGGGGTGGTTAAAAAATATGCCAACCACCTTGCCCTCGACCACGTTGACATAACTATTCCCGAGAAACAAATTACAGGACTTTTAGGCCCCAATGGAGCTGGAAAAACCACGTTTATACGTATTATCAACCATATCACAATGCCTGATGAAGGCACCATCCTTTTCAAAGGAAAACCTTTAAATGCTTCCGACATATACCATATTGGATATCTGCCAGAAGAAAGAGGATTATACAAAAAAATGAAAGTTGGTGAGCAAGCTTTATATCTGGCTCAATTAAAAGGTCTTTCAAAAAGAGACGCCTACCAAAAACTTAAATACTGGTTCGAAAAATTTGAAATAGGTGCCTGGTGGAATAAGAAAGTTGAGGAACTTTCAAAAGGTATGCAGCAAAAAGTGCAGTTTATTGTAACCGTTTTACACGAACCCGAACTTCTGATTTTTGATGAGCCATTTAGCGGCTTCGACCCCATCAATGCCAACTTGCTTAAACAGGAGATCCTTGCCCTGAAGGAAAAAGGGGCAACAATTATCTTCTCTACTCACAATATGAGTTCTGTAGAGGAAATTTGCGACAACATCTGCCTGATTAATAAAGCGAAGACCATCCTCAAAGGAAACATCGACGACCTGAAACAACAATTCAAAAATAATGAGGTTGCCATTGAATTCAATGGGGATCCAGCAGCATTCAGGAACAAGCTAAATGGTAATTATATCATAAAAGAACTTATTGAGCAGCACCACAAGCATACTGCAAAAATTCAGTTAAAAACAGACAAAAATATCAACAACCTGATTTCATTGCTAATAAATGACTTTCAGATATCAGGCATCAATGAAATACTCCCCAAAATGGATGAAGTATTTATTAAAGCTGTTGAAACATCAAACTCAAATCAATAATCCTTAGAAACAAAATCATGAATAAGATATTACTTATTATAAACCGTGAATATTTAACTCGTGTCCGCAAAAAAAGCTTCATCATAATGACACTGTTAAGCCCTTTGATTTTTGCAGGTATGATCGTTGTTCCCGGCTGGCTCAACACACAAAAAGACACAAAGGAAAAAATCATTGCCATTGAAGACATGACCGGTTTGTATCAGGATGTTTTTGAAAATACAGACTATATAAAATACCAATACCAGCACAAAAAGGAAGCAATAGAAAAAAAAGAAGCCCTGCAAAAGGGTTTTGAAGCGCTTCTTGTAATAAACAGCAACCTGTTACAAAACCCATCTGACGTTCAATTGATATCAGAAGGACAGATTACCATGAACGTACAGAACAACATCAAACACCAGTTAAATACTTACTTACGAAATGAAAAGTTAAGCAGCTATAAAATTGATGGTCTGGATGAAAAAATTAAAGAAGTAAATAATTTAAGAGTCGACCTTCAGACCATCAGGCTGGATGAGGATGGCAAGGAAAAACAAAGCAGCGCCATGTTTGCCATGATAATTGGGATGGTTTCAGCCCTATTGATATACATGTTTATGCTCATGTACGGAACACAAGTTATGAGAGGTGTAATAGAAGAAAAAACCAATAGAATTGTTGAAGTCATGATTTCTTCTGTAAAACCTTTTCAGTTAATGATGGGGAAAATAATTGGAATAGGCCTGGTTGCCTTAACCCAATTCGGGCTATGGGTAATCCTGACTTTAGCCGTGATTTTCACACTGCAAAATTTTGTATTCAATCCTGAGCCTCAACAAATACAACAAACAATGGAGATGGCGCAAAACAACCAAATATCCCAGGCATCACAAACCCAGGAGGCCGCTGCAAAGTTTAATGAGGTAATGACAATAATTGAAGATGCCAACATTGCAGGAATCATCGCTCTTTTCCTTTTCTATTTTATAGGCGGGTATTTAATTTATTCAGCCCTTTTTGCAGCAATAGGCTCCGCTATTGATAATGAAACGGAAACCCAGCAATTTGTAATGCCAATTCTACTACCCCTGATTTTGTCGATATATGTTGCCATGGCAGCATTTAACAATCCACATGGCGATATTGCATTCTGGTTCTCGGTAATACCATTTACCTCGCCGGTTGTGATGATGTCGCGCATCCCATTTGATGTACCCACATGGGAATTGGTTTTATCGATGGCAATATTAGCCTGTTCTTTTTTAATACTTACCTGGTTTGCAGGAAGGGTATACAGAACAGGAATCCTGATGTACGGGAAAAAAGTGAGTTATAAAGAAATTTGGAAGTGGTTTATACAAGCAGGTAAATAATATAAGAATAATGCAGATAGCTATCATTGATTTAGGAACCAACACCTTTAATCTATTAATTACAGAAGTTAACGAGAATAATCAGTATACCATCATACTTGAAGACAAATACCCTTCAAAAATAGGGAAGGGTGGCATCAATAAAAACACCATAACTCCCGAAGCCTTTGAAAGAGGTTTTAAAGCTTTGGAAACACACCTCAGCACCATAGCAAAATATAATGTTGAGCAAATTTCCTGTTTTGCCACAGCAGCTGTCCGTTCAGCTTCGAATGGCAAGACTTTTGTTACCCAGGTCAAGGAAAAATTTAACCTGGATATTAACGTAATTCAAGGTGATAAAGAAGCTGAATTAATTTTTGATGGAGTAAAACAAGTAGTTCCTATTGGTCGGGAGAAGGTTTTAATAATGGATATTGGTGGAGGCAGCACCGAATTTATTATAGCTAATAAAGATGGTATTATTTGGAAATACAGCTTCAATGTTGGAGCAGCCAGAATGCTTGATTTGGTTAAGCCTTCAGAACCAATTAAACCAGAGGAAATAAAAACATTAGAAGAATATATCAATAATGAACTGCAATTACTTTTTACTGAAATACAGAAACATGATGTAAAAAGGTTAATCGGCTCTTCCGGTTCGTTTGACACAATTGCAGCAATGATAGCAGCAGAGGAACACCCTCACCTGGACCTATCTAAAACAACCAGCTACAAAATAGATCTGGATTTATTCGACACACTCCATCAGAGATATTTGAACAGCACTATTGAAGAAAGGCTAAAAATGAAAAAAATGGAACCGCACAGGGTAGAGATGATCGTTTTGGCATCTGCCTTTATACAGTTTACCATTAACAAATTAAGCCTTACAGAAGTTTATCAATGTAATTATGCTTTAAAGGAAGGGGCAATCTATCAGATTTTAAACAAAAAAATTTAAAGTATGGCAAAAATATTAGTTGTTGATGACCAAAAAAGCATACGAAATACCTTAAAAGATATTCTTGAATATGAAGACCATGAAGTGGCTCTTGCTGAAAACGGAGAAGAAGCCATAGAATTGTTTGACAAGAGTAAGTACGACCTGATTCTTTGTGATATTAAAATGCCCAACATGGATGGTATGGAGGTTCTCGACATCATCATTGGGAAAAATCCTGATATCCCCGTTATTATGATCTCTGGCCATGGCAATATTGATACCGCTGTTGAAGCTATCAAAAAGGGAGCCTATGATTTCATAGAAAAACCTTTAGATCTGAACCGCCTTTTGGTTACAGTAAAAAATGCACAAGAACGTAAGGATCTGGTTGTTGAAACCAAGGTTTTAAAAAGAAAAGTCAGCAAGACTTATGATATGATTGGAGAGTCGGAACCAATAAAAATGGTTCAGGACATGATTGACAAAGTGGCTCCAACCGATGCAAGGGTACTGATCACCGGTCAGAACGGAACAGGCAAAGAACTGGTTGCCCGATGGTTACACGAAAAAAGCAACAGATCTTCAAAACCATTTATTGAAGTAAACTGTGCTGCAATACCGTCTGAGCTTATTGAAAGCGAACTATTTGGCCACGAAAAAGGAGCATTCACTTCAGCACACAAACAACGTAAAGGAAAATTTGAACAAGCCAACGGGGGAACCATATTTTTGGATGAAATAGGCGACATGAGCCTGAATGCACAAGCAAAGGTGCTTCGTGCCCTTCAGGAAAATGTTATCAGCAGAGTGGGTAGCGACAAGGATATTAAAGTAGATGTGAGGGTACTTGCTGCCACAAACAAAAACCTGAAAGAAGAAATTAAAGAAAATAACTTCCGGGAGGATTTATACCATAGGCTTAGCGTGATTTTGATACACGTGCCATCGCTCAACGACCGCAAGGAAGATATACCTATTTTAGCAGAGCACTTTAATAAAATAATATGCGGAGAACTAGGGGTAACAGAAAAAACAATTGACGAATCAGCCATTAAAGAGTTACAAAAATACAACTGGACAGGAAATATCCGGGAATTCAGAAATGTAATTGAAAGGCTTATTATCCTTTGTCCAGAAAACATTATGGCTTCTGACGTAAAACTATATGCCGGCCCCCAGGAATAACGTTATCAAAAACAATTCAATGCGTACAGAAAAAGACTTTATAGGTTCAGTTGACATACCAGAAGATGCATTATATGGAATCCACTCTGTCAGAGCGAAAAATAATTTTCCGGATGATACTCCATTCCTAATAGAATGGTATAAATCTGTAGGCATTGTAAAACAAGCCTGTTATGAAACCTATTTAAAGTTTAAGCAGGCTGCACAATATAAATACAGGGATAAAAACCTTGCATTCATAAGTGATGAAATTCTTGACAAAATGATTGAAGCTGCCATTGAAGTTTCCCAGGGTAAACACTTCAATCATTTTATCGTACCTGCCATACAGGGAGGCGCCGGAACCAGTATAAACCTAAATATCAACGAAATTATTGCCAATGTTTCCTTAGGCAAACTTGGGAAAAAAAATGGGGATTACAGCACCATAGACCCATTTGAACATGCCAATATTTTCCAATCAACTAACGATGTCATTCCTACTGCTCTAAAAGTAACCGTTATTGCATTATTCAAGGATCTTGATAATAATATTAACGAAGTTTTACTCGCTCTTGAAAACATAGAAGGCAAAACCAGGAATCATTTGCGGCAGGCATACACCCAAATGCAGGCAGCGGTACCATCTTCATACGATAAACTTTTCAGCACATATAACAATGCGCTGTCAAGAGACTGGTGGAGGGTTAGCAAATGCTTTGAACGCATAAAAGAAGTGAACTTAGGAGGAGGTGCTATCGGAACTGGCATTTCAATACCCTCGTACTTTATTATGGAAGTTGTAAATCAACTTCAAAGGCTAACAGGTCTCCCCATAACCCGCTCCGAAAACCTGTCGGACACAACAGCAAACCTCGACTCCTTTGTAGAGGTTCATGCCACGCTTAAGGCCCATGCTGTAAACCTTGAAAAAATGGTATCCGACCTCCGGCTATTGAGCTCCGATTTATTTTACCACAGAGAATTATACATCCCTAAAAAACAAGTTGGTAGTTCTATCATGCCTGGAAAAGTTAATCCGGTAATCCCTGAATTTGTAATTTCGGCAGTTCATAAAATATATGCCAACGACCAGCTGATTTCTTCTTTGTGCGCCCAGGGATGTTTAGAGCTGAATGCCTATTTACCTGCAATTGGGAATGCCCTAATCGACAGCATTAAACTTTTAATTAACTGTAACAAAACAATTAAAGAAAACCTTTTAACAGACATTACGTTTAAAAAACTAAATAATGAAGATACCATATTCATGAATCCTTCCATAACCACAGCACTATCGCCTTATATAGGTTATCACAAGGCTTCTGAATTGGCACACTTAATGAACAAAAAAAAATGCAGTATCATTGAGGCGAACAGGGAATTAGAATTAGTTGACAACAACTTATTAAAAGATCTCCTGCAACCAGAACAAGTGCTGAGATTAGGATATAAATTAAAAGATATTGGTGAAGATTTGTAATTTCTTGAACAACTTTCTTATTTTTAACCAATAATACAATAACGTTTAATGCAAAAAGAGGTACAATTCAAGTATGAAATCCCATCTCCTGGTATGGCCAGGGGGGAATTAACTGTACACAACACCAAAGTACCCTTTGAAGTTGCTAATGTAAGCAACCCTCTTTTTGATCTTTTGAAAGGCATGACAAGCCTTGTTCTTGAACCATCGCACCTTTGGGACGAGGAGAACATTTGTTGGGTAGATTGGTACAGTGATTTAAACGGGTATAAATGGACATTAAGTACCAATGATGGAAAAAATCTCCAAATAAAACTTGTCTTTTTAGAAGATATCTTTAACGAAGACGAAGCTCAAACAATTATTAACACCCACTGTAACTTCCATTCCTTTTACCAGGAAATAATACAAGAGCTTGATCGCTTTATCAAAAACATAGGGCTTTTAAATTACCAACAACTTTGGCAAAAGGACGAATTCCCTCTAACCTATTTTTTAATCTTAAAAAAACACTTACTCGAGCAAGATAAATGGGAACCAATCATCCCAGACAACACCACATTCCTTGATGAGCTTAACCTCCTTCAATTATAGAACAACTATAAATAGTCCAGAGAACTGTCATCAATACTTGCAAAAGGAGCCACTGCGCGCTGATAGATACCTAATACATACGCAATTGCCATCCCATAGTTTGTTACAGGAATTCCAGCATCAACAGCAGGCTTTAGCCTATTTACCAATTGCTTTCTTGAAACAACACATCCACCACATTGAATTACCAAAGAATAACTTTCAATGGGATGCGGCAAACTATCAAAACCTGCAACAACATCAAAAGAATGCTTCTTTCCTGTGAAATTTGATATCCACCTTGGAATCTTGGAACGCCCAATATCATTACAGGACACATGGTGCGTGCATGATTCAAGCAACAACACCCTATCTCCTTCTTTTAGGTTGGAAATTTCAGGAGTCCCATTCAGATAACGGGCAAAATCCCCCTTAAAACGGGCAAGCATAATACTAAAACTGGTCAGTGGGATATTCTTAGGAATAGAAGCATCTGCTTTCAGGAACACCTGGCTGTCAGTAATAGCCAAGGCAGGCTTTATTCCTGTTTTCATTAAAAAAGCATCCACCTCCCTTTCCTTTAGCACCACGCATACTGCATCATTATCAATGATATCCCTTATGGCCTGAACCTGCGGCAAAATAAGCCTGCCTTCCGGAGCCTCAATATCTATTGGCGTAATAAGCAGAACTATATCACCATGCTTAACAACATCACCCAATAACGAAGGATTTGAATAGGCTGATTCGGGTATATTCTTCTTTATAGACTTTACAATAGAAGACACATCAGAATCTTTGTTAAAGATGATAAAGTCGCAACACCCTTGTTCCCAAACCTGTGCCTCCATCATTTGATCGGGTGACGACAGGTCACTTTTACTATAAATTACGATAAACGGCACTTCGTGATCTTGAAAACTTTTAATCACAGCCAATTCCTTTTCGTCGAAAAGCTGATTGCTAACCAAAAGAATAGCCAGATCCACAAGCTTTACAGCTTTATTAGTTTTTTCTATCCTTTTTTGCCCTAAATCACCCTCATCATCAAACCCTGCAGTATCAATTAAAACAACAGGTCCAAAACCAGTAATCTCAAAAGACTTTTTAACCGGATCTGTAGTTGTTCCGGCCACATTGGAGACAATAGCAACTTCCTGTCCTGCCAGCAAATTGATTAAGGTACTCTTACCATAGTTCCGTCTTCCAAAAATCCCAATATGTGGTTGCCTGTCTTTAGCCATTTTTTTTTACAAAGTAAACAAATTACTATTTAACAAGTTTAAAATATAGCATTACCTCCCCAATATTTAGATATTTATTGCACATAATCCAATATTTCACGTTATTGTAATTAATTAGGAATAAAATCAGAGAACGGGATTATGATAGGGGATAACGAGTTGCTTATTGCTTTAAATAAATTAGAGACAATAGTTGTTGTAACTGATACAGAAGGAAATATCAACTATGTCAATGATGCTTTTGAAGAAAAATACGGATATTCAAGGGAAGAGGCCCTTGGAAAGAACCCCCGTATCCTGAAATCAGGAGAACATGATTCTTATTTCTACAAAGACCTTTGGAACACCATAAGCAATGGGGAGAACTGGGAAGGTGATTTTTTAAACAAGACAAAATCCGGCAGACTGATTTGGGAAAATGCCAAAATATCACCCATCATCACTGATGGTAAAATAAAGGGATATATTGCAGTAAAGGAAGATATTACATACAAAAAAGACCTTGAAGAACAGTTTCACAAAGAAAAATTTTTACTGGATGAATTATTTGACAATGCCCCTGTTGGTGTATTGTTGGTAAAGCCACTATATTCAAACGAGAAATTTGAAGATCTGATTGTAATAAAAGCAAATCCTATAGCGGCAGGTGTTTTTAACAAACTCGGAATTGTAGGATTAACAATGAACAGTTTTCTCCCTGAATATCAACAAATCTACTCTCGCATCAATGAACTTACATCTTCAAAACAAATATTTGAGCTATCCTGTCCGAGCATAGAAAAATATTTAAAAATAAGGACATTCCCCCTCGGTAATGACCGTTTCTGTATGTATTTACATGATATTACAGACTATAAAAACAGCATTATAGCCCTACAAGAAAGCGAACATAGATATTATTCTCTGATTGAAGACTCACCCGCCTTAATCAGAAGGTTTAACAAGGATGGGTTAATTAACTACATTAACAGTTACTATGCAGATTATTACAACAAAACACCACAACAAGTATTAGGAAAAAATATTTTTAATCTCTTCAGTGATAAAAACAAAGCAACTTTCATTGAAAACTTAAATAAGCTTACCATTGACAATCCAATAGTTGAATACCAACAAAAAATTGAGCTCCCCAATGGAGAAGTAAGATGGCAAAAATGGATTGACAGGGCACTGTTTGATATAACCGGAAATATTGTTGAGTACCAATCGGTAGGAATGGACTTCACCAAGCTAAAAAAGGCGGAAGGACAACTTGAAAGCCAAAAGAATCAACTCAATGCAATTTTCAACAATTCACTTATCGGCATAGGAGTAGTTAACAAAAATGGTAATTTTGAATTAATTAACTCCAAACTATTAGAACTCCTGAAAGCCAACTCAGCCCATGAGGATATAAATTACTTTAATCTAATATCAGAGACTTCACATAAAGAAGCCCATGCAAATTTAAAAAAAATATTTAGTGGAGAAATTACAACCCTAAATGTTCAACGAGAAATTATCAAAAAGGATGGCTCATACTTTTGGGGCGATATTTATGTTTCACCCATTTCTATAAAGGAAGGTAAGGTTACCCAAATGCTTGGCTTGATTATGGACATTACTGAGCGCCACAGGATGGAGGAGGAACTAAAAGCCAGTGAAGCAAAACTCAAAAAACTAAATAACACAAAAGATAAGCTATTTTCGATTATTGCCCATGACATACGAAATCCATTTAATGCAATCCTGGGTTTTAGCAACATATTAGATAGAAATATAAACGATTTCACAAACTCAGAAATAAAAGGTTTTGTATCAAAAATTGTGGAAGCCAGTGAGCAAACCTATAAACTGTTAGAAGATTTATTAACCTGGGCAAAATCTCAATTAGGTCAGTTACAACCTAATCCCCAAAAGGTAAATCCGGAAACAACAATTAATGAGTGCATTAATTCCCTTACTTCCTTAGCAAAAAACAAGAATATAAAAATACAACCATCTTTTGCATCAGAGAGTACAATTTATGCCGATGCTGAAATGTTCAAATTTGTACTAAGGAACCTATTGCATAACGCAATAAAATTTTCCCATCCCAATGCTACTATTGATTGCAAAACAGAAGATATAGACGACAATTATGTTTGTATTACAGTAAAAGATTATGGAATTGGTATCAGAAAAGAAAAAGTAGATGTATTATTTAACTTAGAACAATTTTTATCCACCAGTGGTACGGCCCATGAGAAAGGTACCGGTTTAGGTTTGTCGTTATCCAAAGAGATGATTGAACTTAACGGGGGTTCTATTAAAGTATCCAGTGAGGTTAATAAAGGATCTGAATTTAGATTAAAGCTTCCCCGTTTTTAAAAAACAAGGGTAAAAACCCTTGTTTCATTATATACTACACCACTATTTGTGTCTCTTCTTTAGTTCGTTAGCCAAATCCTCTATTCTATACCCCTTGTGCGTTAACAGCACAATCAGGTGATACAATAAATCAGCCCCTTCATACAAAAAGTTTTCGTCATCGTTGGCCATAGCCCCAATAATAGTCTCCACAGCCTCCTCACCAACTTTCTGAGTAATTTTACGCGTTCCTTTCTGGAACAAAGATGTTGTATAAGATCCTTCAGGCATCTCCTCTTTTCGCTTGTCAATAAAATCCTGTAAATGGCCTAAGAAATTTACATCTGCTTTATTCTCCTCATTCCAACAAGTATCAGTACCGGTATGACAAACTGGCCCAACAGGATTTACTTTAATAAGCAAAGTATCTTTATCACAATCGTTTAATATTGAAACAACATTTAAGAAATTACCAGACTCTTCACCCTTTGTCCACAACCTATCTTTGGTACGGCTGTAAAATGTAACCTTGCCCTCTTTTTCAGTTTTCTCGTAGGCTTCCTTATTCATAAAACCTAACATTAACACTTTATTGGTTACATCATCCTGTATAATAGCAGGAACAAGACCATTACCTAATTTATCGAAATTAATATCCATATTAATATATTGTATATCTTCTAAAATTCTGAGACAAAAATAGTTGTTTTAATCAAAAGCGCAACCCATCTACAACCGAACATTAATACCTTCATTATGCAAATACTGCTTTAGGTCAGGAATTGCTATCTCTTTATAATGAAAAATACTTGCAGCTAAACCAGCATCAGCCTTTCCTGAAGTAAACACATCTTTAAAATGCTCCATGCTGCCGGCACCCCCACTGGCAATTATGGGAATTGACAAATCTGTAGACATCTTTGCCAAAGCATCATTGGCAAAGCCTTGTTTTACACCATCATGATCCATTGAAGTAAAAAGGATTTCTCCGGCACCTCTGTCCTCAGCTTCTTTTGCCCAGGGAAACAACCTTTTTTCAGTAGGAATACGCCCCCCGTTCACTGTTACAATCCATTCATCACCATCAAAATGCTTGGCATCAATAGCCACCACAACAAACTGGCTACCAAAATTCCGGGCCATATCGTTTATCAGCTGTGGATTTTTTACTGCCGATGAATTAATACTGATCTTGTCAGCTCCGGCATTCAACAAAGCTTCAGCATCTTTCAATTCACTAATCCCACCTCCAACAGTAAATGGGATATTGATATGCTGCGCTATCCGCTTAACTAAATCAACAAATGTTTTACGACCCTCATGGCTTGCGGTAATATCCAAAAAAACCAATTCATCAGCCCCTTGCTGAGCATACAATGCCCCTAATTCAACTGGATCTCCCACTTCTTTGATGCCTACAAATTTGACACCCTTCACTGTCATTCCGTTTTTAATATCCAAGCAAGGAATTATTCTTTTTGCCAGCATTATGCGTATTTTTCAAGTTGTTTTAAATCTATCTTTCCTTCGTAAATGGCCTTACCAGTAATAACCGCAGGGACACCAGCCTCAACCAGGCTATCAATATCTTCCATACTGCTCAATCCGCCACTGGCCACCAAATACAGATCCGGGAATTCACCTAACATTTTTTTATACAAGGCAACTGATGGCCCTTGTAGCATCCCATCCTTACTAATATCGGTACATATTACTTTGGTTATCCCCTTTTCTCTATATCCATTTACAAAAGGCATTAAATCAAGGTCTGACGTTTCTATCCAACCTCCAACTGCAATCTTCTCATCTTTTACATCTGCGCCAAGAATAATCTTTTCAGCTCCGTATTTCTCTATCCACCCACCAAACACTTCAGGGTTTTTAACTGCAATACTTCCCCCTGTAATCATTTGCGCTCCACTCTCAAAAGCAATTCTTAAATCTTCATTAGACTTAAGCCCTCCTCCAAAATCAATTACAAGACTTGTTTTTGAAGCGATAGTCTCCAGCACTTTGTAATTTACAATATTTCCAGCCTTGGCTCCATCAAGATCAACCAAATGTAGCCTTTTGATACCGTGATCTTCAAACATCTGTGCTACCTCAAGTGGATTTTCATTATATACCTTTTTTTGGTTATAATCACCCTGGCTCAAACGCACACACTTACCATCTATAATATCAATTGCAGGAATTATATCAATTAACGCCATTTTATAATTTTATAAAGTTTTCTAGAATTTTCGATCCCACATCACCACTCTTTTCCGGATGAAACTGAGTTGCATAAAAGTTATCCTTATGTAATGCAGAACTAAACGGGTGAATATAATGTGTAGTTGCCGCAGTATCGCCTCCCAGTGCAACATAGTAGCTATGTACAAAATATACGAACTTGTTTTCCAAACTAATATCAAACAAATCACTATTTACGTTTGTAATGGCATTCCAACCCATATGAGGTACTTTAATCAACTGAGGGTTGGGGTTTGGCAGCACAAACTTTTTTACCTTTTCCTTAAAAATCCCGAGACAATCCACGTCTCCCTCTTCGGAATAACTGCACATTAATTGCATTCCCAAACAGATACCCAAAACCGGTTGCTTCAAACTCAGGATTAGTTCATCCAATTTATTATCCTTCAAATATTTCATGGTAGAACTAGCCTCTCCAACGCCTGGAAATATCACCTTATCCGCACCTCTGATTTCATCAGGATCGGCGGTAATAACATGCTCAACCCCCAGTCTATCCAACGCAAAGCTTACCGAACGGATATTGCCCGCATTATATTTTATAATTGCAACTTTCATTGTCTAAATATTATTGTCAAGATTCAATTCACTATCATTATGAATCCTTTGGTTACTCTGCAAGAAGCTCCTCAATTTTTTCTTTCATCGCATCAAACTCTTCCCTGTTAAACAATCGGGTCAGATACTTAATATTACCATCTTTTCCAATGATTACATTTCTGGTAACCCCTGCTTCTTTCAATGCATACTGTCCAAAAACATCTGCTCCAGGGTCCAATGCCAAAGGGTAGGTAATTCCAGTTTTCTCCCTAAGTTTATTTAACTTTTCAACAGGTTCGTCCCTATCCACCCCGATCACTACAAAATCCTTATCCTTATTTACCTGCCAAATCTCCGATTCAATAAAAGGCATTTCTTTAATACAAACCCCACACCAACTGGCAGTAAACTGCAGCATCACAACTTTCCCCTTGTAATCAGACAGTTTAAAATCCTGCCCATCATCAAGCTTAAGAGAGAATTCAGGAGCTTTATCGCCTACTTTTACTATATACCCTCTATCATCTTCTTTTGTTTTTGAGGAGCATGAAACAAAAAAGAAGGCGGATAACAATACCAAATACAAGATTTGTTTAATCATAACTACTAATTAAATATGATAGTTCTGTTTTTATAAACCAATGTTTTTCTTTCAATATGTGCTTTTACAGCCCTGGCCAACACAATCTTTTCAATGTCCTTTCCTTTTTGTATCAAGGTTTTTATTGAATCATGGTGAGAAATCCTGTTTATATCCTGCTCAATAATAGGCCCGGCATCCAGATCGGACGTTACATAATGGCTGGTTGCACCAATAATTTTCACTCCTCTTTTATGCGCTGCATGATAAGGCTTTGCCCCTGCAAAGGCTGGCAAAAAGGAATGATGTATATTGATAATCCTTTCGGGATAATGATTGATAAAATTTTGAGAAACCACCTGCATATAACGCGCAAGTACAACAAAATCAATTTTATATTTCTTTAAAATTTCAAGTTCCTTTTTTTCTTGTTCTGCTTTCGATTCAGCTGTAATCGGAATATGAACAAAATCAATCCCAAATTGCTTGGCCACAGGCTCTAATGTAGTATGATTACCAATAATTACAGGCACTTCCACCCTGAATTCTCCTCCCTGATAACGTGCCAATAAATCGTACAAACAGTGCGAAGCCTTTGAAACAAAGATAGCCATCCTAGGCACTTCATCTGTGAAATTCAGGGTCCATTTCATTTGATATGGTTCCCCCAAAAACTTTTCAAACATAGGGGCAATTTCTTCCCTTTTCAAATCAAATTCAGAAAGATCCCATGAAACCCTCATGGAGAAAAGATTCTCTTCGTGATCAACATGCTGATCCACACTAATAATATTTCCATGGTGAAGATTGATAAAATCTGTCACCCTGGCAACGATTCCACTTTGGTCAGGACAATGTATCTTTAAAATAGCAGTGTTTCCGTTATTTTCCATTTATGATATTTTTTAAGCCCGTAAAAATAACCATTATAACTCAGTTGAAAAACAAATAGCTGACAAATATCAGCTCTATATCCCTTTCACTTCTTTGATAAACGACTTGATTTCTCCATGCAAATCTTTTGCCTGTCCCAGCAATTTAACAAAGGCACTTCCCACAATGGCACCATCTGCATATTTACAGGTTTCTTTATATGATTCATGATCCCCGATACCAAATCCAATTAAGGCTGGATTTTGCAGGTTCAGTTTATTTACTCGATCAAAATAAGCCAATTGGGCTTCTGACAATCCTTTTTTCGCACCGGTTACGGCAGCTGACGAAACCATATAAATAAAACCATTGGTTTTTTCATCAATCAATTTAATACGCTCCTCAGGAGTTTGAGGCGTAATCAGAAAAATATTGCTCACCCCGTACTGATCAAAAGTATCCTTATAATTATCCAAATACTCCTGAAATGGCAAATCAGGAAGGATAACTCCATCAACACCAACCTCATTACATTTTTTTGCAAAGGTTTCTATGCCAAATTTATGAACCGTATTTATATAGCCCATCAAAATTAATGGCATTTTTACTTTTGACCGTACATCCTTCAATTGATCAAAGAGTACATTCAGGCTCATTCCATTTTTAAGGGCAGTTTCACCACTGTGCTGAATGGTTGGCCCATCAGCTAAGGGATCAGAAAAAGGAATTCCGATTTCCACGATATCGGCACCCGCATCCTCAAGCGTTTCAAGAATGGGCACGGTATCATTTAAATTTGGATACCCTGCAGTATAATAAATGGATAAAATATCTTTCTTATCCCTAAATAATTGTTTTATTCGATTCATTTCAGTACTTATTTTTCAATATCAAAATTTACTTTCGGGATAAAGCCAGGGCCAATCCTAAAACTGATAACACAGCTACTTTACTTTTATGGGTAATATTCCAAAATCGGGGACTATTTAAATAACCCGACAACCTACCTGACAAGATGGCAACCAGGCTAAATATAACCAAGGTCTGCAACATAAAAGTTGCCCCTAAAACAATCATCTGCCAGACATATGGAACTTCACTCTCTCTAACAAATTGCGGTAACAAAGCAATAAAGAACAATGACACCTTCGGATTCAACACATTCATCAGTAACCCTTTGCGAAACAACTTCCAAAAACCTGATTGAACCTCGTCTACTTGTTCAAACTTTACAATTTGTCTTTTTTCTTTATAAGATTTATAGGCCAGAAAAAACAAATATCCAGCACCCAAATATTTTATAACAGAAAAGACCAACGCTGATTTCTGGATGATTATTGAGATTCCAGTTGCTGCGGCAATAGTATGAACCATTACTCCGGCACACAAACCAACCGATACAGCAATCCCTGTTTTGTGACCTTTAGTAACGCTTTCTGTTAATACGAATATATTATCAGGACCTGGCATAATTGTCAGCAAAACTGCTGCGCCTAAAAAAGAAAGTATTACCTGAGCCTCCATCCTATTTCAAATTAAAACGATCCATATAAGTACCCATGTCCTTATCGCCCCTTCCCGACATGGTGATCACAACAGAGTCATCCTTTGTCAGTTTAAGTTTATTCAGAGCAACAAAAGCATGGGCAGACTCCAATGCGGGAATAATACCTTCCAACCTTGTTACTTCAAGCGCAAAATCCAGCGCTTCCTGATCAGTAGCATCTAAAAAGATTGCCCTGTCGGTATCCTTTAAATGGGCATGTTGAGGACCAATTCCCGGATAATCCAAGCCTGCAGAAATAGAATAAGGCTCCACAATCTGCCCATCGTCATCCTGCATTAAAAACGTTTTACTTCCGTGGATAATACCCACATCGCCCAATGCAATAGTAGCAGCTGTTTCTCCGGAATCAACACCTAAACCTGAAGCTTCAACAGCCACCAACTTCACTTTTTCATCATCTAAGAAGTGATAAAAAGTACCTGATGCGTTACTACCCCCACCTACACAAGCCACAACATAATCAGGATACTCACTTCCTGTTTTCTCTTTGAACTGCTCTTTGATTTCCTTACTGATAACACTTTGGAAACGCGCCACCATATCCGGATATGGATGCGGGCCAACCACCGAGCCAATAATATAAAAAGTATCCTCAGGATTACATATCCAGTCCCTTAAAGCTTCGTTGGTAGCATCTTTCAAAGTTTGATTCCCTGACTTTGCAGCAACCACTTCTGCACCCAACATTTTCATCCTTGCCACATTAGGCGCCTGACGTTCAATATCCAAAGCCCCCATATACACTACACATTTCAATCCCATCAAGGCACAAGCGGTAGCCGTAGCCACACCATGCTGACCGGCACCTGTTTCGGCAATGATACGTTCTTTGCCCATTTCTTTAGCCAATAAAATCTGACCTAAAGTATTGTTGATTTTATGGGCTCCGGTATGATTCAGATCTTCGCGTTTTAAATAAACATTGGTATTGTACTTCTCCGATAGCCTCTTGGCATAGTAAAGTGGAGAAGGCCTTCCAACATAATCCTTCAAAAGCTGAAGATATTCCTTCTGAAACTTTTCGGTATTGATAATATCAAGATATACCTTCTTCAGGTTATCAATATTAGGCTGTAACATTTCCGGTATCCAGGCTCCACCAAAGCGCCCATACATCCCTTTTTCGTCTGCATTATATTTTTGGCTCATTGCTATAACTTTTTATTTCATTAATAAAGGCCGAAACCTTATCCACATCTTTCAGGGCAGGCTCAATCTCAAACCTGCTGTTTATGTCAACAGCATATATATTCAGGTTGGTTAATCCCATAATATCTTTAACATCATCTTTTGAAATACCCCCACTTAAAAAAATGGGTTTATTATTATCGTAACGACTAAGTATAGTCCAGTCAAATTTATGCCCACTACCCCCAAAGGCCTTTGTTTTTGTATCAAACAAATAAAAATCACACACTTCTGTATAGGGCCTCAAAACCGAAAAATCAAATTCCTCATCTACCTGAAATGCCTTGATCACTTCAACACCCATTTGCTTTACCATCAGACACAACTCAAACGATTCGTTCCCATGCAACTGAACTGCATCCAGCTCAAACCTGGCAACTGCATTGGATATTTCCTGCTCAGAAGCATTAACAAAAACACCTGTTTTTTTTACCTTATCGCTCAGGTGATAAATATTATCAGGAGAATAAGATTCTCCAATATATCTTGGAGACTTCCCGTAGAAAATAAACCCCATATAATCAGGATGCAAAGCCGCAACATCATCAATATTATTGCGATCTCGCATACCACAGACTTTTATTTTTGGAGGGATCAACATATTATATCCTTGTTACTTGATGGCATTTGAAAATTCGATACATGCTTCGCCCGGATTCTTAGTCCGCATAAAATTTTCTCCAATCAGGAATCCTTGAAATCCGTTCTCCCTTAGTAAAAATATATCCTCAGGAGTATAAATTCCACTCTCCGAAATCTTCACCACATCATTAGGCATTGCTGCGGCCAAATCAATACTTTGCTGCAAACTAACCTCAAAAGTTTTAAGGTTGCGATTGTTAACACCAACCACATCAACTAAAGGATTAACAATTTCCAGTTCCTCCTTGCTATGAACTTCCATTAAAATATCCAAACCCAAATCTTTGGCAAGCTTTGATAGCTCATGAGCTTCATCATATGACAGTATTGCTGCAATTAACAAAATAGCACTCCCTCCAATTGCTTTTGCCTCATGAACCTGGTATGAAGAAATCATAAAATCCTTCCTTAAAATAGGAACAGTTGTAACCTTTCGGGCAGCGATTAAATCACTTTTATTTCCTCCAAAAAACTCTGAATCAGTCAGAACAGAAATTCCACTAACACCTGCTTTTTCATACAAAGGTACAACATTCTCTACAGTAGAAATATTATTGATGATACCTTTAGAAGGTGATTTTCTTTTATACTCCGAAATAATACCGTTATGCTTACCATCTGTCAGGTGTTTTTTTAAGGATGGCACTTCAATATTATAAGCATCATATTTTCTTAGCTTATCAATAGTCACAAATTCCTGTTGCCTTGCAACCTCTGTTTTCTTCTGAGCAACAATTTTATCTAAAATATTCATTATCAAAAAGGATCAAGATTTTACCTGAATAAGGTGTTTCTGATTTTACACCATTTATGTTATTTAATATCAATTAAAGCTTTAAGCACGTTTTTTGCTTTGCCTTCTAACAAAGAATCCTTTGCCTGTTCAATACAATCTTCAATAGGCTTACTCCTGTCAAAACATTGAATACCATATGCCGCATTGGCAATAATAGCCGAATTCTGTGCTTCAGTCCCTTTCCCATCCAAAACAGTGGTAAAAATCTTTGCTGCCTCAGGAACGGTATCCCCACCAAAAATATCCTCTTGTTTTATCCTTGGCAATCCCAATTGTTCTGGTGCTACAAGTTGCTCACCTTCATTGGTAATGACTTTAAAATCGGAAGTCAAGGAAATTTCGTCGTACCCATCCAGGCTATGTATAATGGAATAGCTTTTATCTGTGGCTTGATACAAATACTGATATAACCTCAAAACCTCAAGGCTATAAACACCCAACAATTGATTTTGGGGGAATGATGGATTTACCAAAGGCCCAATCATATTAAAGAAGGTTTTCAAACCCAGCTCTTTTCTATAAGGAGCCACTGCTTTCATTGCCGGATGAAACAACGGAGCATGTAAAAAACAAATTCCTGCTTTATCTACCTGTTTCTTTAAAACATCTTCCTCATTTGTAAAGGCATACCCCAGATATTCCATTACATTTGAAGAACCACATGAAGAAGAAACCCCATAATTTCCATGTTTAGTCACCTTATAACCAGCACCAGCAACAACAAAGGATGCAAGCGTTGAAATATTAAAAGTATTTTTCCCGTCGCCCCCTGTTCCTACAATATCAATGGCATCAAAATCCGAGAAATCGATTTTTTTACACAATTCCAATAAGGCATCCCTAAATCCAGATAATTCTTCCACACTAACAGGACGAATCATAAATACGGTAAGAAAAGCAACCACATGCGATCCATTATACTTTTCAGCGGCTATATTGATCAGTATTTCTTTAGCTTCGGAGCGAGACAACCTCTTATGTTCCAAAAGCTTTTTAAGCGTTTCTTTTATCATGACATTTAAATAATAAACATTAGAAGACAGGCAATATAAACAAGACTAAATTGAATCTTGCAACCAGTTCTCCATCATTTTTTTTCCATGTTCAGTTAATATTGATTCAGGATGAAACTGAACTCCCCTAACATCAAAATCTTTATGGTGAACCCCCATTATTTTACCTTCCTCATCACGAGAGGTAATTACAAAGCAATCAGGCAAATCTTCTTCATTAACAACCCAGGAATGATACCTGCCCACATTCACGGTTTTAGGAACATCCTTAAACAGGATTTCAGAATCGGTGGTGATCTCAATAGGAGTAGCAACACCATGATACACCTTTGACAAATTAGATATAGATCCTCCAAAAGCCTCTACTATGGCCTGGTGACCTAAACACACACCCATAATACTTTTAGTTGCCCCATATTTCTGAATCAAAGGAATAAGCACACCTGCATCTTTGGGAATACCGGGCCCCGGCGACAATAATATTTTATCATACTTATCAATTTCCTCTAAAGGAATCTGATCATTCCTGAATACATCTACTTTATATCCAACAATTTCCTCAATGTAATGAACCAGGTTATATGTAAATGAATCGTAATTATCGAATACTAATATTTTTTTCATCTCTTCTTTTTTAATTTTATGATGAATACAGAGATTATTAACCAACTGTTTCTACCTCTTTAAACCTTAACTTAAAATTCGGCGGCCAATTCAACTGCCTTTTTTAAAGCTCCCAATTTATTGTTTACCTCTGCCAATTCACTTTCAGGAACAGACTCTGAAACAACACCGGCGCCAGCCTGGTAGAAAAGGGTATTGTTTTTACATAAGAAAGACCTAATCATAATAGCCTGGTTAAAAGAACCATCAAGACCAAGCATCCCTATACATCCACCATAATAACCTCTATTCTGATTCTCGTACTTATCAATAAGCTCCATGGCCATAAATTTTGGTGCTCCCGATAAAGTACCTGCAGGAAATGTATCCGCCATAACCCGGCATGTATTTGAGCTCTCAAGCAGCTGTCCCCGTACATCGGAAACCAAATGGAGCACATGTGAATAATACTGTACTTCCTTATAAGTTTTTACTTTTACCTTATCACAGTTTCTGCTTAAATCGTTGCGGGCCAAATCTACCAACATTACATGCTCTGCATTCTCCTTTGGATCGTTACTCAACTTTTCGGCCAACTCACGGTCCTTAATATCATCACCTGTTCTTTTAAAAGTTCCTGCTATAGGATTTATGGTTGCTTCTCCTTTTTCAATCACTAACTGAGCCTCAGGTGACGAACCTAATATTTTATAACTTCCATAATCAAAAAAGAACAAATAGGGTGATGGATTAATATTTCGTAAAGCCCTGTATACATTGAACTCATCTCCTGAATATTTTCTCTTAAATTGACGTGCCAGCACAATTTGAAAAACATCACCCTTAAAACAATGCTCCTTGCCTTTTTTCACCATCTCAACAAACTCATCATCTGTTATATTTGACGACTCCTCACTATCAGGTTGAAATTTAAATGCAGGAACAGTTCTGTTATAAAGAAGATTTAAGATTTCATCCATCTTACTTTCCTCTCCCTCAGGGCGGTTTTCGATAAGATTAAGCTGGTTACTAAAATGGTTAAAAGCCAGAATATACCTATAATAGTTATACCTCATTTCAGGTATCTCATATTCTTCTGATACTTTATTCTCAAATTTTATTGATTCAAAATGCTGAACTGCATCATAAGATGAATACCCAAACAATCCATTTACATTTACCAAGGGATCAGACTCAACCACGTCAAAGCTTTTGATATAACCATCCAACTGAGCTGGAACATCTAAAACCGAAGTTTCTTTTCCCGGAATTATCTCTCCTCCCGGAAACACCATGCTTACCTGTCCCTTATTTACTTTAAACTCCGATAAGGGCTCAAAACAAATAAACGATTGCGAATTGTTATTACCGTGGTAATCTGAACTTTCCAGCAAAATACTATTAGGATATAAATCCCTAATTTTCAAATAAATACTTACCGGAGTGATAATATCAGCAATATTGGCCGGTACTCTTTTTGCTGAACTTACTATTTTTATCTTATCCATGCTCTATGGTATATTTGAATGCTTTAAACTTAGACATAAAAAAAATGGCTTGCCGAGGTTTTCGGCAAGCCATTTTAAATTAAAATATTTTATAATAGCGTAGCGTTAACCTCTTCTAGTTAAGAAAAAGCCAATGCCACCACCATGTATTTTTCATTAATCTTGTCATTTTGCTTATGATTTATTAGCAGTTGCAAATTTTAGGATATTTTTTGAAATATCAAAATTTATTCTGCTTACAAATTCATTTTTTAATAATTCGACAAAATTAAGCAGAGATACTACAGAAAATTTCACCAATAAGATGATCGTAGTATGATCCAAATTCCTTTTTTACCCATTTGTGGAGCGCTTCTAACTCTTCAACGCTTAACCAGGTAAAAGATTTTACTAACTCTTTTCTAAATAAATGAGGGTTTTTCGCTACCCCCAAAAGCATTTTCTTCTGGTGTTCCAACATGATACTGAGTTTTGGTTTTATGGTTTAAATTTCCCGCTACAAAGGTGAGGTTATTGTGTTAACCTTGTAAAACATGAATATTAAATATGCATTAATCTACAAAAGCACAAGACAGCAACCTACCAATCTGTAATACTGAATATTACCCACTTCAAATCTCTTTTACTAATACGGTAAATTTTAAGTTTAAGTTACCAAAACAAAGGCATTTTTCAATGAAAAAGCACCTAATTTCCATCCATTTTTGACGGATGAAAAAAAATCAATGATGTAAGGCAAAAAACTTGTTTTTATTGTATATTACCGAAACTTTTGGTCCAATTTTTAAATTTTCGAAACATGACATACCCGATATATCAAATTGATGCTTTCACCTCAATACTTTTTAAAGGAAATCCCGCTGCTGTTGTTTTATTAGACAAATGGCTCCCGAATGAGCGCCTACAACTAATTGCCATGGAAAACAACCTGTCAGAAACAGCTTTTATATGCCCGCAAAACGCTGAGTTACACATCAGGTGGTTTACCCCTACTACTGAGGTTGAACTCTGCGGACACGCTACTCTGGCTAGTGCCCATGTGCTATTTAACCATGAAGAAATTGAAGGCGATGAGATAACTTTTCATTCTCAAAGTGGCCTGTTGAGGGTGCTAAAAGACGACAACAAATTAACCCTCGACTTTCCTTTGGACGATTTCTATAAGGTTAATGAACTGCCAGAGCTAATGAGAATGAACATCAGGACACAGGTTAACGAAATATATAGAGGAAAAACAGATTATATGTTTGTCTTCTCTAACCAAAAAGAAATTGAAAACTTTATCCCTTCGCTTGATATAATTGCCCAACTTGATTCGAGAGGTTTAATCATTACTGCCCCTGGTGATGAAGTTGATTTTGTTTCACGGTATTTTGGCCCTCAAACCGGAATTCCTGAAGATCCTGTAACCGGATCAGCCCATACCACCTTAACGCCCTTCTGGAGCAAAAGGTTAGGAAAACAAAAAATGAATGCCCGCCAAATTAGCCAACGGGGAGGCTGTTTAACCTGCGAACTAAGAGGATCACGGGTTTTGATTGGAGGAGGCTGCAGGACTTTCTTTAAAGGGGAGCTATATATTGATTAGACTTTATTAATACTTTACAAAATAATTGAAGCCATTACTTAGTTGAAAACAACATCGTGATGGCTTCTTTAATTGACATATTAGGTTAATCTTATCTTATACAAAAACCTAAGCCAAACAATACATTCAACACCCCTTACCTAATACTCTTAACCCCGGCTTTTTCAGGAGGTGTAAGGTCGAAAACCAAGCCTAGTTTTATGCCTGCTTTCGATAGTTTTATATTATCGGCTCCCATAATTGTTCCATTAAAAACCCCGGGTTCCGGCATAATATCTGTGCTTACATCTGAGCCTGATATATTTCCAAATGCCGGTTGAAAATAAGCAGACAAAAACACATTCATTCTTTTATTCAGATAATACTCTGCCCCAAGCTCAAAACTCCAGGCCAATGTTGATTTCACATCCAAATCCGGAGCATCTCCTTTCATATTCAATCCCGGATAAAACCCATATTCCGCAAGATCGTCAATGGTCAGGTTCCATTGCTCATAATACCCTGACGTTGTCAATGTTCCAGAAGTAAATTCACTTTTCATACTTCCCGTCATCATAAAAACAGGACCTGTAGTTCCTGTTAGCAAAATATCGGCACTTACCCAACGCTGGTATTTAAACAAAATTGGAATTTCAACAACCGATAGCTTATGCTCCTCCTCTATTCCATTAGCTATCGCGGTATATAAATAACTATCATTATCCCCATCAATCCTCTGCTCGCTTATTTCAAAATCATCAACCTTTGCAGATGCTCCATACTGACTCAATCTAAGCCCAAGACCAACAGCCATATCTTCATTCAGATAATAAAAGGCATCTACCCCAAGATTTAATCCTGATAATCCATCAACGGTAGCATAATCAGAATCATAACTAATTTTATTACTTCCAAAACCTATGGAAGGTTGAATTCTTATCTGAGAGGTAACAGAAAGGCTCATCAGCAATAAAGCTGAAAGGACTGTTATATTTTTATATATCGTTTTCACAATGAAATGTATTTTCTATTAACAATGAGCTTATTTTACAATTAGTTTCTTACAGGTTTGAACAGCCCCTTCTGTTTTAATAATATATATACCCGGCTGATCAATAGTAATCTGATTCACATCCACAATATCATTAAGCTGTATAATCATTTTACCTGTTAGGGAATACACTTTCAAAACACTTTTTTCAATATCTTCATGTTCATACCCTTCAAGTTTTACATTGATCTCTGCTCCTTTTAATGCCGGCGAAGGATAGACCAAAATTGCTGAAAGCGAACTAATATTAATTATATTACTATCAAAGTCATCTCCTTTAATTGTAGACACAACACAATGATAATCGCCTTGCAATTCAGAAGATGAGTAATAATACTGCTTTGTTGCACCATCAATTAAACTCCCGTTTCGATACCACTGATATGATGCAAAAAAGTTATCACTATTATCGATGATCAACATATTTGATCCTTTGCGCAATGCTTTCACTTCCGGAATAACTTCAAATTCATAAGTAATAGAAGAAGCTGCTTCATAATTATTATTTCCATTATCTTCGGCTGTTATGGTTACTATGCCATAATCTCTAATGGTGATAATATTTCCATCAACAGAAACTATATCCTGGTCAGAACTTAAATACGAAACCTCGTTGGGTGAATCTGAAGTAGCATCTAAAGTAATTGTCACCCCTTCTTCATAAGTCACCGGTGAATTCAACACGAAACTTATTGCATTAAGTGCTTTATTAATAGTAAACACCCCTGCAGCAAAGGTTAAATCATAATTAGCCGATAATGCTAAAGATCCTTGATTGATGTCATAAATTCCGGCGTTATCTCCAGATTCCCGAGATAAAGAACCACTAAAACCATCTCCGGCAACCAAAGCTCCTGATGTTAATGCATAGGTTAGCTCAGGATCTGCCTCTCCAAAAGTTTTTGATTTATCATCTGCCTTAACACTAAGCGCAATTTTATTAATTGTTGCAGTTATTCCTGGTGCCTCAAGTGTATAATTTGTTTTATCCACACCCTGCAATTCATACCCAGTCAGATTAACTTCCTTATTATCGCCAGCATTGGCATTTACAAAAGCAGCCGTCAATGACGCGGAGTTTAACGTTACATCATCGCCTGTTTCTACTCCATTTAAAACAGCATTTCCAGACAAAGTTGCATCTGTAGTCCCGTCATAGTCTTTATCCTGGATACTAATTCCTGAAATAGCAAGTCCCTTAGCTGTAATATCAGCTTGGTCTGACACTGGCTGACTAAGAGCATAGTTACCCGCATCTGCCCCTATTAACTCATAACCAGAAAACTCTACCGATTTATTAGCTCCCACATTTTTATTATCAAACGTGGCAGAAGCTGTATTTGCATTAAGCGTTACGTCATCGCCAGATATGATACCATTAACAGAGGCAATGCCCTCAATGGTTGCATTTGTATTTGCATCATACACTTTATCTGCTGCAATCACTCCCTCCACCGTAACCGCTAATTTTGAAATTGTTGCCTGAGAATTTGAAGGCTGAGTCAATATATAATTTAATGCATCGGTTCCTGTTAAGGCAAATCCTTCAAATGTTACCGTTTTGTTACCTCCTTCTGTTTTACTGTCGAAACTTGCAGTACCTGAATTTACATCTATAGAAACATCATCACCTGCAATTTCGCCAATTACCTCAGGAGTTTCTACATAAGTCGCAACTGTTGTTCCATCATATATTTTATCCTCAGCAGTTAAAACCGTCATAGAAACAGGCTTCTGAAATATCGTAGCAGTTGCTCCAGCAAGAGACAATTCATAATTTCCCTTATCTACCCCGCTAAGCTCATAACCCGAAAAGATTACATTTTTATCTACATCTGCATGTTTATCTTCAAAAGCAGCCGAAATATCTGATGTTAATAAGGTAACATCATCTGTTCCAACAACCCCTTCCAAAATGGCAGAACCCGAAAAACTAACTGTTGAAGTTCCATCATACACTTTATCTTCAGCCGTTAAACCAGAAAGTGTAAGTTCTTTTTTAGAAATGGTAACAAATAAACTATCGTACACAACAGTATAAGTAACGTTATCCACAGGGGTAAATACAACTCTATACTTTGTTGCCACTCCACCATTATAAGCAGGTCTTGTACCTGAGTCTGTAAAAGAATACGATCCTGCAACAGACTCACTATTGCGCAAATCAACAGCACTACCACCTGTCAGCGTAATTTCGCCCAGTGTTTTTCCATACTCCATTTCAATTGGAGCAGGCAATGTAAGATCCACAAAAGCAGGTTCAAAAGCACCTATATCCACATTTTTATTGAATAAGCGCATTTCATTGGCATAATCAGCAAAATGATCAATGGTTTCATTTTTATCTCCATCTCCATTTAGATCTGTACCAACAGCTGAATGCGCCTCAGTAAATGCAACATTATTTCCTTTTTCTATCAGGTCTGAAACCATAGATATATTCCAGTCTGTAGCAGCCAGTTCTGTTTCCTTTGCTGCATCACCATTGGTATTGCCTACAAATGTACTTGGAGAAATAAACCGGCAATAAAACAGACCATCTTCAGATCCATCATTATTTGTTGACACCAACATGCCATTAGTTCCCTGGGTACTTCCTTCAAACGCACAATTAACTATATCCGCACCTGTTACTACCCTCAACTGTGCAGAAATACTCGCCTGATTACCTTTAAAAACCGTATTATAAAAACTAGTTTCCGAATCTCCATAGCCACCTCCACCATATTTATTAGTATCGTTTGTTTTATTATTAACGACAACTCCATTGGTGAAAAATGAAGATGTAAGATTAATCCCACCTCCATTTGAAGAAGATTCATTATTAAAAATGACAGTATTGATATAAGTAGAGAAACTTCCATAAACGCCTCCTCCAACACCTTCATTTCCCTCAATTTTATTATCAAAAACCTGACAAGAAATTACGTTTGAGCCAGAATTATACATACCTCCACCAAATGCTTTTTCAGTAATTTCGGAATTTGCAGAATTTGACCTTATAAAACTTGAATCAATAACACAATTAACAGAATACAATCCGCCCCCTCCTGCTTTTGAAGACAACATACTTGATCCTATTGAAACAACATCACAGTTCGACACCCATGTACCCTGTACATTGGACTGGTTAACATATACTCCTCCACCATAAACCCCATCTCCTTTAAGAGAACATCCTTCAACAACACAACTTTCAATTTTGGCATTTACAGCAACTACACCACCCCCATATCCATTTAATACAGAATTACTCTCACAATTTTGTATGATACAACCTGACACTTTCCCTCCGGAAGCAATAACTCCGGAAGCAAACATATAAGTCCCAATTCCAGTAACAGTAGATAAAGCATCCGAATACCCATCTTCAATAGTAAATCCATTTACAAGAGTTGTAACATCAGATCCATCAGGTATTATTAAAATATGTTGAGAGTTATTGGTTTTATCTCCATCATTCTGGATTTCTCCACTCAGGGTTGTGGGACTTGAAAATTCCCATGGCTCTATAATTCCATCACTATCCAAATCTAACATCGGCCTGTCATCTACTGTTGCTTCATCAGCAGTAAACCCTCCATATAATCTTACGCCGGATTTTAAAGTTATAGCAATGGTTCTGTCTGCATCATTTGGAAAGTATTTTCCTTCTTTAACCCAAATATCATCACCACTTAGGGCGGCATCAATGGCTGTTTGAACATTGGTATAGGCAGTAGCCCAGGAACTTCCACTTGATCCATCCCCATCCGTTGCTACATATATCGTTTTGGAATATGCATTGTGAAAAGAAAACACAACAATCAAAAACAAGATTGCTTTGAAAAGGCTAGTAATTTTCATTATTTATATCAGTTAGTCACAGGTCTTCGTGTTTTATGAGGCCTTAAATTTAAACATACTTACATGGATACGTAAATAGTATAGAACAGTTACAGAAAATCCAATAAGGGCTCAAACAATTATAAACATTGCAACAAATTGAGCATTTCACATAACTAACAGATCCTGATCAATATATAAAACGGGGTCTTTCTAATTCCGAAGGAAAGTAACAATCATTCCTTTTCCCAAATAATATATATCGGTTATTCGCAACCCGATCATAAATAAAATCAGTTAAAAATGCAGGAATATATCGTAGGTAAGAAAAGATTGTAAATGGCATTTTAAGATAAGCTGCCAATCGAAAAACTGCTTTACTTTTTAAATATACTACACCATCTTCAATTAAAATAATGGTATTTAAGTTCTCTGACTTATACCCCAATTTATCCAACATCTCTTTCGTCATATCTGAGTGCAGCAAAGCAAAGTAAAGATCATGATGACGTTCATGTCTCAATATAAACTGTATGGACGCACTGCACAACACACAACATCCATCAAAAATCAAAATGGGATGAGATGATTTCATGAGGATAAAACAAATATTCCACAGGAAGGTTGAATGTATAATCAGTAATTCATCCCAACCGTGGCATAAATCATTTTTATTCCTGTTCTATTTAGTACCTTAGTTTTCCGAAAACAATACGCCATGACAGAGAATAACCATTTTGAATTAAGCCAGATATATAAACGCAAAAAGAGCGACCAGGATATTTTTACCGAACTAATGGAGTTTAAAGTAAAAGAAGTACTCCTGATTGCAAACTACTACGATGCCTATTCCATTGTGAGGGAGGGAAGATTTTTTGACAGGATTTATGGCGAATTTTTACAGTTAAACCTGTTTACTGCCCCACGCATTACTTCTGCATCCAACATTGACGAAGCCATGGATCTTATGGGCAAAAGGCATTTTGACATGGTTATTCTAATGGCAGGATTGGACAAAAAAACACCCATAAAATACAGCAAAATCATTAAGGAGCACGCCCCAAACATGCCATTACTTGTAATGGTTAACAACAATAGCGACCTAAAATTCTTTGACGAATCCGGTCCCAATGTCGAATATATTGACAGGGTTTTTGTTTGGAATGGAGATTCAAAGGTGTTTTTGGCCATGATTAAGCATGTAGAAGACAGCCAAAATGCGGCTAACGACACTAAGATTGGAGAAGTTAGAGTGATACTGTTGGTTGAAGATTCCCAAAAATATTACACCCGATACCTACCGATGCTTTATTCTATTATTATGAAGCAAACGCAGAACATTTTGGCCGAGGAAGGTCACGACCAGCTTCATAAAATCCTGAAGATGCGTGCCCGTCCAAAAATTCTACTGGCAAGCAATTATGAAGATGCCGTTAAAATAATTGAGCAATTCAAAGATTATCTTATTTGCGTTATCTCTGACATGAAATACATGCGAAACGGCATTACGGATGAAAATGCAGGGGTTGAACTGATTAAGTATGTGCAATCCAATTTAAACATCCCCACCTTAATCCAGTCATCCGATGCCGGCAATGCATTTAAAGCAAAACAGGCAGGTGCTGATTTTATTGATAAAAATTCAGAGACTCTGTCACAAGACATTTCTGATTTTATTCATCAGAAGCTGGGGTTTGGAGATTTTATTTTTAAAAATTCAAGAGGCAGAAAAGTCGCAACCGCCAGAAACCTGCGAGAGTTTAACAAGTGTATAAAAGACATTGAGGCAGAATCCCTTTTGTACCATGCCCGCAGAAATGGCATCAGCACGTGGCTTATGGCCCGTGGCGAAATTAATATGGCAAAAAAATTACGCCCTTATAGCATTGAAGATTTTGAAAGCTCCAATATGCTCCGCAAAGTTATTTTGGATGTATTTGAAGATGTAAAGATTGAGCGGATAAAAGGTAAAGTTGTCAGGTTCGATTCTTCATTGATTGATTGCAACAAATATATTACACGCATTGGCGAAGGCAGCTTTGGCGGAAAAGGAAGGGGAATGGCTTTTTTAAGTCATTTTGTTGAAAATGTGGATTTCGAAAAAATTCTTCCCAAAATAAACATCGAAATACCTACAACCGCTATTATAGGAGCAGATGAATTTTCTGATTTTATCCAGCGGAACGATTTATACAATAAGATCTATGAGCAAAAACAGTTTGAAAAGGCAAAGGATTTGTTTTTGAAAGCTTCATTTTCTGAAAAACTAAAGAATAAACTACGAAAATACGTTGAAATCATCACAGAACCATTGGCAGTAAGGTCTTCTGGACTTTTTGAAGATTCCTTGCTACAACCTTTTGCCGGGGTATACGGTACTTTTATGCTCCCAAACAACCATCCTGATATTGAAGTCAGGTACCAACAGCTAATTATGGCTGTAAAAATGGTGTATGCCTCCATATATTCTTCGTCGGCAAGGGCATATTTTGATGCTGTAAACTACAAAGTTGAAGAGGAAAAAATGGCGGTAATCATTCAAAAAATGATAGGCGACAAGGCACACAACCGTTTCTATCCTCATATCAGCGGCATTGCGCAAAGCTACAATTACTATCCATTTTCATATATGAAACCGGAAGATGGCTTTGCGGTTATTGGGGTTGGATTAGGAAAATATGTTGTTGGAGGAGAAAAGGCCTGGCGTTTTTGTCCTAAATACCCTAATCTGGAACTCAATTCAATCCAGGATCAGATAAAGGATTCCCAAACCCACTTTTATGCCATCGACCTGAAGAAGAGCAACTGCGACATTTCAAATGCTGAGGAAGACACTTTTATTCAAAAACTGTTAATAAGGGAAGCTGAAGAAGATGGAAACCTTCGCTTGTGTGCTTCGGTTTACGATTATAATTACGACCGTATAGTAAATAACCTAAACAAAAGAGGCCCCCGAATTTTAAACTTTGCAAACATCTTAAAATATGAATATACCCCCCTGGCAAAAAGTCTGGAATTACTTCTCAAATATTTTAAACAAGCCATGGGTGCGCCGGTTGAGATTGAGTTTGCAGTAGACCTTAATCCCGGAAAAAACGATTTACCCACTTTATACTTATTGCAGATTAAACCACTAATACGGATTGAAAACCATGTTAAAATAAATTTTGACGAAGTAAATGAAGAACGCATTGTATTAACTTCGGACAAAGGTATGGGGAATGGTAAAATTGAATATATCAAAGATGTTATCTTCATGAATTCAGAGCGGTTTAAACGAACTGAGACCGATGCCATGGCTCAGGAAATGGCTGACCTGAATAAAAAAATGGAAGCGAGCGATAAGGAATACCTTTTAATTGGCCCGGGACGTTGGGGAACTCGCGACAAATTTACCGGAATACCTGTTTTATGGTCGCAGATATCCTATGCCAAAGTAATTGTAGAGATGGGACTGGCTGACTTCCCTTTAGATGCCTCATTGGGATCACATTTCTTCCACAATGTTACCTCTATGAATGTAGGATATTTTTCGGTGCACCATAACAAAACAAATGAATACGTAAACTACGAAATTCTTAAAAAACAAAAGATAGTAAACAAATCACATTACTTTACACATGTTGAATTCAACAACCCGCTTAAAATATTAATGGATGGCAAACACCAAAAGGCTGTTGTGGAATGGCAGTAAAACAGGTAACAACAAATAACTGAGCTATTAAAACTTATAGAAAAGAAACATTGGTAATTATAAGTTACAGAAAGTCTGAAATAAAAAAAGGGTTCTCACCATAATGACCTGTTATCCTTCCAGTGGGATAACCTACGAATCATTGGGTAAAAACCTCTTGCCTTACACATGTAAAAGTATAGCTATCATATTAACTTAAAATAATCTAAATGTTAACAAACAGTTATTTGTCATTTTTTATCGCGGACCAAAAAACTTAAATCTTAATCCTTTGGTCCCAATAACCCCAACACACCCTGCAATTACCATAATAGCACCAATCCATTCCTTTAGGGTAAGCACTTCGTTAAAAACATAATATCCAAGAACGATATTAAATACAGGAACCATCATCTGCATAGTTGAGCCACGCGACACCTCAACATACTTATAACCCTCTGTCATAATAAGCTGCCCAATGGCTGAGATAATTCCAATTGAAACCAATATGAGTGTTGTGTGAAGGTTTCCGTTCGCAGAAGCCATGTTTGATGGAAGTAAAAACAGCCAAAATCCTATCAGACTTTGAGAAAAGAATATGGATGTGGACGAATCGGTACTATGCAATTTCTTTACAAGCATAACAGAAATGGCCGACAAAAGAGACCCGGCTATAGCTAACAACTCATAGATAGAGATTTGATTCACACTAAAACCATTTTTGACAGAAAGCAGCACAATACCTCCAAAAGCCATAATAACAAATAGCCATTGAATCACTTTTACTTTTTCCTTATAAAATACAACACTGAAAAGCGTGGCAAATATTGGATAGGAGTATACAAAAACGGTTGCCTTGCCAACCCCTATCTTTACAATAGAAAAGTAAAGTAAAAACACTGCAAGTCCACCAGTAAATCCCCTAAGCACAAGAAGTGGGCTGCGATAAAAGTCAAGTTGGATTTTTTTTGTTATAGCCAACAATCCAAGTATCCCAACACCAACTGCAAAACGAACAAATGTGGTTATTGTGGAGTTAATTTGTGGTATTGACTTAACTAATGCCGACATAATAGCAAAGGAAACAACAGACCCTGCCATTAATAAATATCCTTTAGTTGACCTCATTGCGTTTTTGTTTAGGACACAAAGATATTAATGATTTAAAGTTTTATTTAGTAGATTTAAGTTCTCGTTCAGAAAATATTTAAAAACAGATAATTTTATAGTTATGAAAAACAAAGTATCACCTATTATTTTAAGTGTTTTATTACTTGGTGTTGTAATGCTTTTTGTATTTAGCAGCAGGGTATTTCACATCATTCAGCCAGGAGAAAGGGCTGTAGTTTTTAAACCTTACACAATTGGCTTAGACGTGGACAATATCAAATCAGAAGGTCTGGCCATCATTGCTCCCTGGAACCAATTGATTACATATGGAGTAAAAGAACAAACTCAGGAAGAAACAATGGATGTACTTGACAAGAACAGTATGTCAATTAACATGGATATTACCGTACGATTTAATCCCGTTTACGATAAAGTAGGTCAGATCCACCAACGATTTGGCAAAAACTATGTTCATGTATTAGTTATCCCTGAAGTGCGTTCAGTAGTGAGGAGCATTACAGGCAGATACACCGCAGAAGAATTGTTCTCAACCAAAAGAACCGAAGTAGAAACCTTAATTGAGGAGGAAACTTCAGAAGTACTAAAAGCCAACTACATAGAATGCAAAGCTTTATTGATTCGTTCAATTAAACTACCCGAACAAATTAAGATGGCTATTGAAAACAAGCTAAAACAAGAGCAGGAAGCATTGGCCTATCAGTTTAAGCTGGATAAAGAACGAAGCGAAGCGGAGCGTAAAAAGATTGAAGCGGAAGGTATAGCAAACTACAACAAGATTATCAATGCCAGTTTAACACCAAATATCATTAAACAAAAAGGAATTGATGCCACTTTAGAATTGGCTCAATCACAAAATTCCAAAGTGGTTGTTGTTGGCTCGGGCAAAGATGGTTTACCCCTGATTTTAGGAGGAAACTAAACAACAAAATATTTTTGAGGTGAGTATCATGCGCTCACCTCAAAATTCCTTTTTCACCTGCTAATAATAAGCCTGACTACCGGTAGTACTTGTTCCTGTTATCACAATACTGCCTTTCCCTACTTTAAGCGATTTCTTTTTTGATTTGCCCATAGCCCGCAAAAATGAGTTATCTGACTTCAGTACAAAAGCAAGGTCTGATTTCGTGTTCATCTGCACTTTTATATTCCCTTCTGAAGTAGTGAATGTGGATGATCCTGTAAATTTAATTCTTGTACCGGTGATAGAACCGCTTGAGGCATGCAGATTATATACTGCTTCGGACTGAAATACCTTTTGGTTTCCTTCAAATGTGCGGGTTTCAATATTTCCTTTTACCAACGATATTTTAATGTCGCCATTGGTTGTTTTAGCAGATATATTGCCTTCTACATTCTCAATCTCCTGAAATCCGGAACCTCCATCTGTTTTTAAATTTCCTTTGAGCTGAGAAATAGAAAAATCACCTTTGTTTGAACTCACGCAAAAATCACCTTTTACATTGCGTAAAATTACTTTCCCGGATTTTGATTTTGATCTCAAATCGCCTTCATAGTTATCCACTACAATATCGCCTGCAGGCGAACTGCTTTGAACATTTCCTTTAACACCTGTCATATTAACATGTCCTGATTTAGAGTCGATATTAATATTTTGTACAGAAAGTGACTCCACTTCCACCTTTCCTGATTTTGAAACCACCACAACATTGAGTCCCTCCGGGAGTTTAACCACAATCTCTCCCCAATGCGATTTCCAGCTAGCTGGTTTAACAACAGACACACTCAACTTACTTTGAGCCACTTCTGTGTCTATTTTGTATTGATCCTGGTTTTCATCTGTTTTAATAACAGCACTGAGTTTTATATCATTGCCTTCATGTCCCGATATTTTTACTGCACAAAAATCAGCATCAATCATAATAGTATCAACACGAGCAAAAGTATCTTGTTTCTGAATAGCCACATTTTGTGCAACAATAGTAAATGCAGCACTAAATATTAAAAAAGAGGTAATAAAACGTAAACGAAAGTTCATATTCAATAATAATTTCAGATTAATAAACTAAAAAGTAATGTTCATCAAGTTTATTACGTCATGTATTTTTTTTGGTTTCAACATTTAGTTTATTTGTAATTGTAAGTCAAAAGTGATTGTAGTTATCTGCATTTTATATAAAGACTACAATTAAAATGCTTACTTTTACGACACATCAAATTTTTACGCATAGTGAATAAGAGCAAACTCAAAGTTTTATTTGTTTACAGTAGTCATAATATTTTTGCACGTAAGCACTTAGTTACTACACAGGGCGCATCTCTCCAAAAAAGAGGCGTAAGCGTTGAATATTATGATATTTCAGGAAATAAATGGTACACTTATCTTAAACACATAAAGTCTCTTCGGCATTTTATTAAGGAGCATGATTTTGATTTGGTCCATGCTCAGTTTGGGTATTCCGGATTTACCTGTGCCTTTGCTCACTTCAGGCCTTTAATTGTTTCCCTGATGGGAACTGACTTCAGGTTAGAGGTTGCCAGTTCTTTATTAACACGATTATTTGCAAAACTTTTTTGGGATTATACCATAGTAAAATCTCCAAAGATGTTCAATAGCCTAAAAATCAAAAAATCAGAAGTAATTCCTAATGGGATAGATTTTGCAAGATTTAATCCCATTGACAGAGAAATTGCCCGAAGGCAGGTTGGTTTTAGTTCATCTGCTCATGTGCTTTGGGTTTCTGACCCGGAGCGTAAAGAAAAAAACTTTGATTTGGCCAGGGAGGCGTTAGGACATCTGGATACTGATGATGTAGAGTTAACCGTTGTTAATAATGTAGAACTTGACCAGGTTCCATTTTATTATTATGCTGCAGATGTATTGTTGGTAACTTCAAAGTGGGAAGGATCGCCCAATGTTGTTAAAGAGGCCATGGCATGTTCGCTGCCTATTGTATCAACCGATGTTGGAGATGTAATTGACATTACAAAAAACACTAACGGATGTTATATAACCAGTGCAGATCCGGAATCGGTGGCCAAAGCACTCGAATTAGCCTTGTCCTTTGGAAAAAGAACAAACGGTCGTGAAAAAGTTAAGTATCTTGATGTTGATTACATCTCTGAGAGATTGCTAAACACTTACCAAAAAGTACTTTCAGGAAAAAAATAACTATCAATACCACCTTTTTACATGCACTGTTTTTCGATTCATAGGTTATTGGATCCTATTTATCAATACACTAACTATGCTTGTCAAAAAAAAATATTTTAGTAGAATAAATTGATAGCTTTATATTTAATTTTCTAGAAATCTGATAAATTAAATATTGATGTTACAAGCACTTTTAGCCAAAGAAACAAAACTTTCTGTAATAGGTTTAGGATATGTAGGACTTCCAATTGCACTGGAATTTGCCCGCAAAATGAAGGTTGTTGGATTTGACATTAAACCTGAACGAGTAGAATTAATGAAAAAGAGTATTGATCCGAGTAATGAACTTGAATCAAAAGATTTTGAAGGGTGCGATATAGAGTTTACTTATAATATAGATGATTTAAAAGATGCCACTTTTCATGTGGTCGCTGTTCCAACCCCAATTAACGAACATAACTTACCCGATTTAAAACCTCTTTTGGGAGCAACCCAAACAGTTGGAAAAGTACTGAAAAAAGGTGACGTCGTTGTATTCGAATCAACTGTATACCCTGGCTGTACAGAAGATGACTGTGTCCCAATCCTCGAAAAAGAATCGGGACTAAAGTTTGGAGAAGATTTTAAGGTTGGGTATTCCCCTGAGCGCATTAACCCAGGCGACAAGGAACATACTTTAACTAAGATTTTGAAAATAGTATCAGGCAACGACCAGGAGGCGTTGGATTTGGTAGCCAATGTTTATGAATCAATCATTAAAGCAGGAATTCATAAAGCCAGCTCCATTAAAGTGGCTGAAGCGGCCAAAATTATTGAAAACACGCAACGCGATGTAAATATTGCATTAATGAACGAGCTGTCACTAATTTTCGACAGACTGGACATCAACACCTTTGAGGTATTGGAAGCAGCAGGCACCAAATGGAATTTCCTAAAATTTTTCCCTGGATTGGTGGGTGGTCATTGTATTGGTGTGGATCCATATTACCTTACATACAAAGCAAATGCACTTGGCTATCACACAAAAATTATTGATGGCGGAAGGGTGATCAACGACTCCATGGGCGCATATGTGGCCCAAACCACCATTAAAAAACTGATAAAAGCAGGATATAAAGTTAATGGCGCAAAGATACTTATCATGGGCACAACCTTCAAAGAAAATGTGAGTGATATCAGAAACTCCAAGGTTGCAGATGTGTACAACGAGTTAGTTTCTTTTAGTGCAGATGTTGATGTAATGGATCCGTATGCCAGTTCTGAAGAGTTAAAAGAGGAATACGGTTATGGACTGATAACTGAGATAACTAAACAATATGAAGCTGTTATATTAGCGGTTAACCATAAAGAATACCTTAGTCTGGATGAAAGTTATTTTAAGAGCATAACAAATGGGAATGCCATTTTTATTGATATAAAAGGGATCTTTAGAGGCAAAATAAAGGATCTTAATTATTGGAGTTTGTAAGTATATTTTACAGGCTAAAGAAAGTCCTTCCAATGGTTGGGCTTTTTTTTATTGCAATACCTAAATATTGGGATAACCAATGCCAGCCCCATATACACCTGTATATCTTCCACTTAACACATTTAAAACCATAAAACCCAACAACATTTCTGAAGTTTTCTCCTACTACAACCGCATTGAGGTATACTTTTACCTAATTGTAGGCATTTCAAAAATTATGGCAGGAGAATATTTTTGTATCAGAAATAGAAAAGGAAAAAACAGGTTAAAAATGAAAAGAACATTATTATTTTTATCGTTATGTGCCATATATTCTTTGAGCTTTGCTCAACCAGCAGGCACAAACAATCAATATGACAATTCCGCACAAAGGTTATTGAACAATAACGAAAAGCTTTCCATTGGAGGATATGCCGAGGTTCATTATAATCAACCCATAGGTAATAGCACAAAGAAAAATGCTACGCTAGATGTGCACAGGGTAGTTATGCTTTTTGGATATCAGTTTAACGAGCGCACAAAATTTGTATCTGAAATAGAGTACGAACATGTGAGTGAAGTATACATAGAACAAGCCTTTCTGCAGTATAAGTTAAATAACTCCATTAATCTTAGAGCAGGATTACTTTTGGCTCCCATGGGAATCATCAACGAATACCACGAACCAAATACATTTAATGGAGTAGAACGACCATTAATAGATAAATACATCGCTCCTACAACATGGCGAGAAATCGGAATTGGTTTTTCCGGCACCTATCTGCCTGCCAAAATGAGATATCAAGCCTATTTAATGAACGGTTTCAATGGTTATGATGGCACAGGAAATTTTAGCGGAAAAAATGGTTTGCGCAAAGGTCGACAAAAGGGAGCAGAATCATACATGAGCAGTCCAAACCTTGCCATTAAAGTAGAGTACTTTGGTATTAAAAACCTGAATGTAGGCTTGTCGGGCTACTTTGGAAAATCACAAAGCACATTGTACGATGCAGGAATTGAAGATGCAATAGCCGATTCTTCTGTAGTTAACATAGCCATGGTAGGTGCTGACTTCAGATATTCAAATAAGGGATTCATGGCAAAAGGTCAGTTTTATTATAACAGCTTAAGCAATACCGACGAATATAACACCTACGCTTCTTCAGACTTGGGTAAATCAATGCTGGGATACTATGCAGAAATAGGGTACAATATTTTTAATTTATGTAGCAATACAAAATCAGAACTTATCCCATTTGTCCGCTATGAAAAATACGACACACAAAACACAATGGCAAAGGGCTTTTCAAGAAACGGATCGAATGCAGCGACTGTAGTAACATCTGGCTTAACCTGGAAAATTACGCCCAAAGTAGCTTTTAAAACAGATGTTCAGTTTATTACAAAAGATTCTGACAGCAGGGCACACGCTACATTTAATGGCGGATTTGGACTGATGTTTTAAACCTTTAGCACAAAGCATTATTAGTATTACAAAATACCTTTTATCCGACTGTAGATTCAGTTGGGTAAAAGGATTTAATATTTTAAGCAATGAAATATTTTTTAACCATAGTGATTTTTGGAATAAACCTATCAGCCAGCATGGCCCAAAACATCAATTATGAGCATAAGAGCATAAAAAAAGAACTAACTAAAACCTGGGGAATACCGGAAAATAATATTGAGTTGAAAGAGTTAAAAGGAATAAAAAATATCCTGGGAAAATTTTTCATCCTTCCGGAGGCCAAATTTATTTACGTTGGAAGAGTAAATAGCTGCAGGGCTGGCGGGTGTTCTACAGAACGTAGTAATAATGGAGAAAGTGAATTTTTTGATTATTTCATTCTATTTGATAAAAACGCAAACGTAAAAGCAGTAAAAGTTTTTAACTACGCAGCTACACATGGTTACGAGGTTAGTTCAAAAGGTTGGTTGAAACAATTTGTTGGATATACAACAGGACAAAATCTGGATGTGGGAAAAGATGTTGATACCATATCCGGAGCTACAATCTCGGTATATGCAATAACTCATGATATAAAAGAAAAAACAAACTTGCTTTATGAGTACCTGAAAGTGCAAAACTAAGCCAAACGAGCATAATAAAATAAGTTCATAAAATAATACTTCTTCTTTATCAAAGATTTTCATTTATTCCTCAATCCGTTTCGGATTTATGAAACAAATCATTGCTGATTGCTGTTAATTAATATAAATTCAATAAAGATTTTTAAGTTTATTATTAACATCTAAAAGCAATTCAAAATGACAGAAAAAAAAGACAAAGCAAAAGGCGGAATTGAAGAGAAAATCATTTCTTTCGTAAACGACCACCAACCAGTGCACATTGGAGAAATCTTCAAGGATCTAAAAATCTCACAAACCAAAGGAATGAATTACGTGATATCGTTGATTAACCAAGGTAAATTAAGTTATGCATCCCACAACCAGGTTCATTTGTAGAAAAAAGAGATTTCAGGAGAGGAGAATATTTCTTTTTATTAGCAACTAGCTTCCCAATTAAGATAATCACTTATGGGAAGCTTTTTTTGTATAAAAAACCCCTTTCCAAATTTTGAAAAGAGGTTCGTACATTATTGCATCTTCTAATCTCGCGAACCAAGATACATCATAATATAATACACCAGGGTAACCAAAGAGGATAGTGCTGCCACCACATAAGTATATGCAGCCCAACGCAAGGCGTCATTTGCCTTATCATGAATAACCCCTGTAGCAACCCCACTATTATTCAACCATGACAACGCCCTGTTTGTTGCATTTAACTCAACCGGCAAAGTAATAAAAGCAAATAGTGTAAAAATGGCATAACAGGCTATTACAATCTGCAATCCAAGAGTATAGGGCAATATATTAGGAAGAAGAAAACCTCCAAAAATCATTATTGTAAAAATAATATTAAGAACTCTTGAACTTACATTTTGTATAGGCACTAAAGCAGAACGCATTTCCAAAGGGGCATATCCAACTGCGTGTTGCACTGCATGACCGCATTCATGAGCCGCAACCGCTGCGGATGCAACACTCTGTCCACTATAAACTTCCGGACTCAGATTCACCGTCCTGTTCGATGGGTTGTAATGATCCGAAAGCTGTCCGGGCACCGATACCACCCTCACATCATGAATTCCATGATCTCGCAACATTCTTTCCGCCACTTCTCGCCCAGTCATCCCATAATTCAGAGGAATTTTAGAATATTCCCTGAATTTAGATTTTAACCTTGAACTAACACTCCAGCTTAAAATCATGAATCCTATAAAAATCACAAGTAATGTCATCTCCTTTTTATTTATTGATTATTTATTGCTGTGGCAGTCAAAAACTTTGCCATTTACTATTTATGTTCATTTCATTTGCACCAGTACATATTTACAAAGTGCAACATTGCCATGATATACATTTTTTCAATTCGAAGATTGTTTACTTCAAGGGAAATTCCAAGACAAATGAAGCACCAAAACCTGCAATACTCTCACATTTAATTGTACCATTCATCTTATCAACATATTTTTTAACAATATATAAGCCCAAGCCAGAGGACGCCAATTCTTGTTCTCCGGATTTATTAAGCTTACTGTATTTTTTAAACACCTTACTTTGTTCTTCGTTTGTTAATCCAGGACCCTGATCATGCACTTCAATATGTACCATACCATTGAGTTCTGACAATATTACCCTAACCTGCTTATTTTTAGGAGAAAATTTTATGGCGTTTGAAATCAGGTTATCCATAATCTTAACAAAAAGAACCTTATCCAAGGTGGTTTCTAACGCCTTACCACTCGTAACAATCTCTATATTTTTTTCATTGGCATTATTAGCTAACTTCTCCACAACTCCATTTATAACATGTTTTAGCTCAAATTTAAGTGGCGTAAATTCATATCTGCCACTTTCAATATGGTGAACTTCAAGAACCTTGTTTACAATATCATTCTGTTGCTGCAAAGATTGAAGTAAATTATTTAGGAATACTTGCTGCTCAGTGGAGCAATTTTTAGAGGCACTTAAAAAACCCTCCAGCTCACAAATAGAATTACTTAGCGGTTCCTGCACTCCGTTAGCAAATAAATTAAGTAACTGCATCTTTTCATAATTTGCATCTTCTAACAGTTGTTTCTCTGTAGTCAGGAGGTTCTTTTCTCCCAAAACACTTTCGTGCTCATTTTTAAGTAATTTCTGCTGATCAACAAGCTTTTGAAACTTTAACGCATTCCCTATAGCTACAGAAGCATAGTTGGCAATATTTTGCATAAAGTTTAGATGATAGGGTGTGTAGGCATTTTTTTTAAGACTTTGAACTGAAATTACCCCTATATTTTTTTTAGCTGTCCTAAGCGGAACATATATAACAGATTCAGTTTCTGCACCGGATGGAACAGGCCTAATCTCTGACAAGTATTTTTTATAATCATCAGAAAAATTATTTAAGAAAACCTCCTTATTATGAATGAAACTATAAACAGCAAGTCTCTCTTTATCATCAACCTGATAACGGATAAATGGCTGTTGTTCTCCATGCATTGAGGAATATACAAAATCAATAGATTTGAGCTCCTCGTTGTAGATACCTACGGTATAAACATCACAACTCATAACTTTTGACACTGACTGATATACCAATTGGGCAATTTTACTCACTGTCAAGTTGGCAGTAATTAATTGACCTATTTCAGTTAATCGCTCAAGGTTATTATTAGAAGCCTGAAGGGATGCTGCCTGAAGCTGAAGCTGGCTTTTCTGTTCTTTTAATTCTTTATTCCTTTTTTCAATTTCTGATTGCTGTTTCCTTATTTCAACCTTTTTAATTGCAATACGAGCTTCTAGTTCTTGTTTAATAGCCTTTTCCTTTATGATTCTTTGCCTCACAATTATTACAACCAGGCAAAGCAACATTAAAATTCCTGCCAGCTTAACAATATTATACTGATACCACGCAGGAATTATCTCAAAAGAAAATGTGGCTCCCTCATTATTCCATACATCATTGTTATTGCAGGCAATTACCCTAAAAGTATATTTACCTGGAGACAATGATGGATAGAAGGCTCGGTTTACAGAGTTTTGGGGAGACCATTCCTCTTCAATTGGATCTAACTTCCATTTATATCTGGTTTTTTCAGAGGCTGTGTAGCATAATGCATCAAAAACAAAACCTACATGATTATTAGTATGCCTAAGCTGCAATCCTTCCGGCATAGAAAACCAAGGACTTAATGAGTCTATTTTGTATTCATTTGATTTCTGATGCCACTCTTGATTCTTAAAGTTGAGCAAAACCTTTTGAATATATACCGGAGGTTCCAGATAATTCACCTTTTCTTCTTCAGGGTTATATCGCATGGCTCCTCTAATTGTACCAAACCAAATATGTCCTTTACTATCTAAAAGATTACAACCTCCATTATTTTCAATACCAATAAAACCATCATTTTTGTCGAAGTTTTGTATAGTAGGGATATTGCCATCTGCTGTAATAGTAATTTTATCAACACCATTTTGCGTACCTGCCCATATATTGCCTTCCTCGTCTGCAATTACTGAATATATATTATCAGAAGTAATGCCGTTTGAAGTATCAAATACTGAAAAACCCTCGCCGTCATACCTATTTAATCCACCTGTAAATGTCGCAAACCAAATATTTCCTATTTTATCTTCAGCAGATTGCAATACCCATGAAGCATTGAGTTCATCTTTATCTGAATAATGTTGAAAAGCATTATCCTGGAACAAAAAAACTCCTTTTGTAGTGCTAATCCACATCCTGTCTTTGGAGTCGATCAAAATATGGTTAATATAACCAGATTTCAGATCAGAATTCTTCGGAGTATACCATTTCTTTTGACCATTGGAAACTTTTAAAAGCCCGGTACCATATACACCAAACCACAATTCGTTCTTGTGTTGAACTATATCTATAACAGGGGCCTGGCATGTAATACCATATTTATTAGCTGCTTCTGAAATAATATTCCCATCATATTGAAATAATCCCCCGGTAGTGGCAATCAACATATTTCCATCCTGCAATTCTACCATTCGCCTGGCCTGACCCATCTGGCATTTAGCAGAAACTTTCAACTGCATTATTTTTTTTCCATCATATTTTGAAATAGTGTTATTGTCATCACCAAAGTATACATTCCCCTGACTATCTTCAAAAAGCATCCTGATTATATCCCCACTTAAACCGCTCTCCTTATTAAAAGCCACAAACTTATCCCCACCATACTTTAATAAGCCTGAACCACTGGTACCAAACCATAAATTACCTTCCCTGTCTTCACAAAAACTGGTAATAAGTGTGGCCTTTAGTCCGTTTTGCTTGTTAAATACCTTAATATCTCCACCTTTAATTCGAACAACCCCACTGGAAGCAATAGAAATCCAAACATTGCCCTGACGATCTTCAAAAGCTCTGAATATTTTCTGTAACGGAATGGTCTTTGGCCAGTTAATAATTTCAACATCCCCATTAAACTTGATCTTCTTAAGGAGCATGTTTTCATTCTTGTCAAAACCAAGTGCCCAAACATTTCTATACTTATCCTGGAGAACAGGAATAAGGGTTTCTTTTTGCGTGTTAACACTTCCTATTTTTTCAACCTTATTAATACCTTCAGCGTTTATTGAAAAAAGACCATTCCTTGTTGAAACAAATAAGGAATGTGGATCACCTTTGCATAGAAAAAATATCTTGTTATTTGAAAAGTAGTCGGGATATTCCAAATGAAAATCCTCAATCGTATTATCCTTGAATCTTAAAATTTTCCTTAAACCTGAAACTTCCCTTACCAAAGCCCATACAGACCCATCTATTGTTTCAAGAAATTCAACCCTATCCTGAAAAAGAGCCGTATCTGATTTAATAACATATTCAAAAGTTTTTCCATTGTATTTTGTAATCCCCTTTTGACTGGCAATCCAAAGGTTAAAGTTGTTATCACTATGAAGTCCCATAATAAGATCTTCAACAAGTCCGTTTTTTTTAGTCAGCACCTCAAAATCAGAACCATTGAATCTACACAAACCGCCTCCATTAGTACCAAGCCAAAGATATCCATATTCATCTTCAGCAATATCATTAACTTCAGATTGGGGCAACCCTTCTTCGAGAGAGTATTGTTTAAAAAAATGATGTTGAGCTACAGCAGATGTAGTTACAAACAACAACAATATGTAGTAAAAAACCTTTTGCATAATTAATATTCAAATCAACACAATGTACAAAATACATTTAAAACCTAAAATAAATGAACGGTTTAGCATCAAACAAGCTAAACTGGTATATTATGATACAAAAGGTTATTAGTATTAACAATTTAATCAACAAATGTGTTTTAATCAAGTATATTTTTATCATTCTTCTAAGTTCTACAGGTATCCAGTGCAAAGTATACCCAATAGCCAGAACAATAAGTATATTAAAGTAGGATTTTATTAATTGTACGGGATCGTAAATAAAAAATCCGGTTCTTATCCGCATTAAAAAAAGATTGAAAGTATCTAAATCAGGTGAACGAAAGATAATCCATGAAAATACCACTAAATGAAAGGTGAGAAGAAACCCAAGGAACTTAGGAATTTTGAGGTTATATCTTTTCAATACGTCCACAATCGTTTTCTCAACAAGCAATGCCACTCCATGCAAACCTCCCCATATAACAAACAACCACCCTGCTCCATGCCACAATCCTCCCAGCAGCATGGTTATAATAAGGTTTATTTTTTGTCTGGTTCGGCCTCTTCTGTTTCCTCCCAACGGGATATACAAGTAATCCCTAAGCCAGGATGAAAGTGAAATATGCCACCTCCTCCAAAACGAAGTGATAGAAGTGGCCAAATACGGGCGGTTAAAATTTTCAGGTAACCTAAACCCAAGTATTAAAGCTATACCGATAGCTATATCAGTATAGCCTGAAAAATCACAATATATTTGAAGGGCATAGGCATAAGCGCCAAATAAAAGTTCAACCCCACTATACATCATCGGTGCATCAAATACCCGATCCACAAAGTTTACCGACAGATAATCAGAAATAACAATCTTTTTAAATAAGCCCCCCACAACAAGCCAGGTTGCAGTCCAAAACCATTTTTCTGAAAGACAATACTTTTTATGTAACTGAGGAATAAATTCCCAGGCCCTGACGATGGGGCCGGCAACCAACTGCGGGAAGAAGGATACATAGAAGCCAAAGTCTATAATATTTTTTACAGGTTGAATCCGGCCTCTATAAACATCTATGGAATAGGAAATGGTTTGAAATGTAAAGAATGAAATACCAACAGGTAAGATAATTTTCCCAATATCAAAACCGGAATTGAATACGGTGTTGGTTATAACTGAAAAGTAATTTGTAACAGCAAAATTTTCTCCGGTAATTTGACTTATGGCATCTGCAAAAAAGTAACTGTATTTAAAATAGGAAAGCAAACCTAAGTTCACCATAAGGCTGGTTACAAGAAGCATCCTTTTTATATATCGCGATTTAGCTATACCAATTCCAAGACCAATTGAATAATCAACAATAGTCGAAAAAACAAGTAAAGTAAAATAATAGCCTCCTGATTTATAATAAAAGAACAAACTGGCAATAAACAAGAAACAGTTTCTTAGAATACTCTTTTGATATAGAATGGCATTGCCCAGCAATACTATTCCAAAGAAAACCCAAAACAGGAAATGAGTAAAAACAAAATCAGTATTGGGATTATACTTTATTAAATCAATTAAATGTTCCAAGGCCAACTATTAATTCTTTTGCTGGATAAAAGTAGTGCTTTTCTTCCATTTATTATAGTCGTGCAAAATGGCATTGTATAACCAATCGGCAACTTTTTTTCCACCAACCTTATTAAAATGGGTATAATCAGACATGGCCATTCTAGGATCTCTATCAACCCATTGAAGCATAGAGCCTTTACCTCCCATTGCTTTATATAGATCAAAGAACGCAAATCCGGCTTTAAATGCCGCTTCTTTTTGGGCTTCCTTTATCTTTTCCACATGACTATACGATTCTGCCTTACCATCCTTTTGCGTAGCCACATCACCAACTCCCACTATTAAAACTGGAACATTTGGCATTGTCTTCTTTAAAATTTTTAGTTGCCTATAAAAAGAATGGGTATAAAAAGCATAATTATCAGAAATAGTTGGAACCATATTGGTTCCATATTGCAATATCACCATACCAATATTCATATAATTGGCCATGGAGGCAAACAATTCCTGATTGGTTTTATCAAGCCGGGGAGTGGATTGTCCTCTCATTGAAATATTATCGACAGAGATGCCAGAGACACTATCCAGACTAAGGCCTAAAAAAACCGGGCTCTCATCTGAGCTAAAATCAATTGAAAACTCTTTAGGACATTGTTCAAAAGTCCAGTTTATTTCAGTAATGCCAGATTCTTTCAACAAGGAATCCTTACTAATCAGATCTTTTTCCCAATAGGCTGCAACACTAAGAGGTGTGCTAATATTTTTCAGATACAGCCTGGCTTTGTAAAAATTACTTGCCTTAGGTTGCGCCAGACGCGATTTGGCTATTTTTAGAACAGAAGTCCCGGCTGAATCAATCTTTGCCACTTTACCAATAATACCATAGTCATTCCCTTCAATGGTTCTGGGAATTTGGTAGACTTTATGCTCGCTCCATTTACCTTTATTAGTGATCCAAACAGAAGGAAATTGTTTTTGTGGATCGTAAACAGGAATAAGGCCTGGCCCAGAGCCTTGAAACCTCTCCTGAAAAGATTCCCTTAGAAATTTAGTGATTCGATCCCCTTCAATCTGTGAATCGCCCATATGAAGGATTCGCACAATTTTTCCTGAATCAACAGCTGAGGATATATTACTATAAAATTGGTATAACAGGTTTCTAAACGATTCCGGATATTCAATATTTGGAATGGTATCTTTTGTTAATTCGGACAGCGAAACCAATGTATCTTCTTTTTCATACAGCTTTGTATGCATCGTATCTATCAACAAGGCATCCAAACTATCTGTGATGAAAATGCTATCTGCTGAAAGTTCAGCGACAGCAGGTACCTCTTGAGGCAACTGCAAAAAACGACTGAGGTCAATCCATTTTATAACATATGGAAAACCTTTAATCTTGATACCTTCCCGGGGAATAATAAAACCTAAGCCCACAAAAACACATGCTATTACAATGTAATACAAAAATATTTTTGGAGGCTTAATCATATTTCAATTATTGTGTATCAATAAGCAAAGCTTAACTCTTAGGCTTAATTTTTAATCTTTGCCCCGGATTGATCTTTGATGAACTGGTTAGTTTGTTTAGCTTCATAATATCAGAATTTGAAACTCCGGGATATTTTTTAGCAATAGACCATAGGTTATCTCCGCTCCTCACTGTATAATATACATAATCTGAAGATTCAGGCACAGATGTTGGTTGAGGTTTAGGAGAAGCAGCAACTGTCCTGCCATTCATAGCTTGCTTTTCAGCATAGCTCATTGAATTGATCCTTTTATAATGCTCAACTTTATTTTTTGGAACATAAATAACCAATTTTTGTCCTACCCTGATAATATTCCTGCGAATATTGTTCCAGTACCTTAAATCGGAAGTGTAAACATCATACCAATCTGCAATTAAGCCTACAGCATCGCCCGACTTTACAGTATAATATACCTTAGCTTTATTCTTGGGTACAGAGGGAGCATTATATGAGTCTGATGGATTAACTACTAACCTGTTCGATGCAAAATATTTATCTCTCTGATACGAAAAAATAGAATCTTCAAGTGTAATAAATGATTCCGTTACAGCTTGTGGAATAGTTAATGCATAGGCCTTTTTCCGGGCGGGAACAACATCCCTCCTGTACTGCGGATTCAACCTGCGGAGCTGCTCTAACGAAATACCGGTTACTTTTGAAACCTGATTAAAGTGTAATAGGTCAGATATCATAATAGTATCAGTAGCCATCGACAAATCAGACGGCTGTGGCGCCAAAAGATGCTCCTGATGATAAGTCATTGTATAAGCGGCAGCAATAAAAGCAGGCACATATCCCCTGGTTTCCCGGGGTAAGCGATAGTATATTTGCCAAAAATCCCTTTTCCCACCAGAGCGGTAAATCGCTTTATCGACATTGCCTGGACCACAATTATAGGCAGCTATCACGAGATACCAATCGTGGTATTTTGAATACAAATCTTTCAGAAAATTTACTGCAGCCTGTGTTGCTTTTACCGGATCCCTTCTTTCATCAACATAGGAATCAACCTTTAACCCGTACATTTTACCTGTACCATACATAAATTGCCAAAGCCCCGAAGCTCCTGCCCTTGAAAACGCCCTGGGGTTTAATGCAGATTCAATAATTGGAAGATATTTAAGCTCCAATGGAAGGTTTGCGGCATCCAGAGCTTGTTCAAACATAGGGAAATAATACTCAGATAGACCAAGCATTACCCTTACCTGGTCTCTTCTTTTTTGGGTATATAGTTCAATATACGCTTTTACCTTGCTGTTAAATGGAAATTCCAAAGGCGACTCTATACCTTGCAAGCGCTGGATATAAAGAGAATCTGTAACAATTTTAGGAAAGGATACTGTTTGGGCAACTACTGCACTATCTTGCGAAGTACTTTCTGATTTAACTGTATCTAAATTCTCCGTAAAAAAGCCTTGTTCTACTTTGTTATCAAGTTTTACGGAATCTGTTTCTACAATTGTTGTATCCGATTGTAGTTCGGTTTGACTGTATATATTAATAGCAGAGGCTACCAAAAAGCCGGCTAATAACTTAAACTTTAGCATTGTGTTAATTTTTTGTTTTAAAAAGTAAGTCTCAATTGTAAACCTACACTGTTACCCCCAATTCCTGGTTGCACAACCGGATCAATACGCATACTCAGATCATCACTAACATCGAAAGTTTTAAAATGGGCATCAACAGTGGCATCAACAATGTTAATTATATACACCAGGGCAAAACCAACATAACTAAGGTTGCGCCATCTTTCATAATAATCCTTCCCATTTTCTAATGTAGTCCTAACCCAATCAGAACGGCTTCCACCAGGTTCTATTTCTTCAATTGTTAATCGTTTGTTGTCAATTAGTTTTTGGAAAACCTTTACATAACTGGTGTTATTGGGATCCTGAAGCAAATAGTCTCTATACCCTCTTCTGTATTTGCTGTAATTTGACGAATTAAAATCTATAGCATAGATGATTCCGGCAAAACCTGCATAAAGAATTGGAATTTTCCAGTACTTTTTATTGTAGGCCTGCCCCAACCCCGGAAGGACAGCCGAGTAAAGACTTGCCTTATGCGGTGAGTGTGGTTTAATCACCACTGACTTATCTACATCCTTCTTTATAACAACAGTAGCCGAATCAACCTGCGCATTTATATAATGACTCGACACCATCAATAAAACGAACAAAATGATCAGGCTACGTAGTCCTTTTTTATTCTTTAATAGTAAGTTCAAAACAAAAATTTCTAAGTAATTACATCAAATACCTGAAGTACCTTACTTGTTGTTTACTTTATCAAGGATAGAAACAATACGTTCCAAATCCTCATCAGAGTTAAAAGGAATTACAATCTTTCCATTTCCTTTGTCGCCTCTGGTAAACTGCACCTTTGTATCAAAAACATTTGATATCTGGCTGCTTAACATTTGGTACTCCTCAGGCAAAGTGCTTTTCTTTTTAGCAGGTTGTTTTGTGGGTTTGTCACTGTTTAATTCACGAACTACTTCTTCAACTTTCCTTACTGAATAATCATATTCAACAATTTCTTCGTAAATATTTAGCTGTACTTGTTCATCTTCAATTCCAATGATTGCACGGGCATGCCCCATACCCAGCTTTTTATCACGTAAACCTAACTGGATTTCAGCAGGTAGTTTTAACAAACGAAGGTAGTTGGTAACTGTAGCTCTTTTTTTTCCAACTCTTTCCGACATGCTTTCCTGAGTCAGTTGGCATTCGTCCATTAAGCGTTGGTAACTAATTGCGATCTCAATAGGGTCCAGGTCTTCACGCTGAATATTTTCCACCAAAGCCATTTCAAGCATGGTTTCGTCGTCAGCAGTACGCACATAAGCTGGTACTTTTTCCAAACCAACTTTTTTAGAGGCCCTAAAACGGCGTTCTCCTGCAATAAGTTGATATTGGTTTCCGTTTTTGCGGACTGTAAGTGGCTGAATTACTCCAATTTCTTTAATTGAAGCTGCGAGTTCCTCTAGTTTCTCTTCATCAAAGCGGGTACGTGGCTGCCATGGATTGGCAACAATCTTACTAACTTCTATTTCGTCCATTCCCGATAGAGGTTTACTTCTGGTTACCTCATCGGCATTATCAATAAGAGCACCCAGCCCTCTCCCTAACGCATTCTTTTTTGCCATTCTTTATTCTGATTATCAGGGCCAATATATTTCGCCCTAATTTATTTGCTTATTATAATAATTGACTTCAAGGTAAACAACACTTATTTCGTTGCCGCTTTTCTCTTGCTGTCAGATTTTTTCATATTATTTTTTTGTAACAACTCGCGAGCCAGGTTCAGATAATTGATTGCCCCCTTTGATGTGGCATCATATTCAACAACTGCCTTACCATAACTAGGCGCTTCACTCAATTTAATATTACGTGTTATTAAAGTTTCAAATACCATATCCTGGAAATGACGCTGCACCTCTTCAACAACTTGATTCGAGAGCCTTAAACGAGAATCATACATAGTCAAAAGGAATCCTTCAATGGCTAATGTTGTATTTAATCTGCTCTGGATTATCTTGATGGTATTTAACAGCTTACCCAATCCCTCCAAAGCAAAATATTCACATTGAACAGGAATAATAACCGAATCGGCAGCTGTAAGTGAATTAACCGTGATCAATCCCAACGAAGGAGAACAATCTATAAGTATAAAATCATAATTGTCTCTTATTTTGCCTAAAACATCTTTTAATACATTTTCCCTGTTAGAACGGTTGAGCATTTCGATCTCTGCTCCAACCAAATCAATATGCGAAGGTAAAATATCAAGGCCTTCGATGTCTGATTTAAGTAATGCCTCAGAAGGCTCTATGCCATCAACGATACATTCATAAATACTAGCCTCAATTTCTTTCAAATCAAAACCCAATCCTGAAGTGGCATTGGCCTGTGGGTCGGCATCAACTACCAAAACCTTGTATTCCAGCACTGCCAAACTTGCAGCAAGGTTAATTGCAGTTGTTGTTTTTCCAACACCTCCCTTTTGATTCGCTAATGCAATAATTTTTCCCATATTGTGGCAATTAATATATTATGCAATAAAATTATTTTCAAGTCTATATTTTCCCGATCCCCCAACCATCTATTGCGAAGTTGTCAGGATCAGGTATCAAAAACGACTGTCAAAGTTAAACTTTTAATTAAAACTTCATACACCAAAACCCATATAAAAGTTTCAACAATTGAACGAAGTTTTATTGCAGGTGACACTGCTGGCTCTATAGCTCAATTTTCCGGATACATTCTTTTAACAGCAACTCTTTATTTACAGGAACAACCCCCGATTCTTCACAAACCAATCCTCCTGCCATATTAGCAATACGGGCAATTAAATGCGGCTCTATCTCTTCTATCAAACACAATGCGCTTACACTGATTACCGTATCTCCCGCTCCCGAAACATCGGCAATATTCCTGATTTCAGCAGGAACAATACTTGCCCCAAGCGAATCCTGGTTAATAAATACCCCATGCTCGGAAAGCGTAATCATCAAGGTATTGATATTTTGTTGTTTCTGAAATTTCAGACCGGCTTCTATCAACTTGTCTTTTTCTCCTTTTTTTAGCTCAAGCTTACAGCCTTCATTAAACTCCTTAAAGTTTGGCTTAAAAAAAGTAACTCCTTTATAGTCGAGAAAATTTCTTTTTTTAGGATCAACCAGGGTAGGTATCCCTTTACCCCGGGCTACACTTACTACCTTTTCAATCACAGAAGGTGTAATTACGCCTTTGTCGTAGTCCTCAAAAATTATGGCATCTATACGATGTGTTTCCACCAAGGCATTTAGCCGGGCCATTAATTTCTCTTCCGTATCCTCCGGTATAGGGGTGCATATTTCTTCATCAACCCTTAAAAGATGTTGATGCTGACTGATCACACGGGTTTTTACAGTAGTCATCCGGTTGTGACAGGTAACAATACCATCCGGCGTTAACTTTTGCTTTTTCAGGAGCTTGAAAAAATCATGATTCATGATGTCGTCGCCAATTACAGAACAAAGTATAGGGGTTGCTCCAAGTGATTGGATATTCAATGCAACATTGGCTGCCCCTCCCAACCGGTTTTCCCTCCCAATACCCGAAAGGATAGGAACGGGGGCTTCTGGTGAAATCCTGGTAACATCTCCCCACAAATAGGAATCTATCATTACATCTCCAATTACAAGAATGTTTTTGTGATTGAAAGATTCAAAAAGTTGTTCAAAATATGTTTGCGACATCTGCTTAAAATTTGCCACAAATATAAGAAAAATGCGAAAGTTGGGATGGCCCGCATAATACCATAACTTTAGTTTATACAAACTCAATTAAATCAGTATTATTTGTTATTTTTGCAGCTCTTTTAAAATATATTAAACTGACAATTATCATATCGGTCAATTGCCGTTAAACATTTAACTGGTTTTATAGTTGATATGATACAGGTAAACGCATATGGGCAGAACAAAAAAATTACATAAAGCAATAGAGGAAAGGATATTGCTTCTTGATGGAGCAATGGGTAGTTTAATTCAAACCTATAAACTTGAAGAAGAGGATTACAGGGGAGAAAGGTTTAAAGATTATCATATGCCCATAAAAGGCAATAATGACATACTTTCGATTACACAACCTCAGGTAATTAAGGAAATTCATGCCAAGTACCTAGAAGCTGGTTCTGATATTATTGAAACAAACACTTTTAACGCAACGTCTATTTCTCAGGCTGATTATGATATGCAATCGGCTGTTTGGGATATCAATTACGAATCGGCAAAAATTGCCCGTGAAGTTGCGGATGAATACAGCCTGAAAACTCCCGAAAAGCCCCGTTTTGTATGTGGCTCAATCGGACCATTGAACAAGGCCTTATCCTTGTCGCCCGATGTAAACAACCCGGGTTTTAGGGCAACCAATTTCGATGAAGTTAAGGAGGCCTACAAGGAACAAGTGGAAGCCTTAATTGCAGGAGGTTCTGATCTGTTAATGATCGAAACAGTATTTGACACCTTAAATGCCAAGGCTGCCTTAATGGCCATTGATGAGATTTTTGTAAAATTAGATAAAAAGATTCCGGTGATGGTTTCCGGCACCATTACGGATGCCAGCGGAAGAACATTATCGGGACAAACATTACAGGCTTTTGTTGATTCTGTTTCGCATATGGACATCCTGAGCATCGGCTTAAACTGCTCATTGGGAGCACAGGAGCTGGAGCCATACGTTACTGAATTATCGAAAAAATCGCCTTTTTACGTCAGTGCACATCCCAATGCCGGACTGCCAAACCAGTTTGGGGAATATGATCAAACGCCCGACCAGATGTCGGAGCTGGTTGGAAAATGGCTGGCCGATGGCAAGGTAAATATTTTGGGCGGCTGTTGCGGAACAACCCCTGAACATATTGCTGCCATGGCAAAGGTGGCCGACAAGCACCATGCCCATATCAAAAACGAGCCTTCTTCAATCACGCATCTGAGCGGACTGGAATCCTTACAAATGCGCCAGGATACCAACTTTGTGAATATTGGCGAACGTTGTAACGTGGCCGGATCCCGCAAATTCCTTCGCCTGATCAAGGAGAAGAAATATGAGGAAGCCGTAGACATTGCCCGTCACCAGGTAGAAAACGGGGCACAGATAGTTGACGTAAATATGGATGATGCCATGCTCGATGCAAAAGAAGAGATGGTAACCTTCTTAAATATGTTAATGTCAGATCCCGATGTATCCAAAGTTCCGGTAATGGTCGATTCTTCAAAATTTGAAGTAATTGAGGCCGGACTTAAATGCCTGCAAGGAAAATCGGTTGTAAACAGCATTAGCTTAAAAGAAGGAGAGGGACCATTCCTTGAACATGCACGCACCATTAAAAAGTATGGCGCTGCAGTTGTGGTAATGGCTTTTGATGAAAAGGGCCAGGCTGATAATTTTGAACGCCGAAAAGAAATTTGTGGAAGGGCTTACAAATTATTAACAGAAAAAGTAAACTTCCCTCCACAGGACATTATATTCGACCCCAACGTGCTTGCTATTGCAACAGGTATTGAAGAGCACAATAATTATGCGGTAGATTTTATTAAAGCCTGCAAGTGGATTAAAGAAAACCTTCCGCATGCACATATTAGCGGAGGCATCAGCAACCTTTCATTCTCTTTTAGAGGAAACAATGCTGTGCGCGAAGCAATCCATAGTGTATTTTTATATTATGCCATCAAAGAAGGCCTGGATATGGGAATTGTTAATCCTGCCATGCTCCAGGTTTATGATGACATACCAAAAGAATTGTTAGGATACGTTGAAGACGTAGTACTAAACAAGCGTCCGGATGCTACTGACAGGATGGTTGAGTATGCCGAGACCGTAAAAAACACCCAACAAGCAGGGGGTGAAACGCAGCAGGCTGCATGGAGAGAGGGAAACCTGGAAGAAAGATTGACACACTGTCTGGTAAAAGGGATCAGCGATTACCTGGAAGTAGATTTAAAAGAAGCCCTTGAGAAATACCCAACTGCTTTGGGGATTATTGAACAACCGTTGATGGACGGGATGAATGTGGTGGGTGATTTGTTTGGCAACGGAAAAATGTTTTTGCCCCAGGTAGTAAAAACCGCTCGCGTCATGAAAAAGGCTGTTGCCATCCTTCAGCCAATAATCGAAAAGGAAAAAGAAGCTACCGGTGCTTCCTCAAGCAACGGAAAAATTCTGATGGCCACAGTAAAAGGAGATGTTCATGACATTGGGAAAAACATTGTAAGCGTAATATTGGGCTGTAACAACTACGAGGTTATTGACCTGGGAGTTATGGTTCCTACAGAGGAAATATTAAAGAAAGCCATAGAACATGGCGTAGATATTATAGGACTAAGTGGCTTGATCACCCCTTCGCTTGAAGAGATGGTTAATGTAGCCAAAGAGATGAAACGCAATGGATTTAACATTCCATTGATGCTGGGAGGGGCAACCACTTCAAAAGTTCATACAGCGGTAAAGATTGAGCCGGAATATGACCAGCCAGTGGTTCATGTAAAGGATGCATCAAAAAGTGCCCAGGTAGTAAGTGCATTGCTATCAAAAACGGGCAAGGAAGCATTCTCGAAGAAAATAAAAGAAGAGTATGCCGAACTACGCGAACGCAATGCCAATAAACGCCCTGTGGTAATTAAGCCAATTGAAAGTGCCCGGGAAAATAGTTTTAAAATTGATTGGAACCAGCAGGAAGTGTATACTCCACACATGACAGGAGTAAAAGTTTTTAACGATTATTCGATAAGTGAAATAAGAAAATATATCGACTGGACTTTCTTCTATCAGGCTTGGAACCTTACAGGAAATTATGACGGCATAGAAAACGTTGTTACCAAAGAGCAGGAAGAGGAGTGGCTTAAAAAATTCAATTCAGAGCAAGGCTTGGCCAAAGCCAAAGAGGCATTAAAACTCTGGAGAGATGCCCAAAGCATGCTTAACAATATTGAGCAGGATAAGATGCTTACCGCAAAAGCTGTGTTTGGAATATTCCCGGCCAACAGCCAGGGCGACGACATTATTGTATATACCAACGAAACAAGAACCATAGAGAAAACAAGGTTTAACCAGATGCGCGAGCAACAAGACAAACCGGGAAAGGAAGCTTTCCATTCTCTGGCTGATTTTATTGCCCCTGCAGAAACGCAGGTAGAAGATTACATTGGTGGTTTTGCGGTTACAGCAGGCGTTGGAATAGAAAAGTGGATCAAAGAGTACGAAGACAATAACGACGATTACTCTGCTATTTTATTAAAAGCCTTAGCCGACAGGTTGGCTGAAGCTTTTGCCGAACTATTGCACTTTAGGTTACGCAAAGAATTTTGGGGATACGCTCCGGAAGAGGAATTTAATACAGAAAATTTCATTCGTGAACGCTACAGGGGCATCCGTCCAGCATTAGGTTATCCTGCTTGTCCCGACCACAGTGAAAAGCGCCTGCTGTTTGATTTGATGGAAGTGGAAAAGAATGTGGGTATTACCTTAACTGAGCATTTTAGCATGTATCCAAATGCATCAGTAAGTGGTTTGTATTTTGCCCATCCCAAGGCCATGTATTTCGGAATAGGAAAAGTAGGCAAAGATCAGGTAGAAGATTTAGCTCAGCGAAAAGGAATTACAACAGAAGAAATGGAGAAGTGGATTCCGGTAAATTTAAGTTATAAGTAGTATTTAGGTTCCACCAATATTATTGTTATTGCAATAGTTTTCACAGAAAATGAGTAGAATAAGAATAAAGAATTTTGGCCCAATTAAATCTGGCTATAACCAACAGGAAGGATGGCTGGATATAAATAAAGTAACTGTTTTCATTGGGAATCAGGGCTCTGGCAAAAGTACTGTTGCCAAGCTTATTTCTACATTTTCATGGATTGAAAAAGTATTGGTTAGGGGCGATTATAATAAGAGCAGGTTCGAAAACGATAATGCTTTAAAAGATCAATATATAAGCTATCACAGATTAGAAAATTATTTTACTGATGAAACCTGCCTGGAGTATGAGGGGGATGCTTATTGTATTGTATATGATAAAGGTGATGTTAAGATCTATGAAAACAGTAATGCAAAAACTTATACACTTCCTCAAATAATGTATGTTCCTGCAGAGAGGAACTTTATATCATATGTTAAAACACCAAAAGAGCTAAAGCTATCATCCAAATCATTAAGTGAATTTCTTACTGAATTTGACAATGCAAGAAAGAGTATCAAGGATGATATTGATTTGCCTGTAAATAATACCAAACTTGATTATGATCAGTTAAATGATTCTTTAAATGTTTTAGGAAGTAATTATAGTGTAGGCTTAACAGAGGCATCAAGTGGTTTTCAGTCCCTCGTTCCATTATTCCTGGTATCAGACTATCTTTCAAAAAATGTTTCAAGGCAAAGCAAGGATAATGCTTCGCACATGAGTGTTGATGAAAAAGAGCGATTTAAAACAAAGGTTCAGGAAATTTTGCAAAATGATAGTCTTACAGAGGAACAACAGAGGTTAGCAATATCTGTATTGTCATCCAAGTTCAACAAATCATCATTGATTAATATAGTTGAAGAACCGGAACAGAACCTCTTTCCTTCTTCGCAATGGAATATACTACAGAGTCTTCTTGGATTCAACAATATAAATGTTGGAAATAAGTTGATCCTTACAACTCATAGCCCTTATATGGTTAATTTCCTTAGTATCGCTATCCAGGCAGAAACTCTGAAAAATGAGGTACTAAAGAATGATAATAAAGATGAGTTGTTGAAAAAACTGGATGCTGTTATTGAAGCGAATGCTATAGTTTCGGGAGATGAAGTGGCGATTTATCAATTAAATGAGCTGGATGGAAGCATTGGAAAATTACAAAGCTTTGAAGGAATTCCTTCTAGCAATAATTATTTAAATAATTCTTTAATCCAAGGGAATAGTATGTTTGATTCTTTATTGGAAATTGAGGAGGAGCTTTAGTACTATGAATTTTTATGATGTAGCATGTACAGAACCTCCAATTGATCTGGAATTATTCGGCATTTGTGACGACAAGAATGCAGAAAGGGCATACACTGATACGGGCAAACCTGAAAATTGGATTGCCAAGGTAGAAAATAAGAAGAAGTACACATTAACATTTACGGCAATTGATAAATGCGTAATAAAAGATAAAGAAGAAGAAGGCCGGGGTAGATGTGATGGGATGATTACTTCAGATGATCATATTTTTTTTATTGAGCTAAAGGACGAGAAAAAGGATTGGATACAAGATGCCATAAGTCAGCTGGAGTCAACAATAACATTCTTTAAAGATCATCACGACATTGAAATATTCAAGTATAAAAAAGCCTATGCCTGCAATAAAAGAAAAAAGATTTTTAAAGTAATTGATAACGAAGAAAATTTAAGATTTTTCAGGAAACATAAAGTGAGACTTGATGTACAGGCTGAAATAATTGTAGTCTAAAAATATAATAAAACCAATATAAATGACAGCTGCAGAGTTAGTTTTAAAAGACAAAGAAACCAAGTTTTCTTTTGAGCTTTTACCCCCTTTAAAGGGAAACAATATTGATAAGGTTTACAGAACCATTGATACATTAAAGGAGTTTAATCCACAATTTATTAATATTACTTCTCACCGCGAAGAGTACCAGTTTGAGACCAATACTCAGGGATTTGTTGAGAAGAAGGTAATACGTAAACGCCCGGGAACAGTTGCCGTTGCGGCTTCAATCCAAAATAAATACGGGATCAAAGTGATCCCCCATATTATTTCAAGAGGGTTTACCCGTAGCGAAACAGAATATGCCTTGATCGACCTTAATTTTTTGGGGATAAACGACATTCTTGTTTTAAGGGGAGATGATACGCATAAGGAAAAATATCCGCCACGGGAAGAGCGATGCAACCAATACGCCATTGAATTGGCAGAACAGGTTAACAACCTGAACAAAGGCATTTTCCTTGATGGAACGGAAGGAGAAAAGTTTGACACCCCTTTTGCCTATGGTGTTGCCGGATATCCTGAAAAGCACGAAGAAGCTCCTAATATGGAATCGGATTTGGCCTACTTAAAAGCCAAAGTGGATGCTGGTGCCGAGTACGTTATGACCCAGATGTTTTTCGACAATCAAAAATACTATGATTTTGTGGACAGGTGCCGTGCTGTTGGGATTAATGTACCCATTATCCCGGGTATTAAGCCAGTAACCGTTGCAAATCAGCTTTCTGTTTTACCAAAAATATTCAGCTGTGAGATCCCTGAGGATTTTGCTAAGGAATTGCGCAGGTGCAAAAACAATGATGAAGTAAAACAGGTAGGTATTGAGTGGTGTACACAACAAGCCCTTGACCTTAAAAAGAACGGAGTGCCAATTATTCATTTCTATACTATGATGGCAACAAAAAGCGTTCAAAAAATATGTGAGGCAGTATATTAGTAAAGAAGCCTAAGGCTTATTGTGAAAATATAAAAGGGAGTTTTCAGATAGAATCATCTATCTTAAAACTCCCTTATTTTTTTACTAATAAAACAACAATTGAAAATGATCAACTGCTATATATCTTCTCTAATCCAGATTATAAAAATTTGAGTAACCAATAACCACATCAAACCTTCCATATGAAAACGAAGCCGGCTCTCCATCAACCTTTGCCTGGAATTGAAAAACACCCGACAGGATTACACCTTTCTCTTCATCATCCACAAGCATCTTTTGTGCGTTCTTTATTTCAAATTCACCACTGATAATTTCCAATGATTTCTCTTCATTATTTTCAACTAAACTTACAGCAATATTATCTGAGTCCAAATTGTATTTTTTACCTCCAAGCGTCAATAACGCTTCCCGCGAAGCCATGGCCTCTGAAAGTTTAAAAGTAAAGGTAAACTTATTGCTATAGGATTGCGATCCTTTAAAGATCAACGAAGTTGCACCATTTTCAACCATTACGGTTAATGGGTAATCGTAGGAGTTTCCTGTAATGGATTCCCTGTTATAACGAACCCCAAAAGTATTGTAGCCAAGCTCTGAATAAATGGGCAATGACGGGATTTCAGGATCTGAAATAACTATTGAATCTTCCAGGTATAGTTCATCGGTAGTGCAAGCTATTACAAACAATGTAAGTAGTGCAATTAATATTCTTTGATATAACATAGCCTAATTTTAAAGTGGTAATAAAAAGTTAAGTTTAAACGTAAAGCCTACATTGGCCTGCGTTAAGCTACTGGGATCACCCGACAATAAAAAGCTTGGCCCAACATCTAACGTTACCCTTGGTTGATTCTTTTTACCCAGTTTAATTCCTCCAGCCACATTTAGGGTACTGAACACGCTTGCAGGGTCTCCGAAAAGGTCTTCCACTTTATTGTTGTACTTTTCCATGGATGGGTTAATAAATTTGGTATCCACTTTATGTGCAACCAAAATATTTACATCAACCGCTGCTTTTACATAAAAATTAAAGAAATGATCCGATATCGGATAAAACTTCAATCCAACAGGAACCCCAACATAATGTGCCTTTTGCTCAAACGACGATGCACGAAGAAATTCAATTTGTTGGGAGGCATTTGAAACATTAATCAGCATAAATGAAGATGCCCCATAATCGTCTGCATCCAGACCTGTAACCACGTTATTGTAATTTAAACCTGTTGTAAATACCAGGTGATCACCAACAATTCCCTTCTCTAAAGTCAAACCAACATCCCATGTATAAAAAGTACCATCTACATAATCATAATAATAATCATCATAGGTATCAATATCTTTCCGGATAAAACTGAGTGTTTTCACATCGGTATCCACATAGGGAGTAATACTTGAATGGATTCCCCAGTCCCATCCACCTGTTTTCTTTTCTTCCTGGCCATGGGCCGGGATGCAAAAAACACCCAGCATTACGCAGGCAAACAGCATTTTAATTTTCTTCATTTAAGTTTATTTGTTTGTTAAAAAAATTACAACCGCATTCAACAACAAGACGATTTTGTTACATAACGGTTGCTTATTAGAAAACTAATTAGACTGTTACACGTAAATATTTTTTTATTCATACCTTAAAGCCTCTACCGGATTCTTTGTTGAAGCTTTCCAGCTTTGCCAGGTTACTATTAAAACTACAATACCCAGGGTAAATACTCCTGATGAAATAAATATCCACCAACTTAATTCGGTTTTATACGCAAAGTTTTTTAACCAATTATCCATTAAAAAATAAGCAATTGGACTACCTATCACAAAAGCAAGCAATACCCATTTTACGAAACTCTGGTTAAGCAAAATCAATATTTCAGAAACTGTTGCACCATTTACTTTTCGCACCCCAATTTCTTTAGTGCGTTTTCTTATATCATATAGTGAAATGGTAAACATCCCTAATGAGGAGATTAATAATGCTATGATGGTAAAAATCACATAAATCTTACTCAACCTTTTTTCTTTATGGTAAAGGTGCCCTACCTCATCTGATAAAAAAGAGTAGTTAAACTCCTGACCTGGATTATTCTTTACAAAAAGTTCCCGCACTTTTTCAATACCGGCATTCAATGCACCTTTATCCAGATGAATAAAATAATCGGCTTCAATATCATCAAAATAAACCATTACCAAAGGCTGTGGCTTAACCGAGAGATGCTCGAAATTGAAATCCCTCACCACGCCAATTATTTGAAATCCCCCGCTTTTATTCCGCGACCAATATTTATTGAGCAACCGTTCCCGGGTGATATCCTGAATATTCCAGAACTTTTTTGCCGCTTCGTTTATCACTACTTTATCCCCCCGTTGCTGGTCTCTGCCTTTTTCAAAAAAACGACCTTCCACCAGCTGTAACCCAAACAGATTACTATATTCGGTGTTGACTGACAAACCATTTTGTGTGGTGTAATCCAACTGCCCCTCTGCTTTCTTCCATGGCATTGAAAATGGTTCAATAGGTGAATTGCCTTGTGTAAATCCTTTGATGGCACAATGCGCTTGCAACTCATTGTTAACATACTGAGAGTTTTCCTTAGCTTTTTTAATTTGCTTCATGGCCTCTTCCCTGCTTTCAATAAGCAATGGTTCCTGAATCATTTTTACCCTCAATATATGATCAGAATAAAACCCCAGGTCTTTATCCATCATTAAATTCAACTGCTTAATAACCACTACCGATGCTATTAACAACACAAAAGACAGGGCAAATTGTGCTGTTACAATAATTTTACGCCCTACAATCTGGTTTACTTCTGAAATTTGATTTTTTAAAGTGGTAATGATGGGAATACGCAAATAAACAAAGGCCGGATATATAATTGAAGTAGCAACTAAAGAAACCAAAATTGCCAGATTTATTACAAATATTTTCCATATGGCCGGGTTTAAAGTCACCTCTGTCAGTTCATTGAAAAAAGGCAGGGCAACCATAAACAACACGGTTAAAATAATTACAGACACAAAAACAAGCAGTTCTAATTCAATAGTTTTTTGAAAGAATATTTGCCTTCGCCCGGCGCCAACTATTTTGTTTACCCCAATAGTTTTTAAAGAATCATTTATATTGATGATTTGGAGGTTTGAAAAGTTGAGTAAGGATATAATAAAAATAACGGCGGCTATTAAAAACAAAACCTTTATATTTTTACGATCCCCTTTTTTACTGAAAAACCGGTCCTTTACCAGATTGCTCTCATCCCAGTATATCTCTTTAAATGGCATAACACCGGTAATACTTTCCTTAAACTGAAAATGAGAATCGCCAATGTTTTTTATGGCTTCACAAAAGGTATCCTTATCAAACCCATCATTTACTAAAATAAAGTCAGCACCAGATCGATGAAACTCACCCGATTGGGTTGATATAATATAGTCGAACTCAAAGGAACTGTTGGAAGGAGGATTATGAGCAATTGCTTTTACCGTATAAATTTTTTCGGACCGGGAGGTAACTTTTACCTGTTGCCCTATCGGGTTTTTATCTTTAAATATTTTATTGGCAAATCTTTCTGTCAGGATCAAAGCTTCCGGGTCGCTCAAAATGGTTTTCTCATTACCAATGGTAAGTTTAAAATCAAAAACATTAAAAAATGAAGTATCAACAACCAATCCTCCTGAAGTATAGGTATGGTTTTGGTAAGCAAATTTCATATCTCCCTGATGGTATTTCATCACTGAAGTTATTTCATCAATTTCCGGATAGTTATCAGAATTGAATTTAAAGAATTTCCTTACCTCAATTAACCTTGTTTGGCTATTGTTGGATGACTTGTTAGTCATTACATATATATCATCTCCTCTTTTATGAAAGCCATCCATTGTAAACTCATTATGAACATAGGTAAACAATAATGAGATACAAAGGGTACATAGAATAACGGTAATCAGGCTACCAAAGAAAATCAGTTTATTATGCTTAAAATTTCTTAGGGCTAGTTTAAAATAGTGTTTAATCATTACTTTATACTTTTTGATGTCAGATATCAGATTAAAAACATATAATATACCAATCCGATTATTACACTATAAATGTGGCAATTATATTTGTATTGCATTTTACGTGTGTAAAATATATTTACATAAGATGGGTGATAATTTTACAATTCTCAAACATAAAATAAGATAATTTACAATCGCACTGAAAATTATTTTGAATAAAAAACAAAATCTCATCGGTAAACGCCGAAACCACTATTTCAACATTTTGGGTTTCGGCACGTGCCGAAAGGCGTCTTTTCAACAATTTGAGGTTTCGGCATATGCCGAAAGGTCATTTTCTTCAAAAAATCAGGTTTCGGTACATGCCGAAAGGACAAAATCTTGAAAAAATGGTGTTTCGGTACGTACCGAAAGGCCATTTTGTTGAAAAGTTGGCTTTCGGCATATGCCGATGAGCCATTTTTTCAAAAAGATGGGCTTTGGCATCTGCCGAAAGCATATTTTAGGATCAAAATGATAATAACATAAACACCAATGGCTCATCCTGAATCCATAATATTTAGTATCAGCAAGAAAACTCCTAAAAAATTAAAGCTCCAATCACTCACCGCTCAATCCTCCCGAATACAAGTTCGGGACAGGCTCTAAAGGAGAAATCCCTCGCTTTATTCGGGTTGACGGTTCTCCTTTTAGAAAGTCAGAGGGTGTGAGGAAGGAAGAAATGGGACTTTTCTTGCCAACTCTATTTTAACTTTCGCTTTTTTGAACTTTTTTGTATTTATTTTATCATCCCCACACCTTATTATTGTTGATCTGTGAAAAAGTCAATAGTAATTTTATTGTTATATAACATTTTGAGGTATTGGATTTTGTAAAAAATAATATAGTAAACTTGCCGCACATTTATTGTTAACCAATATTTAATTAAATTTTAAACAACTTATAACTATGATTGAGAAAATCAATTCAAAAAGCAGAAACTCAGAATTTGATACGCTAAACACAAGAATAACCAAAGTATATCAGGATTCTAACCTTAAAGACGACCCTTATCTACCAAGCATCTTTAAATTACTAAAACCAATATCCATACAATTTGCCGAGGCTGTTGACCGCCAAAAAGAAGAATCGGAACTGAGCGAAAAAGATGAAATCCGCGATAATGCAGGACGAAAATTTTATTACCTGGTATCAGGCTACATACACCATCCTGATAAAGAAATTAGCGAAGCGGCTAAAAAGGTAATGAACGTGTTTGACCATTATGGATTGGAAATTTTTTCGATGAGCTATGCCATTGAATCTTCAAAAATAAACTCACTGTTACTACACCTTGAAGAACCTGAAATTAAAGATTCAATAGCTAAACTTTCGGGGATCACTGAAGTTTTAACTGAGCTTAAACAGTCGCAAAAGGAATTTGAGAATGTTTACCTCCACCACCAAAAGGCTAAATCGCAGAGTAATAATGAAGATAATGCCACCGAACTTCGCAAAGAGCTTATCAACATATTAAATGGGAAATTAATTCCTTACTTAAATGGTGTTTATGGCGTTGATCCTGAAAAATACGGGAGTTTTGTTCATGAAATTTCGGCCCATATATCTTCGAACAACAGTAATGTAAAAACCCGGGCTAAACGCCTTAAAGCTGAGGCTCCGGTTCAATAATAACAATTAGGGTTAACATATATAAATGTACCCCCGGGGCTTAGGCTCCGGGGGTTTTGTTTTGCTATTTATATTGTCTTAAACTATGATTTTATTGATTGAATGAGGACTATGAGTAATTTCGAAAACTTCATTTTTGATTCATCATAGTCATCATATAATCATTCCTTTCATGGCTTATTTTACTCATACCTCAACGCCTCAACCTGATTTCTGGTTGCAGCCCTCCAGCTTTGCCAGCAACTGTCTTAAACTATGATTTTATTGATTGAATGAGGACTATGAGTAATTTCCAAAACTTCATTACTGATTCATCATAGTTATCATTTAATCATTCCTTTTATGCCTTAGACTACTCATACCTCAACGTCTCCACCGGATTCCGGGTAGCCGCCCTCCAGCTTTGCCAGCAATTGTCTTAAAATATGATTTTATTGATTGAATGAGGACTATGAGTAATTTCCAAAACTTCATTTTTGATTCATCATAGTCATCATATAATCATTCCTTTTATGCCTTAAACTACTCATACCTCAACGCCTCAACCTGATTTCTGGTTGCAGCCCTCCAGCTTTGCCAGCAATTGTCTTAAACTATGATTTTATTGATTGAATGAAGACTATGAGTAATTTCCAAAACTTCATTATTGATTCATCATAGTCATCATATAATCATTCCTTTCATGGCTTATTTTACTCATACCTCAACGTTTCCACCGGATTCCGTGTAGCTGCCCTCCTTTGCCTGCAACTGTCTTAAACTATGATTTTATTGATTGAATGAGGACTATGAGTAATTTCCAAAACTTCATTATTGATTCATCATAGTCATCATATAATCATTCCTTTCATAGTTTAAGACAATGAGGTTTTTTTCATAACCCTTTTAAAATCTAGCTTTTTACTCCCAAAATTGATAAGCAAACCTACTTCCTTACTATAAGCCTCCAGGTAATTTATTGCCTGTGCCAAATGGACATCCTCCAACTGAATGACTGCCTTTAATTCAACCATTACCTCTTCCTCCACAAAAAAATCAACTCGCCTGGTTCCTATTTGTTGTCCTTTATAATACAATGCCATCTCAAATTCTCTCTGAAACTCAACTCCCTGATTTGCAAACTCAATAGCTAGCGCTCTTTGATAAATTACTTCCTGAAATCCATTTCCTAAATGCTTATGTACCTCAATAGCACATTTTATTATTTTACCTGTTATTTCTGACAACGGGTATTTCTCATTTGTATAATTATTCATAATCTAAGGTTATGTTCTTTTTATTTCATAGTCATCATTTAATCATTCCTTTCACTAGTATAGACTTACTCATACCTCAACGCCTCAACCGGATTCCGAGTAGCCGCCCTCCTTTGCCAGCAACTGTCTTAAAATATGATTTTATTGATTGAATGAGGACTATGAGTAATTTCCAAAACTTCATTACTGATTCATCATAGTTATCATTTAATCATTCCTTTCATAGTTTAGACAGTTACATCATCGACATTTCACCGATCTCTTTCTTTTTCTCTTCAGTAATTATCTCCCCATCAAATAAATTTATTACCCTATGGGCGTATTCTGCATCGCGATGCGAGTGTGTTACCATTACAATGGTGGTTCCCTCACGGTTTAACTCTGTAAGCAAATTCATCACTTCCAATCCATTTTTAGAATCCAGGTTACCGGTTGGCTCATCGGCAAGTATTAATTTTGGATTGGCTACCACTGCACGGGCAATAGCTACACGTTGTTGCTGTCCGCCGGATAGTTGCTGAGGAAAGTGCTTACACCGGTGACCAATCTTCATCCTTTCAAGCACTTTTTCTACCATTGCCTTACGCTCTTTGGCTTTATATTTTAAATAAATAAGAGGCAGCTCAACATTTTCGAAAACATTTAGCTCGTCAATCAGGTTAAAACTCTGAAAAACGAACCCAATATTACCTTTACGCAACTGAGTCCGGTTCTTTTCTTTCATACTACCTACCTCAACACTATCAAAATGATAAGTGCCCTCTGTAGGATTATCCAATAGCCCAATTATATTCATCAAGGTAGATTTACCACACCCGGATGGTCCCATAATGGCTACAAACTCGCCCTTTTCAATATGCAGGCTAACACTATTCAACGCACTGGTTTCAATTTCTTCAGTACGGAATACTTTTTTTAGTTTTTCTGTTTTTATCATTTTTTTATTTTTTGGTAATAGGGGAAAAAGGTATGAAGGTAAAAAGGTTAGGACTTATTCTCCTTACGAATTTTCTCTCTATATGAAATCAACTTTTGTATTTTAGATGACAACGTCCTTGTTTTATCAATTAATTCATCTCCATTTGTAATCAATCTTATTTTATTACTTATTATTAATTGTGTTCGGAGTTCTCCACATGATCCTTTTGCAATTTTTAAAAATCGCAAGAATTCATTGTTTGTTTGACGTTCAAATCCTTCTGCTATATTTGAAGGAATCGACACAGCCGCACGCTGCATTTGATCTCTCATACCATAATCTTTACAGCCCGACAATGTTCCATAAATTTCACTTGCCAAATCAACTCCTTCCTGCCAAATACTTAAATCTTCAAACTTTTCTATTCTCTGCTTCATTTTTTTTACTTACAAGATAAAAAATTATGAAATCATACCATTCTACCCGTAAACCTTATAACCATTCTACCTTAGAACAATCCTATCGTTCTCCCCAAACAACTCATAACTCGAAGTAATTACCTTCTCACCGGGTTTCAGACCTTCAATTACTTCGTAGTATTTAGGATTTTGCTTTCCTATTTTAATATTTCGTTTTGCGGCTTCGGTGCCAGATTCGTTCAGTACGTAAACCCATTGCCCACCTGTACTTTGAAAGAATCCTCCGCGGGGTATTAAAACGCTTTGCTCCGGGGCACCTAATTCGAGTTTAATATGGTATGTCTGTCCGGTCCTGATGTTTTCCGGCTTCTGAGATTCAAATACTAAATCCACTTCAAACTGTCCTTCTCTTACTTCGGGATATACTTTTTTAATTGACAAACTATAATCACAATCGTTTCTTTCAAAAGTACCATTTAGCTTCCTTTTTACCCTGTCGATATAATGCTCATCAATACTTGCATTAATCTTAAAGTCGGTAAGCACATGGACCAAACCTAACCTTTGACCACGGTTAATAGACTGGCCAATTTCGGCATCCAGCAAACCCAGCTGACCGTTAACCGGGGCTTTTACATTAAGGTTATCCAATCGCTGGCGAGCCATAAACAGACTAGCCCTGGTATTTGCCAAACTTTCATCCATCCTTATCTTTTGGTTTGACCTGAATATAGAATCCTGCACCATTTTTTGATAAGTAAGTTCCTGTTCCTTAACAGCAAGATCATATTCTTCCTTAGCCTGTATATAATCTTCGCGTGCAACCAACTCCTCTTTAAACAAACGCTCATACTGACTGTATTTACGTTTCGCCCTAACAACCTGTAAATCGATCTGAAGCTTCTGACGCTTATTCGAAATTTGCTGCTGCTCCATTTGAATTTGAGTATTCCTCATTTCGTTTTCATGATACGCCAATTGAGATTCGCTGTTCATGATAGAAGTATTCAAATCCGTATTCCTAAGCTTTAAAATAATATCACCTTGCGATACCATTTCCCCTTCCTCAATATAGATTTCCTCCACTTTTCCACCTTCTTCCACATCGAGATAAATAGTTGAGATTGGCTCTACCTGACCAATAATGGTGATATAATCATTAAACTGGCCATCAGTAATAGTGCTAATAGTTAATTTATCTTTCTCTGTACGATAAACAGATTGGTGACTGCTCAGGGAAATATTTAAAACCAATGCAACAAACAGTATTATCCCGATTCCCCAAAACACATGTTTCTTTTTCAACCCTTTTTTCTTTTCTATAACTTTATCCATTGACATGATAGTGTTTTTCTGAAAGCCCCCTCTAACTCCCCCAAAAGGGGAGAACCATGAAGCATATATAAGCTACTTTCTATTGTTTTTGTATTTAATGCAAATTCACTTCATTATCTCATTAGTTCGTTAAATTTTTATAATGTGCAGATTCTAAACACATTGAATAATTTATGGCAAAATTATTATCTTATTGATTTTAGGCGAATTGCAAATCAGTCTAATGTCTATTATCTAAAATCTAACGATCTATTGTTATTTACCACATGACATAATTGAAACACCACGCAAACCAACTCCTCCCCTTTGAGGAAGCTGGGAGGAGCCTTTCACTTCCAAAACCTATTGCCTTTATAAAACTCAATAGTTTTACTTTTAATTTCGTACTGAATCTTCGCCAATAACAATTGGCTTTTCGATTCTGTCAATTGCTCCTTTACACTGAGCATTTCAATAATATTGATCAATCCTTCGTTATATTTTTGATTTGCCACCTCAAACGCCTGAGCATCTGCCTCCACTTGTTTTTGAGCCTGAATACAGGTTTTATATAAAGCATTTAATTCACGGGTGTTATTGGCTAACTCAAAAAACAACATTTGTTTTCTTTCCTCATAGGTATTTCTGGCATCATCCCTATCCAATTTGGCTTGTCGCACACGGGTTCTTTGATTGTTTTTGTTAAAAATGGGAATGGATACAGATGCGCCTACATATTTATTTAAGTTCTTATCCAACTGATCGTTTAAATCATATGTTTTTGCAACACCATCCTGAAAATATATATCAGTCTCACTATACCTTGAACCCAGGTTAGCATTTACACTCACCGAGGGCAGGTAAGCTCCTCTGGCAATGGCAACGTTCTTTTCAGCCGCATTTAAGTCTGCTTCGCTTTTTTTTATAAATGGGGAAAACTCAACATATTGCTCAAAAGGCGAATCGGGCATAACTAAATGCTGATCAAACTTCATATCCAAACTCATATCAATCTGGAAATCATCAATATTTACAAACTCATAATTCATGGTTTGCCACAGCTTAAACCATTCCTCATCTAACCTGTTTTTTGCAAGTATGATGTCTAACTTTTCCTTTTCTAATCCTGCATAAATCTGAAGGAGATCAGATTTTGCCTTTAGTCCGGTTTCAACCTGTGCCTGGGTTTTTCTCAAATTAATATCAGATATCTCTAACTGGTCATTAGCAATCTGAAGCATCCCTTTATAATAAATGATATTATAGTAATTACTTAAAACATCAAAAGCCATATCATCTTCGTGGTTTAGTTTACTCCAACCAGCAGCTTCCAATTTGTAACGTGTATAAGCAATCTTATTTAACTTACTGAATCCTTGAAACAATACGATATTTGCCCCAACACTTCCGCTTGTGCTAAAATGCTCACTCTCGGTAATATCATTAGTTGTTTGGTCTATACTCCGCCCATAGCTCATCCCCCCTGAGGATGATGCTGATATTGATGGCAACAAATCCATTTTTGACTGAACTGCATTCAATTTGCTACTCCTTTCATTAAGATTATAGCTTTTATGGGCATAATTATTTTCAAGAGCATATTGAATACATTCTTTTAAAGACCATACATCCTGAGCGGATGCATGATCTATTATGAAAAACACGCTTAATAAGAGAACTATTTTAATATTCATTTTATTTCTGCTTTGATTGCCTACCTATAAACCAACACAATGCCAAAAACATAATCCTCTAACAGTCTACACTTTACAAAACACACTCCATAACACTTTGTTAATATTTTTTACATTGTTGTGTAAATATTTTTTACACTCTATTGATAATGATAAAGTCTAGGTTTACATTTGGAGGGAGAAGGGAAACCGGAGACCGGAGACCGGAGAAAGGAAAACGCAGACTGGAAACCGGAGAAGGGAAACCGGAGAAGGGAGACTGGAGAAGGGAGACTGGAGAAAGGAAACCGCAGAAGGAAAACCGGAGAAGGGAGACTGGTAATTATAATAACAAAAACCAAAATAGATTAAGCTATGAACAAGATTATGAAATTTGAAGATTTAAATGTTTGGCAAAATGCGATAGAATTAACAACAGAAGTTTATACAGAACTAAAAAATTGTAAAGATTATGGATTTAAAGACCAGGTTTGTAGAGCTTCTGTGTCTGTACCGTCAAATATTGCAGAAGGGTATGAGAGGCAGTATAACAAGGAATATATACAGTTTTTGTACATAGCTAAAGCTTCTATTGGAGAAGTTAGAACACAACTTATCATTGCCCATAAACTAAATTATATTACTGAAATAAAATGTGATATTATGATTGAAAAAACCCGAAAAATATCAGCGCAATTAGCTAAATTAATTAAAAGTAGAAAAGATAATTTTTAAATATCCCAACCTTGGGGTCATTGGACTCCGATTTTCAAGGTTACAAGTTCCGACCTTCCGAATTCCGGTTCTTCGTTTTCCGCGCTCCGGTTTTCCAAGTTCCTGTTTCCGGTCTTCGTTAACAAATCTCCAAAAATTTGAAATATGCAAAAAGGAAACATACTTATAGTTGACGATAATAAAAGCATCTTAAGTGCATTGGATATACTATTATCCTCGCAATACAATCATGTAAAATGCTTATCCACTCCAAACCAAATTGTATCAGAACTCCGAAAAATAGAATACCACCTGGTTTTATTAGACATGAACTTTAAATCCGGGGCCAACACAGGTAACGAAGGTTTGTTTTGGCTCAAAGAAATTAAAGAAAAATCACCGGCAACATCGGTAGTTCACATCACCGCATATGGCGATGTGGAGCTTGCTGTAAATGCCTTAAAACAGGGAGCAACCGATTTTGTTTTAAAGCCATGGGATAACGCCAAACTATTAGCAACAGTTCAAGCAGCAATTCAGTTAAGCCTGTCAAAAGTTGAAGTTGATGATTTAAAACAAAAACAAAAAGAATTAAAACGAGTGATCAATAAAGAGGAGAAGTTCATAATTGGTTCATCTCCTGAATTGATGAAGGTTTTAAAAATGGTTCAAAAAGTAGCCCAAACCGATACCAACATTTTAATAACCGGAGAAAACGGTACCGGAAAAGAACTGATTGCCCGCGAAATCCATCGCCTTTCAAAAAGAAATAACGAAGTATTGGTATCGGTTGACATGGGGGCAATAACGGAAACCTTATTCGAAAGTGAACTTTTTGGCCATATGAAAGGCGCCTTTACTGATGCAAAAGAATCTCGTTCAGGGAAGTTTGAAGTTGCCAACAAAGGAACATTATTCCTGGATGAAATAGGTAACCTCTCTTTTAACTTGCAAGCCAAGTTGCTTGCGGCACTTCAAAACCGGGAAATCAGCCGTTTAGGTTCTACAAAACCTACCCCTATTGATATCCGGTTGATTTGTGCAACAAATAAAAACCTTCCTCAAATGGTAGAGGATGAGCTATTCCGGGAAGACTTACTTTACCGGATCAATACCATCCAGGTTGAAGTTCCTCCTTTAAGAGAAAGAGGAAATGACATTTTAATACTTGCTGATTTTTTCCTGAAAAAATATGCTTACAAATACGATAAACCAACTCCAAAGCTAAACAAGCAAGCTCAGGACAAACTGCTCAAATATCAATGGCCCGGAAACATTAGGGAGTTGGAACATAGCTGCGAGAAAGCGGTAATACTTAGCGACCAACAAATACTAGGGGCAAATGATTTTTACCTAAAACCGGTATCTTCAAAACTTAAAGACAATGCATCCTTAAATATAGAAGAGATGGAAAAAAAGCTAATCAATGAAGCCCTGAATAAAAATCCGGGTAATATTTCTGCTGCAGCAAATGAACTAGGCATTACAAGACAAACACTCTATAACAAAATGAAAAAATTTGGTTTGTCATGAAAAGCTCTTTCAATGTTCAATTAATCCTTAGGCTTATTGGTATTGCCCTTACATCAGCAATATTTACAGTTAGCATTTACAGTCAATTTAATATCGCTATTCCCATTATTGCATGCCTTGTGTTAGTTTGGCAAATCAATAAGTTTATCAGTTATCTGAATAAAACAAATAAACAAATCAACTTCTTTTTTGAGGCTATTTTAAACGACGATTTTAGTTCTATTTACCCTTTAAAAAGAAAATCAAAAATTTTGGAAGACCTGAATAGTAAGTTGAAAAAAGTAAACGAAAAGATGAAAGATGCTTTTGTTACCAATGCACAACAAGAGCAGTACTTTCAAGCTTTAATAGAACACATCGGAACAGGGATATTAACGTTCAACGAAAACGGTTTTATAATACATGCCAATAGCAGTTTTAAACAATTGTTAGGTTATAAACATCTTAGTCATATCAAACAATTGAAAACAAAAAACGAACTCCTCTACCAAACCATTGCACACATCCAGCATAAAGAACAAAAAATCATTAAACTGCACTCAATAAAAGAAGATAAAACCAAGTTACTGTTAAAGGCAATTGACTTTCATAATGGCAAGGAGAAATTAAAACTTATTACTGTCCAGGACATTAACAAAGAGCTAAATGAGAACGAGCTGGATTCATGGATGAAATTAATCCGGGTACTTACCCATGAAATCATGAATTCCATTGCACCTATCACTTCGCTGTCAGAAACACTAAGTACATTCTATAGTAAAAACGGATTACCCATTCCTAAATCCGAAATCAGCGATAAGACCATTGAAACAACAATCAGGGGTTTGGACGTTATTCAGGAACAAGGCATTGGGTTAATGCACTTTGTAGAATCATACCGTAGTTTGATGCGACTTCCAAAACCAAAAAAGGAAGAGTTTGAAATTTTAGCATTCCTAAAAAACTGTCCCATTATTTCGCAAAACGACAACACTACCATAAAAATAGAATGCAACAATGAAAACAAACAACTTAGCCTAAACGCAGATAAAGAACAACTAACTCAAATTTTAAACAACCTGATAAAAAATGCATTGCAGGCAACTGAAGCCTGTATAGTCCCTTCAATCAATATCAACTATGGAATAAACCAGGAAGAACAGAAATATATCTCTATAAAAGATAACGGGCAGGGCATTCCCGAAGAACTCCTTGAGGAAATATTTATCCCCTTCTATACTACAAAAGAAGGAGGGAGTGGTATAGGATTAAGCCTTTCCCGTCAGATCATGCGTTTGCACGGAGGCGTTATAGATGTAAAAAACAACCCGGATTCCGGAGTTACTTTTACTTTAAGGTTCTAAACCTTATAAAAAAGTATACATATTTAAAATGGAGAATCATTTTTGAATCAAAATGTTGTTATTTTTACACTTTCTAATTTCTGAAGGTTAATAATCATAACAATTACTGGTTTATGGATTACTCATTGGTTGACTTGTTAAAATTAGTTGGGGCAGTTGGATTGTTCTTATATGGAATGAAACTGATGAGTGAAGCCCTGCAAAAAGTTGCCGGATCAAAAATGCGCAGTATTTTTGCAGCAATGACCAAGAACAGGTTTTTGGGGGTATTAACCGGCTTACTAATCTCTGCAACAATACAATCATCCAGCGCCACCATATTAATGGTTGTAAGTTTTGTAAATGCCGGGTTAGTGTCTTTAGCTGAGTCTATCGGGGTTATCATGGGTGCAAACGTGGGTACAACCATTACTGGATGGCTGATTTCATTATTTGGCTTTCGGTTTAACTTTACAGAATATGCCCTACCATTAATGGCAGTGGGTTTCCCATTGGTATTTTCAAAGGTACAGCGCCATAAATCATGGGGTGAAGCCATAATTGGATTCTCCATTTTGTTTGTCAGCCTCGACTTTATTAAAACAACCTTCCCGGATATCAATACCAATCCTGAGATACTCAGGTTTTTATCTGATTATACCAACCTGGGTTTTACTTCAGTGCTGCTATTTGTGTTTATCGGTAGTTTTTTAACGCTCATAGTACAGTCAAGCGGCGCCACCATGGCCATTACTTTTGTGATGTGCAACCAGGGATGGATCCCATACGAACTGGGTGCCGCTATGATTTTAGGAGAAAACCTGGGAACTACTATCACACCTAATATTGCAGCCACCATTGGCAATATTTCGGCAAAAAGAACAGCCCGGGCACATTTGTTTTTCAATATTCTGGGGGTTATCTGGATGTTGATATTCTTTAAACCTTACACGGCGTTCATAGAGCAATTTATTGCAAATTTCAATGCCGTATCGGTAAAAAACCCACAAGCACTGATCCCATTTGCCTTAGCCCTCTTCCATACATCTTTCAATATAATTAACCTGTTGCTTTTTATTGGCTTTGTACCTTTAATGCATAGGGCAATTATCGAACTGGTTCCTCATAAGGGAGAAGAAGGAGAAGAGTTTAAGCTTAGGTATATAACCACGGGCAGGCTATCAACATCGGAGCTTTCTATAATACAGGCAAAGAAAGAATTGCAGAGCTTTGCCCGCCACACGAACAAAATGCTTGGCTTTAACCAAACGCTATTGCACGAGAGCAATGAGAAAAAATTCAGCCGTCTGTATGCTAACATCGAAAAATATGAATCGATTAGCGATGATGTAGAGGTTGAAATCGCAAACTACCTGGCTATGGTATCGCAAGGGAAACTCAGCGAACTAAGCAGAAGGAGGATCAGGGCTATGCTTAAACTGGTTAGCGACCTTGAAAGCATTGGCGACAGCAGTTATACACTAGCCCGCATTATAAACCGAATGCACAAAACCAAAATTAAATTCCCTCCAACAGTACTCGATAAACTTGACTTGATGTTTAGCCTGGTTGAAAATGCACTCAATACCATGAAACATAACCTCAATACCGAAGAAAAAAAGATTAGCATTGAAAAAGCTAACGAAATAGAAAATCAGATTAATCAATATTGTGAACAGCTGAGATCGGAACACCTTGAAAGCATCAAAAACAACGAATACTCTTATGATACAGGCATTATTTTTACTGACATATTTTCTGAATGCGAGAAAATAGGAAATTATGCTATCAATGTTTCGGAAGCATTATTTGAAAGCAGATGATACCCGGTATTTTATCGAATGATAATCTATAAATAAACCAGGACTTTCAATGCACAAAGCAGGGTACTGCTCTATACCAAATATGCCATTACAACAATGCAAACCAATAAGCATTCCTTGCCAAAATAGAAAAGGGCATCCCTCGTTTGAGATACCCTTTTTGATTGTATTACTGACTCGATTGAGATCCTTAATTATTTCTTTTAGCAAACCTTTTTCCTAAATAAATAGTCTCTTCATTTCCTTCTTCATCTGTTACCGTTGCTTCAAAATCACATTCTCCATCACCATAGTTAAGCCAGGTTTTAGTAGCTTCCTCTCCTTTTGTTTTTACAATCTCAATAATGCCCTCCACTGGGAAACGGCAGGTTCTTTTCCTATGTAAAGGAGAAACAATTTCACGCTCAACAGAATACCCCTCTGAGCAAGTACCGGAAGAAGATCCTGTAATCAAGAATTCATCATCCCATGCATATCTTGGAGTATCTGCCCCCGCAACCATAGTCCGTATTCTGTTGGCTGTGCGTGTCCAGCTAATGCCCTCAGTTGTTTCAATGGTAACATCAATAGCAATACTAAATTCCCAGAATCCATCCTCATTTATACCTTCATTTTTATAATTCCGTGAACCTGTAACTGCATTATCATTCACATAAAAGTCTTCAAAGGTTACAATACGTTCCGAACCTGCTTCCCAAAAAGGACCGGTTTTAGTAACAATCACTTTGCCACTCTTCACCCTGCCAAACCTGTCTTCACAGTTTTCAGTTCCATAATCAAAAGTAATTACCTTAGGGTATCTGGCATCATCAGGAGTTTCAAAAGTAACCGTTAAGCAAGTACTGCTTTCTACAGACGATTTTAACGTTGCTGTACCAGCCAACTCCTGATCGGTAGCCAATTCGGCATCCAGTTCATCAAATACACTTTCAACAATATCATCAATCGCAGCTGATTGTTCCACAGCTTCTGTATCTACATCCGTATCTATTTTATCACCATCATTGTTATCACAAGAGGAAAACATGATAACTCCTAATATCACCGCACCACTTAAAATTAAATTTCTTGTTTTCATAATTACTGATTTTAAATTGTTTTCAATTTCTTATTCAAAAATGTGTTTGTGTTTCCGTTTACATATGCTTTGATACAAGCAATTGAAAAAGGTTTAAAACATGGGTGAATATCTTTTTACTTTTTTCACCACACACATCCTAAAACCCTATATTAAAAAGAATTATGAAATATATTTTTTTCAAAAAAAAGTAAAAACAGCGGCTGTGGTTCACTATACTTCACAACAAAAAAAGGGAGACACTATGGTCTCCCTTTTTTTATATCTAAAAGATTAAATTTAAATCTTACTTAGCCATTAAAAACTTATTAACGTTATCAGCAGCCTCTCTACCTTTAGCAATAGCTGTTACAACCAAACTAGCTCCATTATGAGCATCTCCGGCAGCAAACACCTTATTATTACTTGTAGTGAAAGCATTATCAATTTTTAGGTTCCCTCTCTGATCCAATTCAAGTCCCAGTTCCTGAACCAAACCTTCATGAACACAATGAACAAACCCCATTGACAAGAATACCAAATCAACATCAATTATCCTTTCAGAACCTTCTTTCTCGTTCATCTTCCAGGCTCCTTTATCATCTTTGGTCCATTCAACGTCCACAAGCTCTACTTGCTTTAGTTTTCCACCTGAACCAATAAATTTCCTGGTTGAAACACTCCAGAAACGTTCACATCCTTCTTCATGCGAAGTAGACGTTTTCAAAACGTTTGGCCAGTAAGGCCATGGATTTCCTGCCGCTCTGTCAACCGGTGGCTTTGGAAGGATTTCAATCTGCGTTACACTTTTGGCTTTCTGACGGTTTGAAGTACCAACACAGTCACTACCTGTATCACCACCACCAATAACTAAAACATTCTTACCAGTAGCCTCTATACGCTCAACGCCATTAAGCTTGTTTCCACGATTTACCCTATTCTGCTGTGTCAGGAATTCCATTGCAAAATGTACTCCTTTTAGATCTCTGCCTTCAACAGGTAAATCACGGGGCTTCATAGCTCCTATTGCAAGAACAACAGCATCAAAATCTTTAAGTATCTGTTCCCCTTTTACATCAAATCCAACATAAGTGTTGTACTTAAATGTAATACCTTCCTGCTCAAAAATATCAACCCTACGGTCAATTACTTTTTTGTTCAATTTAAAATCAGGAATACCAAAGCGCAACAAGCCACCTACCGCTTCATCTTTTTCAAAAACAGTAACAGAATGCCCCATTTGGTTTAACAAATCAGCAGCTGACAAACCTGCTGGTCCACCACCAATTACGGCTACTTTTTTCCCTGTCCTGTTTTGAGGGATACGTGGTTGAACATACCCTTCTGCAAAAGCTTTTTCAACAACTGAACACTCATTCTCACGAATGGTTACAGCTTCCTTATGAATAGCTAACACACACGATTTTTCACATGGGTTTGGACAAATCCTTCCTGTAAATTCAGGAAAACTATTTGTTGAATGCAAAATATCGCTGGCCAATTTCCAATCTCCTTTATACACTGCATCCTGCCATTCAGGAATTTTACTTCCTACAGGACAAGCCCAGTGACAAAATGGGATACCGCAATCCATGCATCGTGATGCCTGCAGGACGCGATCCTCTTCGTTGAGCGTTTGTTCAACTTCACCATAATCATCAATACGCTCATTAATGGGACGGTTTCCACTATCTTTTCTTGAAACCTCTAAAAAACCTCTTGGATTACCCATAATTATATTTTTTATTGAAGTTCGCCCAAAAACCCGATACTCACGTTGAGTATCGCAGCGTTCTTGGACTTCCTTCTTTATTCAAAGACTTGATAATTAATTACTCGTTTACAAATGGGGTATCTTCAGTTTCCTTAAGCTTTTGCTCAAGTTCCTTAATCTTTTGTTCCTGAAGTACTTTTTTGTATTCCCAAGGAATTACTTTAATAAACTTAGGAAGATACTTATCCCAGTTCACTAAAATATCCTGGGCTTTTTCACTATTTGTATGTAACAAGTGTTTATTCAACAGGTATTGTAGTTCCTGAACATCTACAGCATCTTCAACTGGCGACAATTCAACCAATCCTTTGTTGCAGTAGTAATCAAAGTTACCCTCTTCATCAAGAACATAAGCGATACCTCCACTCATACCTGCAGCAAAGTTTCTTCCGGTTTTACCGATTACAACAACTCTACCTCCGGTCATATATTCGCAACAGTGGTCACCTACACCTTCAACAACTGCAGAAGCTCCTGAATTACGAACACAGAAACGTTCCCCGGCAACACCACGAACATAAACATTTCCTTGCGTTGCACCATAAAGAACAGTATTACCTATGATAATATTCTCTTCAGGTTTAAATGTAGACCCTGCTGGTGGAACAACAATAATCTTACCTCCTGACAAACCTTTTCCAAGGTAATCATTGGCATCACCTTCAAGTTTAAACGAAACCCCTTTTGTAAGGAAAGCCCCGAAACTCTGTCCGGCAGATCCGCTAAACTTACAGTTGATCGTATTTTTAGGAAGACCGTCTTCACCATAACGCTTACTCACTTCTCCTGAAACCATAGCTCCAACAGTACGGTCGGTATTACCAATTTCCTTGGCAATCCAAACTTTTGACTGGTTTAATAAAGCTGGCTGGGCCTCTTCAATTAACGACCAGTCCATTACTTCATCAATGCCATGCTTTTGAGTTGTGGTATTATGTAATGGGTAAATTTTTGCCTCCTCAGGGAAATGAAGTAGTTTACTCATGTCAATACCCTTTGTTTTCCAGTTTCCTACTTCAGAATCCTGTTCCATCAAATCGGTACGACCAACAACTTCATCAAGAGACTTAAATCCTAGCTGAGCAAGGTATTCACGCACTTCCTGAGCGATGAAGTTCATATAGTTAACAACATACTTATATTTACCAATAAAACGCTCTCTTAATTCAGGATTTTGAGTTGCAATACCAGCAGGACAAGTATTCAGGTGACACTTACGCATCATGATACAACCCAGGGTAATTAATGCTGAGGTAGCAAATCCAAACTCTTCAGCCCCAAGGATAGCCATTTTGATTACATCCAGACCTGTTTTTAACTGACCATCAGTTTGCAACTTAACCCTTCCACGAAGGTTGTTCATCACAAGTGTTTGCTGAGTTTCGGCCAAACCGATCTCTACAGGCATACCTGCATGTTTGATGGAAGAAGTTGGAGATGCTCCTGTTCCTCCTTCAGTACCTGCAATTACAATCAGGTCGGCATGAGCTTTGGCAACACCGGCAGCAATTGTACCTACACCTGTTTCCGATACTAACTTAACACTAATTTTAGCTGATGGATTTGTACATTTCAAATCATAGATCAACTGCGCCAAATCCTCAATAGAGTAAATATCGTGATGCGGAGGAGGAGAAATCAAAGTAATTCCAGGTGTAGAGTTTCTAAGCTTAGCAATAATCTTGTCCACTTTAAAACCTGGCAACTGACCACCTTCACCCGGCTTAGCTCCTTGTGCAACCTTAATCTGAAGTTCATCTGCATTTACCAGGTAATTGTTGGTAACACCAAAACGTCCGGAAGCAATCTGTTTAATTGAGCTTCGTGCATTTGATTTAAACCTTTCGGAATCTTCACCACCTTCTCCTGTATTACTTCTGCCGCCAACTTCGTTCATGGCAATAGCTAAAGCAGTATGCGCTTCTTTTGAAATAGAACCATAACTCATCGCTCCTGTTACAAATCTCTTTGTAATGCTTTCGATCGGCTCTACTTCATTAATATCAATAGGCTTTCTGTCTTTTAATCTTAAGAATCCCCTTAGGAACAAAGGACTCTGGTTATCTTCATGTACTTTTGAAGTAAATTCCTTAAACTTAGCATAGTCGCCCTGGCTTGTAGCCCATTGCAACAATCCGATAGTCTCAGGATTCCATCCGTGCTTTTCACCATATTTACGGTAAGCATAAGCACCTGTACTATTCAAAATCTCATTAGGCTGAACTGGAGCAAATGCTTTTTCGTGGAACATTTCCGCCTCACGTGCCAGCTCTTCAAATCCAACTCCTCCAATTTTTGAAGATGTACCGGTAAAATATTTATTAATAATATCCTCAGAAATACCAACAGCTTCAAAAATCTGAGCACCATGATAACTTCTTAAAGTAGATATACCCATCTTTGAAAGGATCTTTAACAACCCTTTATCTACCGCTTTGATGTAGTTTTCACGAGCCACGTCATATTCCACATCCAACTCGCCATTTTTAACCAGGTCATCAATAGCAGCAAATGCCAGATATGGATTAATCACACTTGCTCCAAAACCAAGCAATAAAGCAAAATGCATAACTTCACGAGCCTCTCCGGTTTCAACAATAATACCGGTTTGCATACGCTTTTGCTTTTTAATAAGGTGATGGTGAACAGCAGCCACTGCAAGCAAAGAAGGAACAGGTGCCATATCTTTATCCACATTTCTGTCGGATAATATAATATAGTTCTTTTCTTCATCTACCGCATTTTCTGCAGCTACGCACATAGCCTCAACTGCTTTAGCCAAACCAGCCCCACCTTCTTTTACAGGATAAAGCATTGGAATTGTTACCTGAGAAAACTCTTCACGACGGAAATCTTTAATTTTTCCAAGATCGGTATTGGTAACAATCGGGCTTTCGAATTTGATCAGGCGACATTGATCCGGTCCGTACTCCAAAATATTTTTTGAAACACCACCAATATAATTTGTCAGTGCCATTACCAATCCTTCCCTGATAGGGTCAATTGGCGGGTTGGTTACCTGAGCAAATAACTGACGGAAATATGAGAATAAGCGTTGCGGCTTATCCGACATGGCTGCAATAGGAGTATCATTACCCATTGAGTTAACAGGTTCCATCCCTGCCTGAGCCATAGGACCGATAAGCATTTTAATATCTTCGCGAGAATAACCAAATGCTTTTATGAAAGAATCATAATTATCAATTGAAGATTCTACTCTTTGCTTAACTTCTATATCGTTTAAACGAATACGGTTTTCTTTCAACCAGTTTTCGTAAGGATGTCTTTTCGATAATTGAGCTTTGATTTCCTGGTCAGGAATAATAATACCCAATTTTGTATCTACCAACAATAGCTTCCCTGGTTTCAAACGTCCTTTTTCTTTGATCTCCTCGGCTGGGAACACCTGGCAACCCACCTCTGATCCCATTACGATCATATCATCTTTAGTGATCACATATCGTGAAGGACGAAGACCATTTCTATCTAAAGTACCACCAATATATCTACCATCAGAAAATACTATAGAAGCCGGACCATCCCAAGGCTCCATAATAGTAGAGTGGTATTCATAATATGCTTTTAAACTCTTTGGTATCGGATTTTTGTCATTCCATGATTCCGGAATCAGCATACTCAATGCCTGTGGCAAAGTCCTTCCCGTTAGAAACAAAAACTCCAACACATTATCCAATGAGGCTGAATCACTCTTGCCCGGCTCTATTACAGGAAAAATCTTTTTAAGATCATCGCCAAACATATCTGATTTTAATAATGATTCACGAGCCTGCATCCACAAACGGTTTCCTTTAATGGTATTAATTTCACCATTGTGAGCCATAATACGGAATGGTTGTGCCAAATCCCACTGAGGGAAAGTGTTGGTACTAAACCTTGAGTGAACTAAAGAAATAGCACTCTTTAATTTTGGATTTTGAAGATCTAAGTAATATGCCCCCACTTGATCAGGGGTTAACATTCCTTTATAAATAAAGATCTTGGTAGAAAGACTAGGAATATAGAACGCTTCCTTTTCTTTTAAATCCGATTCTCTAATTGCTCTTTCTGTTACCTTACGAGCAATAAATAGTTTTCTTTCAATCTTGTCCTGTTCGTATTTACCTTTTACAAAAACCTGACGTACTTTAGGCTCTGTTCTTTTGGCAATCTCACCTATTACAGTACTATCAACAGGCACATCCCTATAGCCGATTACTTCAAGACCTTCTTCTACCAAATTTTTGTTTAATTCTTCCTGACATAATAAGGCTTCTCTGTCCTCTTCAGGCAAGAACAACAATCCGGTACCATACTTACCTACTTCAGGCAAGTCAAAACCCAGCGAATTACAAAACTCATGTGGTACTTGAATTAATATTCCGGCTCCATCTCCAGACTTGTTATCTGAACTTTCGGCACCCCTATGAGTCATGTTAACTAAAACTTCAAGACCTCTGTTTACAATATCATGCGACTGCTGTCCCTTGATATTCGCAACAAAACCAATCCCACAGTTATCATGCTCATTGGCAGGATCATACAATCCCACTGCCTTTGGAAATCTCTTTTGCATCATATCTATATATTAATAAAGAAGGAATAATACTGAACAATAGCTAACTCTTACAAGCCAACATAACTCCTTAAACCATCTTTCAATTCATAAAAAAAATAGGATGGAATAAAAAGCAATTATAAATTATTCAACACTTTTAGTTTGAAAACGGAAGCAAAAATAGCTCATTTAATTATATTTTCCAAGATTGCATCTTTTAATATACGTTAAAAGATGATTTTTGTAGCCCTTTTTTGGTGACATTTGTCATATTTTAAAAGCCGCAGATTTCAAATATCAAAATCCCAACCCCTTGTATTTCTGCCTATTTCAGATTAAACACACTAAATCACCAACTACACCCCTACAAAAAAGAACAACACTTTCAACTAACAGCCCCTTAAAACAAAACCTATATAATTAAATTATACAGTCCCGGTCCAAATACTGTTTCTACCAAAATTCAGGCCTGATACAAAAAAATAGAATCCTTGGAAAACACATCAATATTATAACTTATATGAAACTCCAACGAAACAAAGTCTGCAAACAAGATGTTTAAATCCCCAAAACACATAATAAATAACACCTAAATATAATTTACTACACCACATTTCCTATTAGCCCCCCTATTTTCAATATCCATTTATATATTATAACCGCTTTTAAACACAACACCCCTTAATATTTAAAGCAAAATCTCAATTTATCATCTTTTTCAACAAGCAACCCTTAAATAAAAGGGTCAAATTCCATATTTCTATACATTTTTAAACACAAACCCCTTTTTCGAAGGGGTGATTTCATAAAAAATGCAAATTTTATCATTTTACCCCCAAAATAATTTGGGTGATATTAAAAAAATACGCACTTTTGCAGTGTAAGTATTGAAAAAAGATACCCCAACTAGGAAAATATTCCTGTTTTTTGTAACAACACCCCTTCAAAAAACAAAAAGCTTTTCTCAATACAACAAAAAAAAAGATTGTGTAACCTATTTAAAACCTGTTAAAATGAAAAAGGTAATTTTATTATTTGCGATCGTTCTTGCTGCCACAGCAGCTAAAGCTCAATTCTCAGTTGGAGCAGACTTAGTATCACGTTATGTATTTCGTGGTTTAGATTATGGAAATGGAGCTGCACTACAACCAACAATCGAATACTCAACAGGAGGATTTGCTATTGGCGCCTGGGGTTCATATGGATTGACAGCAGGATCCTTTACTGAAGCTGACCTATACTTATCTTATGGCTTTGACTTCGGATTAAGCCTTGGCTTAACTGACTACTATTATCCAGGAACAGACTGGACTAATTTCGAAGATAAAAATTCAGCTCATGCAATCGAATTCAATCTTGGCTACGAAACTGGCGGGCTTAGTTTAGCAGGAAACTACATGCTGAATAATTCAGAAGATAATGCCGGGGCAGAAAATGGAACAAAGTATTTTGAGGCAGGATATTCTTTTGACAACCTTGATATATTCATCGGAGCAGGAGATGGATGGCATTCCATGAGCGGGGATTTTGAAGTAGTCAACATTGGCATTGGCACTTCTAAAGAAATTAAATTTTCAGAATCATTTTCCCTACCAGTATTTGGACAAGCAATAGTAAATCCTAATACCGAACAATTCCACATTGTAGTAGGTCTTTCTCTATAAGAAAATATTAAAAAGAAGGTGAGGTTGTTGGACTGTAATCATTTCTCAACACTGAAAACCAAGCAATTGTTCTCTCCAATATGCGTTAATTAACTGGAAAAAGGGTATAGTTTTCCACCTTATTACCATACAGGACAGCATTTTCACCTTCTTTTTTAAAGATATCATTCATTTAATTTTTAATTACGGTTTTTTTCCTAATTTAATACAAAGCACTGTATTAAAAACGGGGAAGCTACACCCGTATTTATTAAAAATTTAAAATTTAAAACGATGAAAAAAATTGAAGCAATTATCAGATTAACACAATATGAAAGTGTTAAAAAAGCTCTTGAAGAGCAAGACATCACATTCTTTTCATACTGGGATGTAAGAGGGGTTGGTACAGCTAGGGAAGGTCATTTATACAGGGGAACTGTATACGACACCAGTATTATTGAGCGCCGTTTGCTTTCTATCATTGTAAGGGATGAAAATTTAGAAAAAACAGTTCAAGCCCTTATGGCTGCAGCCAGAACAGGCGAGATAGGTGACGGACGTATATTCGTAACCGACATTGCAGAAACATACAGGATTCGCACCGGAGAATCTGGCCCGGAGACACTTTATGAAAAATAATTAATTAATCTGATTTAAGAAACTTAAAATATAATAATCATGGATGCAAACAGTGCTTTAGATATATTATGGATTCTGGTAGCTGGAATCTTGGTATTTTTTATGCAGGCAGGCTTCGCCCTAGTAGAAGCTGGTTTTACAAGAGCAAAGAACGTTGGTAACATTATTATGAAGAACTTTATGGACTTTTCTTTTGGTTCATTGATCTTCTGGATAATTGGATATAGCATTATGTACGGGGGAGAAGGCGCATTTTTTGGTGCTTTTGATTTCTTTTACAACGTACCTGGTGATTACCATAACTTATTTTTCCAAACCGTATTCGCCGCAACTGCCGCTACTATTGTTTCAGGAGCAATGGCAGAACGTACAAAATTCGGAACCTATTTAGTTTTCTCTGTTATCATTACAGCTGTAATCTACCCAATTTCAGGACACTGGGTATGGGGAGGCGGTTGGTTATCAACCATGGAAACTCCATTCCACGATTTTGCAGGATCTACTGTAGTACACTCTGTTGGCGGATGGGCTGCTTTAGCAGGTGCATGGACTATCGGACCACGTTTAGGAAAATACAACGGCGGAGCAAACGCAATCCCTGGTCACAACATGGTATTAGGCGCTCTTGGTGTTTTTATCCTATGGTTAGGATGGTTTGGTTTCAACCCAGGATCACAGTTGGCTATTAGTGGTGACAACGCAAATGCTGTTGCAGGAATCTTTATCACAACCAATTTAGCAGCAGCTGCCGGTTCAGTTGTAACAATGTTTACTACATGGATTAGATACGGAAAAGCTGACCTTTCAATGACATTGAACGGTGCCTTGGCTGGTTTAGTTGGAATCACAGCTGGTTGTGATGTTGTATCGCCAGGAGGAGCAGCTGTTATTGGTGCCATTGCTGGTCTTGTTGTAGTATTCTCTATTGAATTTATCGATAAGAAATTAAAAGTGGATGACCCTGTTGGTGCAATCTCTGTACATGGAGTTTGCGGTGCATTAGGAACTCTATTAGTCGGTCTTTTTGCCACAGACGGCGGTCTGTTCTACGGAGGAGGCGCTTCTTTACTACTTAGTCAGACAATCGGAGTTGTAGCCATTGGAGCTTGGGCATTTGGCTTAGGTTTAATCCTATTCAAAGTACTTAAAGCAACTATGGGACTTAGAGTTTCTGAACAAGAAGAAAGAGAAGGTCTTGATATCCATGAGCACGGACAAAGCTCATACAATTAAGCTCATAACCATAGCTTTTAAATATTTGATGAAAGCAGCCAGGTTTAGCCTGGCTGCTTTTTTTTAGTTCCACAAGTAAAACAACACAAATACCATCACCTCTGCTAAATACAATGGCTTAAATGCCTCAAAAAGAATCTCCATTTTTTCAGGACCCTTCACCTTTACAATTGGAAACAAATACAAAACAGACAATACCAAAGCAAAAAGCAGCATAAAAAAAGTAGAAAAATAATAAATTGAAAAGTACACCAAATCATCAACACCCATACTATTGAGGACGCCACCACCAATAAACAACCCCTCCTTAATTCTGCCCAACCAAACCAAAATATGTCCTGATAGAAACAAAACCAAAAAAACACCTACCATAAAAGAAACACTCTGTCCCACCAACATCTGCTTACGCCCAACAAATGCTACTGCAAATGCAATAGATAACAAAAACAGGTTAATCATCCCTGGAGTAAATGGAAAAAATCCAGCAGCCATATTAAAACCAACACCTCCAAACAATTTATAATAAACAAACAACCCCGAAAGACCAGAAAAAAACAGAAACCCAAAAAATTTAATAACTTTTACTTTTATTCTAAAACCAGAAAAACTCGCTACTGCAACCATATACTCATATTTATATAATTCAACTACTATTAACAGCTCATCCTAAACAACTTGAGCCCACCTTTCATTAATTCCCCTTAAAATTTCGACATAATATATTTAAAACGCAACATTATTTTTTCCTGAACTGATTCACATATGATATAACATACACCATAAGCACGAAAAGAAAATACCTGACAATACAACATATATCATTATATAATTTCAATTACTTTTGCATTCAGGAAGACTTTAATAAAAAGTACACCTGTCTATCTGGAATCCACAAACAAGGTTTCGACATAAATAAAGACATAGGTACAATTGAACATTAAATTATGAACAAATGAATTTAAACGCATTACAAATACTTTCGGCTTTCATTGTCCTTTTTGCAGTAATAGACATCCTGGGATCAATACCTTTGATCTTAAATATCAAAAAACAAGGCAATAAAATCAATGCATTTCAAGCCTCCTCAATTTCCCTTTTGATTTTATTACTTTTCTTCTTTTTAGGAGAACCTTTACTTGGCCTTTTCGGTGTCGACATTTCTTCATTTGCCATAGCCGGTTCATTTGTTTTACTGGTCATGGCTTTTGAAATGATTTTTGGAATAAACATATTCAAACATGAGGATTCACCCACAGGAGCTACCATTGTACCTATTGCTTTCCCTTTGATTGCAGGTGCAGGTTCCTTCACCACTTTGTTATCATTAAGAGCTGAATTTGACTCCATAAATATAATAATAGCCCTATTTATTAACATCTTAATTGTATTTTTTGTATTAAAATCAACTAATAAAGTAGAGAAAATAATTGGCGAAGGCGGTGTATACTTATTACAAAAGTTTTTTGGTATAATACTATTAGCCATGGCCATACGACTTTTCCTATCCAACTTTGCCAACTTACTCACACAATTCTTACCAGCCCTAAAAGGTTAACACATGGCAGGCAAAAACAAATATTACGTAATTTGGAATGGCAACAACCCCGGAATCTACACAAACTGGGAAGAATGTCAAAAAAACATCAAGGGTGTAAGCAATGTTAGGTACAAGGGCTTCAAAACACTAGACCAGGCCGAAAAAGCTTTTGAAGAAGATCCAGAATTACATTGGGGGAAAAAGGGCAATACTGAAAAAAAACTTGAGGACACACTCTCTTCATTTCCCCAAATTATACAAAACAGCCTATCGGTAGATGCGGCATGCAGTGGCAATCCGGGGGTAATGGAATATCAAGGGGTTTATACAGCAACAGGATCACAAGTATTTACCAAAAAATTTACACTAGGCACAAATAACATTGGAGAATTTCTGGCAATTGTACATGCTTTAGCCTACCAAAAACAACACAAAATAAACATTCCAATATATACAGATTCAAAAATTGCCATGGATTGGGTTAAATCAAAAAAATGCAGATCAAAATTACCACTTACTCCTAAAACCCAATCACTATTTGAGGTTATAAAAAGAGCTGAAGACTGGCTAAAAACCAACTCCTACTCACAAAAAATATTAAAATGGGAGACAAAATCATGGGGAGAAATACCTGCTGATTTCGGAAGAAAATAACACATCACCCCATCTCCCTATACGGAATAGTAAATAACACACGAGTCCCCTCTTCCCCATACTTATTCCTATCCTCTACCATCAATCCAACCTTATTACTATTACTCTGATTTATAAGCCCCAACCTCTCTCTGGTGATCTTCATAGCTAGAGATTTGTGTTTTTTAGTGCTCCCCACCTTCTTATCCATTGACACATCCAGACCAATCCCATTATCTTCTATGCAGTAATGGATTGATCCATTACATCTTTCAAACCTGACAGAAATACTGCCCCCCTCTCTCTTATACAATTCTCCATGTTCAAAAGAATTTTCAATAAAAGGTTGTGCCAACATGGGAGGGATCAAGGTTTTAGCATTATCCAAACTTCCATCAACAACAATATCATAACTAATCCTCTCACCAAACCGCCTGTTTTGTAGATTAATATAGAATTCCAATATCTCCAACTCCTGTTCCAACGAAATATACTCATCTTGCGAATATTGCAACACCATCCGCATCAAGCCAGCAAAATCTGCCAAAAAATCCACCGCATCAGAAACCTTATTATCTAAAACATAACATTGTATTGCAGACAAGGAGTTAAAAATAAAATGTGGATTCATCTGTGTCCTTAACACTTTTTGTTCAAGGCGCAACAGACGCTGCTTCTCTTGCAATTTCCTGGTATGATGGTAATATACTGCATAAGCTACCCCCAGCAGAAACAAAAAAGCAATAACGATAATTAATATTACATACAATCGATTCCTTGCCGTCAATTCAGATACTTCGTTCTGACTCTTCTGAAAGAGGTACTTACTTTCCAGCTCATTCATCTTGCTTATTTGAGCCTCATTAAAAACACTATCCCTAAGCGCATAATAATCCTCCAAAACCCGTACAGCTTCTTTATACCTGCCCATTTTTTTATAGGCCTCATACAGCCCCATCAAATTCTCTTGCTGCGTACCTAATATCCCTATACTTTCATTAATCTCCTCACATTTTTTATATAATTCAACTGCCTTATTTTGCATCCCTTTTTGGGCATACAAATCACCCAACCCAGTTAACGCGTACACCATCCCCATTTTCTCACCCAAAGCCTGAAATATATCCCTTGATTTATTGAAATAATTCTCAGCCACAACATAATCCCCTTCATTCATAAACGCACAACCCAGATTGTTTTGTATTGAAGCAATCCTGCTACTATCACCAATATCTTCATAGATACCAAGGGCCTTCTTATAATACCGTTTAGCTCGCTTATAATCCTCCACCCTTGAGCAAGAAACACCTAAATTAAGATATATATCTGCAGAGGAGCGCACATCATCCAACTCCTTGTAAATCTCACCAGCCCTTTCATAATACTCCCTTTGTAACTCAATACTACCTCCTTCAGAAAAAATCAATCCAAGATTCTGACAAGCTTTTGCAATTCCCACACTGTCATTCAAAACTTCATCTATAGCCAAGCTCTTTTCATAACACAAAGCAGCTCTATCGTAATCTGCCCTATAGTAATACATTAATCCTTTATTACTATAATTGGCAGAAATCCTCACACTATCTTTAGACTTGAGAAAGAAAGGCTCTGCCAAAACATATTTTTCCAATGCTTCTGCATACATTTCTTTATAATAATACATTTCACCTAAAGCATGATATGCCAATCCTTTATAAACAAACTGCTCTTCACCACACCTTTCCAATAACTCATTAGCTATTTGCTCGCAAACTTCAGGATCAGTCTGCACCTTTTCCATGGCTAATTCATAAAGCATATCCAATTTCTTATTTCCGGAAAGCAGGTGCAACTCACCATGGATGCTATCTATAAAATCGGCATAACTATTGGTGACTACAAGCATCAGTAAAATCACATAAATTCTAAAAACCAGCATCATGAATCTGTTTTAAACCAACCAAATTTACAATTTATTAAACACAAAAAGAAAGCCACCTCAAATTGAGATGGCTTTACATATCTAATGTAGTACTTTCTTAAAATTCTGCATTCTTTGGTGTTCGTGGAAAAGGAATTACATCCCTGATGTTACCCATTCCGGACACAAACAACATTAAACGCTCAAAGCCTAAACCAAAACCACTATGAGGTACAGACCCAAACCTACGAGTATCTAAATACCAGTACATTTCTTTTTCAGGAAGATCAAGCACTCTCATGCGTTCCAAGAGTTTATCATAACTCTCTTCACGTTGCGACCCCCCTATAATCTCACCAATTTGAGGAAACAATACATCCATAGCCCTAACCGTTCTACCATCATCACTCTGTTTCATATAAAATGCCTTAATCGACATAGGGTAATCCGTAAGAATAACAGGCTTTTTGAAATGTTTTTCAACCAAATAACGCTCATGCTCCGCCTGCAAATCACTACCAAATCCCGTAATAGGGTATTGAAATTTGTTTTTCTTATGAGGTTTGGAGTTCATTAATATATCAATTGCCTCCGAATAAGTCAGGCGCACATAATCATTCTCCACCACAAACTTTAGCTTTTCAATCAATTCCATTGAACGATCTTCAGCCTTCTTATTTTTCTCTTCTTCTTGCTGGCGATTGCTTAAAAACTCAAGATCCTCTTTACAGTTATCCAAGGCATAATTCAACAAATACTTTGTAAATTCTTCTGCCAAATCCATATTATCATCCAAATCATAGAATGCCATCTCAGGTTCTATCATCCAGAATTCAGCAAGGTGACGGGCCGTATTGGAATTCTCTGCCCTAAAGGTTGGCCCAAACGTATAAATTTCTGACATAGCCAAAGCGGCCAACTCGCCCTCTAACTGCCCTGAAACAGTTAAATTGGTTGACTTACCAAAAAAGTCCTGTGAAAAATCCACTATCCCATCTTCTGTTTTCGGAATATTATTCACATCCAGGGTTGTTACCCTAAACATTTCACCAGCACCTTCTGCATCCGATGCTGTAATAATTGGAGTGTGAATATTATAAAAACCTTTTTCAGAAAAGAATTTATGAACAGCAAAAATCATAGAATGGCGAACCCTGGTTATTGCCCCAAAAATATTCGTCCTAAACCTTAAGTGCGCAATATCCCTTAAAAATTCTAACGAATGCTTTTTAGGCTGCAAAGGATATTCATCTGCATTACAATCACCAATAACCTCAATATTTGTTGCCTGCACTTCAACTGATTGCCCGCTTCCGGAAGACTCGGCTAAAACGCCAGTAACCGAGATTGCCGATCCTGTAGTAATTCTCTTAATAAGCTCTTCACTAAACTTTGGAACATCTGCAACAATCTGTAAATTATGAATAGATGAACCATCATTAAGAGCGATAAAATTAACAAACTTATTTCCCCGACGTGTTCTTACCCATCCTTTTACATTTACTTCTTTGCCGTATTCTGTATCTCGAAGAATAGCAGCCACTTTTGTTCTGCGAATTTGTTCCATTTTATTTTACAATTTTTGAGGCTGTAAAATTAATCAATTGTTTAATATTGAAAATGGTTAATCCAATAAATTTTGACCGCTACACAAATAAAGGCCATCATTTTCACTATTATTTCATAAAAAAAGCCGGATAAAAATTATCCAGCCCTATATTTTAAACTATTCTTGCAGTTATTTTTTAACAAATGTCCCTAAATCATTATCATAATTTAGATAATACTTCCCTTTTTGCAAGCTTCCTACTTTTATTTTATCTCCGAAACCTTTAAAAACAATACCCCCGTATTCATCGTAGATTTCATACATGGTATTGGCAGAAAAAACCAACTCATCATCCACCCTGGCTGGAGCATAAGTAACAACAGGCTTCTCTGAAGAAACCGTTATTTCATCAGAATATCTGGCCTTGCCCCTATAGTCGGTTTGTTTCACTCTAAATCTATTCTCTCCTGAATGTATTCTAACAGGAGTATCATAAAAACACTCAGCCACAATCCCTTTCCCACTCACACGACCAACCTCAATCCATTTATTCCACCGAAACTGCTCAACCACATAAGGCAATCTTCCAGCTTCTTTTATTGTTGCCCATTTAACTTTACCATCTGTTACTTCTAGTTTTGTTATTTCAAATGTGGCCCTGGCATTTAACACCTCTGGGTTTAAAACTATTGGCAAGCAATTTTCCTTATACTTAATTGACACGGTAACCTCTTCTCCTACCTGAAAACCATACACACTTAAGTCAATCTCAAAAGCACTTGAATTGATTTCATCTGTGGAAGTTAAACCATTTACATTAACTTCATATACACAAAACCCCACACCGCTAGGCGAAAAGGGATTTTTAACAAATAAGTTATCTCCCTGGAAAGTCCCGTTTAAAACTATTTCCTGAGAATTTATATTTATTGCGAATAATGCAATAAAAGAACAAAATAATAAAAGTCGTTTCATTGATTTACAAAAGGGTTTACTTAGGCAATGCAATATAAAAAAACATAATATTGATTGCAACAAAAATTTACCACATACTAGGAATAAAAATACATTATTTCTTTTAACCCATTATAAATTCATAACTTTTTTATACAAAAAGCATTAATTTTCTGATAGTCGCATCTTTTTATTTGACAAACAATCTTAACGACACGGTTCAACCCAATCTCCCTTTTCCTTTATCAACTGCACCAACTCATCAACAGCATCTTCTTCAGGAATATTTCTTTTAACTATCTGTCTCTGGTAATATAAGGTAACTTTTCCAAACGCTGAACCTACATACCCATAATCTGCATCTGCCATCTCTCCTGGTCCATTAACTATACAACCCATTACCGCTACCTTCAGCCCTTTAAGATGAGCTGTCCGTTTTTTCACCATGGCGGTAGTTTCTTGCAAATTAAAAAGCGTCCGACCACAACCCGGGCATGAAATGTAATCGGGTTTTGAAAAACGGACTCTTGCAGCCTGCAATATAGACAACATTGTAGAATTGACTATTGACGCTTCCTCATCATCGGCATCAATCCAAATCCCATCTCCATATCCATCCAGAAACAAAGGTCCTAAATCACAAGCTGCTTCAATTTGTGTTTCTTTACCAAACACTCCTTTATAACTTTTATATAATACAACCGGATTATCAAGGTGATGATGTTGCAAAAACATAAAGGCAGCCCTTTGCTCTGCAACATTATTGGATGTTTCACACTTCAAGACAAGCACCACACTATCGGCCTTTTTCAAACTTTCAATCACTTGACTATTCAATTGAGAATAGGTTATTGAGACAAACTGCAATTCATTATGCACTTTACCCACATCAAGAAACTCTCTAAAAGTCATAAACGGGAAAAACCTTTCATCACGTTTCATCTCCTCCCATCTCTTTAAGGTGACTATACCTGAAAAATCAATACTCTTTTTATTATTGGAATCACCTATTTCAAAATCAACAGGATCATCTCCTGGCCTATTCCTACCTATTATTACAGGAATATTATCCCCACCGACATTCCTGAGACTTCTGCTTTTCCTTCTTTCATAGGCAAAAGGACTGTAAGCCGAATCTTCTATTTTACGGATAGCTTCATGATTTTTCCTTGCCCTAATATACTCTACAATTTTCCTTCCTACAGGAATTTCATTCTCAGGATTTTCGGTAAGTGAAACCCTGATAGTATCTCCAATACCATCAGCCAGCAAGGCACCTATTCCAACGGCCGATCTGATCCTACCATCCTCTCCCTCACCTGCTTCAGTAACACCCAGATGCAAAGGGAAACACATATCTTCCTCAAACATCTTCTGAACCAAAAGTCGAACAGTATGCACCATAATTCGTGCATTACTTGCTTTTATACTCAAAACTATATTAAAAAAATCTTCACTTTTACATATGCGAAGATATTCCATACAACTTTCAACCATACCTATCGGAGTATCACCATAACGACTCATAATCCTATCCGACAAAGAGCCATGGTTAGTACCAATTCGCAATGCAACTCCCCTCTTTTTACAAATATTCAATAATGGGATTAGCTTATCCTTAATCTGCAGGACCTCTTCACTATAAGATTCATCAGTATAGGCAATATCTGCAAACCTTTTGGCCCCATCAGCAAAATTACCGGGATTTATTCTCACCTTCTCTATATGCTCGGCAGCAATATAAGCAGCACTCGTATTAAAATGCACATCTGCAACCAAAGGGACGTTATAACCATCTTTCAACAAATCCCTTTTTATAAACTCAAGATTAAGGGCCTCTTTTTTACCTTGCGTCGTCATCCTAACCAACTGACCTCCTGCATCACAAATACATTTTATCTGACTAACTGTAGCATTGGTATCATTAGTATTTGTTGTAGTCATTGATTGCACAACAATCGGGTTTTCGGCACCAATTTTAATAGTTCCAACGGTTACTTCTGATGTTTCATATCTTTTATATCGAAATAAATCAATGCAGTATTTTTCTTTAGTCATTATCCAAAGTATTTGTTTATCTGCAAAAGTAAGAATTTTTATATGCGAGCAGATGAATAATTTATCAAGGCTTATTAACTTTACCCCAAAACAATTTTTCATGTCCATTTCTGTATCTCAAGTAACTCGCACATTCGGAACACAAAAAGCTTTAAACAATGTTTCTTTTGAAATAAATTCAGGCGAAGTCGTAGGATTTCTTGGTCCCAATGGAGCTGGAAAATCTACAATGATGAAAATAATTACAGGATACCTGCCACAAACAGCAGGCACTGTTAAGGTATGCGGCATGGATGTTTCGGACAACTCTCTGGACTACCGGAAAAGAATTGGCTACTTACCCGAACACAATCCTTTGTACCTTGATATGTACGTTAAAGAGTATCTTAAACATATTGCCGGCATATACAAGCTTGGAAGAACATCAAAAACAAAAGTAGAAGAAGCGATAGACCTTACCGGATTAAGACCTGAATGCAAAAAAAAGATTGGGTCGCTATCAAAAGGTTATAGACAACGGGTTGGTTTGGCTCAGGCCTTATTACCAGATCCCGAAGTATTGATATTAGACGAACCAACTACCGGACTGGATCCAAACCAGATAATTGAAGTCAGGGAGCTTATTAAAAAAGTTGGCCAACACAAAACCATCATGCTTTCCACTCATATTATGCAAGAGGTGCAGGCTATTTGCGAAAGAGTTATCATAATAAAAAAAGGAGAGATCATAGCCAACGAAAAAGCCAACAACCTAAGCAGTTTATCAACCGACAACAATTACATCATAAAATGCGAATTCACCAAACCCATTAATCCAGACGATCTTAGGAAAATTAATAGCATCTTGAACATTGACCCGATTTCTGAATATAAATATATAATTAGCACCACATCCGACATCAGGGAAGATATTTTTGACTGGTCTGTATCAAACAACCATAAGATATTAACACTTACACTTGAACAGCAAAACATAGAAACCATATTTCGCCAACTCACTCAATAAAATTATCTTTTTCCAAACCACCACTGCAAAGCAATATGCACCAACCCCTTATGTTAACAATATTTTTTTGAGAATTATGAAAATATTTATACATTAGCGTCACATTCAGGCTCTAATCCATACAATCATTATGATTCATCGAATATTTTTTGTTGTAGTAACATATTTCTACTTGATTTAGAAATCAAATTTCTAATATCTAAACAGCACTTCAGCTCCCAATAAAACAATCGCTAATTTAATAACAATTAAAAGCTTTCAACTAAAGCAACCTATAAACAAAACAACATGCTAGTTAAAACATATGCAGCTACTGTAACAGGTATTGATGCTGTAACCATTACCATAGAAGTAAATCTATCTCAAGGAATAAAATTCTTTTTAGTCGGACTCCCCGACAACGCCGTGAAAGAAAGCCAACAACGTATGCAATCGGCCTTAAACGTGAGCAAATTTAAATGGCCAGGTAAAAAAATTGTAATAAACATGGCTCCAGCCGACATCAGAAAAGAAGGTTCATCATACGATTTACCACTGGCCATCGGTATCCTTGCAGCTTCAAACCAGATATCCGGAGAAAACCTCAGCAAATATATGATGATGGGAGAGCTATCCCTTGACGGGAGTTTACAGCCCGTAAAAGGCATATTACCCATAGCCATTAGAGCAAAAGAAGAAGGATTTAAGGGGATTATCCTACCCATACAAAATGCCCGTGAAGCAGCAGTTGTAGAAGGCATTGAGGTATATGGAATGGAAAACATCACGGAGGTAGCAGGCTTTCTGAATGAAGATTTAGATGCTAGTCCAATTAAGGTAAACACCGAAACAGAATTCTACAAGCAGCAGCTGAACAACGATCTGGATTTTATTGACGTTAAAGGACAGGAATCAGTAAAACGCGCCCTGGAGATCGCTGCGGCAGGAGGCCATAATTTAATAATGATTGGTCCCCCGGGGGCCGGAAAATCAATGATTGCAAAAAGGCTGCCTTCAATTTTACCCCCACTGACTCTAAACGAAGCACTTGAAACAACCAAAATACATTCTGTAGCTGGAAAAATACAGAATGACACATCTCTTATTACCCAAAGACCTTTCAGATCGCCCCACCACACCATCAGTGATGTTGCTTTAGTTGGCGGCGGCAGCTTTCCTCAGCCTGGTGAAATTTCTTTAGCCCACCATGGCGTACTTTTCCTTGACGAGCTTCCTGAATTTAAGAGGACAGTGCTTGAGGTAATGAGGCAACCCCTGGAAGATCGGGTAATAAGTATATCAAGAGCGCGGTTCAGCGTAGACTATCCGGCTAGCTTTATGTTAGTTTCCAGCATGAATCCATGCCCATGTGGCTACTTCAACCACCCTGAAAAAAAATGTGTTTGCAGCCCGGGAGTTGTTCAAAAATATCTTAGTAAAATTTCCGGACCTTTATTGGACAGGATCGATATACAAATTGAAGTTGTTCCGGTTCCATTTAAAGAACTCAGCAACGCAACAACATCTGAAAAAAGTTTAAACATTAGAGAAAGGGTAATCAAAGCCAGAAAGATTCAGGAAAACAGGTACAAGAATGAAGAAAAAATCCACTGCAATGCACAAATGACATCTAAACTTCAAAGAAAATATGCACAGCCAGAAGACAATGCGATGAATATTCTTAAACATGCCATGGAAAAACTTGACCTCTCAGCCCGTGCCTATGATAGAATTTTAAAGGTAGCCAGGACAATTGCAGACCTTGACGAACAAGAACAAATACAATCCCACCATATGGCAGAGGCGGTAAACTATAGAAATCTAGACAAAGCTGGATGGCTGGGCTAAGCAATCATATATTATTTGAAAGGAAGTAACTACTTTTGTGATCTTTACATATTAAAAGCTTAATATATGGCAGATGAATTTACCACAAACAGCCTCATGGATCCCATTGGGAGATTGATGGGACTTCGTTACAAATCGCACCCATGGCATGGCATAAACATAGGACCCGAAGCCCCCAAGATTGTAACAAGCTTCATAGAGGTTGTTCCCACCGACACCATCAAATATGAAATAGACAAAACCACAGGATACTTAAAAATTGATCGCCCCCAAAAATATTCAAACGTAGTTCCTGCATTATATGGTTTTATACCCCAAACATTTTGCGGACAAAAAATAGGTGAGTTTTGCTCTCAAAAATCAGGAAGAGAAGGCATTGAAGGTGATGGTGATCCGCTTGACATTTGTGTATTGACCGAAAAAGATGTTCCACATGGAGACATCCTGGCAGTCGCTATTCCTATTGGAGGATTCAGGATGATAGATGGCAACCAGGCTGATGATAAAATAATAGCAGTATTAAAGGGGGACATAGTTTATGGTGACATTACTGACATAGACCAGTTACCAGAATTAGTTGTAAACAGGTTAAAACACTATTTCTTAACATACAAAGATATGCCCGGATTAGATGCTGACTGTGAAATTACACATATCTATAATGCAGAAGAAGCTCGGGAAATTATTAAATTATCAGCAATTGATTATGACTCAAGGTTTGATTCACTAAGAAATGCACTCTCAAATTACTGAATCGCACATAAACTTCCTGTAATCACTACAGGAAGTTTGCTTTATCTACAACTCTTTCAACAATTATTAAAACTCCCACTTCATCATCAACCAAATAAAACCTGCAAAAACTTTACTTTGCTCAATAAATTCCTTAACTTATAGATTCTTCAAAATTTTAAAAGGAGGAATATTATGCCATTATCAAGAGTTGAAACTTTTCTTCGCAGCAATGATGTATCTTTTAATAAGATAGTACATCATAAAACATACACAGCACAAAGAACAGCTGCCGATGTTCATATTTCGGGTAAAGAAATTGCAAAAACCGTAATCATGAAAATCGACAATCAAATGTGTATGGTTGTTCTCCCGGGTGATATGCAGATTGACATGGGTTTACTAAAAATGGCTACAGGAGGTAAACACCTCCGCCTGGCTACAGAAACAGAATTCAAAGACCTGTTTGAAAATTGCGAGGTTGGTGCCATGCCCCCATTTGGAAACCTTTACGACATGCCTGTTTATGTTGCAGAGGCATTAAAAGAAGACGTTTTTATAGCATTTAATGCCTGTACACACAGCTTGTTAATCCAAATGAAGTTTAGTGATTTTGAAAGATTGGTACAACCCACAATTATGAAAATAGCATATCATTCTCATGCTTAAAATTTTAAGGGAGTTTTGTGTCTTTTAGCATAATCTGAATGATAATTGATATTAATAATTTGCATCAACACACTCACAAAACTTCCTTTTAATAATTTTACTAATCTGAGTACATAAAAAAAGCTGTTCCAACGTTTTGGTAACAGCTTCTTTTTGCACTAGCAAAATCGAAAAGGGTAAAAAAATAGTAGTTATTTTTTCAATCATTCTTATTATAACATTCCCCAAAAAAGGAATCATATTATAACAAAACACAAATGCTTTTTGCGTTTACATTACAAACCAACAAAACTGATGAGAGAACTCCAACAAAAAGGTATTATACCCTATGCATTGGTCTAAAAACAGGCATTGTGGGATGAATTTCGCATATCAGGGACAGTTTTAGCAATATAAAATTTTACACTTTTTTATTTTTTTACCTAAATAAAAGACTGTCGTAAAAGTTTTATAGCTATTTTCGTGCTCAAATGGATTTAAGTCAGAAAATACCAGGCTATTTAGTTTCAAAAAAGAATAGTATTAAACTCATTCTTTTTACAGCAGGATTTGCTTTGCTCTTTATAAACCTATACTCTCCATTTGATGTACGCAACTGGTTTGGACTCGACCTAAAATCACAAGAACTTTTTATCTATTCAAGCCTGATTATTCTTACAGGAGTATTAGTTGCAGTAATTTCCAGGGTTCTTTTATACCAATACAATAAAAAAGAGACCAAAACAAAGCTATGGGCTTTTCTTATCATAATAGCCTTCGAAGTTTTCTTTATGGCAATGTTCTTCACTATCTACGAATCTGTATTTATCAAAACAGATAGCCGCAGTTACCATGAAGTATTTAAAGCCTCGGTACAAAACACAGCACTCGTATTGCTCTTGCCTTACGCTGTGCTTTGGCTCTATTTCTCATGGCAGGACAAAAGCCACAGGATAAAGGAGTTAACAGAAGAAGGAATTGAGATTGATTCAAAAACCATGGCACCATTTCATGACGAAAAAGGCACCATGAGAATTTCAATTAAGATGGATGACTTCCTTTATTTAAAAGGATCAGACAACTATGTAACCATATTCTACCAAAAAAATGGTAGCGTCACCAAGTTTCTGTTGAGAAACACAATAAAAAAATTAGAGCAAAACTTTAAATACCACCCTATAACCAGGTGTCATCGGTCATACATGGTTAATTTTGACAAAATCAAAGTAATCCGAAGAGAAAGAGGAGGGCACATTCTTGAAATAGATACAAACCCACTTATTGAAGTTCCGGTTTCTAAAACATACATGAATGAAATATTCCAACTTTTCGGAAAATCTTAATCTTTACTCCAAAGGTTCAACGGAATAAAATGGTTTCACAAATAGGGTAAAAACCCAACATCCCACACAAAAATTCAGGAAACATTCCAAAAACGCAAACAGCACCAGCATTGATGCAAGTATTTGTGCAATTTGACCTATTCCCATCAGATGAAATGCAACTACAAAAAATGTGACCATCAACCCCAATCTGGCTGCAAATATTTTTGGAGACACGTCAATCATATTCTTATTACCAGGAAACACTATTTTATCCATATAATTAGATAATCTTGCAACCAAGCTAAACTTTTCTAAACCACAACCCCTCAATGTGAAATCAAGAACTAAAAACCCTATAATCCACACCTCATTACTAAGCAGATACGCCGCTGTAAAACCAATTACAACCAACGCATTCAAGCGTGGCACATTTACACTAACCCTCTTACCTGATATAGGACATACAATTTTATCAACATTCATAATAACTTTATTATATTTATTTAATATGTTTTATTTCTACTATAAACATGGGTTTTAAAGTATTGTTTGCAAAACCTAAGTTATTTATCATATATTTTTTATATGTTTTTAAACACAACATTAATACACATTCATTGTTACATATAATATATTTGTATAACATTAATAAAACTGTAGTATCATGAGTAATTATTAAAAGACAAGATCCACAAAATAGCAGGGTTTCAAATAATTTTACTTGACTCAATATAAAAGAATCCATAAGCATAAAATATATACTAAAGCAATGAAGAATTACTATATACACACTTTACACATAATCTTATTTTTAACAATTGCATCATGTAACAATCAAGATGTAGATAGGAAACACGTAACTGTAAGTTTATTACCTCAAAAACATATGGTCTCCAATCTACTCCCCTCTGATTTCAAAATAACAACCATGGTAACAAAAGGTTACAGCCCGGCAACCTATTCACCAACACCAAATCAAATCAAAAATCTAAATACATCGTTCCTATATCTTCAAATTGGCAACATTGGATTTGAACAGGCCTGGATCGACAAATTTTCAGACATAAACCCACAACTAAAATTAGAAAACACGTCAGAAGGAATCAATTTCATCAGAGAAGACGACTTTGTTCACGGCGATCACATCCATAAAGGAGGAATAGATCCTCACATATGGACATCTCCAAAAACAATGAAGAAATTACTCTATAACACAACTAAGATCCTAACATCGTATATTCCTGAATTGGAAAAGGAAATCTTACAAAATTCCAAAAGATTAGAAAAAGAACTTAATAGCCTTGATTCCTTATACAAAGAAACACTACGCCCATATAAAGGACAAAGCTTTATTATATTCCATCCGGCATACACTTATTTAGCCAGAGACTATGGAATACAACAGATTTCAATTGAACACAAAGGGAAAGAACCCAGTGCAAAATGGCTATCCGAAATAATACAAACAATTAAAAACCAAAATATAAAAGCCATTTTTGTACAAGAGGAGTTTGATAAAAGAAATGCAGAAATAATTGCTAAAGAACTCAATATAGAAATAATTGAAGTACACCCACTAAAAGAAAACTATGAACAAGAAATGAGGACACTTTTAAACAACCTTGTCAAAGCCCTGAATAAATGAACACACCACATTCCCTCATATCATTAAAAAACGTTTACGCAGGGTACACTCCAGGCAAAATGGTTCTAAAAGATGTCTCAATGGATATTTTTCCGAACGATTTTATTGGCATTATCGGTCCAAATGGAGGCGGCAAATCGACATTGCTAAAGGCAATATTAGGATTACTATCACCTCAAAAAGGAACTATTTCCTATAATTTTCCGAATAATAATCAAAATAACATAGGTTATCTACCCCAGATAAATTCTTTTGACAAGGATTTCCCGATAAAAATCATTGACGTTGTTTTATCTGGAATGATGAACGCAAGTGTAACTAAACGTTTTTCAAAGGATGATAAAGAAAAAGCTATATATCTGCTTGAAAAGATGGGGTTAAAAAAATTGTATAACTCTTCAATATCAAACCTATCGGGAGGACAAATGCAAAGAGTTTTTCTATGCAGGGCAATTATCAACAATCCTAAAGTATTAATATTAGACGAACCCAACACATTTGTTGACAAGAATTTTGAAAACGAATTATACAACCATCTGTTAGAGTTCAACACTCATATGGCAATATTACTAGTTTCGCATGATATTGGAACAATATCCTCTCTGGTAAAAACAATTGCATGTGTTAACGAACAATTGCACTATCATAATTCAAATAAAATCTCAGAAGAAATTCTTAAAACATATAATTGTCCGATTGAATTAATCACTCATGGCAAAATACCCCATCGCGTGCTCAAGAATCATTAGCTATTTATCATGAACGAAATATTTTCATTACTTCAATATTCATTCTTCACCAATGCAATAATTGCAGGACTGCTCACCAGTATAGCTGCTGGCATAGCAGGGACGTATATCGTCTCACGCAAAACAGTATTCATTAGCGGAGGAATCACACATGCCTCCTTTGGAGGTATAGGCTTAGCCTACTTTCTAGGATTAAATCCATTTATTGGCGCTGCCTTTTTTGCAATAATCTCGGCTCTTGGAATAGAATGGAGCACCCAAAAGGCCCAAATTAGGGAAGACTCAGCCATAGCCATACTTTGGTCACTAGGCATGGCCATTGGAATCATATTCGTATTTCTCACCCCCGGATATTCCCCGAATTTGATGAGCTTTTTATTTGGCAACATCCTAACAGTTACAACTGCTGATATTTTATCAATGCTAGTAATAAGCATCGTTGTAACACTTGGCACCATACTATTCTACCGACTTATTCTTTATACAGCATTTGATATAGACTACATTAAAACACAAGGATTCAACACGTCTGCAATCAGATATATCATCTCAGCAATACTTGCACTCACAATAGTGATGAGCATTAGAGTTGCAGGAATTATTCTTGTATTATCTATGTTCACAATACCCCAGTCCATTGCAGGGATTTTCACAAACGACTTCAAAAAAATGATTTTTATTTCAATATCATTTTGCTTTTGGGGAGTACTAACAGGGCTGGTAGGTTCTTATTTTTTCAACCTGCCTTCAGGAGCAATAATAATATTTACCCTGATACTGTCATGGGCGATCATCAAATCTGCCAAATATTTATTCACAACTTACCAATTAAAGCTTCTCCAAAGACAAGATCCATAGGGGTAGTCAATTTTATATTCTCCCGATTTCCTTTTGCCAGAAAAATTGGATAGCCAAAGTACTCAAACACACTGGCATCATCGGTGAAAATTTTCTGATAGGGTTCTTGGTATGATTTTTTAAGCATAGAGCATTTAAAAACCTGAGGAGTTTGCACCATTTTATACAAGTCCCTATCAACAGCCTTACTAGATCCTTCATCCAAAATCCTAATAGACTCTATGGCATCAACAACAGGTATAGCAGAATCACATTCTAAAGCCAGCCCATAACAGTTGTCGAGTGTTTGGTCAGAAACAAAAGGCCTGACACCATCATGCACTCCTACAAGACATTCTTCTTTTAGCGATTCCAATCCGTTCCTCACACTCTCAAAGCGAGTTTCTCCGCCAAAGGCCAATTTATAACTTTGTGTGAAACCATATTTTTCGCATAAACCATCCCAATATGAAACCTGATCTTTTGGCAGCACCAACACAATTTCTATTGCAGGATCATACTCAACAAAACGTTCAATCGTACGCATTAAAACAGGCTTGCCTCCCAATTCCAAAAATTGTTTGGGTATATCACTATTCATCCTACTTCCTGAACCACCTGCAACAATAACCACTGCTTTTTTCATCAACATATCATTTTAAAAACTCCCGATAAAATTACTATTTTTATTATTTACATTTCAAGAACATAATAACACTCAACAATTCACATTGCAAACTCAAACAAATATATAGATGAACTTTATTATACATAAGCAACTTACTTATTTTCTACTGATTTTATTATTTTTCATTTCACAAAACAACAAAGCTCAGATTAGCGAAAAAACATTAAAAAAACATGTTAAAAAACTATCAAGCAAAAATTTTGAAGGAAGAGGAATAAGAACTGACGGAATCAAACTGGCAGAAAACTATATACTATCTCAAGTCAATATATTAAACCTTAATCCCATAAACAATGTTTATCGACAGGAGTTTTCCCTGAATTCACAAAAAATGCTCCGCCCGGATACATGTTTACTAATACTCAAAAATGACACTCTACATTATGGAAAAGATTATTACACCCTTAACCAAAATACAAACAAAACATACCAACTCCCCCTATACCATTACCAGCAAACAAACAATAACAAAATACTAACAGATCACGCTATATTAATTAACCATATAAATCAATTAAACAAAATCAAATCTCCACAAACCAAAGCCATTTTTGTAAAACAAGAATCAAGTATAGAGTTTGAAAAATTAACCAACACAAATGGATCAGGAATTAATAATGACCTCAATTCACCTTTACTCACAAAACAGAATATTAAAACATATTACCTAAGCCCTTCTACATCCAAGCTCATAGACGAATCATTAAAGACTGATTCTCTCCTAGTTACAGCAGTCGTTTCAGAAGAAAATACAACAATAAACCCAGCCAACATCCTGGCTCAGATCAAAGGCACAAAAGGCGACAGCACCATCATAATATCAGCACATTACGATCATATAGGAATTCGATATGGTAAAATAAATCCTGGTGCCAACGACAATGCTTCAGGTGTGGCTGCGTTGCTTGAAATAGCCAAACAACTTTCACAATCCCAAACACGACCAAAACACAATATACTTTTCGCCTTCTTCTCAGCAGAAGAATCTGGACTACTTGGCTCCAGGTACTTTGTATCTAACCCACCTCACCCACTAAACAAAACCATAGCAAACATCAACCTTGACATGATCGGAAACACAGATCCCATGCACAAAAAAGACCCCAATTATATTTACGCTTATGGCCCTGAAAAAACAAGCTACTTTTTAATGCATAAGATAGACAGCATTAATAACAAACATTTCTTTTTAAACATAGACCATTATAAACACGACAAAACCATGGCCCAAAAATTTCTAAGAATGTCGGATCAGGCCAATTTCATAAAGCACAATATCCCGGCCCTATTTATATTCAACGGATTAAGCCCAAACTACCACACACCTAAAGACACATACAACAAACTTGATTACAAAAAAATTAAAAACGTTTGTGAACTAACAATAGAACTAATTAAAGATTTGGCTTATTAGCAGATTACTCCTAAATTGTATAATATAATTTTAAAGCACTCTATCATGATACCTCCTATTATATTTGAATTTCTTAAAGAACTAACTGTAAACAACAATAAAGATTGGTTCAACGAAAACAAAGAAAAATACCAGCAAGCCAAAGATGCATTTGAAGAATACATCAATTATCTAATCGGGATAATCCATAATATCGATCCAAAAATTGGTCATCCCCACGCCAAAGATTGTATTTTCAGGATATATAGAGACGTGCGTTTTTCGAAAGACAAACTTCCGTATAAAAATAATTTTGGGGCATACATTGCCCATGGAGGTCGTAAAAGCCCCTATGCTGGCTATTACCTACACCTGGAACCCGATAACAGTTTTGCAGCAGGTGGAATATATTGCCCTCAGCCAAATACCCTGAAGACAGTTAGGGAGTTGATAATGGAAAATATTGAAGAGTACAAACATATTATAGAAGAGAAAAACTTTAAGAAAAATTTTACAGAAGTATGGGGAGAAAGAGTAAAAACTGCCCCTAAAGGTTTTTCAAAGGATGATCCTAACATCGAATACATAAGGCCTAAATCATACGCACTGGTTCATAATATAAACGATGAGCAAATCGAATCAAACAGAATAAATCAATCTCTTTCCAGAATATATAAACTAATGAAACCTTACAACGACTTCCTCAATCAAGCTGTAAAGGAAAGCCTTTCTTAATACAGGCTATATTTTACTGTGTGTATACATAAAAAAGGAGGCTGAAAACAATCAACCTCCTTTCAATATACCTGATTTAATTTCAATATTTTTTTTCCTTTTCTAACTTTCCGTTCTCATCAAAAATCTTCCAGGTTCCAACTTTTTCACCTTCCTTATACTCCATGTCATAACGTAAAATACCGGCTTCATCATAAATATACCATTTGCCGTGTTTTGTGCCATTCTTATAGCTGGCAACTCCTAATTTTACTCCCTTTTCATTCCATGTTTCCCAGAGGCCATCCATTTCATTGTCCTTATAAGAACGAACTTCCTGTTTTAATTTGTTATCAAAATAATAGGTAGAAACACCTTGTTTTTTCCCCTCAACTACGGTCATTTCCACTCTTTTATTTCCACTTGGATAGTATTCCACATATGTTCCGGAGTAAAGTTCTCCGCTTTTGTTGTAATACAATCCATCTTCAACAATCAACTGAGATTGGCTAGTTGTCACCAGACTAACTAAAACCAACAATGTAATTAATATTCTCATGGCTTTTAAATTTAAAACGTTAATAAAAGCCTCCCTTAAAAATCACATCCGTTGATGTAATTAAACTTTCCCTATGTGTATCTTTGTTAACGACAAATTAACATTATAGTTACTTTATAACCAAATTTTCAATGTTAAGTTTTACATTAATTTAACACTTAGGAACTTACCCTATTGACATACAACAAAAAAGGCCATCTATTAAAGATGACCCATTTTGTTATATATTAACTAATTATTAATTTACCTGATTCATACCGATACCGACAGGACTCTCTTTTTCTGATTCAACTTTAATCCCTTCTATTTTCTCATCTTGGTAAGATATCATCTTAGCACAGATTGAACACTCTCCTACCGGTACATTTTCAAAAGTAAAATTCCCATCAAAATCAGTATAGGCCTTCTGATTTATTTCGACCAGAACAACTTCTACACCAGCCAATGTTTCACCAGTAATTTCATCAACCACAACACCATTTAATGTAGTTGTTGCAACAGGGGCACTGTTCTTCTCTGATTTTTCACCTTTAAAGCTACTTAAACCAACAATAGCCACTAAAACTATTATCAAAACTCTTAATTTCATTATAATGTCTTTTTAAATTATTATCCTGTTAGGTACAACACAAAAGTACAGAAGCAATGTTATGTATTTGTTAACAACATTTTATAGCTTTTTTAATAAATTGTTACCTTTATAAAATTAATCTTAACCCTATTTTACAAATGACTTACTTAAAGAGTTTTGCACGATTATTTTTTCCCAAAGTATGTTCTATATGTGGACGAGGTTTATTTAGCCATGAAACACTAATATGTACTCTCTGCATAAAAGACCTTCCTCTGACCAATTTCCACCTGGTAAATAAAAATCCTGTGGAAATGACATTTTGGGGCAGAACCCCAATAGATAAAGCAACTTCATTATTGCTATACACAAAAGGAGATAAAACAAAGCAAATTCTTCATTCTATAAAATACAGAAACAACATTGCATTAGCAGAAGAAATGGGCAAAATGATAGCCCATAACTTATCAGAAAGCAACCTGTTTTCCACAATTGACTATATCATACCGGTACCATTACACCCTGCAAAACTCAATAAAAGAGGATACAACCAAAGTGAAATTATCTCAAATGGGATTAGCAAAATCACAAAAATTCCTGTAGAAACAGACATCCTGTTTAAAACACTCAACACTAGTACGCAAACTAAAAAAAACAGATTTGAAAGATGGAAAAATGCAGAAAACATCTATGAATTAAGGAATAGTTCCAAAATAAAAGGCAAAAAAATACTCTTAATAGATGATGTATTAACAACAGGGGCAACTCTTGAGGCTTGTGCCACAGCTCTTCATTTAGCAGAAATTTCAGGTCTAAGCATTATCACTTTAGCTTATGCCGCCAATTAAAACCCGATTCCAAAAACATCAAAAAGAACCTCCATGCCTTGCGATGCTCTTTTTTGAATATGAGTAATATTATTACGTAACTGATAGGCAGGCATTCCGGGATCAACTACATAGATTGGCACTTTGTTTCCAACATAATCTATCAATCCTGCTGCAGGATATACATTTAACGAAGTCCCAACTACAATTACTACATCTGCCTTTTGGATGATACTAACAGCCTTCTCCATATTGGGAACAGACTCTCCAAACCAAACAATATGGGGCCGCAACTGACTCCCTTTTTCACAACAATCCCCAAATTTCAGTTCCCATTCTTTCATTTCATAAACCAAAGAAGGATCAATTGTACTCCTGACTTTCTTTAGTTCTCCATGCAAATGCAATACTTTCGAGGAACCGGCTCTTTCATGAAGATCATCTACATTTTGGGTCACCACCGAAACATCAAAAAAAGATTCAAGCTTTGCAACTAACTCATGTCCTTTATTGGGCACACATTCAAACAGCTGCTTCCGCCTTTGGTTATAAAAGTCCATTACCAATTCAGGGGTATGTTCCCAGGCTACAGGACTTGCCACTTCGGTTATATCATATTGCTCCCAAAGTCCACCCATATCCCTAAAAGTCATAATACCACTCTCCGCACTCATTCCTGCACCAGAAAAAACAACAACTCTTTTCATAAGCAAATTAACATCAAAATTAAGGCATAAAAAAAGCAACCCCATACGGGATTGCTTTACAATATATAAAATCTTTCGATTTGTTACTTCAACAATTCTGTTACCTGGTTGAATACGTTTT
>NZ_JAPDPI010000030.1 GCF_026013615.1 Plebeiibacterium marinum
TAACTTTGACTTTGGCTATTCTGATTCTGATATACAAAAAACAAAATAATATCGGTTACAAAACTGCTGTTAGAAGATTTAGAATTGAACTTGATAAGCTGATTACCAAGATGATGATTGTGTTTTCCGGAGGTGATCCGAACCTAGTCTTTCGTTAGCGAAATCATGTTCCGAACACTAAAGTACATTGCCCTTTATTAAAGAGTAGAAATGTTATGCACGATATTTGGAATCCGTGGCACGGTTGTACAAAAATAAGCGAAGGCTGTCAGTATTGTTACATGTTCTTTCTTGACAGGCAACGTGATAAAGAAGGTTCTAATATCTACAAAACTAAATCAGGCTTTAATTATCCGTTACAGAAAAACAGGAACGGACAATACAAGATTAAAAGTGGTGAATTAATTCGGGTTTGCATGACTTCCGATTTCTTTTTGGAAGAAGCAGATTGCTGGCGGAATGAAGCCTGGCAAATGATGAAAATTCGCAGTGATGTTAAGTTCTTTCTACTAACCAAACGCCCAGAAAGAGTTGAAAAGTGTTTGCCAAATAATTGGGACGATGGTTGGGAAAACATCTTCTTTAATGTGACCTGCGAAAATCAAAAGCGTGCCGATGAAAGAATCCCCATTCTCTTAAAATTACCCTTTAAACATAAGGGAATTATGACTGCGCCTTTAATTGGCGACATCCAAATTGAAGATTATCTGAAAACCGGACAAGTTGAACAAGTGATTGCCGGAGGTGAAAATTATGATGGAGCAAGGCCTTGTAATTTTGATTGGATAAAATCTTTGCAACGTCAATGTATCAAATACAATATCTCATTCTGCTTTATCGAAACCGGAACCAATTTTATAAAAGACGGTATAGCTTACTCCATTCCAAAGAAATCAGTTCAAAGCCAGATGGCATTTAAATCGGGCATGAATTACAAAGGAAAGCCCATTAACTTTATTCTAAAAGATACAATGGGATTTCCTATAGAACCTATCTACATGTACCAACCCAAATACAAGATTAATTGCCATACTTGCGGAAGCAAGCCAATTTGCAATGGATGTTGTGATTGTGGGAGGTGTTAACTTGACTTTACTACTTCAAATAAATCTGTTTCAAATATGTATTTAAATCCGCTGTTTTTCGTCCGATTAAATTTTCTAAAGTCGGGTCAACAAGGTTAGCATCGTTATTTTTTATTGCCGTTGCGAACATTAATGAAACCTGTGCCAACTGTTCAGGAATATTCATTTGTTTCAATGTCTCCAAAAAGACAGCAGGTTCAGGGCTATTGTATTTGATTGTTGTGAAATCTGGTGAAAATAAATCTATTAGCTAAGAAATATCCAATATGTCAGATGCATTTACCCCAAATCTTTCCTTAAATGATGTCGAAAAATGAGAGAAATTCTCAAATCCAACATGGTAATATACATCAGATGGTTTCTGTTTTTTCTCAACTATTAAATACTTAGCTTCATCAAGACGTTTTTCCCGTAGCCATTTTTCAGGAGTTTCGTTATATGTTTTTTTGAAATCTCGTTTAAATGTCGAAAGGCTTCTTCCTGTTAACCGTGCAAATTCCTTTATTGGAATCTTGAAAGTAAAATTCTTGTTCATGTATTTTTCCAAGTCGATTTTATAGGGTTCGGTGAGGTCAAATATCATCTGCTCAAGATTTGGATGATGATTCATTAAAAGTTCAAGGGCTTCCAATGATTTAATTGATGCAACTGTACCTGTTAATTTTGAGACTTGGTTAAAATAGGGCATAAAAGATTCAAAATATGCCCTAATGAATTTAGATTGAGTCAAATCTATATAAGGCTTTCCCTTGTATTTTTCAGTCGTTGGAATATTATGGTTTTTTGCATAATCTTGAAGCATTTCAGGTGTGAAAAATATACTTACCGACTTATAACTAAATCCTTCGTCATCAGACATTTTAATAGATTTAATCAACTCGTTCTTGCGAATCAATGCAATGTCACCAGGTTCACCCACAACATCAAAATCTGAAAATCGTAAATGTTTTTTTCCGCTTACCATGAAACTAAGGGTAAGCTCAGGAACAATTTGGTCACTATCAAATGTTTTAGCTTTTTCATCGCTAAACATTATATTTTCAACAATCTGCGTTTTCATAATTATTTCCCAATTTATTAAAAACCTTAAAATTTCAATTGACTTTGAAGCATTTTATCAAATAATTTGTCTGAAAGAAGCCATCTCATAAACAAGGTTGGTTTAATTCCAAATCCTCCTGCATATCGGGTTTTTGGATTTTTAGATTCAATACCTTTTAAAATTAGTTTTGAAATAACGATTGGTTTAGATGCATTATGAACCATTTTCTTATTTGCATCAACAGTTCTTGTGATAGCTTCCTTGTATGCCGATTTATCCGCATTTTTTACCATGCTATCTAATGCAATATGTGCAAATTCAGATTCTATTGCGCCAGGCTCAATAATGACAACATCAATCCCGAATTGTTTAACTTCATTTCGCAATGAATCGCTCAATCCTTCAAGTGCGAATTTGCTTGAATGATACCAACTACCGTAAGGTGTTGCAAACCTGCCACCGCCAGAAGTAATATTGATAATTTTGCCATATTTGTTTTTACGCATTGATGGTAATACCAATTGTATCAAACGGGCAACACCAAATACATTTACCTCATATTGGTATCTTGCGGTTTCGATACTAACATCCTCAAGTGCTCCATAAGTACCAAAACCTGCATTATTTATTAGAATATCAATTCGGTTTTCAGTTTTCATAATCGATTCAACAGCATTAACTATTGAATTCTCATTTGATACATCCAAGTGGATTGGTTTGATTCCAAACGATTTAAGTTCTTCTAATTTTTCTGTCCGCCTTGCAGCGGCATAAACTTTATAGCCTTTCTCAGCTAATAATCTAGCGGTTTGGTTTCCAATACCCGATGATGCTCCAGTTAATAAAACAACCTTTTTCATAATCTCAATTTTTAAATTATTAATACATTACAAAATTAGGTACAGAACGAAAAAGATGTTTTTGTCAGCGGTTCATTAAATTTTGGTCACAGGTTCATTTTCTCAGAGGTTCTAAATATTATAATAAGTACAAGAAAGAACCATTCTTTAGGACTAGGCTATTATTACAATAAAAAAGCCTCAATAGAGGCTTTTAGTAAAAATGATTTGTCATATTAAATCCACGGATTCTGCCGAATCAGTTTCCATCTTTGACTATCTGAATTATTCAATGGTTGTAAAACCAACTCAGCATCATCATCCTCAGAAGAAATAGTGATATAAAGTTCAGTTCCTTTTAAACGGATGAAATAGGTGTCATTATCTTGTTTCAAAAACTCCCAGTACTGAAATTTACTTCCACCTAAAGATTTTTGCCATAGGCTAACACCCGGCTTGGGGTCAGAAACAGGTTCAAAAGTTTTTTGCGTGTACAGGTTTTTGAGCAAATATGTGCAGTCTTCAATCTGAATCATCTCCCAGGTAATACACTCCCATACGTGATGGGGATAAAGGATTGTTTTAGCATTATCAGTGAAAATTGCATCATGTACACGAATATCTTTACCGGATTGGATATTCTGTAAAGCGTAAGTGTTAGCGTATTGTTTTTTCTTTTTAATGTCTTTTGTAAACCTTAAAATAAAAGGTATTGCTGCTATTACAAGCAATACAATTGGTATGATTATTAATATCTTTTTCATCTGTAATCCTCCGTAGCTTTTAAACAGTAATCCCAAATAATTTGCTCGTTTTCGGGCGAATAATACTTATCGTTTGCTTTTTCTTTTCCTTTAGGGCCAAGATACAGGTTTGAAACACCTTCCAATTCGGGTGAAGTTGCTCCCATAATGCTACCTTTTATTCCGGCTTCCATCGAGTTTGACATTAGAGCGCCCCAAATGGTATAGATAATTTTGTATTTCCATGATTTCATGGCATCACGACCAAGGCTTGATTTAACCGAGCCTGGATGTGTTGAATTAAAGGTGACATTTTGGATACCTTGTTTTTTTGCTTCAAGTACAAAATGTCGCATTACCCAGATAATATACAATTTTGATAAACCGTAAGCCCTTGGCATAGTGTAGCTATTTTCCAGTTCAATATCAATCAAGTCAGGTTTTCCGCCCATTGCATGGGCTGCCGAAGCAACTGTAACAACCCGTGCTGACTTGCTTTTTTTAAGAGTGTCCAACAAAAGCGTTGTTAAAAGAAAAGGAGATAGAACATTGATAACCATTGTTTTTTCGTGTCCTTCGGCAGTAAGCTCCCGTGTATCGGTAAACTGTGCTCCGGCATTATTTAAAAGTACATCGAGGCGGTCATATTTCTTCTTAATTTCCTCTGCAAAACGTTTCACATCTGCAAGTGAAAGAAAATCGGCTAAAAACATGTCGATATTATTACTGCCCGATTCTGATTTTATTTCTTCAAATGCAGTCTTTGTCTTTTTAGGGTTTCGACCGTGGATTATAAGAGTATGTCCTTGTTTTGCAAGTGTCTTTGCGGTTTCTTTTCCGATGCCATCGGAAGCTCCTGTTACTAATATGATTTTGCTTTCCATATCTGTATTTTTTTGATTCTGTTTTATGATATTTCCTTTTCAGCCATTGTCTTGATGTCTTTCACGTAAATGACACTTTGCATATAACCATGCTTCGATGCATAAATCATAGATAAGGCCACTTGTTGCATGGTGGAAACAATATTCGGCATTACCAATTTTATAAAGGGAAGTAACCAGGAAATATATCTGTAGTATTTTTTAACTTTTGTTTGTTCTTTTGTCGCCACAATGAATCCTATTCTATAGCCAAAGGCTTGTTTAAATGGAAGTTTCATTAAATCATTTTCTGTTTTTCCTTTTATTCGTGCCCATGCCATTCGCCCTTTTTCACTACTGTCAGTTCCTCCACCACTTACATAAATAAATGACATTTGGGAGTTTGGATTTAAACACTTTGCAAAATGTAGAGTAGTTTCATAAGAAATACGCTTGTATTCTTCCTCACTAATACCAACAGAGCTAACTCCTGCACAAAAGAAACAAGCATCATAACCTTTGAGCTTCGTATCATTTTCCTTTAAGGCAAGAAAATCAGACACAATATATTCTCTTAATTTGGGGTGTTTAATTCCAATTGGTTTTCGGCTTACGCTTAACACCTCAGTTATTTGTGAAAGCTTTAAGCATTCCAGCATTATGCCTTCACCAACCATTCCTGTTGTTCCTGTAATTATAATTTTCATCGTAACTATTTTAGATTGTGGTTTAGTTAAATGATTGCCTGAATTCCATAGGCGTTGTATTCGTCTTTTTCTTAAATAACTTATTAAACGATTGTGAATATTCAAATCCTAATTGATACGCAATCTCACTAATCGACAAATTAGTAGTACTCAACAACTCTTTTGCTTTTTCAATAATATGATTCTGAATGTGCTGTTGGGTAGTTTGTCCCGTAAGGCTTTTTAGCATGTCATTTAAGTAATGAGATGATACAAAAAGTTTTTTAGCAAAGTATTGTACTGTTGGTAATTCAGAGTTTTCGGTGTTCAGAAAATGCTCGTTTAGTAATTCCTCAAACTGAACTAGCAAATCGCTTGAAGCTTTTTTACGAGTAATAAATTGACGGTTATAAAACCGATTAGAATAATTGAGTAAAAGATCGAGATGAGAGACGATTACATCCTGAGTGAAATGGTCAATGTTTAATTCTATCTCATCTTTAATGTTTTCAATGATTCCCGTAATAAGGATGTCTTCTTTGTCTGATAAATGTAAAGCTTCATTTACTGCATAAGAAAAGAAACCATATTCTTTAATCTTTTTTGCCAAAGGAAATCCCTGTATTAAATCAGGATGAAAAACAAGCATCCAGCCATCTGGTTTTTCAATTGGTACATCCGCAGAGGATTCTTCTATTTCAAGTCTTTGACTGGGAGAAACAAATGTCATCACACCTTCATCAAAATCGTAATATTGTTGTCCGTACCTGATTTTTCCCTGACAATTCTTCTTTAAATTGACTACATAAAAATTGAAAACGACAGGTTCAGTTATTTTCACCGTAGTCATATCAACATCATCAGCATTAACTACACTAATCAAAGGGTGCGATGGTTTCTTTAGATTCAGTAAAGTATGCAGTTCTGAAATTGAATTTAGTACCTTATATGCAATTGCTTTCATGTTCAATTATTTTATAATAATTCAAATACCTTTTATAGCACATTACAAAGTACCGAAATTTAAATTACGAAAAAGTATCCAAATCGGGGGTAGTTGTATCCAAAAATGGGCAAGTTCATTTAATTGTATTAAGTCAATCTGTAATGGATGTAGTAATTGAGGAAAGTGTTAGCTTTGTTGGCTCAAAATTGAATAGCATTATGGAAGAATTAAGAGATAAAGAATCAATTATTCAGAATACGCTAAAACAACTAAAAGCTAATAACTTCGAAGTTTATTTTGCGGAGGATACTGCCAAAGCAAAAGCCATTTTTGAAAATGATATTTTGCCGAATATTAAATTCAAAAGTGCCTCTTATGCAGATTCCATAACCATGCGGGAAACCGGTGCACTGGACTTGTTACAGAATAATCAGGACATTGAATTTATTGATACTTTTTCTCCCAATGATGATTGGGATACAAGAATTATAAAACGAAAGCAGGCGTTAACTGTGGATTTGTTTCTTACCGGCACCAATGCAATCACTGAATCAGGTTATCTTGTTAATCTGGATATGATTGGAAACAGGGTAGCCCCATTAACTTTTGGCCCGGAACATGTTGTGCTTTTTATTGGAACTAATAAAATAGTAAAAGACAAAGAAGAGGCTTTTCACAGGATTAAAACCATTGCTGCTACCTTGAACGCACAACGGCATACTAATTTCAAAATACCTTGTCAAACAACAGGTGTATGTGTCGATTGTAAAAGCAAACAAAGAATCTGTAATAGTTGGGTTATCACCGAAAAATCATTTCCCAAACACAGGATCAAAGTTATTCTTATCAATCAGGATTTGGGGTATTGATTTTAATTCAAACCCCGAAACTCACTTGGCGACATGCCTATAGTCTTTTTAAACATCCTTTTAAAAATGTATTATACTACAAATAGTCGTTCGAATAAATGCAACATATAACAAAAAGTCGTTCAAATAAATGTGAATTAATTAAAAAAGACATTTGTAAAAGTGTATATTTGTATCCGCACAGATATGAAAAATAGTGGATATGGAAAGGACTGCAATAAATAATCTTTATGATTGGAAAAAAAATGAAAATAGAAAACCTTTAATCATAAGAGGTGCTCGTCAGGTAGGAAAGACCTGGCTGATGAAAGAATTTGGCAGGAAAGAATATGCTCAGACAGCATACGTGAATTTTGAGAGTTCAAAAATTCTAAAGGATCTGTTTTCTGAAGATTACAATATAACACGAATAGTTAATGCAATTCAGATTGAAACAGGAGTACAAATTAATGCAAACGACACCTTAATAATATTGGATGAAATTCAGGAAGCTAAAGGTGGTATAGCTTCATTAAAATATTTCTATGAAAATACTCCGGAATATCATATAATAGCAGCGGGGTCTTTATTAGGTGTTTCACTCCATCAGCACACCTCCTTTCCTGTTGGAAAAGTTGATTTTTTAGACTTGTATCCTTTAAGTTTTCCAGAGTATTTAAAGGCTTTGAATCAAGAGCCTTTGTTGAAACTGATTGAATCTCAGGATTGGGGTTTGATACGGAATTTTAAAACAAAATTCACTGAACTATTAAGACAATATTATTTTACAGGAGGAATGCCGGAAGTGGTATTGTCCTTTAAGCAAAATATGGATTACACGGAAGTCAGAAAGATTCAGAAGAATATTTTATTGGCCTATGAGCAGGACTTCTCAAAACATGCTCCTGTTGAGATCGTTCCCCGAATCAGAATGCTTTGGAATTCAACCTTGGCACAATTGGCAAAAGAAAACAAAAAATTTATATACAGTGCTATTAAGAAAGGTGCAAGAGCAAAAGATTTTGAGCTGCCGCTATCATGGCTAACCGATAGTGGACTGATTTATAAGGTGAATAGAATAAACAAAGCAGGTATGCCGCTTAAAGCTTATGAGGATATGAATGCCTTTAAAATATTTATCGTTGATGTTGGATTACTTGCTGCCATTGGCAACCTTGATGTAAAAACCTTACTTGATGGGAATAGCATTTTTGAAGAATTCAATGGTGCATTAACAGAGCAATTTGTATTGCAACAATTAAAAACCATACCTGATATTCCGATATATTATTGGTCAGCAGAAAAAGCAAATGCTGAAATTGATTTTGTGATTCAACACCTGAACAAAATTGTTCCAATTGAGGTAAAAGCTGCTGAGAATCTACAGGCTAAAAGTTTAAAATCATTCAAACAGCGATTTCCGGAATCCGTTGCTATAAGAACCTCAATGTCTGATTTCCGGAAAGAAGATTGGCTGACAAACACCCCGCTGTATGCAATAAATTATCTAATGAAGATTACGGGAATTTAGTGCTTTGTAGAAAATTTGAAATGGTATAGTAACTGCGGGAACTGTAGCTTTGCGATCAAAAGGAGAAAAGTAATATAGCAAGATTTGAGGATAAAGCATCGTGCATTCAGTAAACAATACAAAACCTTAAAGCTAATAATTTCGAAGTTTATTTTGCGGAGGATACTACCAAAGCAAAGGCTATTTTTGAAAATGATATTTTGTCAAATATTGAATTCAAAAGTGCCTCTTATGCAGGTTCCATAACCATGCGGGCAACCGGTCCTTTGGATTTATTGCAGAATAATCAGAACATTGAATTTATTGATATTTTTTCTCACAATGATGATTGGGATACAAGGATTATAAGACGTAGCAGGCACCAACGATTGACTCGTTTCTTACCGGTACCAATGCAATCACTGAGTCAGGTTATCTTGTAAACCTGGATATGGTAGGCAATAGGGTAGCACCATTGGCTTTGGGGCCGGAGCATGTTGTACTGTTTATTGGGACTAATAAGATCGTGAAAGACACACCAGAAGCTTTTCATCGTATTAAAACCATAGCTGCTCCGTTGAATGCCAAGCGTCATACAAACTTCAAAATTCCTTGTCAAACAACTAGCATTTGCCATGATTGTAAAAGCAATCAAAGAATCTGTAATAGTTGGGTTATCACCGAAAAATCATTTCCAAAACACAGGATCAAGATTATTCTTATCAATCAGGAATTGGGGTATTGATTCTAATTCAATTCCCGGTACTCACTTGGCGACATGCCTACACTCTTTTTAAACATCCTCGTAAAATGCTGAGGATATTTAAAGCCTAATTCGAAGGCAATCTCACTAATAGTTTTTGTTATATCCAACACTTTCTCTTTGGCTAAAGAAATTAATTTCAGATGAATATAATCCAAGGCAGTCTGACCTGTTTCTTTTTTAACCAAATCTCCAAAATAATTTGTTGAAAGGTGTAGTTCCCGGGCTATTAAGGTAACAGATGGCAAGCCTATGTTTTGTGGCTTTTCCGAACGGAAATAATCGTTTAAATATCGTTCAAACTGCTCAATTATCCCTTTGTTTGTGTTTTCTCTGGTAATAAACTGTCGGTCATAAAATCGCATACTGTAATCCAGTAACATTTGAATACTGTTTATTATCAGTTTTTTACTATGCTTATCTATTCGCTCATTAATTTCATATCCGATTTTTGCAAAGCTTTCAAAAACAAGACTTCTTTCACGTTGCGAGACATGTAAAGCTTCGTTCGATTCATAAGAAAAGAAAGAATAATCATGCATTATTTTACTAAGGGAAGAACTAAGCAATAAATCAGGATGAAAAATCAGAACCCATCCGGTTTTACTGTTCTCCTGCTCACTACGTTTAATCTTTACTACTTGTCCCGGAGATATAAATAATAAAGTGCCTTCTTTATAATCATATTTATTACGACCATATTCTACTTTGCCACAATCTCCCTCTTTAAAATAGATTGCATAAATACCGAAATATAGATGAGAATATTTATCCCATTCTTTCCTGTCAGTGTTCTTATGGCTTTGAAGTTGTGAAAAGTCAATAATATTTACCAGCGGATGTAAAGTTTCTACTTCTACCATCTTATTGTAATCATCTACTGTTTCAATTCTGTAAATAGCACTCATAACTATTCGCTTTTATTATTTACTACAAATATAAGTGTTTGGAGATTAATTTATTATCAACTAATAGCGTAACAGTGAATATGGTATGTAATACTGTGTTTTGTATAAACCATAGATACCAAATGATTACCAATTTTGCATCGAAGTAATTCAAACAATAATTTAAGAAATGGAAAGAAGAGATTTATATGAACGACTAAAGAATGGTGAACCATTAAGTATGTATAATCCTGATTTTGCACCTGCAATTTTAGATATGGAATCATCAAGAAAGGTTATCCATAGAATTAATAATGAGTTTCATAAGTTAGAAGATTTACCTCCGTTGTTTGCTGAACTAATAGGCAAATCGTTTGAAGAAGGTACAGCTATAATGCCTCCATTTTATATTGACATGGGTAAAAACATTAAGATTGGTAAACAAGTTTTTATTAATCACAATTGTACATGTATGACAGCGGGGAGCATAACAATTGATGACCGCGTGATGATTGGGCCACAAGTAACACTTTTAACTGCAAATCACGATTTCGATGACCACAATACGCTTATCTGCAAACCAATTCGTATTAAAGAAAATGTATGGATTGGTGCTTGTGCTACTATTTTACCTGGGATTACAATTGGTGAGAATTCTGTAGTTGCAGGAGGTTCGGTGGTTACAAAAGATGTGGAACCGAATGTAATTGTTGGAGGTAATCCAGCAAGAGTAATCAAACGGCTTAATAAAACAGAAATATAATCTTAAATACATTACCATGAAGAAAATAGTTTTCGCATTATCGATTATGATATTATTTACAAACTTAAAGGCACAAACAATGCAAAATACCAAAGAATTATCGGATAGAATTCAGGTGATTGAAGACAAAATGTCCATAAAAAATTTAGTTGATACTTTTTCTGTATTAGCTGACCAAAAAGAAACCCAAAAACAAACCTTGCTATTTACAGAAAATGCTTCCGTAGAATCACGTGTAAATGGACAACCAGGAATGACTTTAACAGGCCGGAAGCAAATTGGCGATGCCTTTAGTTCGTACCTGAGTCTTTTCGAAACTGTTTACCACATTAATGGTCAACAAACTATCGAGCTAAAAGAGAATACTGCTTCTGCAACTTCTTATTGCATGGTTATATTAATAGGTATGGAAGATGGTAAAAAAATAAAGACAACCATGGGAGTATATTATTACGATGAGTTTGTTAAGGAGAACGGTTGCTGGTTGATTACAAAACGCACATCTAACTTTATTTGGCAGGAAAAAGAAGAAGTTGAGTGATCTTGTATCCCTTCTCTAAAATATAATTATGTGCTTTTTGAAGGAAAGATTTAAATACAAAATCTCCAAGTGACTCTACTATTCACCGGAGATTTTGTGTCATCCCCGGCACAACAAAGTTTCTCTCATTTTTTTATCAAAAATCAACCTTATCAGGATGCAAACCTGAACCTCCACAATATTCCATTGCATTGATTGTTTGCATATCTTCTACTGTGATTTCAAAGTCGTCAATAGCTAAGTTTTCAACAATACGGCTTGGAGTTATTGATTTTGGTAGCGGTAATACATCATTTTGCAAAACCCATCAAATACATATTTGGGCTACTGATTTATTGTATTTTGCAGCGGTGGCTTTTAGTGTTTCATTATCCAACATTTTTCCGGTTCCTAAAAGACTCCATGCTTCAACCAGTATATTATTGTCTTTGCAAAACGAAACACATTCCTGTTGCATAAATCCGGGATGGAACTCAATTTGATTTATGGATGGTCGAATAGTAGCAGTTTCCATTAATGCTTCTAAATGGTGAGGTAAGAAATTACTTACACCTATTGACTTTATTTTACCTTCTTTATAAAGTTCTTCTATTGCTCTCCAAGTTTCGTTATTAATTTCTTTAGAAATGGGGCTTTTAATTGTAAAAATAGTCCTTTAAAAGGTTCTCCGTTTTTTGATGGTCTTTTGAATTTGCGCAACATGTGGTTACGTTTTAGAAAAAACGAATCGCCCTTTTCTTAAACGTTATTTTTTTGAGATAGTATTGTAAAATGATGAGCATACTTAAGATTTAACTCATAAGTAAATTTACTACAGTTTTATTTTCAGGTACTTTCTCTTTTAACTTTGATATGCGTTAACCAGGTCTGTTCTTTTAGTGATTTTTCAATTACATTAGTTCGTTAAATTTTTATAATGTGCTGATTCTAAATGCATTGAATAATTTATGGCAAAATTATTATCTTATTGATTTTAAGCGAATTGTAAATCAGTCTAATGTCTATTATCTAATATCTAACGATCTATTGAATTAACAATAATATTTATTTGACATGACAATTAAAATAAATATATTTGTCACAACAAATATAAAAACGTAGATATGGATATAAATTATTTCATTCAGAACTTTAGGAATGCTTTTGGCGATTATGAATTACCTATAGCTATTTGGTATTCAGATAGACCCAAGGTAGAAGTATCAAAAACAAGAGGTTGTTATATTAAAGACTTAAAACCGGCTAGAAAAGGCCAAATTTTAAGTTTATCTGTGGATGCCATTGCATGTCCGGGAGGAAAAGTATATAGTGGCTTCACGTCAGTTCCACCATTTCTTCCGGGATTTGTCTCTGATAAAGAACGGTATAAAGATACACCTGAAATGGTTATTGACTTTATTACAGAATTAAACATGCCATCAAAAGAAGGTAAGTACATTAATTTTGCATCAATTAACAACCTTGATAGCTTTGAAGGCCTGGAGGGAATTATCTTTTTTGCATCTCCAGATGTTATGACAGGATTAATTTCATGGACTTTAATGGATACAAATAAACCGGATGCTGTTTCAGTTCCTTTCGCATCAGGATGTAGTGCCATAGTTGCTCAAACTGTTGTAGAAAACAGAGATGAAGGTCACAGGTCATTTTTAGGCTTATTTGATCCGTCAGTAAGGCCACAAGTTGAAGCAAATATATTAAGTTTGTCAGTTCCGATGAGTCGCTTTAAAGAGATGTATTACACATTGGAAAAATCATGTTTGAAAGGCACTCATGCATGGAATAAAGTAAAAGAAAGAATTTTACAAGATGGAAATTAAATTAGAGAATTCCGTAAATCATAGAATAGCAACACTTGCCGTACTTTTAAAGCGGCAGGTGTTTAGGATAATCGCTGATAATCAATTAGAAATTACACCAGATCAATGGGTTATAATGTACTATTTATGGGAAGAGAATGGGCTAACAGTTGGTGATTTAGCTAAAAAATCGAAAAAGGATTTTGCTAATGTTACGAGGATAATTGAAAAGCTTTGTAAATTAGGATATGTATCAAAAAGGAAAAGCCTAGAAGATAGTAGAAGTGTTCTTATTTTTATTCTTCCCAAAGCAGAGGAAATAAAAGAAAAAATTTATGCTTGTTGGCAACAATCTATTAGTATTGCAACCAATGGAATAACAGATTCTGAACAGGCTACAATTCTTGCTCTAATAGAAAAAATGGAAAACAATATTTTAACTTATATGGAATAACTCCCTGTTGTATTGGTATACAACAGGAAGCTTTATTTGCCTTATGCTTTAGACATTGTCTTGATTAGCAAGCTGTTTGAGCTTTTGCTAGAATATAAGAACTTGATTATATATTGTAGTTATCCATTATTTCTTCATAAACTTATCAGTAAGCCATTTTCTTACTGGTACATCATATAATTTATATAAAGCATAAGCCAAAATCACACTTACCACGAGTACTGATATTGATATAAATATCATGGTTGTTTTTCCAGATGGTGACGTATTAATAAAGTCCTGGTTTTTATCAATCCATGCCATATACATATAAATAAAAGGATAGTGAATTATGTATAGGGGATAGGATATATCACCAAGAAAGCGACTTATTTTAGATGACATTTTACCTTTGGTTTCGCCACTGGCACCAATATAAACTACCAACGGAAATACTAATATTATAGATAATGAATCGTAAAGGCCATTCAGCCAAACTTGTTCAGAATTTCCGACTCTTGGTATGGAGAATATAACAACAAGTATTAAACTGCTCCAGAAGAATGCATTCTTGTATTGTCCTGGTTTTACAACTCTGGATAATAATAATCCTGCTAAAAATGGATAAAGAAGTCTTGTAAAACCAATTCTAAGTTGAGTGGCATCAATTGACCATCCGCCAATTACATCTCCATGAGGACTGGTAACAGCCAGGTGAATTAAAGCAGCTCCGGCAATAAATACGAATATCGCCAAAACCTTATTCGAGAGCTTCCTGATAAATAAAGCATAAAAAATATTACCAACATATTCAAAAAACAACGACCATGCCGGGCCGTTCAAGGGGTGCATTTCTGTCCATCCCCTAATATCCATCGAATGGCCAACCGGAATTAAAGTAAAACCAATTACCATCACCAATAACATCTTCCAAACCGGAGTTTCAGATATTACCGGGAAGAAACTACTATCCTGAAAATAGAAAGTTACTGCACCAATAATCATCCCTACAATAATCATTGGGTGCAGACGAATTAATCGTCGTTTAAAAAAGCCACCGAGTGTCATCTTTTGCCAACGGTCGTCGTAGGCATAACCAATAACAAAACCTGACAAAACAAAGAAGAAATCTACAGCCAAATAACCGTGGTTGATAATCTGTTTAGAGTGGTCGCCCCCGGTAAATGTTTCAAGGATATGAAAAGCTACAACTATAATTGCTGCAACACCACGTAAACCATCTAATATCGGGTAGTGTTTTTTTGAGTCGGAAAAACCGGATTGATTACTATTGCTAAGGCTCATATTATGTATTTATTAAAGTTTATTATTTGAGTGTAATTAATTTCAACAATTCGTTAAAATTTATACTACACTGTAAATTAGTAGTTAAAAATCATTATTGTAAATTATTTAATTTGTAGATTCAAAACGTCTTGTAAATTAGTCTATTGTCTCTTATCTAAAATCTAAAGATCTATTGTGCTTTATTCTGTTATTTCAATTCTATTCCATTCACTATCTTCAATAACACTCTCGTAATAGCCATCCCCGGTAATCCTGGCTTCGCTAACAATGTTATAGCCATCGCTTCTTAATTGTTCAGTTAGTTTATCCACTCTTTTTCTGTCTCCAACTGAAATTGACAGGTGAGTCAATCCCAATGATGATGCATGATTCCCTAAGAATTCCATAATGTATGGATTGTGCATTAGTTCCATCCGAGTATTTCCTTCTTCAAAAGATAGAAAATATGATGAGAAATTCTTTTCAATATTTATGTATTTATCGCTACACTTTGCCCCAAAATACTTTAGATAAAATTTTTTGGTTTTCTCCAAATCATGTGTCCAAATTGCAATATGATCTATTTTCATTGGTAATATCTTACTGTATCTTTTAATTCATTGCAAAGAAAGGTGGTGACAATTAATAAACTTGTCTTTTATTAAAAAACTATTGTCTTATTTTTGTAATCATTCAAATTTGAGAGAATGAAAAACATTGAAAAAGCAAAATATTGTCATACAGATATTGATAAAGATAAATCCTTCTTCTTTGATCATGTGCATATTGTGTGGAATGAGCAGATTTCATTTCACCAAAGTAATGATTGGGAATTGTCTTATGTTATAACAGGGAGTGGTACACGTGTTATTGGCGACAATATGGAAACCTTTTCTAAAGGAGAAATCATTTTGCTTCCTCCAAATCTGGCTCATGGTTGGTATTTTGATGAAAACGTTCATTATAAACATGGCAAAATTGAAAATATCACTATTATTTTTCCAGATTCATTTCTTGATAAATGTGCAAATACATTTCCTGAATTACAAACTAGTGTAAAGCGCTTAAAAGAGATATCAAAAGGCATGAGTTTAAAGGGAAAGTTGTTGCCCTTGATTCAAAGACTAATGCATTCAATGATCTCCCAAAACAATATGGAGCAGTTAACTACTTTACTTCAAATCATCTCTCATATTTCTTCAGATACTGAAATGCAAATAGTTGGTTTTCGTGAAAGACAATCCCGCAAGGCAGATAAACTACAGGAAGTCCATCGTTTTATGTTAACGCATTATCAAGAAAAAATAACACTTGATGATGTAGCTAAATATGTAGGGATGAATAGTTCTTCCTTTTGCTCATTTTTTAAAAGAGAAAAAGGAATGTCATTTTTTACCGCACTAAATGAGTATAGAATTAAATGCTCATGTATAATGCTTTGCGAAACAGCCATGACGATTTCAGAAATTAGTGCAGCTGTTGGTTTTAATGACATCCCTTATTTTAACCGGACTTTTAAAAAGATGATGCGTGTTTCTCCAAAAGAATATCGATTAGATTCTATTTAGTTCTTATTTGATAGGTTTATTTATAGAACTTCTTCTTGAATTAACTCATATTCTATTCCTTCAAAAACTTGTGATCTTTGGATGATTGAATCTATAAAATCTCCATAATTCTTTTCCAGTCAGAAACCCTTTCATACGAAGAATCTGCCACGTGAACATTATGCAATTGACTAAATATTATCCTTTTACCATTAAATGTGGAAAGATTTTTAGGATGGTCATCTATCATAATGTCGCCACTAATACTATCCTTACTGCCGCAGAAGATCATTTGTTTCCAGGTTATAAAAGGGAAGTGTTCATTTAACCATGCTTGTTTTTCATTTAAACTATTCGGGAATTCTGTTGCAGAAGATACTATTAGTACTTTGTATTTATTATTCAGATAGTTTAAACCTTCAACACTATCTTTCATTACAGGAGGTGTACGAAAAAAACCTTTACTCCTAACAAGTTTATTAAATGAAGGAAAAGCCTCCTCCTCTAATTTTCCCTCCAAACTCTGATGTGTCATTTTTAATCCTGTTTCTTTAAATTCAAGATTAATTAAATGAGAATACACATCTGCTAACACTCCATCCATGTCTACTAATAATTGCTTTTGCATCGTTTAAATTTTTTTTAGAAAAAAATAATTAATAACAACGAATTACTTTTTTGTATATGCGGTTTCTGGTTTAAGAGTAATTGTTTCAGGCTATTTAAATTACACTCTTGCATATTACCGCATAAAACTATAAAATAACGCATCATTTATTAGATATATCAATCAAATATAGATATATTGCGGATATATGCAATTTTAAATGCGGCATTATGCTTAAAAAGGAAAGACACGATTATATTTTAAATCTTATTAATAGAGATAATCGAATCTATGTTACTTCGCTAAGTAACGAACTTGGAATTTCAGATGATACCTTAAGACGGGATCTTACTGAATTAGACAATAAAGGCTTGTTAACAAAAGTTCATGGAGGAGCTATCGCAAAATCAGGAATATCTATCCAATTTACGGACAGGATAAATACGGCTATGGATAAAAAGCAACAAATGGCTTCAAAGGTTATTCCCCTTTTTAAAAATGGAGATGTAATTTTATTAGATGGAGGAACATCTAATCTTGCAGTCATACGTCAATTACCCAAAGAATTAGAGTTAAGCATATTTACCAATAGTTTTCCGATTATAAACGAATTATTTAATCATACTAACATAGAATTAAATTTTCTTGGAGGTAAGGTCTTTTCATCTTCTCAGGTAACAGTTGGTGTTACTGTCTTTCAAGCTCTACAAACTATTAATCCGGATTGGGTTTTAGTTGGGATAAGTGATGTACATCCGGAAAAAGGATTAACATGTCCGGACAGAGATGAGGCATTAATAAAACGTGCAATGATTGAAAGAGGAAATAAAAGGCTTATTCTTGCGGATAGTCATAAACTAAATACAGCAAGAACTTATCAGGTGGCCTCTTTGGAGGAAATCGATTATATAGTAACCGAAGACAATAAAATAGATTACATAAAAAACAACTGGCCTAAGTATTCCTATGATGTTATTTAGTCTGTTTGTTGATGTTTTGTTGGAAAATATATTCACAAAGAGCTGATTGGTTTATGAAGCAGATTCAATAAATCCTCCTTTTTCCTTAACAACCAAATGCCCCCAATTATTTATAGCTTCTAAAGCCGGTATAAATGTTTTCCCAAAATCAGTTAAACTATATATTACTTTAATAGGTGGTTTATCGCCAAACACACTACGCAAAACCAAACCGCTTTCTTCCAGCTGTTTAAGTTGCAAACTGAGTGTCATCTCCGTTATGGCTCTTATTTCTTTCTTTAATTCGTTGTAACGTTTTTCTTTATCCTTGAGGTGATATAAAATAACCGTTTTCCATTTTCCACCTACTAAATCCATCGCCAGGCTTACTGTACATGGATATGTTTTTCCGTTTAATTCAATGCTTTTTCCCATATCAATAACCTATCTAGTGTCAGCTAAATAAACTCGCACAAATTTAGTCTTTGATAAAAAAGTGCCAAAGACAATGCTTTCGAAGTTTTTGAAACCAAGGAGTTTACTTATTGTAAGTGACTGTTTCAAAAATAAGAATAACGCAGTATTTGGTATTTTTTGCAAAGACTATCTAATTTGATAGTTATTGCAAAGGTAAATCACTAAAGTTATTTTTGCAACTATAATAATGATAGTTTAAAATATGAAACAAAATGCAATTGTATTCCCTGAAGAATACACTCCCGGAACAACAGACAATTATTGTTCAAATGAAGTAATTGTAAAAGGTTTAACAACACAGGAAGTATGGAAATATTTAGCTAATCCTTTTGCCTGGCCTGAATACTATCCAAACTCATCTAATGTTGAATTCTTAAATTCCAATGACAGGGAATTATTTGATGGTGTTCGTTTTCGTTTTAAAACATTTGGGTTCCCAATTGAAGCACAAGTAACTGAATTTGTACCTCCATGTGAAAATGAAGCAGCTCGATTGGCATGGCATGGTTGGGCTGAAGGGGACGAGGAAACACGTTTGGATGTTATCCATGCCTGGTTAATTGAAGATTTATCGGGCAATAGAGTTCGAATTCTTACACAGGAAAGCCAAATTGGAAAACCGGCACAGGAGCTTGCTAAAACAAAGCCTAACCCTATGATTAACGGACATCAGGATTGGCTGGATGGATTGGTAAGTTATGCAAAAAACAAAAGAAACCAGAATCAACTTTGATATGAAAAACGTAAAAATAGCTTTTCTTGGACTTGGTGCAATGGGTTCAAGAATGGCTTCTCAATTAATAAAAGCTGGATATGACTTAACGGTTTGGAATCGTACTGCAAAGACAGCTGAGGAATTTGCTAAAAATGGAGCAAAACATGCAATGACGCCCAAAGAAGCTGTGATTGATGCAGATTTTGTAATCTCTATGGTTAGAGACAATGAGGCATCAAAGGATGTTTGGTTTAATGATGAAACGGGAGCAGTTTCCGGAATGAAAAAAGGCGCTGTAGCTATTGAGAGCTCGACATTGACACCGGGTTGGATTAAAGAAATGGTTGGCATTTTTTATAAGGAAGAAATTTCGTTTTTAGAGGCTCCGGTTTCCGGTACTCGTCCGCAGGCAGATTCTGCACAGTTGATTTATTTTGTTGCAGGAGACAAAGAGGCTTTTGATATTGCAAAACCCGTATTGGAAAAAATGGGTTCAAAAATTAATTTTCTTGGAGAACCAGGTAATGCTGCTATTACAAAATTGGTAACTAATTCATTACTGGGAATACAGGTAGCTGCTTTATCCGAACTTATAGGAGTAATTAAAAGCAACAATGCCAATGTGACTGAAATATTAAATGCAGTATCGCAAACAAGTCCATGGGCTCCGATAAATAATTTTATTAGTTCGACCATTATTAATCAGAATTTTGCACCTCTCTTTCCTGTTGAATTAATATCAAAGGATTTCAACTATATATCTACTATTAATGATGCGGATGAACAGATATCTCTTTTAAAACGAGTGTCTGAAATTTTTCATGCAGGTATTGATAATGGTTTAGGCGACCTGAATATGACAGGCGTTTCCAAACTTTTTGAATAGTTATTATTTATTTTTGAATGTATGGTTTTCTATTTCATAAAGAAGTGAAAACCTACTTTTTCTCATAGTCATTTTCACTTAGTATAAAAAAATAGAGTAATGAAAGTATTAGCAATAAATGGAAGTCCTAAAAAAGAAGGAAACACATATCATGCATTAACAATGCTTGGTAAGCAATTAGAAAAGGAAAATATTGATTTTGAAATTCTGCATATTGGCAACAAGGCTATTCAAGGTTGTTTGGGGTGTGGAAAATGTTATAAAATGAAGAATAACCAGTGTGGAATAACAACTGATATTGTAAATGAATCCATCCCCAAAATTTTGGAGGCAGACGGTATTGTACTAGGTTCTCCGGTGCATTTCTCGGGTATATCAGGAACAATGAAAAGCTTTTTAGACCGTGTTTGGTATGTGTCATCAAGCAATAACAATTCTTTGTTTCATCATAAAGTTGGAGCTGCAGTAGTAGCTGTGCGCCGTAGTGGAGGTTCTGCTACATTGGATAGTCTTTATCATTATTTGGCGTATTCAGAGATGATTCTGGCAACCTCAAATTATTGGAATATTATTCATGGAACAACTCCGGCAGAAGCTGAGCAGGATACCGAAGGCGTTCAGATTATGGAAACGCTTGGTAATAACATGGCCTGGATTATGAAAATGAAAGAAGCCTCTGCTACTTTATCACTTGAGGAACCGGAAATACCAAATAAGATTATGATGAATTTTATAAGGTGATACTATTTTTGTATCTACTGCCAAAATCAATTGGTAATATTTCATAACGAAATCAAAAACAGAAAAAGTAAATGTTCAAAAAAATACCCATTAATAGCATATACAATTGTATCGTTATTATTTTAATTGTTGTTGCAGTTGCCATTAGGGGAGGAGCTACCTTTAGATGGATGCTTCCTCAGAAAGAATTTTCTTATAGCCTTAAAGATATTCAAGTAGCATATAAGGATGCTGCAAAGGTCAAATTAAAATCAGAAGGTACCATCTCCATTCTGGATAATAACAACAATAAAATTACAAACGCCCTGTTTTCGGGCGATTTTAATGCTGAGTTTCAGGGATATGCAGGTAAAATACCTGTTTTAATATATTTTGATAACAAGCATGTAGTATCACGAGTGCAATTGCTCAAAAACGATGAGTCGCCAGAGTACATTACCTATATTACAGAAAAAGGCTTGTTGAATACCTGGAGCAATATGCCTATTGATACTCTCCTGATTAATAAATATGTAGATGCCATAAGTGGTGCCACCTATAGCAGTAATGCCATTATTAAAACAGTTAATAAAACACTGGGAGGTTATCTGTCGGTTCAGGCACAATATCAAAAAAACGATATAAATGGCCTATTAAAGTCTGTCTTAACCTTAATACTTATCCTTTTATCGTTAAGTATGTTACTTAAAAAATGGTTTCGAAAATATTACTTGTATTACTTGATTCTTATTGTAATGGTTTCTGGCTTTTGGTTTAAGCAAATGTTATCGCTCGAAACCATACACACCTGGATAATGAAAGGTATGCCGTGGCAGAGCAATTGGGAATTAATAACGGTTTTGATCATAGCTATTGCAGTGGCTCTTCTTGGGCATAAAAACTATTATTGCACCTACCTTTGCCCAATGGGAGCAATACAGATGATCGCTTCTAAAATTTCGCCCTTAAAAAAGAAAGGTTTGCAATTAAAAATATCAAAAGTAAGCCTTCGGTCAGTCTATCTTACCTTTATTTGGGTTAGTCTTATTTTTGGATATACAGTCCCCTTGTCAGATATGGAGCCTTTTAAAGCCTTTTCGTTTACTGTGGCTTCAGATATCATGTTGATTGCAGGCGTAGTAATTGTTCTCATGTCCTTCATTTTTAACAGACCCTGGTGTCAGTTATGTCCCACCGGATGCCTTTTAAATAGCGTACCTTCATTAAAATCAAAAAAACAGAATCATGCAAAATAAATCCTCACTTTTAAATATTGTTTTAGCCGTTGTAGTTGTTGTTTTGGTATTTCAACTTACAAAAAGAGGAGGTGACAAAAAGCACCATCATGGCGACAGATCCACACATCATAAACCTTCACAAGAGAGGGTATCATCTGCTAACGATACAGATTATTCCGGTAATCAAAAGAAATCGGTTGGCGTAAAAGGTTATATCATGCCCAAGCCTGCATTGGTTATAGGTTCTTATAGTAAGGAAGGAAAACCCGACATAATGACGGCAGCATGGACAGGCATAGCCAACTCTGATCCGCTTAGCATTTCGGTTTCCATTAGAGAATCGCGTATGACTTATGAAAACATACTTGCCAATGGATGTTTCACTGTAAATGTTCCTTCAGAAAGGTTTGTAGTTGAAACAGATTATGTAGGTAATATTTCAGGAAGAGATGAAGATAAATTTAAAAAGCTTGGGTTAACGCCCGTTAAGGGAGATCATGTAAATGCACCCTACATTGGCGAATTTCCGATTGTAATTGAGTGTGAAGTAACCGATACCTTTCACCTGGGTTCGCACGTACAGTTTATAGGAAAAGTAGTTGACACCAAAGTAGATGTTCAGTTTCTTGATGAAAATGAAGATGTGGATATTGAGAAGTTAAAGCCGGTAATTTTTGAGAAAAACTTTTATTATGGATACGGCAAAAGGCTGGCTAAACCCTTTGATGTATACAAAACTTTAATAGAGGGAAAAGAACCTCAATACAATCCACTTAGCATTACAAATGAAACCCTTGTCACTATTTTCAACAGAAAGAGTGTACGTCACTTTACCTCAGAACAAGTATCGCAAGACCAGTTAACCATGATGGTCAGAGCTGGTATGGCAGCCCCAACGGCAGTAGACAAGCGTCCATGGGCTTTTGTCGCTATTCAGGAAAGAGAAGTGTTGGATCAATTGGCCGACATATTGCCTTATGCAAAAATGCTAAAACAAGCTACTGGTGCAATTGTTGTTTGCGGCGATCTTTCAAAGGCATTACAAGGAGATGCCCAGCCTTATTGGGTACAGGATTGCTCCGCTGCAACCCAGAATATTTTATTGGCTGCCGAAAGCATGGGGCTGGGTGCTGTATGGACAGGAGTTCATCCTATCAAAGACAGAGAGAAAGACGTTCAACAAGCATTGAATATCCCATCCGATAAAATTCCGTTGAGTGTAATTGCCATTGGTTATCCAACCGGGGAAGATAAACCCAAAGACAAATGGGATGAAACCAATTTGCATTGGAATAAATGGTGATACACCTGATAAAAAGGGCACCCAAAAGTAAAAATCCCTAATTTTTGGTATTTAAATGCCGAACCATTCTTTGTAGTTTTGTGTTTCTATCTAAAATACAAGTATGGAAAACCATCAGCACGAGAAAAAAACACTTTGGGTAGTTCTGCTTACTGCCGTCACCATGGTAGTTGAAATTATTTATGGCTTAACCACCAATTCCATGGCTTTATTGGCAGACGGCATACACATGGGTTCGCATGTTTTAGCCATTGGCTTGAGTTGGTTAGCCTATGTTATTGTTAGAAAAGTATCAAAGAGCGAAAAATTTAACGGAAGCTCTAATAAAATACTCTCTCTTTCGGGATATAACAGTGGTCTGTTTTTATTAATATTTGCTATTGTTATCATGGTAGAGGCGGTAGATCGTTTTTTTAACCCTGCTGAAATTGTATATAAAGAAGCAATATTAGTCGCTGTAATAGGCCTGTTGGTTAATATAGCCAGTGCCTTTCTTTTACATCACGATCATGAGCACTCCGACCACAATATAAAAGCCGCATATTTGCATGTAATAGCAGATGCGTTAACCAGCTTGTCGGCAATTGTAGGGTTGATTGCTGCCATGGTTTGGGATATACCGTTTATTGATACTATAGCCGCTATTATCAGTTCCCTGGTTATTATAAAATGGTCTGTTGGATTATTAAAAGACTCCGGATCTGTGCTATTGGATATAAATAACAGCACAGAGCATAGTCACGGACATCAACATTGATTATAGTTTTAACACATGATATAATATTTGATTAACTTCAGTATAGGTTTGTTCACATTCTATAATAATATTTGTTTTAAATTCCTTGATATATCTGCGATTGGGATGTGTAATGTAAAAAAAAATATAAAAAAAGTTTAATTTTATTTGGTGTTTAAACGTTTAAACTATATATTTGTGATGTTATTTAATCATTTTAGCATAAGATCATAGCAATGAAAAAGAAACCATCATTAAAAGATATAGCTTCAAAAGTTGGCGTTTCAACTGCACTGGTATCTTATGTGCTTAATGGAAAGATGGAAGGGCGCATAAGCAAAGAGGTGGCAAGCCGTATTAAGGAAGTTGCCAAAGAATTGAATTACCGACCTAACCAGATTGCTCGAAGTTTAAAAACAAACAAAACAAACTCAATAGGATTGCTTCTGGCAGATATCTCAAACCCGTTTTCATCGCAAATTGCCCGTATTATTGAAAATGAAGCAGATAGGATGGGATATGCAGTAATTATTGGTAGTTCGGATGAGGATATAGAAAAATCAGAAAAGATAATTGATGTATTCTTAAATCGTCAGGTTGATGGTTTGATTTTATCATTACCTGATAATTCAGAACATATTGTGTCAAATTTGAAATCGAAGGACATTCCTTTTGTTTTGTTAGATAGATATTTTCCGGGCATTCCAACAAATACAGTAGCTGTTGATAATTATTCTGCCTCTGAAGATGTAGTGAAACACTTAATGGAAAAAAAATATAAGAATGTGGGCATTGTATCATATGACACTTCTTTAGTTCATTTAAATGAACGCTTACGTGGTGCTACAGAACAACTTAATGGTCATAGTAAGGTAGGTAAAGTCCGACTTGGGCACATTCAGGAAGATGTTGAGTCATCAATTGATTCTTTTCTGAAATCTGAACCATCTGTTGATGCTATCTTTTTTACATCTAACCTTTTAACTATTTCAGGGTTAAAGTATTTAAATAGTAAGGAAGTTATTATACCTCGCGATTTAGGAGTAATTGCTTTTGATAAGACTGATGCTTTTGACCTGTTTTATACATCGATCACGTATGTTAATCAACCTCTTCCTCAATTGGGTAAAGAAGCTGTAAGACTGATTATTCAGGCCATATCTGATAATAAAAAGAAAGAACAGATATTCCTGTCAGCAGAACTCATCGTTCGGGATTCAACTTCCCGAAAATAATTTTTTTGATTATAGGTTTAAACGATTAAGCAAGAAATAATCAAAAGTGAAAAACAGAAACTCCGGCCAATAGTGCGCGCTGTTCAGGACATCAGGTTCTGAAAATTTTTTACGAACGCTGTTTAAACGATTAAACTATTTCAACAATAAAAATTTATCAAAATGAATTCATCCAATTTTAGAAAAAACAAAGTAGTATGTTACGGGGAAGTACTATGGGATATATTCCCAAACCAGACAAAACCTGGTGGGGCTCCAATGAATGTTGCTTACCACTTAAATAAGTTTGGTGTTGAAAGCAAAATGATCAGTAGGGTGGGAACCGACCAATTGGGAAAAGACCTGTTGAATATTCTTAACGGATGGGGTGTTTCCATTAACAATTGCCAAATTGATGATGTTAATCAAACAGGTGTTGTTAACGCAATAGCCGGAGAGGATCATGAAATGAGTTATGTTATAAAAGCTGATGCAGCCTGGGATCATATTGATTTTATGAATCATCATGTTGAAGAAGTTAAAAGTGCTGATGCATTTGTTTTTGGAACACTAAGTACCAGGAGCCAAAAATCAAGAGAAACCCTATATAAATTACTGGAACAAGCTTCATATAAAGTTTTTGATATAAATCTGCGACCACCCTTTTATTCTAAAGAAATTATTGAGCATCTGCTTAATGAGTGCAATCTTTTAAAATTAAATCAATCAGAACTTCAGTTACTTAATTCCTGGTTTTGCAAAGAAAAGCTGGATGAAAAAAGTAGTGTGCGTTTTCTTCAATCCCGGTATAATATTAATGAAGTTATTGTTACCAAAGGGAGTAGTGGTGCCACTTATTACGATATGGAAACGGAGTGTTCATTCCCTGCAAACAAAGTAAAAGTCAAAGATACAGTCGGAAGTGGAGATTCTTTTCTTGCTGCTTTCCTAGCCAAAAAGATCCAGAATGAACCCGTTGAAACCGGAATGTACTACGCTACTGCTCTTGGTGCCTTTGTTACATCTCAGGAAGGTGCATGCCCTGATTACCAAATTGAATACTTGGATCAATTGGCTATTAGTGAAATGTAAAAAAAATCTTTTGAATTAATATTTGTCAGCTATGAAAAATAATAACTACAACACAAAAAGTATTTCTAAAAAAAATCTTTTTCCTTTTATATTAGTGACCTTATTGTTCGGACTTTGGGGATTTGCAAATGCGGTTACAGATCCTATGGTTCAAGCCTTTAAAAAGGTATTGGAATTGTCAAACTCCCAGGCTGCATGGGTGCAAATGGCCTTTTATGGTGGGTATTTTTGTATGGCTCTACCGGCATCAATGTTTATGAAAAAATACTCTTATAAAGTTGGTATTTTAATTGGTTTGGGACTTTATGCAACAGGGGCATTGTTATTTTATCCTGCAGCCATAACTGAACAATTCTGGTTCTTTTGTTTGGGTTTATATGTTTTAACCTTTGGTCTGGCTTTTCTTGAAACAGCTGCCAATCCTTATGTTTTATCATTAGGGAGCAAAGAAACTGCAACAAGGCGTTTAAATTTAGCTCAATCATTTAATCCAATTGGTTTGCTTGGAGGATTGTTAATTGCGCAACAATTTGTTCTAAAAAATTTAAAATCGGATGATATTCAAAACTTTTCCAGTTTAGACGAAGCTTCTAAAGTTTTAATAAAAACTACTGATTTAATGACTATTCGCGACCCTTATGTAATATTAGGTTTAGTTATTTTAGGCATCTTTGTTTTATTCCTGATCAACAAAATTCCAGAATCAAAGAACTCAGAGAAATCAAGCTCAGAAAATATAGGACAGGCGTTAAAGGCCTTAATAAAAAATAAAAAATACGTCTCCGGAGTCATGGCGCAAACCTTATACATTGGTGCCCAAATTATGTGCTGGACTTATATTTACCATTATGCCGAAGCGGGAAATATTGATAATGTGACTGCTGGTTACTACCAATTTGCTGCATTTGTGTTGTTTACTGTTGGAAGAGGAGTTGGAACCTTTTTGCTAAAATACGTTAGTGAAGGAAAGTTGCTTTCGCTTTTCGGTATGGGCGCAGCTGCAAGTATGGTTGGAGCTATTCTTTTAAATAATGTGATAGGACTTAATTTTATTGTTCTGGCCTCATTCTTTATGTCGATAATGTATCCTACAATTTTTGGAACCGCTTTAAGTGGGTTAACAGAAGAGGAATCAAAAATTGGTTCGGCAGGATTGGTAATGGGGATCGTAGGCGGAGCATTAATGCCTAAGCTTCAAGGTTCTATTATTGATATATCCGGTAGTGGAGTAGCCGATATTCAAATAATGGGAGTCTCAGAAGTAAACTTCTCATTTCTGTTGCCTTTAATCTGCTTTGCTTATGTTTCATGGTATGGATTATCGGTTTCAAGGAAAAAGTACTCAATTCAGTCTTTCTTAAAACCCAAAGCACAAGAGACCTTAAGTTATAATTGTGAAATCTAAAAGCCTTTAAGAAAATGAAATCTACAAGAAAATATATCAGTATAGTAGCTATTATTTTTATTAGCTCAATTATGACAGCTCAGGTTGTTATTACGAATACAAATTTTTCGATGGGAACCACCGGAAGGATCGGTATAGGGATGTCTCCTAATGGAGAAGGAATGCAATGGAAACCTTTAAATCTTTCGGGGCAGGGATCGCTTGCCGGTAGGATGGAACAGTATGATTATATGGATTTATTACCTGCTATTCATTTTACTCCAAAAAGTGAGAACGATGATACTACCAATGTAACCATGCAGGTTCGTTTAGGTATGTACTCTCAAAACGGACAGTTTATGGGGAATGTGAGCTCTCGTTCTCCTCAGGGGTTAACATTTATTTTACCTGAAACCTATGTTGAAGCCAAAAATATTATGGGTAGTGATTGGTCGGCCTGGGCAGGTGTAAGGTTTAGACGATATGATGATATCCATATTTGCGATTATTTTTATTTTGATGACCATTCTGCACAAGGGGCCGGGGTTAGCTACAAAGACACCGAATTTGCGATCTATATGCCGTCTTCATCTGATTCTTCAGGAGTTTACCCTTATAATTATCAGGTAACAGTTAAGGGGGCTACTAACCCGGCTATTCGTCAGAGAATGGTATTTGTAGGGGAGCATACAATGAAGTTAAAAGGAGGAAACTCCCTTAAATTACTCGGCGAGTATCATTATGTGGCAGAAAACTCAAAAGATGTGGATTATTCGTATCCTTCAGACTGGGGATGGGTATTGGGTGCCAAATTAAATTCTCCGCTAAAAACCAAGGTTGAAGGTTCTTTTAATCAGTTTTCAGTTCGATATGGAGCTGGCATTGCCAATGGCGGGGATAATGGAAATACCTGGACATGGGCAACCTATGGGGCTCCTGATCAAAATGGTAAATATACCAATGCGTATTCTGTAACAATGGTTGAGCACTTCCTGTTAAATTTACACAAAAATTTTAGTCTGAATGGATATGGTATCTTTACCAATAGTAAAGGAGGTTCTTCAAGCAATAATAAAGCGCTGTTTTATGATAAGAGTGAAATCTATAATAGAAAAACTGATTTTGTTGTGGGGGCGCGTTCGTTGTATTATGTCAAAAACTGGCTGCATTTAATTAATGAAGTTCATTATGCAACACGTAAAGATGGTAATAATCCAACCGCTTCTATGTTGAAATTCTCTTTTGCACCAACTATTGTGCCTTTAGGAAAAAAGAATGCATGGTGCCGACCTCATATCCGTCTTGTTATGTCGGCTGCGAAATACAATGATTATGCAAAAGATAATCAGTATTCGCCTTATCTTCAGCTGAACAATAAAAGCTGGGGTACTTATATCGGTATTAAAACCGAAATGTGGTTATTCTAATTATTTACACTAAAATTGATTTATCATGCCAACATTTGGAACTTCATACTTGTCATTTATCCCTTACTGGACTCCAGAAGGAGGTGAATATTCCATAAGAAAAACTGCAGAATACGGGTTTGATATGCTTGAAATCAGTTTGCCATCAAACCTGGAGTTTAATGCAAAAAAAGTTAGAAAACAATTAAGTAACAACGGAATTGAAGCACGGTGCAGTCTGAACTTGCCTGCAGACAGCCATATGCCGCTTTATCCTGAAAAGGCCTTAGCGTTAATAAAATCAGCTATTGATATTGTATCTGAAATGGGAGGGGACTTTCTAGGTGGTGTATTGCACTCAGCCATTGGGAGTTTTACAGGTACCCCCTGTACAATAAATGAACGGGAAACAGTTAAACAAGTATTTACAGAATTGGCAAACTATGCAAAAGATCACCGCATTACAATAGCTCCTGAACCTATCAATCGTTATGAGAGTTATGTATTTACAGCTGCCGACGAGGTGTTGGATATGATTGAGGAAATTGATTTGCCAAACATAGGACTACATATAGATACTTTCCATATGAACATTGAAGAAACAAACCTGTATGATCCAATCATCAGGGCAGGAGATAAATTAAAACATACCCACATTACAGAAAGTGACAGGGGCATGACAGGAGAGGGAAACGTAAACTGGGATGATTTTTTTAAGGCATTATCTGAGATTAACTACCAAGGTCCACTGGTACTTGAAAATTTCTCATCCGAAATTAAAGAGCTTGTAGGACCAACCTCCTTATGGCGACCTTCAAAATACAACTCTGAAGATTTGGCAAAAGGAAGTTTGCAATTTATGAAGAATATGGTAAACAAATGGTATAATACATAATAATACCATATTGTTATAGGTGGAATCATATGAAAACTCCCGGTTTTACATTAACCGGGAGTTTGTTGTATTAATTTTTTAGTAGTAAAGCTAAAAGTAATGCTCGCTCTGTTATACTATGGCGGATAATCCTTTCATTATCTGAGGGAAGGTATTCTCCAACTGGTCCAAGTCCATCAATTATAGGTAAATCCTTTTTTATGTGACAGATGTCTGCAGAACTCCATCTGTGTTCTTCAGTGATTCGGACATCAATCTTCTTAGCCAATTCGCAGATTTGATTAAATAATTGGGTAGATTTTTCAGAGGCAGAAAGTGCGGGTCTCTTCAAACCACCTTCTATCTTCATCTGATAAATTTTACTTCTTTTTTGCGTAGACAGAATCTTCTTTATTTTCATCTCTATCTCGTCAAGTACTTCTGGTGAATTGTAGCGTACGCTAATACCGGCGGTACCATATGCATATCGTTTAAAAATATTACTCTTAAATTCTATGTCAAAAGGAGCTATAATATTGTTGCTGTCGTTGTAAGAAATATCGGTAATAGCAGCAAGTGTTTTATTAAAATTCATAGCTGTATTTGAAACATGTTCAGGATTGTCCTTTTTTAACATCTTTGTATCAAGGCGATAAAGTGCAGATCCGGAGCGGGATAAGATAAGTCCTCCGCTTTTTGATGAGCCGCTTAATGAAATCACAGATTGGGCAATTTCCGCTTTTTGCTGGATAATAGATTTGGAATACCTACCATCAATAGAAGAGTCTGTTACTAATAAAATCCCTATTTTTAATTTTTTCAAACTCCTTGAAAACTTTAGTGCCTGAAGAGCTGAGATTAAAATAGCAATACCACCTTTATTTTCCCAGATACCTGTTCCTTCCAAATATTGTTCATGTTCCTGGAAGTTTTCGTGTTTAGCTAATTTTATTCTGGTATCTATGGGTTGTACAATTAAATAATCCACCTCCTGATTAAATGAATTGGAAAAATATAATATGTTTCCAACTTCAAGTTGAGGGTATATTTCCTGCGTAAAACCCATTTGGCTTAATTCAGAACTAATTAATCCGGAACAATAATTTACTCCTTCAACATTCCTTACGTATGTATCGGTATCAACCATCTGTTTTAGAAGTTTTTCCGTTCGTTGCTGCCTGGTTTTTATAAAAGTCCGCATTCGCGATGTTTGACTTGTCTTTGATTTTGACTTGTTATTGTCTCCCTGTGGCAGGGCATTGGTAAAATAGCGAACAGATGCCACATCAAGCATCTTGTTTACAAGTCCCTCAAAGTTATATCCGGCAACCTTTGCTGCAGTGGGATAGGAGCCTGATTCTCCAAGGCTGGCCATGGAGTTTATTTCTAACAGGTAAATGTTCTCGTCTTCATCCAACCGGATATCAACACGGGCAAAATCCCTTAGGTTTAATGCATTAAAGGCATCTATACTGATTTGCTGCATTTTTTCTGCTAATTCGGGGCTGATATGTGCAGGACAAACTTTCTTTTTGGGTTTATGCTTTTTATCATCAACAGTTTGTATGGCATCCGGATCTCCCTCCAAGTCAATTTCCAGTACGGGGAAAGATTCAACCGGGGAATTCCCAATGAGCCCCACACAAAATTCACGTCCCCTTATAAATTGCTCAACCAGAGCTTGTTGGTCAAATTCTGTAACAATATAATGTACGGCCTCTCTTAAATCTTCCTGATTGTATACTACCTTTAAGCCAAATGAAACACTTTCCATTTTTGGTTTTACAATTACCGGAAATTTTACAGTCGACATGTCCTCTTCATGATTGTTGAATACCCAAAAATCCGGTGTGGGAAGGTTGTTGTTTTTCCAGATAATCTTAGTCAATACTTTGTCTAACGCCAGCGCATGACCAGATGGTGAAGAGCCGACATAAGGTAGTCCTAGCATTTCTAACATACTAGGAATGTGTGTATAACGGGATTCGCCCTGGATTCCATAAGCCATATTGAATATCATGCCCATTTGTTCGCCTTCATTTACCCTGGGCATAAAATTTTCAAGTCTTTCTATAATCTGTTTGTTTCCATCTAAAATGGCCACATTGTGTCCTGCTTTTTCCAGACTTTCAGCCACTCTTTTTACGGTTTTTTCGTTATAGAACTCTTTGTTCTGCATTCCAAAGGTGTTGATCACACCACTTATGTCTTTATTATATATTAATGCAACTTTCATTGTGTAATTTGTTTTGAATGTTTATTAACTATGGTTCTGTGTGGGTAAGGTATTTCAATGCCTACCTGATCGAATCGTTTTTTTACGGATTCATTCATGTCACAGTTTAGTACAAAAGCATCATCATTGTTTTTTGCCCATATATATGCCCGTATGGTTACAGAGTATTCTCCCAGGCGGATAACTCGTGTAAGTGCCATCGGTTTATTTACCTTCTTATCTTCTTCAGAGCGATTATCATATATTAAAGGGTGGTTAACAGCCTCTTCGTATATGATTTTTTTTGCAAGTTCAATATCTGATTCATAGCTTATGTCAAATTCTACAAATTTTTTAATTTTCTCCTCTATTATATTGCTGTTTATAATTGTGGCTTCACTTATTATTGAATTAGGAATAATTATACGGCGGTTTTCATAGTTCCTTATGATGGTGTGACGTAAGGTTATTTCTTCGACAATACCTTTGTCAATACCATTAATCTCAATCACATCGTTCACCCTAAAAGGGCGAAATATCAGAATAAAAATACCGCTTATAATATTGCTAAACGCTTTTTGCGAAGCAAAACCTATAATTGCCGCCAAAACCCCGGCTCCTGCAAATAATGCTTTGCTTACAGTTTTTAGTGATGGGGTTATGTAAAAAATCGCTATAAGTCCTGCTGTATATATTAAAAAGCTAATTGAGTTTTTTAGAAATGAAAAGTTGGTGGGATCAACATTAACTTTTAATGATTTCCGTTTGATAAACAAACCCAAAAACTTCCGGATGATAAATGATGATAAATAAACCGCAACAATAATAATTGCCACTTGAAGCCAATACTGCCAATCCATATTATAAAATATTACAAATCTTTAAAAAGTTTTTAACCATAACCATACCATCTTCTCCCGATACTTCCGGATGTGATTGGAATCCATAAATGGGCTTTGATTTATGGCGGATAATCTCATTTGAGCAGGTGTCGGAAATGGCCAGACTATCAAAGGAAGAAGGGAGTTCTGAAACATGAAAAGAATGCCTTTTTACTAAAGATACTTCAGATTTCTTTAATCCTTCAAAAATAGGGTCTTCCTGGTTTGTTATGGTAATGATTTCTTTTTTACTGTGATACTCAGGAAGCTTTTTAATTCTGCCCCTGTAACTTACCGCAATGATTTCGTGTCCGAGACAGAAACCTAGAACCGGTACGTCAAAATTCATCAGCGCGACAAAATTTGAGGTTAAATTTAATGGCTCATATGGATTGCCTTTCCCTCCGGATAAAATGATTCCTTTAATCTGTGTTTTTGCAGATAAAGTAATTGGTTGGTTGTGATCAAAAAATACATAATCAAAATCTTGCTCTGAAAGAAACTGACGTTTGAATTTCTTTATGAAAGCACTTTGGTTGTCAATGATTAATAGCATCTTATAGAATTATGATAAAAACTTGTTGAATCAAAATGTAATTGAATAATGTTAAACTATTCTTAAATCAAAAATAAAGTAAAAAAACATACCAATTGGAGAAATTATAGGTAAAAACACGAATAATTATGTTTTTTTATTGTGTTTAAAAATTGATGGGATACAACTATTGTATACAGCCTATATATTACTTTTATATGACGTAATAATGCCTTTATAAAAGAAAACCTTAGCTTTGTCAGCCTAAAAAATTAATTGCCATGAAGTCTGTAATTGAAACGGAAAACTATAAGTTTGTACAAAACAGGAAGTGTGAATTCTTTCCATGCCACAAAATAAAAAATGAAGATGATTTTAATTGCTTGTTTTGCTTTTGCCCTTTGTATATGCTAAAAGACAAATGTGGAGGTAACTTTAAATATACCAATGGCAAAAAGGATTGTAGCGATTGTAAAATCCCTCATTCTAAAGGTGCTTATGAACATGTTATGAGTAAGATGGATCTTGTGATGGAGATAGGTAGTAAAAGGGATTAATTTATAGCGTAAATTTTTAAGAATTATTATAATGATAGATTTTAAGGTTGATAAAGGCAAATGTACGCATTGTGGTAAATGTAGTTCTGATTGTCCGGTATTGATTATAGATAGCAAAACTGAATTTCCTGAGATTAAAGAAGGAAAAGAGCAAAACTGTTTAAAATGCCAACACTGTCTGGCTGTTTGTCCTGAAGGTGCCATTTCAATTTGGGGTAAGCAACCTGGCGATAGTATTCCTGTTGGTTCACCTATTCCCAAGTCTGAAGAGTTGGAAAACCTGATGCAGATGCGTCGTTCCACCCGAAAGTTTACCAAGAAAGAAATTGATAAAGAATTAATTCATCATCTTGTTGCTAAAGCTTCATATGCACCTACCGGTAAAAATGAAAATGCAGTTCAGTTTACTGTGGTTGATAACAAGGACGATATGGCCAAGCTCAGGAACTTGGCCTACGATACGCTTAAACAAGTTTTTGAAGAAGGGCGGTTTCCCGAAAAATATTTATTCTTAAATAATTTCAGAGAAGTATGGGAAAAGAAGCAGATTGACGTAATATTTAGAAATGCTCCACATTTTATACTTGTTTCAGCCCCTCATAGCGGAACAGAGCCTCATATTGATTGCTCCATAGCATTAACATATTTTGATTTATTGGCCAGTGCTAATGGAATAGGGACTTTATGGGATGGCTTTGCTAAATATGTTTTTGAAGATGTAGCACCCGAATTAAAGAAGGTTATAAATATACCTGATGATCATGAAATAGTAGCTTCCATGATATTTGGAAAGTCTGCCATTAAATATTCACGGTCTATTCAAAATAATGAGCCGGCAATAAAACGGATTAGCTTATAAAAGCTAAGGTAAAAAGAAAACGTATTAAGCCCATATTCCTTACTTTCAGTATTCTATTACTTCTTATAGAAAAGGTTATTGAAAGTAAGGAATAGGTTTAGTATTAACAGTTTGGGCATAAAAAAAAGAGCATTTATTAAAACCTTTTATCAATAATTTCGTATAAACATTTAAAATAGAATAAAGTATGGAGTTAGTGCTTGTAATCTCCTGATAGCACGGATGTTTCTCCAATTTTAATATATGCTGAACTCCGGGTTATACAGGTTATATCATTTGATTATATTTTAACCGGTAAATACTTAGAGTTATGAAAGCTCGTAAAACCAACCACGCAGATTTAGAACACAAACGTTCATTATTCTTCGAACTGGGCCTGTTGTTTACCATGGCTGTTGTGTTATTCTCAATGGAATTGAATTTTAAAGAAAAAGGGGCCGAATTATCAATTGTTGAATTTGAGGAGGTTGCAGAAGAAGAAATGATTCCTATTACACGTCAGGAACATTTAATTCCTCCACCACCAGCCCCTCCGGCAAAGGTTTATGATGTAATTAATATTGTGGAAAATGATATTGAATTAGATGAAGAGTTGCTCATATTAGATAGTGAAACCGACCAGGATGAAATTATTGAAACTACAGAGGTGGTTGATTTTGAAATGGAAGAGGAAGTTTCGGAGATGCCTGTCTTTATGGTGGTGGAAGAAATGCCAATATTCAGGCCTGATATCTGTAAAACAACCCAGGAAGGTAATGTGGAATTGATGAAGTACATTTCTGCAGCAATCAGGTATCCTGTTATTGCTGCAGAGAATGGGGTACAGGGAAGGGTCTATTTATCTTTTGTAGTTTCTCCCAAAGGAACTGTTTCTAATATTATCGTTACACGGGGAGTCCACCCGGAATTAGACAAGGAGGCTGTTAGGGTGGTGGAATCACTGCCTCTGTTCTCACCTGGAAAACAGAGAGGAAAACCCGTGCGGGTTCAATACTCCATACCAATTAATTTTGTACTGAATTAATATCTTATGGATTGTTAAACAATAGAAGAAAAGCAGGCTATTGATTAGCCTGGTGTTTAATGTTAATCGGTTGTGTGTTTAATAATCCCCTTCTTTTTCCAGGCTCCTGTCAGGTAATAAATAAGTGAACCTATCATCCCGGCACTCCAACCTGCAGGGATGGCCCACCATATTCCATTTACTCCAAAGTGGTTTGAGAATAATATAGCCAGGGGGATACGGATCACCCATAAACTCATCAGTGAAATAAACATGGGAATTAATGTGGCTCCGGCCCCTCTTAAAACGCCATGGATTATAAACATAGTTGAAAACACCATATAAAAGGAACTTACAATAATCAAATAGTTCTTTCCATGGTTTATAACCACTTCACTAGATGAAAACAATGACATCAGGTTCCCCGCAAAGAAATAAGCCATTACCATCACTAAAAATGAAATTGACCAAGCCATATAGAGGGAGGCTCTCAGACCTTTCTTTATCCTTTCAATTTTATTGGCTCCCAGGTTTTGTCCCACAAAGGCTGATAACGCCGAGGCCAGGTTAAGGGCAGGGAGGGCTGCTAAAGAATCTATTCTGCCGGCAGCAGTAAAGGCTGCTAATACATTAGAATCAAAATTGTTTACAATGCGAATTAAGGCCATTATGCCTAAGGCAACAAATGTTTGTTGAAAGGCTGTAGGTAAACCTATATTGATGTTTTGCCTGAATATTTTTGTGTCGAAAACCCATTTTCGGAGGTTAAATGATATGATATGTTGCTGCTTCTGTAAATAATATATGGCTCTTGCAAAAGCAATAAACTGTGAAATAACAGTGGCAAAGGCAACAGATTTAATGCCCCATTTAAATACTACAACAAATAAAATATCAAGGGTAATATTGGTTATAGTGGCAAATATTAAAAAACGAAGAGGGGTTTTGGAATCTCCCAATCCCCGTAAAATGGAGGTGGTTCCATTAAATCCAAAAAATGCTACCATACCAGTCATATAAGTAGTAAAATAGTCAACCGACTGGGGTAATACATCTTCACTAACGTTGAGCAAACGGAAAATTTCTTCGGCAAAAGTAATGCCTACAAACATGGTAACAACGCTGGCAAACATTAAAAATATATAGATGGTGGTTATAGCTCTTTTTACTTCGGTTAATTTTTTCGCGCCAAAATACTGTGAAATTACTATGGTGGCCCCGCTTCCAATACCAATTACAAAAGCAATTAATGTGTAAAAAATAGGGAAGGAGGCTCCTACAGCTGCCAGGGCCTGATCTCCTAAAAAACGACCTACAATAGCACTGTCTATTACATTATACAACTGCTGAAACAGGTTTCCAAGCACCATGGGCATAGCAAAATTAAAAATCAATTTTGCTTCATTTCCTGTAGTAAGGTCTTTCATTAATGGGAGTGTAAATGTTTATAAACTATAATTGTTTTTAATGTTAATAGTTCATTGATGATGTAAGGCACAAAGCAACACAATATATCATGAATAATCAAAAAACGCCCCTACAAAATGTAGAGGCGTTCATATATTTTAGGATATAAATATTATCTCAACAAATAAAGTTGTTAAGTATTTTAATCTTATCCAGATGTTTACATTAAAAATTTTAAAATAAACAGAACAGCAAGGAAATAACTTACAATAGAGATTTCTTTGTGTCTTCCTGATAATAATTTTAAAATTACAAAAGCCAGCATACCAAATACAATACCTTCTGCAATACTGTATGCTAAAGGCATCATAATAACAGTTAAAAATACTGGAATGGATTCAGTATAATCTTCAAGGTTTACTTTCAATATAGGAGAAAGCATAAATGAACCTACAATAATTAATGCCGGAGCTGTTGCTGCATCCGGAACCATTAAAAACAATGGAGAAAGAAACAGCGCAATTAAAAACATACCAGCAACCGTTAATGAAGTAAGGCCGGTTCTACCACCTTCTGCAACTCCTGAGGCACTTTCTACATAAGTAGTAACAGTCGAAGTTCCTAATGCAGCTCCCACAGTTGTACCAATGGCATCAGCAAATAAAGCTTGTTTCACTCTTGGTAATTTTCCGTCCTTATCCAACATGTTTGCTTTGGAAGATACTCCAATTAAAGTACCAACTGTATCAAACATATCTACAAATAAAAATGTAAATAATACTACTAACATTTTCATTGAAAATATTTCGTGGAAATCGAATTGGAATGCAATAGAACTAACGCTTGGTGGGGTAGATATTAATGAGGTATCAGGAAGTTTGGTAACGCCCATTGGAATACCTAAAACAGTAGCTGCGAATATTCCTATTAATAATGCACCTTTTACTTTTAAAGCAAGTAAAACTCCAATGATAACCAATCCAAATACCATTACTAAAACAGTTGGTTCTTTCATGCTTCCTAAACCAACCAATACAGCGTCGTTATTTACGATTAAACCGGCATGTTGCATTCCAATAAAAGCAATAAATAAACCAATACCTGCAGAAATAGCATGTTTCATGTTGGTAGGTATAGAGTTTACAATAAGCTCCCGGATATTAAACACGGTTAATACAAGGAAGATAATACCTTCAAGAAAAACCGCAGTTAAAGCAAATTGCCAGCTACAATCCATTCCAATACAAACAGAAAATGCAAAAAAAGCATTTAATCCCATTCCTGGCGCCAATGCAAAAGGAAGCTTAGCCCATAAGGCCATAACTAGTGTTCCTACAATTGCAGAGATTGCGGTTGCAGAAAAAACAGCATTGATATCCATTCCCGTTTTTGAAAGAATATCAGGGTTTACAGCCAAAATATAGGCCATTGTCATAAATGTGGTAATACCAGCAATTACTTCTGTTTTTACCGTTGTTTTATTTTCTTTTAGTTTAAAGAATTTTTCTAACATAATCAACTATTTTAGAATGTCCACTTAACAGCTAAAGTTGGATTTACAACAAATTTGTCGTCTGCAAAATTGCTACTTAACTCAACCTCTCCTCCAAAAGAAAAATGTTCCATCGCATTCCACCAAATCTGGGGTTCTGTTAAAAATCTATAATCTGTTCCCCAGAACATTTCTTCTTTCCAAAAATCAGCAAATCCTGTAAATGATAATTTTCTTTCGAAGAAATGCAAACCCCAGACTGCTGTCAATTGAAAAGAAGCATCTTCTTTATCTTTAATATATTTATAATTTGCTTGCAGAGATAATACTTTTGAAAAATCTGCATTGTTAAAAGTATATTGAGCTCCAACTAACCATGCATTTTCGATTTGAAATAATGTAGATCCACCACTGTTGAATTCTATACGAGGCTCAAACTTTTGGTTTTCATTCCATTTAAAGCTTCTTGCAATTTCCCAGTAAGATAAAGATACTCCGTTATCTACGCCGCTAATATCACTTCCATAGTCTAAATCAATAAAAAAGAATGTGCTACCCATTTTGTCGGGCTTAAACATTTCCATTGTGGTTGTAAACATTTTTCTGTCTTCCCCAAAATCGTAGTGCAGCTGTACATTTTGTGCTGATGCTAGCCTTCCTAGCATAATTAGCATTGTAAATACTAATACTTTTTTCATTTTGATAATTGTTTAATTGAGTAATTAAGTGCCCAAAATTAAAGAAAAATTAGTTTTAGCAAAACATTAGGCGCTGGTTTCCGATTGTTTTAGCTAAACTCCAAATTTGGGAATGGAAATTGTAGGGCAGAGGGAGTTTTTTAATGTTTGTCCGAAACATTTTTTTCTATCTTTGCCGATGATGAATACGAGAATATTATATATACTTATTTACTTACTATTAAGCGGAGGAGTCTTTGCACAGCAAGGAAGGCCTGAAAGAAGAGGTTCAATGCCCGGAGCAGGGGAGCATGAGCATATGCACCAAGCAGGTACACTTGTTGATTTGCACGACAGGATTTGGTCGTGGAAAATGGTTGATGATTATACTTTTGTTGATACTGTAATTGTAGATACCATTACTTCCGGTTTTCATAACTATGATCCCGTATTTAAAGAAAGCTATTCAAATATTTATTTAGGGAACAAGGGTAGTGCTTATAAATCCAACTTGTTGAGCCATGGGTCTGATTTTAATGAGTTTATCTTTTTGAATTCGTTGGAAAAGCATTTTGTTCAACCCCGGGATATACAATATTTTAATACCAAGGTTCCTTATACTAACCTTACGTATATAAACGCAGGTCCGGGCAGACGTTCTGAAGAAAATTTTACAGGTTTTTTTACGCAAAACATAAACAAGGACTGGAATCTCGGTATCAGATATAACCTGGTATCAAGTGTTGGTTTATACGAAGCTCAACAGGTGGATAACAGAAATTTTAATCTGTATTCCAGCTATCACAGCAATAAATACTCAATGCATGCAGTATTTACCTTTAACAGGGCCCAACATTATGAAAATGGCGGTTTGGAAGATGATGACCATACCATTATAACCGACGATGATACATATGATGACTATACTCGGGCTGAAGATATACCTGTTAAATATATGTCGGCCATAAATAAAATTGAAAACTATCAAATGTTCTACAACCACTCGTTGGGCATAGGTAAAATAAAACTAAACAGGCCGGTTACCGATAGTATAGAAAGTGAAAGCCAGTTTGAAGAAGATTATGAACTTCCGGTAAGTACTGTATTTCATAGTTTACATGCAGGGATGTACAAAAGGGTTTACAAAATAGATGGGTTGGATAAGTATTTTGATGATAACAATCAGTTGCCTTTGTACGATACGGTATATGTGGATGATCTGGAAACAAGGGATTCTACAAGATATTCATTCGTTAAAAACACTTTTCAAATTAAATTTAATGAAGAAGCAAATTCCTTATTGAAATTTGGATTAAGGGCTTTTATTAGTAATGAGGTTAAGTTTTATAAATACGAATCGGAACAAGATTCTATATTTAACAAGGATAAAACCAGCTATACATTAAAATATAATAGTAACGACACAACCCTTGTTACTACCTATATTGGAGGACAGGTATTTAAAAATTTAGGAGATAATTTTTGGTGGAATGCAGGTGGAAAGCTTTATATTCAGGGATATAGGCTGGGAGATTTGGAATTGCAGGGGAATATAAATTCACTATATAAAATATTTAAGGATACTGCCGGGATATATGCAAGAGGTAAACTGTTGCTGAGGAGTGCCGAATTTTTAGAAGAGAATTATTATTCAAATCATTTTAAATGGAGCGAAAACTTTAAACAGGAAAAAATTGTAAATCTGGAAGCCGGGATTAAAATACCAACCAGAAACTTTAAATTATCCTGGGAATCAAAGGTGTTTACTGATTATATTTATTGGAATAATAAGGCTTTGCCAGAGCAGTCGGATGATGTAGTTAGTGCATTTCAAATATCCTTAAATAAGGATTTTGAGTTAGGCGCATTCCATAGTGACAATAGGTTGGCGTATCAGTATACTTCTGATGAAAAGGTGTACCCCTTACCTGAATTTGCCGGATACAGCTCTAATTATTTTAATTTTTATCTGGCAAAGAGGGTGTTGCAAGTGCAGGTTGGGGTTGATGTAAGATATCATACCGCATATTATGCACCCGCCTATATGCCGGCTACAGGACAATTTTATAACAAAAATGAAGTTAAAGTAGGAGACTATCCATTTTTAGATGCCTTCTTAAATTTTCACTTAAAAAGAGCCAGGATTTTTGTAAAGCTTGATCATTTTAATCAAAGTTTTATGGATCGGAACTATTTTCTTACACAAGGCTATCCCAATGCTCCAATGCGCATAAAATGGGGTGTTTCATGGAACTTTTACGACTAAAATCAAGTATAAGATTATTGTGGTTCGTCAATTACTTTTGTGCAGAACTATAATTGATTATATATTTGTGGGCTAAAAGTTAAATACTTACTTATGAGAGTTGTAGCAGGAGTTATTACACTTTTACTAATGTTATTGGTTTCATGTGATGAACCATCAGGTAAAAAAGTGGTCAATAACATAGAAGAAGAAGTAGCATTTGATTTGGATGAAATCCATAAACGAGGTCGGCTGATTGTTGTTACAGATTATAATTCTACCAATTATTTTATTTATAAAGGTACTCCCATGGGGTACCAGCTTGAATTGCTGAATGAGTTCTGCAACAACCTTGGGGTGAAGCTTGAAGTGATTGTTAGTAACGATGTAGAAAAGAACATTAACGATTTGCGTAGTGGCAAAATTGACCTGATAGCACAAAACCTTGCAGTTACCAGGGAACGAGGCAGGAAAATACAGTTTACAGAGCCTCATACCTATTCACGCCAGGTCCTGGTTCAGAGGATCGAAGATAAAGATCAGGAGAAAGCCAGAACCGGATTCAATGATTTGATTAGGAATCAACTGGATTTAGCAGGTAAAACCATTTATGTACAAAAAGGATCATCATATGTTACCCGTCTGAACAATTTATCAGATGAAATAGGGGATAGCATAAATGTAGTAGAGATACCTGATTATGAAGCAGAACAATTAATAGGTTTGGTTGCTGAGGGAGAAATATCATACACTATTTGTGATGAGATTTTAGCTCGTGTAAACAAAAACTATTACGAAAATATCGATATTGAAACCCCCATTAGTTTTCCCCAAAAAATGGCTTGGGGAGTGCGGAAATCATCTAAAGATTTACTTCAGGTTATCAATAACTGGCTGATCAGGTTTACCAAATCAGCCAAGTATAATATCATTTATAAAAAATACTTTCTCAACCGTCGTTCTACCCATATTGTAGATGCCGGGTATAATTCATTAAAGGGGGGACTGGTTTCTGAATTCGACGATATTATTAAAAAAGAAAGTGAAAATATTGACTGGGACTGGAAGTTGATAGCTGCCCTGATTTATCAGGAATCCAGGTTCCTTCCCGAAATTAAAAGTTGGGCGGGGGCACAGGGCTTAATGCAGTTGATGCCTGCGACGGCCCAAAAGTTTGGTGTAAATAACATTACTTCGCCACAGGAAAATATTAGGGGAGGCATCAAATTTATAAAGTGGCTTGATAAAAGAATGGCTTTAAGGGTGGACAACCCCGAGGAAAGGCTGAAGTTTGTTTTGGCTTCATATAATGTGGGTTTAGGCCATGTACTGGATGCCATGAGACTGGCAGAGAAAAATGGCAAAGATCCCAAGGTATGGGAGGGTAATGTAGATTATTATCTTTTAAATAAATCTCAGCCTAAATATTTTAATGATCCGGTTGTTGAATTCGGTTATTGCAGGGGGAAAGAGCCTTATTTATATGTTAATGAGATTCTTGAACGTTATGAGCATTATAAAAATCTGATGGAGTAATATTATAGCCCGAATTGGCAATAACTTCTTTAAATTCGCTTATAATCATTGCTGTGGCCCCCCATATTTTATTGTTTTCAATATTAAAATATGGTGCAATTATGTGATGTCCGTTTTTTTCTTTTTCAAAAACAGAAACTGTTTCTGGCTGTAAAAGATCATATAAATCAGCTTCAATAACTGCTTGTACCTCAAATGGGTCGGGAGTAAATGTTGGTGTTTGCGATAAGTAGCCAATAAAAGGGTGAACCACAAAGTTGCTGTTGGGAATGTAAATTTCACTTAACCTCCCCAAAAGGTTCATCCGGGAAATATCAATTCCTATTTCTTCATAAGTTTCGCGTAAGGCAGTATACGAAATATCTGGATCGTTTGGTTCTGCTTTGCCTCCGGGAAGGCTTACCTGACCGCTATGTGCACCATCATATTCAGGTCGTAAAATAAAAGGTATGTGTAAAGAACCGTTTTTAGGATATATAAGGATTAGAACGGCACTGGCCTTGGCTATTTCTTTATCAGGCATTACAGATCCTGTAAACCTTGTATTGGGAGCCATTATTTTATGGGCCTTTTCTCCAGGCAATTCACTTTTTAGCTGCTCCTTTAATATTTCAATAAACTTTGTCATCATATCGATCCCTTTGCATGTTTTAATTTAGTAAATCTTTACTAAAGTTGGATTTCAAAACAAAGATAAATTCCTTAAAAAGCAAAAAAAATGCTGGACGTTTCCAGCATTTTTCTCATTGTCTTGTCTTTAATTTAAACCTTTTGTATAAATACGCATAAGGTAAAACCAAAAGTGTGCCAAAAAATGTAATTATATAAACTTAATATTTTAAATAGCACTATATGTTTGTATTATAGATATATACGTATGGAAATATTTTACGCTGTATTTTATTAGCTTAATTTGAGGTAATTGGCATATTGTTCATTTTCGTACATTCCATGTTCGTAGCTGTACAATATTATCCGAAGCTATATAAGGTATATTTAGCAGATGAATGATCAATCAAACCTGATTGCTTCAACCGGAGTGATTCTTGTAATTAAATATGAAGGACCTATCATCATTAAATAGGAGATAATAATGGTTGCTATATTTAAATAAACAATAGGTAAGGGTTGAATAAAAACAGGAACTGAATCAAGATAGTAGTTATCAGGATCTAGATGGATAATTCCGAATTGATGCTGAAGGATACAAATAGCAATGCCTATAATATTGCCCCATATCATGCCTTTGGCAATAATGAAGGTGGCCAGGTATATAAAAACCTTTCTGATATTCCAATTCTGTTTGCCCAGAGCTTTTAATATACCAATCATAGAGGTTCGTTCCAATATAATTATCAGCAACCCGGATATCATATTAAACCCGGCCACCAAAATAATCAGTATAAGAATTACAGTAACATTCATGTCCAGCATATCAAGCCACCCCATAATTTGGGGTTGTTGTTGGTTTATTGTGGTTGAGCGTAATAACCCGCCATCCGGAGATATTCTGGAAGCTGCCAACAGGTCAATTTGTTGAGATAAAGGAGCAATCAAGTCAAAGCCATCCAGAGTAATTTCATATCCTGTTATTTGATTTTCGTTCCAGTTGTTTAGCTTAATAATGTGCCGGATATCTGCAAACACATAAAGCTTGTCAAACTCAGGTAGATGTGAATCATATATGGCAGAGATCCGGAAGTTTCGGGGCCTTATCTTTTCCTGAAAAAAATAAGTGGGTACCCGGTCGCCAACTTTCAATTTTAGTAGTTTTGCCAGGGTTGAAGATATGATGATATCATTTGAGGTTGTAGACTGGTAAATATCGGGCCTTTCTCCCTCAATAATAATAGAATTAAAAAAGTTCCAATCAAAGTCGGTGCCCATTCCTTTTATTATGATTCCCTGGATATTTTCAGTTGTTTTTATAAGGCCCGGTTTTGTTGCAAACTCCTGAACTCTGGTTACTCCCTCAATTTGTGATATTTGGTTTACAAATACCGAATCTCTTTCAATAGGGTTGGTTTCAAGAGATGTATTGTAGTCGTAGTTAATGATTTGGAAATGAGAGCTGAATCCGACTATTTTATTACGAATTTCCCTTTTAAACCCGGTTCCTATCCCTAAAGATAATATCATAACCACCATTCCGATTGTAACACCTAATGTGGCAACTTTAATTACAGGGCCGGCCAGTTTTTTACCAGTAACTTCTCCTTTTCGGATTTTATTAGCGATATAGAGGTTTAAATTCAATGTATATGATTTAAATTTTCCAGAATATTAAAACCCAAATATAGTTCAAAAGTATTTTATCACACAGAGGAACTTACAGATTGTTGTGGAATAGCTGATAGCTGATAGGACGGCTACGCCTTTAGGACGCTGCGCTTTAGCTTGTTTTTTTGCTACCAATACATCTTTTTTTTCAGGAACAGCATTTCTCAGGATCCGATCTTTATAACCATCTTGCAAATAAGATCGGATCCGTATTGAATAGCTGATAGCTAATAGGACGGCTGCGCCTTTAGGACGCTACGCTTTAGCTTAATTACTTGCAACTAAAACATCTTTTGCACAGGAATTGTATTTTCCAGATCTGGATCCGATCTTTATAAGCGCCTTTCAAATAAGATCGGATCCGTATAATATAGCTAATAGGACGGCTACGCCTTTAGGACGCTGCGCTTTAGCTTAATTGCTTGCTACCAATACATCTTTTTTCAGGAACAGCATTTCTCTGGATCCGATCTTTATAAGCACCTTGTAAATAAGATCGGATCCGTATAATATAGCTGATAGCCAATAGGACGGCTACGCCTTTAGGACGATGCGCTTTAGCTTTAATTCTTGCTACTAATACATCTTTTTTTCAGGGACAGCATTTTCCGGATCCGATCTTTATAAGCACCTTTCAAATAAGATCTGATCCGTATGACGATAGCTATTAGCCAATAGGACGGCTACGCTTTAGCTTTATTACTTGCTACTAAAACATCTTTTTTTCAGGAACATCATTTCTCTGGATCCGATCTTTATAAGCGCTTTGTGAATAAGATCGGATCCGTATTGAATAGCTGATAGCTAATAGGACGGCTACGCCTTTAGGACGCTGCGCTTTAGCTTAATTGCTTGCTACTACAACACCTTTGCTCAGGAACAGCATTTTCCGGATCTGGATCAGATCTTTATAAGCGCTTTGTAAATAAGATCGGATCCGTAGGAGAAGGCTGCTCTCCGCTCTCACCCCTCTGCTCTTTGCACTTCGCACTTCGCCCTATTGCTACTTTTATCAATATACTCTTTATTACAAATACATTTACCACACAACTTCGCAGTTCATTATTGCTTTCTTCCCGGATAAACCTCAAGTGCTTTTTCTATAACAATTAAAGCTTTCTTCAGGTCTTCTTCATTTAGCACATAGGCAATACGCACTTCATCTTTGCCTAAATATCTGCTGCTGTAAAAACCTGATCCGGGAGCCATCATTACAGTTTGGTTTTCATAGCTGAATTCTCCTAATATCCATGCACAAAAATGGTCGGAATCTTCAACGGGGAGTTTTGCCATGGTATAAAAAGCCCCTTTGGGAACCATTGATTTTACTCCTGGAATTTTATTAAGTCCCTCAACCAATACATTCCTCCTGCCCAGGTATTCATTATATACTGTCTGCGTATATTCTTCAGAGGCATCTAATGAGGCACACGCAGCAATCTGCCCCAATAAAGGCGGACTTAATCTTGCCTGGGCATACTTCATTGCAGCATCAATTACCTGTTTGTTCCGGCTTACTAAAGCCCCAACCCTGATACCACATTCACTGTACCGTTTGCTTACCGAATCAATTAAAACCACATTGTCATCAAGACCTTCAAGGTTTAATGCTGAAATATGGGTGTAATCATCATAACAGAATTCCCTGTATACTTCATCCGACAATAAGTATAGATCGTGTTTTAAAACTATTTCACGAAGCTGATTCAGTTCTTCCTCTGAATACAAATACCCGGTAGGGTTATTCGGGTTACAGATAAATATCCCTTTTGTTTTTGATGTTATAAGTTTCTCAAATTCTTCGATAGGAGGCAAGGCAAAACCCTCTTCAAATTTTGAAGTAATAGGTTTGATATTTATGCCCATGGCAGTGGCAAATCCGCTGTAATTGGCATAAAAAGGTTCCGGAATAATAATCTCATCACCAGGATTAAAACAACAGAAGAAAGCAAACATAAAAGCTTCAGAGCCTCCTGTTGTTACCATGATTTCATCCTTTTTTACGTCAATATCAAACTTTGCGTAATATTTAACAAGTTTTTCCCTGTATTCGATTAATCCGGCAGAGTGGCTGTACTCTAATATGTCCCGGTCTAAATTTTTAATCGCGTCAATGGCCACCTTTGGAGTAAGAATATCTGGTTGTCCGATATTTAAATGGTAAACATTGATTCCCCTTTCTTTTGCATCATCTGCAATAGGAACGAGTTTACGAATTGGCGAAGAAGGCATATCAATCCCTCTTTTTGAAATAGATGGCATAATATTAAGTGTTAAATTTCAAAGTGAATGCAAAAATAAGAAAAACCTGTTATTTGTCACATTTTTAGAGTTAATAATCAGGCGTTGTTTATAATTAGTGTTTATATTAGTTTTACAATAGAATTATTAATTGTATTCTTAAATTTTCATGGAACCTGATTTCAAAAGAAAACTTTATAGTATAATCGTTATAATAGTATTGGTTGTTCCTGCATTCAATGCGCAAGTTCTTACGGGTGTTGTGTCTTCAGCCAAGGGAGAAACCATTCCTTTTGCATCAATTTATATTAAGGAATTAACTACCGGAACTACAACAAATCTAGATGGGGAGTATAGCCTTTCCCTGACTCCGGGCACATATAAAGTTTCATTTCAGGCTCTTGGTTTTGCAAGGGTAATTGAAATAATTTCAATAAATGAGGCTGATGTTGTTAAAAATATTACCCTAAAACAACAGGATTACCAAATTAAAGAGGTAAGGGTGTATTCAGGCAAAGAAGATCCCGCCTATGGTATTATGCGTAAGGCAATTAGTTTGGCTCCGTATTTTTTGCGACAAGTAAAGCATTATAAGGCTAATGTGTATTTAAAAGGCGGTTTTGATATGAATAAAGTACCCCGGCTATTCCGTAAACAATTAAAGGAAGAAGGTATTGTTCAGGGAAACACCTATTTAACCGAGTCGATTAATGAAATAACATTCAATTCACCCAACCGTTTTGTACACCATCAAATTTCCAAGCGGTCAACTATCCCAAACAATAGTGAAGATGAAGTGTTGGGGTATCTTAATTACAGCTTTTACGATTCTGATAGTGACCTGGCAATTTCGCCTTTGTCGCGAAAAGCATTTTCTTTTTATAAGTACCGATACGAAGGTTTTTTTCAGCAGGGGGAGTATTATATCAACAAGATAAAAGTAACCCCTAAAAGAAAAAATCAACAACTCTTTGATGGCTATATCTACATAGTAGATCAGTTATGGAATTTACATTCGGTTGATTTGGTAAACGAACAGTTTTTTGGAAAGGTAAGGGTGCGTCAGGTGCAGGAAGAAGTAAAAGGAAAAGCCTGGTTACCGGTCAGCCACCAATTTGATGTGGATGTACAAACCTTTGGTTTTAACGTAACTGCCAATTATGGTGGATCGGTTAAATACGAAGAAGTAAACCTGGATCATGAATTGCCGGTGCCTACTTCCTTAAAAAATGCTTACGCCGAAATATTTCCGGAAGAAGAGGAGCAAGAGGTTGAAAAATCAGCTGATACAGGTGTTTTAAATAAAAACCAGCAAAAAATAGAATCGTTGCTTAAAAAGGAAGACTTGAGCAACCGGGAGATGTTGAAACTTTCGCGTTTGATGGAAAAAGAAAACCAAAGTCTGGAGCAGAAGGCGAGGGGGTTAAAACTGGAATCGCTGGATAGTACTTACAAAATTATCAGGGATACCATTGATGCCGACAGTATTGATTGGAATAAAATCAGGCCTATACCTCTTAGTAAAAAAGAAGTACAGAGTTTTGGGATTCAGGATTCGCTTACCCTGGCTTTGGCAGGAATGGATAAGGACAGTGTGGAAGTGAAAAAGGAAAAATCAAACAAGGCCAGGATTGTTGGGGGTGTTTTAGGAGGGAAGAAATATACATTGAGGGATTCATCAGGTATAATCACGCTCCGGCATTATGGATTAATCAACCTGAATTCTATTGGGTTTAATGCCGTTGACGGTTGGCAGTTGTTGCAACGCTTCAATATCAGGTATTATTTGCCCAATAAATGCGAGAGCCGCTTAAATCTGTATCCCGAATTGAAATATTCGTTAGGGCGTAACAAATTTAACTGGAAGCTTGGCTCAGTTTTTAATTATGAGCACATAAAACATACCGCCTTTTACTTAAATGCCGGTCAGTGGAGCCAGGATTTTAACACAGAAACAGGAATATCCAATTTTGCCAATACCGTGTCTTCACTTCTGTTTAAGGAGAATTACATGAGGCTCTATCAGGATAATTACTTTCAAATGGGCATAAAAACAGACCTGGCCAATGGATTGGTTTTCGATATAAATGGAAAATATCAGAACATAGACAAACTCGAAAATTCCTCAAATTATGCATTCGCCTATCCAAAGAGAAATTATTACGATAATAACGATATTGAAGGGCTGTCCAATCCTGATGCGCTAAATGGCAGAAAGAGTTTTTATATTGAATCAACCCTGAGGTATACACCAAATTATTATTACAGGGTAGATGGTGGGAAAAAGAGAATGATTTATTCTGATTATCCCACATTAACCTTAAAATATAAACAGGGGATACAAGGGGTGTTGAATTCCTCTTCGAAGTATCAGATGCTTGAATTTGGTGTGGATCAGGATTTGGAATGGAATTTTATGTATGGTTTGAACTATAATGTAAAAGCCGGATATTATTTTGACAATTCAGCCATGCATTTTTCAAACTATACGCATTTTAATACAAGCGAAATACCGGTTTCTTTAAAGGATTGGAAACAAAACTACAATCTTTTGGATGATTACCGACACAGCACAAATCGATGGTTTGTTGAAGGGCACCTATGTTATTCTACTCCATATTTACTGGTTAAAAACCTTCCTTTTTTACAAGATAAGCTATGGACTGAAAATGTTTATCTACACCATCTGACCCGGCCTGATTTCAGGAATTACAATGAAATAGGATACGGAATTTCCCAGATTTTCATGATGATGAACGTTGGCGTTTTTGCCGGATTTCATGAATTTGAATTTGAGGAAGTGGGGTTTAAGGTTAGTTTGAATTTGGATTAGTATCTACTTTAGAATATAAGTAGAAGCAAGGAATTTTAAATGCATATTCAAGCACCCTTTTCCTACTCTTCTTTTATTCACCTGTGATACAAGCTCGCAATTTCCCACAATTTTATCACAGGATTAATGCAGGTTCTTCGCACCCTTATGGCAATAAACCAGCGATGAGTCTGTGTTGCACCTGTGTTAAAGGGCGAACGTGAACCATAGATGGGCCATAGCAAACCCGAAGCTGATGCATTGAAAGTGCATGCCAATGCATAGGTTATGCGAAGAAAGTGCGAAGAAATGCGAAGAATATGTGTAGAAATGCGAAGACAGAGCGAAGAAAACACACAAAAAGTACAAAAAACACCAAAATTGGAATTCAAAATAGTCGTTTTTGGTAAAAAGTGGAATCCTAAGCCATTATGGGGGTATAAAAAAATCAAAACCAAAACACTCCGAAATTACTAACCGCTAATTGTCAATATATTACGACCTAAAAAAGTTACAGTAAAATTACTGTTATTTTTTTATAGTTCTATTCAATGTAATTTAGCACTAAACGATAAAGATAGGAAAAGCATGGGTATATCAGCTTATTCTCTTTGGATAACCAAATGACCGGTAAACTTTTTCATAAAACCAACAGTCTTTTCCCCATGAAGTAAAGAACCGCCGTATACTGTCTGTTCCAATATTTTCGGGAAGACCCGTACGTACTTTTTATGAATAAAAAGTCGTGGTGTGAGAGGCTCTCCGATAGGCTATTGGCCTATCGGCAGTCTACTCGATTAGCCCCTGTACTTCTTATTTCTAGAGTTCTATTTGAATCTTCACCTTTCCACCTAATCCTTTTTCTACAATGTCATATAGAGTCTTTAAAGTCAAGTTGCTGCTATTATTTTCTACACGAGAGATATATGTTCTTTTTTTGCCTACCCGTTCTGCAAGTTCTGTCTGCGTTAAATGTTTTTCTTCTCTTGCTTGACGCAATAAAAGTCCAATTTTAAAGGCTTCAAAATCACGTTCTAGTTCGTCTCGTCTTTCTGTTCCTTTTTTACCGTATACATTGTCTTTAATTTCTGACCAACTTTTCGTTTTCATGTTATTTGCCCTTTCTTTTTTCTTCAAAATACTCATTCATTAGCTTTTTTGCTTTTTCAATTTCTTTCTTTGGTGTTTTCTGTGTTTTCTTTTGAAATCCATTTAATAAAATCACCAATTTTCCTTTATCAAAAAAACAAAAGACTCTCCAAATATCCGAAGCTAACTTTATTCGTGCTTCGTAGAGTCCATCAGTTCCCGCAATTGCTTTAAGGTACTGTATTGGTATCCTTTCATAGGTCTCAATTATTTCAATGACTTTGAATATCTTGTCTTGAACTTTAACTGTTTGTCGTTTCAAGAAGTCCTCAAAATAGTCCTTATATGCAATTACTTCTCTTACTCTATTCATACAGCAAAGGTAACTTTAAAGTTACACAAAACCAAACATTAACTGATAGTAGAAAATTTGTTTGAATTAATATTCTATTGTACGATATGCAAATGTATAGGGGCTAACGTTGAGTGTATGGTGTCGTAAGGGTTTGCGGGCTTCAAACCTATCAAGTTACCACCCAAAACTGAAGCGGTTGACACCGCTCGAAAACCTCTGAAACCCTTATGCACTATACACATTGTGTGTGCCCTGCATGAGCAGCAGTACACCCACACCCAAAGTTCTTGAAAAAGTTTAAAAATACAACTAATCTTCAAGAAACAATGGGTTGTGGGTCACTTTTTATCCAGAGGGTGCCCTGTCTGACGTCAGGCAGGAAGTCCCGTCACGGGCGGAGGTAACGCTTCGAACCATTAGCAAGTGACGCTTTTTGCTACTGCAAAAACGTAGTGGTTACCGGTGACGGTAGCAGTGAAGCCTGCCTGTTGCACGAGCAGACAGGGCAACCGTCTTAGATACAGTATATGGTCCCGATAAAGAATAACTAGATTTTGCTTGACAAAATCCTAGTATTTCTAAATCGGGAGAAGAAACCAGAAAGAAAGAGGAAGAACCTGATTAGGCTAGGCGTCGATAATGGTATGGCTTACGCCTGGAGTAGAAGCCGAATTGAGGAACGAAATCACGAATGCAAAAAATAATCAACTTATTATGAGTAATGGGTGGATGGGCAATAGCTCAGAGTCCTATATTGGGTACTACTATCACAGTAGAACGCCTACAGAAAAGAGGGTACATTCCACTTGCCGAAATTTACAAGCAAATGCATTCTTCATTAACAACTTCTGGTAATACTTTATTTCCCATGGTGTAGGGAACCGCCGTATACTGCCTGTCCCGATATTATCGGGAAGACCCGTACGTAGTTTTTATGAATAAAAAGTCGTGGTGTGAATGGTCCGCCGTAAGGCTATTGGCCTATCGGCAGTCTACGATTGGCGGCTGGCATTTCTCATTTGGGTTAATATCTAATTTTCTCTTCTCCTTCTCCTGACCATAGTTTGCCAGAACAGCGATTATAGTATTTGCCCTTATATTTCAAGATAGATAAAATCGAATATTCAATATAATGCAAGGACAATTGTTGAGCTTCATACTTTATGGTATTGTTAATACTAGTTAGTTTTTTCCTCTTTTCCTCTTGAGAGTGAATAATTGCATTTCTAATTTGAACAAACGCTTCAATTCCATCAACTATTTCTCTATTATCGTTTACAAATGTCTGTAAAGCTTCAGGTACCGCTGTTTTGCAATTAACCTGAGATAGTAACAATCGTATTTTATTTGATGCAGATATATTCTCCCCGTCCTTGCCAATTAACAACTTCTTTTTTTCTATAACTAACCAGTTATATATTAATTCCAAAGCCACTTGAGACATAATAATCGAGCCTTCTATGTATCCAGAATTATTATTGGATTCGACATACCAATGAACTGCTGAGATTAAAAAATCCTTATCAATTGGGTCTTTCCAAAGTTGACTAAATACTTGCCAAAGTTCATTGAAGCCTCCAATTGAAAGTTTTGGACTCCATGAAACTATACTTTTATATTGGTCAACATTATAACTTGTAAAGTCCGTCCAGAGCACATCATTTTCATGAATTCCTTGCAGAAACAATGGAGCGCATCTTCTGCCGTTTAAAAATGTAAGAAAAACTGAGAAGCAATGAATTAATTCTTGTAATTCATCATGAGAAATGCTCCCATTCTTTTTTGTTAATTCACCTGCATATAAAATTGCGTAACCTCCTTTATGAGCCAACTCTTCATTTAGTTTTTTAAATGTTAGAGATTTATCAATAATTATTAAATAATCTTCATTTTCAAATACTAAACGGCTTTTACTCAATTGAACACTACCTTCTTTATTTTCTGATTTGACGGAACTACCGAGAAAATCTTTGAGGTTTGGAATTGCAAAATTTACTTTTGTAACAGAAATGGTTTTATCTCCTAAGACAGATTCAGAATGAAGCGAGCCTGAAATATTTGGATTCTGCCCAATAGAAATGTTTTGCAATAAAGCTTTACCAAAACTTAAACCACTTATAAGTAAGTCATAAGATTCATTGCTATCAAATGCATTGATTATACTGTCTGTGGAATTAATTATTACCCCTTCGAATTTAATATCCTGCTGAGGAAACCAGTCAAAATAAACTCTTCCTGTTAATGTTAAACTCCGTTCTTTTTGATTTAACGTAAAATCACCTTCATGAATAAGTATTGGTTCATTTGGGTGTTCCATTACATAACTCGTCTTAATAATATCTGGAGTATTCTTAAATATTTCGGATATTTTCTCATTCATATTATAATCAATTCTTACAGTATGTATTTTGCTTGCCGCCAACGGTTGACTAGATGAAGCGTATGGCGATTTAACCAACCAAACTTCCCAAAACTCCACTGAGCCAAATCTTTTATTTGATTTTATCTTGTTTTTTCTAAATCCAAATCAAAGATTTAGCGGTGTTTGATTGCCCTGCTTGACTTTCCAGAATTCACTAACGCCATATGTTTATACTAGTGTGTTGGCGGTTGGCTATTCAACAGGATTTCTGGTTTCTATTTTGCAAAAAATAGGAATTTCTGCTTCGTATTCTAACTTTGAAAATCCTCAATTAGCACTTCTTTTTTCTGAATCTGTTATTGTGTAAACTCTTTCTTAACTGGTTTCTTATAAGTTATTATGTCTGCTGATGATTGAATATATGTATCAATATGTTTCAATTTTAGTTCATAAACTACTAAATAATCATTATCAATCATATCGGGATGAAACAAACGTGTGGTAGTTCCTGTTGCCCAATCATCAATTACGTAATGGTTGTCAAGAATTGATACATAGTTATCGTCAAGAATTCCAGAGCCACCTAAAACAGTTGAATAATTACTCAACCACTCTACTTTAAATACTTCATTTTCTTCTGATATGTAAATAATATTCAGGCTATCAATTAATAATAATACATCCTCTTCTATATCCTTATCAAATCCCCCACTATGAAAGTATCCCCCATTGTCATTTATTAATAAGTTATTTATTCTTATTACATCTTTGGTATTCAAGTAATTGTTATACAAAATACGAAGCGTCTCTAATGAATAGTTTGTTAATTTCTCTTTTTTAAGCAATTGCTTCTTTATACCTTCTATATTTTGATATTTTTGGAGCGTGGAGTCTGTAGGTAAATAATAAAATGAATTTAGACAATTAGAAAGTTGAACATCCTGTGTCCAATTTGGCAAAGTTGTTTTAATATACATAGAATCCCTCAAGTTCTGAGATGAAAGCCCTCTTTTTGTTAAAATTGTATCCAATTTTCCTTTTTGGGCTATTATTTTATCATTAATACTTAGGCTGTAAAAGAGTTCAATCTCATTTTTATCTTGGATTTTTAATATATCCAAACAATTAACATCGTTTCCAGTTCCAGAAATCACTTCAAGAGTGTCTATTTTAGTTGGTATTAAACTTACTATTAATTCAGTTGGGTACTGATCAAAATAGTAATATTCTTTTTCATTCTGTACTATATAGGGAATCGAAAGATATCTATTTATAGATCTAAAATTGCTATACGGATAGTAAGTATGTAATATGTAATCATTTATTGGATATTTAATCGTATGTGTTTCGATATTAGAGGGCTTATTTATTAATGTGTCACTTTTAATATTCTTTAAAATGGAGTCATTTACATTATTAGAACTTGACTCTATTTCTTTTGTTATATTTTTTGAAACTTTTCCTGTCTTATGTGAATTTTGTTGACAAGATAGGAGCAACAAAAAACTAGCAATAAATAAGAAACTAATGTATTTCATTTTTTTATTTTAAAATATTGAATATTTGTATTAGGCGGCTTAAGCTTACCGCCAATATTTCGCTAAACCCATTAGCTTTATATATATTATATGCAAGGATAATTGCCTTTGTAACTAATTGATTTAACGAACATATATATGTTTTGTATATATTTGGTTATTAAAATTTAAGTTAAAAAGGTATGCTTGTTTTTTAATACAATCAGTTCCATTAGTGCTCTTTATTATTGGTGTTATTGAACATTGTAATAGTTACTGATATTAAATGTTTTTTAAGGCTAACAAAGGTAATAAATGATTTTAAATAGCATTGCTTTAAACTATAAAGTATCCAGTGTTGCTAAATTCATTGCTTAACAAGCAATTTGAAATGGTTTATAACATGTATTGCAATCGCTTTGGTACATAAATCAATCGACAATGATCAATCAGTAATGATCAATCATCGATGGTACAAAGAAGAACTTTGTGTTTCGCAATAGATAACTTTCGAATTAATCAGGCTACGTTTCTTATTTTTTTTATTTTTGCACTTCAATTAAAAATTGTAAATATAACTAGGTAATTAGTCGGTTGATTTATAGGGGTATGCATTGAGTATACTTTGTTGGTTGGCTTTTATCTTTAATCATTATATAAAAATGGAATTAGCAAGTACGTATAATCCTGCCGAAACGGAGGACAAGTGGTATAAGTATTGGATGGACCAGAAATTTTTTCATTCTGAACCGGATGAAAGAGAGCCATATACAGTCGTCATTCCGCCACCGAATGTTACCGGAGTATTGCATATGGGTCATATGTTGAATAATACGATACAGGATATTTTGATACGAAGAGCCCGCATGATGGGTAAAAATGCTTGCTGGGTTCCGGGAACCGACCACGCTTCAATTGCAACTGAAGCAAAAGTGGTAAACAAGTTAAAAACAGAAGGTATCGATAAGGCAGATTTGTCGAGGGATGAGTTTTTGAAACATGCCTGGGACTGGACGGAGAAGCACGGGGGTATAATTTTGGAACAGCTGAAAAAACTTGGTGCCTCATGTGATTGGGACAGAACCTGTTTTACTTTGGATGAAACCCGTAGTGAGGCAGTTATTGATACTTTTATAAAACTATATGAAAAAGGATTGATTTACCGCGGGATTCGCATGGTAAACTGGGATCCTGATGCATTAACAGCAGTTTCGGATGAAGAAGTAGTGTACAAAGAAGTTCACTCCAAATTATATTATCTTTTATATAAAATTGAAGGTGAAGAAGGACATGTAACTATTGCAACAACACGTCCTGAAACTATTTTAGGTGATACAGCAGTTTGTATTAATCCAAACGATGAGCGCTTTAAGCATTTAAAAGGGAAAAGGGTATTGGTTCCGTTGATTAACCGTTCAATTCCGATTATAGAGGATGAATATGTTGATATGGAGTTTGGTACCGGATGTTTAAAAATTACTCCGGCTCATGATATCAATGACTACGAAATAGGAATGCGCCACAATTTAGAAAGTATCGATATTTTAAATGATGATGGTACTTTAAGCGAGGCTGCAGGTATGTTTGTGGGTAAGGATCGTTTTGTTGTTCGCGATGAAATAGTTCCTGAGTTACAAAAATCAGGGAGCCTTTTAAAATTAGAGGATTACGATAATAAGGTGGGTTGCTCAGAAAGAACAGGTGCTGTAATTGAGCCTAAGCTTTCGACTCAGTGGTTTTTGAAAATGACCGATATGGCAAAGGTTGCTTTGGATGCCGTTATGACTGACGAGGTACAATTTCACCCTCCAAAATTTAAAAATGTTTACCGCCACTGGATGGAAAACGTGAAAGACTGGTGTATTTCGCGTCAGTTGTACTGGGGGCACCGTATTCCTGTTTATTATTTTGGTAACGGGGATTTTGTTGTGGCAAAAAGCATTGAAGAAGCCTTAAAACTTGCCAGGGAAAAGTCGGGTAATCCGGAGTTGACAGCTAAAGATTTAAAACAGGAAGAAGATGTATTGGATACATGGGCATCTTCGTGGTTATGGCCGATATCTGTTTTTGATGGCTTTAATCCGGATAAAGACGAAATAGACTACTATTACCCAACAAGCGATTTGGTAACCGGGCATGATATTATCTTTTTCTGGGTGGCACGTATGATTATGGCCGGATATGAGTTTAAAGGAGCTTTACCGTTTAAGAATGTTTACTTTACCGGAATGGTTCGCGATAAGCAAGGCCGTAAAATGAGTAAGCAGCTGGGCAATTCACCCGATCCGTTGGATTTGATTGCCAAATTTGGTGCAGACGGTGTTCGTGTGGGTATGTTGCTTTGTTCGCCTGCCGGTGGAGATTTGTTGTTTGATGAAAGTTTAACGGAACAAGGAAGAAACTTCTCAAATAAAATTTGGAATGCCTTCCGTTTGGTAAAAGGGTGGACTGTAGATGAGTCGATTGCGCAACCGGAAAGCGCTGCCAAAGGCATTGAATGGTTTGCTCAAAAGCTGAACCAGACTATTAATACTGTAGATGATCATTTCAGCAAGTTCCGTATTTCGGATGCATTAATGTCGGTATATACACTGTTCAGGGATGATTTCTCATCATGGTATTTAGAAATTGTAAAGCCAGGTTATCAGCAGCCAATAGATGGAGTTACCTATAAAGCTACAATAGCGAATTTTGATAAGATATTGAGACTGCTTCATCCGTTTATGCCATTTATTTCGGAAGAGATATGGCAACTTTTAGAAGAAAGAAAAGAAGGGGATAGCATAATGGTTTCTGACATGCCAAAAGTAACAGAAGTGGACGAAAAGCTATTGGCTTCGTTTGAATTAACGCAGGAAGCTGTTGCAGGCGTTAGGAATATCCGTAAACAAAAGAATATTCCTAACAAAGATGTCATCTTGTTGAGTATATTGGATAATACAGGAAATTACGACAAGAATTTTGATGCCGTATTGGCAAAGCTGGCTAATGCCGATAAAGTTGAGTTTGTAACAGATAAAGTGGCAGGGGCGTTGTCGTTTATGGTAAAAGCTAATGAGTATTTTATCCCAATGGGTGATTTGGTTGATGTAGAGGCTGAAATTGCACGTTTGGAAGAAGATCTTAAATACCAGCAGGGTTTCCTTAATTCTGTAATGAAAAAGCTAAGCAATGAGCGCTTTGTGAATAATGCCCCTGAAAAGGTTGTGGCTATTGAAAAGCAAAAACAGGCTGATGCTGAAGCAAAAATTAAAGCTTTACAGGAAAGTATTGCTAATATGAAAGGGTAGTTTAAAAACTACCTTCTGTATAATCAATAGATCGTTAGATTTTAGATAATAGACATTAGACTGATTTACAATTCGCTTAAAATAAATAAGATAATAATTTTGCCATAAAATATTCAATATATTTATAATCAGCACATTATAAAAATTTAACGAGCTAATGTATAATAATATAAATAGAGAAACGCCGCATAATGCGGCGTTTTTTTATTGATTAAAATTCCTGATAAACCGGTATAATCTCCAGGCCTTTTGCGGTGAAGTCCTTTTTTACCTTACTAAATTGCCGGGTAAATCCTAATAAGTAGCCACCACCTCCGGAACCACATAGTTTAAGCAGATAATCATTGTTTGTTATGCCTTTTTCCCAATACTTTATAAACTCCACGGGGATCATTTCTTTTAAATAGTTTAATTGAAATTTTGAGAGCAGTTTTAAGTTTTTATAAAAGGTATTTAAATCACCCGCCAGCAGAGATTGTATACAGTTGTTGGTTGTGGGGATCAATTCATTTTTAATTTTTGTGATATACTCGTGTTTAAGGCATTTTTTCATAAATAAGTCTACCAAAGGAGCAGTTTTGCCAACCATTTTTGTATTTACCATAAAAACGGCATCATCATGCCTGATATTTTTACGGGAGATGCCAATAGATGATATATGGTTCTGGTTTTTAATGAACAAAGGGTGCTTTAAATAGCAGATTAAAGGGTCAATACCTGAGCTCTGTCCATGAAAATAGCTTTCGAGTATGGAAAAAGTTTCTTTTAGCACACTGGTTTCTTTGGGTGAAAGACCAGCCTTTGCCTCAATCTTATTATTGCCATATTTTTTGTAAAGGGCAGCAACAAGAGCACCGCTACTACCCAGTCCATAGCCTTCCGGGATTGATGATTCAAAGTATAAGCCCTTTTTTATATCTTTTTTTAGCAAATTAATATCAATGAGTTCTGATGATTTTCCATCTAGATACTCTGCATATAGTAAAAGTTGCCTGTTCGATCTTTTAGCATAATCCAGGTCTGTATATCCTGAAGTATTTATATAGTTTAAAGAACCATTAAAGTGGGCATAGGGGATGGTTAATCCATTCGAATCAAACAGAATGGAGTATTCACCAAATAGTAAAATTTTTGAGTAGAAAACATTGTTTTTGTTTATAAATGACATGCTGTTTTATATTTCAATGGGACCTTTACCAATTTTATCGTAGATAACCATATTATTGGTACAATAATTTTTTAATTCCTTTTCAATAAACTCTTCTGCTATATCCTTATCTGAATCGGGGTACAAAACATGGATATTTGGGCCTGCATCAATCGTAAAGCAAATAGATATGTTGTTTTGCTCTCTGAATAGCCTTAATTTTTGAATGATAGATAGAGAATTTGGCTCCAAAAGTGTATAGGAAGGGGTAGAGCTCATCATTAAACCATGAAGGCTTAGGGCTTCTGATTCGCATATTTCGGAAAACTTATTCCAGTCACCGTTAGATAGAGCCCCGCTAAGCTGAGAAATATTATTGTTGGCTTGCTGTATTCTGCCTTCTCTATACGGATGGGAGTCCATTAGCTGGTGTCCAACAGTACTGCTTATTTTTTTCTGCTGATTATTTACCACCAAAATGGCATCATTAATATGTTTAAATAGGGGATGGGTGATATGGTTGATTTGGATTGCATAGAGGTTTGAGCTGTGCTTAAAATCAGATACTCCCCATAAGTTCCATCCTCCATATGCACTTCGGCAGGCACTTCCAGAACCAAGCCGTGCCAATTGTGAGATGTTATGGTTTGAAAGTTCAATTCCTGTAACTTCAAGGTGTATTTTTGCCAATCCGAGTGCCAAAGCACTGTAGCTACTTGCTGAGGATGCTATGCCCGATGAATGAGGAAAGTTATTGGAACTGTTGATTTTTAAAGAGTAATACCTTAACCAGGGAAGAAATTCCATTACCCTTTCAAAAAATACCCGCAGCTTTCGTTCAAAATTAAGCTGTTTTTCTCCTTCAAATAAAAATTCAAAATCAATATTACCTGAATTAGAACCATATGTATACTCTATGGCTGTTTGCGTAAAAGAGTTTTGAAGTGTAAAGCTAATTGAAGGATTAGCAGGTATCTGGATATTAGTTTTGCCCCAGTATTTAACAATAGCAATATTCGGAAATGACTTAAAACAAACGCATCCTGATTTTGAGAGAAACGACTTTTGTGTGTTATCCATAATTACTTCCTATGCACCTTGCACCATATGATAAATACTGCATAAATGACAGTATAGCTATTCATTATCCCAATCAAGGCTATCTGATAATTAAATCATTAAAGCTAAATATGGTTTTCAGCTTTTTATTATTAAAATATTTATTTACATATTCTGATGATTTGTCGCTTACCGCCATTATATAATCACCGCCCCATGCACCTAATGATTTAACAGAACCATTAAAGTCGCTAAAATGTTTTTGCTGTACAGGGATTTTATCTAACATTTTTGATACAATTTCTTCATGTTCCTTTATTAAATCCTGATATTCTGACAGTTTATTGCAAACTGCCATCAGGGTAGAGATTGAACTTATTCGAGAAGCATCCCTTGGGTTAATAACCTGGTTTTTATACTTGATCACATCTTGTTGTGAGTTTTTCTTTGAACCTAAATAAACAAAATAGATATGGTTCTTAAACGGTGGATTAAAGTCTGTTTTTGTAATATGGGCTTTATTATTCTGAAGCCGGAAAAACAGCGGCGAGGAGTATTGTGCGCATGCTATATCGTAACCGGAACCGGTAAATGTTTGCGACAATAACTTGTATCCATCAATTTTAAAATAGATGGCCAGGTTATTTATTAAAGTGGAACTACTTCCAAAACCCCAATCCGGATTGAATTCCAAATGCGTTACAAATTCTTTGTTTAACAGCTCATTAATGTTCTTTTTGCATAGGTTTAAAGCTGCAATTAATATTTTCCGTAGTCTTTTTGCAAATGCTTCGTTGGTACATTCTATAATGGAAAATGTATCGTTAAATTGTACACGTTGCCATGCTCCTGCTGGTTGATAGGCGTTCCATATGATCTTATTATTACTTGTTGGGAATACATTTAATGTTTGCCCTAAACGTAATGGCAGGGCTAAAGCTTTTGCACCCGATAAAACAAAGTATTCGCCCGAAAGCAATAGTTTTCCGTTGCTGCGACAAGAAAATTGAGGTGTATTGCTCATAATAACAGCTTAATTACGCAGGCTTTTTATAAATGCTTTAACCAGGGAATGACTTACCTGTTTATCTTTAAAATAGTTTTCAGCCTGTTCAATTTCATCTTGTTCAGCTCCCAGTGTTTGCAGTATGTTAGACAGATGCATCTTCATATGCCCTTTTTGAATGCCTGAAGTAACCAGGGCAGCCACTGCCGAAAAGTTATTGGCCAGTCCTGATGCGGCGGCTATTTGCATAAGGTCTTTAGCCGAAGGATTGCCAAGGATTTCTAATGCTATTTTGGCCATTGGATGTATGGAAGTAAGTCCGCCAATAGTACCAACAGCCAATGGTAAACAAAGCGAAAAGCTAAAAATATCATCCTTTATTTCTGCCTGGCTCAAGGAAGCGTATTTACCATTTCTGGAAGCATAGGCATGAGCCCCTGCTTCTATGGCCCTAAAGTCATTACCCGTGGCAATAATGACAGCATCAATACCGTTCATGATTCCTTTGTTGTGCGTTACTGCACGGCTTGTGTTGCGCGTCGCAATATCTACTGCATGTTTAAACCTATTGGCAAACTCTCTTGCTGAAAAGTCAGCTGCATAGGGCTTTAATTCATCTAAGGAACACGTAACAGTGCATTCAACCAAACAATCCGGCGTGTAATTGGACAAGATTGCCATAATTATCTCTACCGATTTATTCGGATTATGAATTTGGAGTAGATGATGCAGTGAATCGCCCATTTTTTCGAGGCATGAATTGATAAAATTAGCGCCCATGGCATCTGCTGTTTCAAAATATACATCCAGTGCGTAGGTTGTACCCGTCTTTAATTCTATCTGATCCAGGTCTATATCTCTAATGCCACCACCTCGTTTTTCCATTGATGTGGTTAGTTCCGCAACCGACTGTTTTAGTTTATCTTCAATTTGGGGCAGGAGGGTGCTTAGCTCATAAAACGACCAGTCTGCTTTAAAAAACAGCTGACCTTTTTTTAAGGTGGAAATTACTTTTGTTTTAAAGCCACCTCTTTCCGACCAGAATTTTGCCGCTTTTGCAGCAGCAGCAACAACCGAGCTTTCTTCTGTTACCATGGGCAGGTCATACCATTTACTGTTGATAACAAAGTTTGGGGCAATACCTAAAGGCAGGTAAAAGTTCGAGATGGTATTTTCTGAAAATTGATTATAAGTTTCCTGTAATTCAGGATGATGATGGTTTATTAAGAGTTCAGTGGCATGATGTGATAAACCACGCTCTTTAATAAGATAATCTATTTTTTCTTGTTGGGATAGCTTCGAAAATCCGGCAATCATGGTTGTTTACTTTTTAAGATGCAGGTATCAGATCCAATGACTGATTTGCAGTAGTTTTATATTTTTAACCTGAGTTCTTAATTTCAATCAAACTCATATTATTTATATAACATTATTGTCTGATAAAAGTTTTTTATCTATATGAATAATCTTAGAAATAGCTGATAGCTGATAGCTGATAGGACGGCTCCGCCTTTAGGACGCTACGCTTTAGCTTAATTACTTGCTACTACAGCATCTTTTTTTCAGGAACAGCATTTTCCGCAT
>NZ_JAPDPI010000031.1 GCF_026013615.1 Plebeiibacterium marinum
TATTTGCAAGATGCTTAAAATAAGATCTTTACCTAACTTGAGTTGATTTTATTAAGTATCTCATAATCTAACACTTATAAAAAACTAACTAACTATTGTTACTAATAGAGCTGGATTATTCCGGCTCTATTTTCTTGCACCACCGTTTAAACTATCAAATAAACTAAAACAAGGAGCTTATCCTTATACCCCTTCTACTTTAGCCACTTCCAACTACAAACCCCGTACTAAAAAAGCATCATTATCTTCATACCACTCAAATAGCATGCAAAATATCATGTTATATTTTTAACCTTTTCGTATCTTTGTGTTATATTTTTAACATGCAATTTTGCAATGAGCTGGATTTACAAGTTACTATTTGATCAATTCGAAAGGATTGAAGTTACTGACTACCTGAGTAACTCATAATTTGTATTGCCCTCTTTGATAGTACTAAAATCTTATTCCATCAATTATTCATTCCTCATTGTTGGGCATATACAATCCAGTATTATTGTTTAACGCCCAAATATATCGGAAATGAAAGAAAAAAAACTTCAATTAGAAAAATCTCTCAACGAATTTGAAAAAGGTAAATCCCTGATTCCGGGAGGTGTACTAGGTATTCGTCGCCCATATAATTTTGTACAAGGTGAATTCCCTATATATTTTGACGAAGGTAAAGGTGGACGGGTAAAAGACATAGATAACAACGAATACATTGATTTTTTATGTGCCTACGGCCCAATGATTATAGGAAACCGTGAGGAAGAAATTGACAACGCTGTTATAAATCAAATCCAAAATAAAGGATTCTGTTTTTCACTCACTCAAACATACCAAAACCTACTTGCCGAAAAAATGAACGAACTGATTCCTTGTGCCGAAATGAGTTTGTTTGTTTGTACCGGATCAGATGCCACAACAACTGCAATCCGCCTATCACGCTCCTATACAGGGAAAAAGAAAGTAATGCGATGCGGTTACCACGGCTGGCACGACTGGTGTGTGGAAGTTAAAGGCGGGGTACCTCAAAAACTGTATGAAGATGTATACGAGTTTAAATACAACAACATTGATTCTTTAAAAACACTATTAGAAGAGCACGGAAACGATACTGCAGCTGTAATAATAACGCCACTTGGACATCCATTAGCAGCGCCAATACAGGAACCTAAAAAAGGCTTCTTAGAGTCAGTTAAAGAACTATGTAATCAATATGGGATTGTTCTTGTTTTTGACGAAATCAGAACAGGATTCCGGGTCTCCTTAGGCGGTGCTCAGCAATATTATGGTGTAACCCCTGATTTAGCAGTTTTTGGCAAAGCGATGGCGAACGGATATCCGATAGGCGCAGTTACCGGAAGAGCTGAAATAATGAAAGAGGGAGAATCGAATGTGTTTATTTCTTCAACATTCTTCCCCAACAGCTTAAGTTATGTAGCCGCTCTCAAAACCATCGAAATACTTCAACGAGATAACATCCTGGATCAAATCTGGGAAAAAGGTACAGCCTTCAACAATAAAATAGAGTCTCTTTTAAAAAAATATCCTATCGGTGCAAAAATCAGCGGCATTCCTCCCATGATGTTTATCACTTTTGATAAGGATGACACAGGAACATATAAAGCAAAAAGGAATGACTTCTATACCCAACTAATAAGGAAAAAGGTATTCCTGCAACCTTATCACCATGGATATATCTGCCACCGACATACTCAGGAAGATTTGGATTATACTGTAAATGCAATTGAGGAAGCATTAATTTATTTGAAAGAAAAATATTATCAGGCAAGAAGTGTGTAATAAATGGTGAGCAAGCACACACTTGACACTAGTGAACACAAGCATGAAAACCAAAAACCATTAACTAATTACAAAGAGATGGAAAACTATAAATCAAATAAAGGAATTGGAGATTTATTCACTCCGCCCAATGCTGATGAGATGCGGGCCTTTTTCAGGGCTAAAAACAAACAAATGAAAAGTAAGCTATCCACCATCCCGGAGGCTATTGAAGCTCACTTACACGATGGTGATTACATTGCAATAGGAGGTTTTGGCGGAGTAAGGATACCTACCGCTCTAATCCACCAAATTATCAAAAGCAACAAAAAGAATCTTGGTTTTGCAGGCCATGTATCCACCCACGATTGTCAATTACTCAGTGCTGGAAAGTGCTTTGACAGGTGCGACGCTGCTTATATCGTAGGATTGGAAGCCAGGGGGCTTTCAAAAAATGCACGTCGAATGTTTGAATCTGGAAAGGTAAAAGTAACCGAATGGTCAAACGGAGCACTTTCCTGGCGTTTTAAAGCAGCAGCCATGGGACTACCATACCTGCCATCGAGGGTAATGCTTGGCACCGACACCTTTAAACACTCTGCAGCCATAGAAATCGAGTGCCCGTTTACAAACCAAAAACTGGCAGCTCTTCCTGCTTTATACCCTGACGTAGCCCTACTCCATGTACACCGGGCTGATATTTACGGAAACTGTCAAATTGATGGAATTCTGGTTGCTGATGACGATATTGCCAAGGCTTCAAAACGTGTGATTGTAACAACTGAAAAAATAATTTCCAACGAAGAGATTAGAAGAGAACCAGGAAAAACAGTAATCCCATACTGGTGTGTAGACGCAGTTATTGAAATGCCCTATGGTTCATACCCGGGAAATATGCCTGGTGAATATTTCTCTGATGAAGAACACCTAAAAGAGTGGCTTAGGGTTGAAAAGGATATTGATGAACTAGAAAAGTTTCTTTACAAAAACATTTATTCCTGCACTGATTTCTATGAATATATTGAGAAAAATGGAGGGATGAATAAGATAAAGGAATTGATACAAGCAGAGCATCTTTATTAATACATACACCTCAATGCCTTTTACATAGAAGTTTAACCTGATTTGAGGATACTAATAATTGAAAAATAAAATCTACAAATATGAAAACTAGTTATAACGCAATGGAGCTCATGATAACCATCGCTTCCCGAAATCTGGAAGATGGTGCTATGGTTGTTGTAGGAACCGGGGTTCCTTGTGCTGCTGCCATGCTGGCACAACTAACAAAATCTCCTAATCTAACAATCATGTTTGAAGCTGGAGGAATTGCCCCTCTCCTACCCACCATGCCAATTTCAGTAGGAGATTCCAGAACCACCCACAAAGGTTTAAAAGCAACCTCAATGGCAGAAATAATGGAATTGTGCCAGGCCGGTGTTGTAGACTATTGCTTTTTAGGAGGTGCTCAAATCGATAAGTATGGAAACCTGAACTCTACCATGATTGGTGAGGATTACCAAAAACCAACAACCAGATTTCCGGGAAGTGGAGGCGCAAACGATCTGGCGTCACTCTGCTGGAGGACTTTGGTGGTTACCCCTCAAAACAAAAAACGGTTTGCCAACAAAGTTGATTTCATTACCACACCGGGTTTTATAAAAGGAGGAACTTCAAGGGTTGAAGCTGGATTACCAAAAGATACCGGCCCATATAAAGTCATTACAGATATAGGTGTTTATGGTTATCACCCAAAAACTAAAGAAATGATGTTGCTATCGCTACATCCAGGTAAAACTTTAGAAGATGTAAAAGAAAATGCGGAATTTGAAATATTGATTCCTGACAATTTCGAAACAACAGTTGAACCAACTGCTGATGAATTAAAGATATTAAGAGAAAAAGTTGATCCGTCAGGAGTAATTATTGGTCGAGGTGAATAAGCCCTCTCAATCTCCCACGAAATTGGAGAAATAGTAAGCGCTTATTTATTTTACAAATGTTAACTCCTCACTAATAATTGATTACTGATTTGTCTTGTTAATAAATATACGTTTCTCAACCAATCCTCACGGGTTTTAAAAACCTGTGAGGATTAGAAAAAGAAAAAACTCTGTGACCTGGTGTCTCTATGTTCATCTTTTAAAATCTACTACAATGAAAAAAATGATTATAACATGTGCTGTATGCGGAGCGGAAACCACTCGGGAGCACAACCCCAATTTACCGTTAACACCATTGGAAATAGCAGAATCAACCTATGAAGCCTACAAGAAAGGTGCTTCAATAGTTCACTTGCATGTTCGCGATAAAAACGGGGCCCCAACACAGGATCCTGAAATTTTTAAGGAAGCTATTAAACTGATAAGGGAAAGGTGTGATATTGTAATTGAGATTACAACGGGTGGTGCAGTAGGCATGACCGACGATGAACGTGTTGCTGTTATCGAAGCCATCCAACCAGAAATGGCATCACTGGACTGCGGCACTGTAAATTTTGGTAACGATTACATTGTAAATACGCTACCTACCATGAGGCGCTTTGCCAAAGAAATGCTGAAATATAATGTTCGCCCAACACTTGAGTGTTTCGATATTTCGCATGTTATAGCTGCTGATGCACTAATTAAGGAAGGTCTTTTAAAACCTCCTTACCATTATGGATTTGTAATGAACGTACCGGGGGCTTTACCCTATGATGCTGAGATACTCCAGTTTTTGGTAAACAGATTGCCACAGGGAGCAAACTGGACTGTTATGGGGGTTGGTAAAGCCTGCCTTCCTGCTCATTATGGAGTGTTTGCTATTGGAAATGGTTTTATCAGGGTTGGCTTTGAAGATAACGTTTACTACTCAAAAGGAGTACTGGCTGATAGCAATGCCCAACTGGTTGAACGAACAGCCAAACTTGCTAAAGATGCCGGGTACGACATTGCCTCTCCTGCTGATGTCAGAGAAATATTTGAATTAAAAGGTATTAGCTGACTCTTTATTTTGCTAGCAGCTATAATCAAGAGGGTTAAATCCGTCAATATTGATAATGATTCAATAAAAATAACAATATAAAGAAGGGGAATAGAGAAGAATCCTGGGAATACGCAGGAAAATCACAAAATACATAATTTATAAGCATGCAACCAAAAGGAAATAAATACGGAACACATCGGGTAATAGAACCCCAGGGAGTTTTACCTCAACCTGCCTCTGTTGTAGATAATGATATGAGCATACTTTACGACAATGAAATATTAATTGATGTTGATATATTAAATATCGATTCGGCAAGTTTTACCCAGATCAAAGAACAGGCAAATGGAAATATCGACCTCATCAAATCCATCATAAAAAACCTAGTTGCCAAGCAAGGTAAAATGAAGAATCCGGTTACCGGTTCCGGGGGTATGTTAATTGGAACTGTTAAAAACATAGGTAATTCACTGGCCGGAAACATCGACATAAAGCCTGGAGATAAAATTGCCACTTTGGTTTCACTTTCGCTAACACCCCTGAAAATTGAGCAAATTATTGAGATCCGTCCTGAAATAGACCAGGTTAAAGTTAAAGCCAAAGCCATTCTTTTTGAAAGCGGCATTTATGCCAAACTCCCCCCTGATATCCCGGAAACACTTTCTTTAGCTGTTTTGGATATTTGTGGGGCTCCCGCGCAAACTGCCAGACTGGTAAAAAAAGGCGATACAGTGGCAATTATTGGTGCCGGAGGAAAATCGGGTCTTCTATGCTGTGCTATTGCCAAAGAAGTGGTTGGAGAAAACGGGACTGTAATTGGTGCTGACTACAGTAATGAAAGCATTGAAAGGCTAAAATTTATTGACGTCTGCGACCATGTTATAAAACTAAATGCCGCCAATGCATTAGAGTGCTACGAATCAATCAACAAACTCACCAATGGTTACATGGCTGATGTTGTTATTAACAATGTCAATATCCCAAATACAGAGATGGGTTCAGTATTAATGTGTAAAGACCGAGGAACAGTCTATTTCTTTAGCATGGCAACTTCATTTACAAAAGCAGCTTTAGGTGCCGAGGGGGTTGGAAAAGATATTAACATGCTCATTGGAAACGGCTATGCCAAAGGCCATGCAGAAACAGCAATGGATTTATTAAGACGCAACGCCAAAATAAGAGCCTTGTATGATGAGCTATATGGATAATAAATCTAAGCAAAAAAAATCTACAATATGAAAAGAGAATTTAAAAACGTTGAATACAAACACATACCTCTGTTTAAAGATGTTACTACAGATGATTGGAATAACTGGAAATGGCAGATGCGTAATGCTATCCGCGATATTCCAACACTGGAAAAAGTAATAAAGCTAACAGATGAAGAGCGCGATCATCTATCCCAGACACTCGATAAGTTTAAGATGGCCATCACTCCTTATTATGCAGCTTTAATGGACAAGGAAAATCCCGATTGCCCTGTCAGGATGATGGCCGTACCCCAATTACGAGAGCTTTATGTAGCACCTTCGGATCTAAGTGATCCGTTGCACGAAGATGTAGATTCACCGGTTTCCGGGTTAACGCACCGCTATCCCGACAGGGCATTGTTAATGGTAACACGAGAGTGTTCAATGTATTGCAGACATTGCACAAGGCGCAGGATAGTTGGAGAAACAGATACTAATACCGGGAAAGATCAATTACAAAAAGATTTTGAATACATCCGAAATAACCCAGAGTTAAGGGACATCATTATATCCGGTGGTGATCCTTTGGTATTAAGCGACGATCAGATTGATTACATATTAACAGAACTTCGCAAAATTGATCATGTTGAGATTATTCGCATTGGAAGTCGTATGCCAGTGGTTCTTCCACAACGCATAACCGATAACCTCTGCCAGATCATAAAAAAACACCATCCCGTATATGTAAACACGCATTTCAACCATCCTAAGGAGGTTACTATTGAAGCTCAGCGTGCCTGCGAAAAACTGGCGGATGCAGGAATTCAGTTAGGCAATCAGTCGGTTTTATTAAAAGGCATAAACGATTGTTCAAATATTATGAAAGGCCTGGTGCACGACTTGCTTATGATTAGAGTTAAGCCCTATTATATTTATCAATGTGATTTATCTGAAGGCATATCGCATTTCAGAACAACTATTTCAAAAGGAATTGAGATCATTGAAAATTTACGCGGGCATACTTCAGGTATGGCGGTACCTACATTTGTTGTTGATGCTCCGGGAGGAGGAGGAAAGATTCCTGTTATGCCAGATTACCTCATTTCACAAACTGAAAAACGGGTAGTGCTCAGGAACTATGAAGGAATGATCTCGAGCTACGAACAACCCGATGATTATCATGGCCATAATCGTGAAGATTGTGAATTCTGTCAAAACGAATTTTTATGGGCTAAAGATGGAGTTGCAAAACTACTAAATGAAGGCGGAACCCTGAGACCACGAGAGTTAAGAAGGGAAATGAGAACAAACGGAGACAAGGGATAATATATTAGAGATGAGCAAATGAGAGCTGAGTTAAAAAGGGGAAAGTGATGAAGAAATGTAAAAACAGCTTGAAATAAATGCACCAATGGACAAACCTGTATGGACATATCATTTTTTAGATAATACCACATTTATTTTGGGTAACAACAAAAATGCGGGTAAAACTACCTTTATGAATCTTGCATTGAACAGGGTTCGGGAGGTAGTTACTCCTGCATTTTTATCAATTGGCATTGATGGTGAACCCCTGGACTTGATTGATGGCAGGACTAAACCTCAGATCAGGACCTTATGCGGAGACATTTTGGTAACTACTTACCCCATGATTCAGAAAAGTGAAGGTAAGTATAAGTTGTTAAAGGTATTTCCATACCATACAGTACTTGGCCAACTTGTAATAGCAGAAACCCTAAGAGCTGGTTGTATTGAGCTGGTTGGACCAGAAAACAATACCCAATTAACAGAGGTTATTGCATATTTAAAAGGTGTGCTAGGGTGCAAGCATATTATTATTGATGGTGCAGCCAACCGAAAAACACCTTTGAGCTCAATTGACAACTCCGGATTCTTTTATGTTTTTCAGGCTAATAAAAGAACATTAAATAAAGTATTGGAAACGTGCCGTTTATTGTCCTATTGTGCATCACTACCAACATACAATCCTAAAACAGAACTGGATCCATATGTAGTTGAAGGCGCATTTACAACTAACAAACTCAATAAGATACCAATAGAATACGACATTATTGTTATCGACAATTTAAGTTCCGTTTTTATCACTTACAAACAACTTATCAGGTTATCCAATTATAAAAAACTGATGGTAAAAAAGCAATTTAGTCTTCATGCTTTTGTTGCTATATTAAAAGATATTGACATCAGGGAACTCAAAGAACGATTTAAGAAAAACAATATAAAAGAAGAATTAATCATTAATCCATATGTCAATTAAAAGAGCCATAGCATTTACAGAATTTGAGTGGTTTTACAATTTGTATAAACCACTGACTCCCTATGGACTTGAACATAAAAATAGTTTCAATTTTATTGCGGATAAAAATGAACTGATTCATATTCATAAAACAACAAAAGCTTTTATCCGGTTTATTACTGTAAACCAGGAGATATCCCATAAAATTGAATACCATCTAAAAAAAATAGACTTGCTAAATAGTTTAGACAAAGTTTTATATGATGCCACAGATTTATATTTGATAAAAAGGTTGATAATTCACTACAAAGCTATTGAAACAATTCTCCCTGAATCCATAAAAAAACCTATAGGCTTTAAATTCAAATCAGCAGACCTTTTAAACACTTTAATGCCTGACAATGACACATCTGACTCATTTTATTTATCATCTTCATTTGATAAAAACCTTGGTATTATCAGGAGTCAAATTTCAGAAGCAGACCTGAAGTTAAACTCTATTAAGCTAGCTACATTAAACCAGTTAAAAAACAAATACAATCTGGATTTTTGGGGTCGCGATTTTTTATTAATTGAAAAAACAAACGCTACTTGCCTGGATGACCCTCTCTTATATTTCGAATATTATGATGCTACATATATGATGGTGAAACCTGTTTTTGCTAATGAATATTTGAACCTGATGCAGATCAAGGATCAGTTACTCATCGATGAATCGGAAGTTGAAAAGGAAGTACTTCAATTCCTTACAAAACAAGCAACAAAGCATAAAGAAAATATTGCATCATATACATACAGCATCCAACTTCTTGATACATTCATGGCAAAAGCCCGAATGGCCATTGAGTATAATTTGGTCTGTCCACAAATTGATTCATCCTGCATAAGCATAAAAAATGGCGTTTTTCTTCCATTAGAACATAAGCACAAAAATAAAGGCATGAATTACACTCCTCTGAATGCAGAATTCAGGGATAAAGCCACCTTACTTTCAGGCTCCAATATGGGAGGAAAAACTGTACTCTTAAAAACAATTGGTTTTCTACAGCTTTTAACGCAGTATGGTTTCTGGGTACCCGCTGAACAGTTCAAAACCCAACTATTTGATCAAATTCATGTTCATGGCGACACAGAGTTTCAAAATATAGAAGGACTAAGCTCTTTTGGACAAGAAATCCATAACCTCTCTCAAGTCTTTAAAGAAGACACCAGCAGAAAACTATTGTTGGTTGATGAACTAGCAAAAACAACCAATGCCACAGAGGCAAAGGCCATTTTATATGCACTTTTAACAGAAATTACAACAAGAAAAAATACGTTGGGATTCTTTTCAACTCATTTTATAAATATGCCCCCCATCGTTGGAGTTTCCCGCTTTAAAATGAAGGGATTAGATCGGGAAAAATTCAGCAATTTCTATGTATCCAATAAACAGAACAAAATACAGGAAAAGATAATGGTGATAAATCAGTTTATGCAATATGAAATAGAGATTGATGATGGTAAAACCAAGGAATTTGATGCATTGACAATTGCCGAGTTACTGGGAATGGATAAAAGAATAATTGCGAGAGCCAGAAATTATTTACAGATACGAAAAACGAAGTAAGTAGATTATTAATTACAATGCCTTTGATGATCCTTAAAATTGAAAACAAAATGACAAAACTAAATCTAGATAATAACAAAATTGTAAAAGCCAGGGAACTCTCTAAAGAGATTACAAAACCTGTACATGATTATATCAACAAACACACTACTGTTGCTATTGAACGTGCAACACTACGTACATTGGGAGCCGATGGTGTAAATAAAGATGAAATACCAGTACCCAATATTATTGTGGATGCACTTGCTGATAAAATCAAGCATGGAGCAGCCAAACACTACATTAACGCATTGGTTAGGAAGAATTTAAACCCACAACAACTAAACTCGAAAATTGCAGACGGACTGGACATTACAACCTTAAATTTTACAGATAAGGATTTAATTGACAAAAAGGCCAGGGAACTGGTTGAAGCTTTTGCTTCAAGAGTTAAAGAAAATGTGTGCTTTAGAAATAAAAAGATCGACCAATATAAGGATAAAGAAAACAGTCCCCTCCTTTACCTTATTGTAGCTACAGGCAATATTTACGAAGACATTAAACAAGCACAGGCCGCTGCTCGTCAAGGGGCTGACATAATTGCTGTAATTCGCACTACAGGACAAAGCCTGCTTGATTTTGTGCCATACGGCGCTACAACCGAGGGCTTTGGCGGCACTTATGCAACACAGGAAAATTTTAGAATTATGCGTAAGGCTCTTGATGATGTGGGCGACGAAATTGGCAAGTATATTCGTTTGGTAAATTACTGCTCAGGCTTGTGCATGCCCGAGATTGCCGCCATGGGAGCAATTGAACGTTTAGATATGATGCTGAACGACTCCATGTACGGTATTCTATTTCGCGATATTAATATGTACAGAACCTTTGTTGACCAGAAATTTTCACGAATGATCAATGCCTTTGCCGATATAACTATCAACTCAGGTGAAGACAACTATTTAACTACTTCTGATGCATACGAAAAGGCTTTTACTGTTACGGCGTCCCAGTTTATTAACGAGCAGTTTGCCTTTGATTCAGGTTTACCACCAAGGTTAATGGGTTTAGGGCATGCCTTTGAAATGAACCCGGAAAAAGAAAATGGATTTTTATACGAAATGGCTCAAGCTCAAATGGCCAGGGAAATATTCCCTGAGGCTCCTTTAAAATACATGCCTCCAACCAAATACATGACTGGCGATATTTTTAAAGGATATATTATGAATGCCATGTTCAATTTTGTGGCCAAAGCTACAAACCAAGGTATCTTATTACTGGGAATGCTCACTGAAGCCATTCATACACCTTTTATGCAAGATAGATTTTTAGCTGTTGAAAATGCCCGATATATTTTAAACACCACAAAAGATTTTGCTAACGATATAGAATTTAAAAAGAATGGCATTATGCAAACCCGTGCCAAAGATGTTTTAAATCAAACTATTGAATTTCTGGAAGAAGTAAACCACATAGGTCTGTTTGATGCCATTGAACAAAAGATGTTTGCCGAAGTCAGCCGACCAAAAAATGGAGGCAAAGGTTTTGGTGGCGTATTTGAAAAATCTGAAGAATATTATAACCCCGTTTATGAATATTTAGAAAGGACATTAAATCTTAAATAACCAACATTTATTGACTATTGACTAATTTAATATAGGAGGAATTTAAAATGATGATAAAACCCTATGGAGACACATTAAATGATGGCGCCATACAGCTCTCGTTTACTTTACCTGTCCCCCACTCCATAAAAGCTGATGAAGCCGCCAAACAGTATGCTCATAAACTCGGCTTTAACGAAGTTGAAGTCGTTCAGTCCAATCCTTTATCTGAAGGTTTTTCATTTTTTGTGGTTTATGGAAAAACAAATATTCAACTCGACTACGATAAGATTGAAGTAGAAGAAGTAAAAAAATCGATGGATTATTACCAGGTAAACGATTTTATTAAAGAAAACATCAAACGAAAAATAGTTGTGGTAGGTGCATGTACCGGTACCGATGCCCATACCGTAGGCATTGATGCCATCATGAATATGAAGGGCTATGATCAACATTACGGACTTGAAAGATACCCAATGATCGAGGCCTACAACCTGGGAGCTCAGGTAACAAATGAAGAGCTGATAAGCAAGGCAATCAATCTAAAGGCTGATGCCATTCTGGTTTCACAGGTTGTAACACAAAAGGAGGTACATATTCATAATATGACCGAATTGATTGAAATTATGGAAGCTGAAGGAGTCCGTTCTGATATGATTGTAATTGCAGGAGGTCCACGAATAAGCAATAAGCTGGCTTTAGAGTTAGGCTATGATGCCGGGTTTGGCAGAGGAACTTATCCAGAAAATGTAGCCTCGTTTATTGTAGAGAGATTAGGAGGAGGATATAGCGGATAGCGAGTAGCGAGTAGCGGATAGCGAGTAGCTTTGCTAATAGCAGATAGCTTGAGGTTATTATCGTTCAGGAAATACTTATAAAACACAATTTTAACCCCACCCAAATGCCTAACATAATAATTGATAATAAAAATCTAAAGAAATGAAAGAAATCTATATTATTGATGCTGCTCGTACTGCCATTGGAACATTCGGGGGTACATTATCGTCAATTCCATCAGTACAACTGGGAGCAACTATAGTAACAGAATTATTAAAAAGAAATGGTTTAACGGGATCTGAAGTTGATGAAGTACTGATGGGATGTGTTCTCCAGGCTGGCCAGGGACAAAACATAGCACGCCAGATAGCCATAAAATCGGGGATTCCTATAGAAAAAACTGCTATGACCATTAATATGGTATGTGGTTCCGGTTTACGATCAGTAGCCTTGGCAGCACAAAGCATTATTGCAGGAGATAGCGAACTGATTATTGCAGGGGGAGCAGAAAACATGTCCATGGCTCCTTATTTGCTTCCAGAAGCACGTACAGGTTATCGAATGGGCGATGGCACCATAGTAGACTCAATGGTTCATGACGGATTAACGGATATATTTAACCACTATCACATGGGCATCACTGCCGAAAACCTCGCGGAAAAATATAACCTGACCCGACAAGAACAAGATGCCTTTGCTGCTTTATCACAAAACAAAGCCGAAAAAGCGATAAAAGACGGACGATTTAATGATGAGATCATACCCGTTGAAATTCCTCAACGAAAAAAAGATCCTATCATTTTTAAACATGATGAATTCGTTCGAATGGGAGTTACTGCGGAATCCCTGGCAAAGTTACGTCCAGCTTTTAAAAAGGATGGAACAGTAACTGCAGCAAATGCCTCAGGCATTAATGATGGAGCAGCAGCTGTAATTGTGGCTGACAAAGAAGTGTGCGAAAAATACAAGCTGAAACCAATGGTAAAAATTGTATCCTATGCATGGCACGGTACCGATCCATCCATCATGGGTATTGGCCCTGTAGAAGCAGTAAAAAAGGCTCTTATTAAAGCAAACTGGAAACTAAATGATGTTGAACTAATTGAAGCCAATGAAGCTTTTGCATCGCAATCTCTGGCTGTAATGAGAGAATTAAACATCAATCCTGAAATCACCAACGTAAACGGAGGCGCCATAGCTCTTGGTCACCCTATTGGTGCCAGCGGAACACGTATATTAACAACTCTTATTCACGAAATGAAAAAGCGAAAAGTAAAAAAAGGATTGGCTACTTTATGTATTGGAGGAGGAATGGGAATTGCGATGTGTGTTGAAAATATTAGTTCATAGCTAACAGAACGCCAGGGTTAGGTTATTAAGAATGACACCATTAGTCAATTTCTACTACAACACTATTACCAAAGAAACAGGGAGACACATCGAATCACCAATAGTTAATAAGCGATTCCTTGTGACTCCTTTGTTCAGAGGTAACAATCAAAATAAACCAAAAAGACATTTTACTAATACAATTACAATTTGTAAGAAATTAGTTTTTATCAAAAGGATTTAAATCCAGATCTTTGAATTGAGTTAAAATATCTTTCAACTTAGATGCAATTATACCTACCCCTCCCTTTGTGTTTGATTCAATATTAACAGGAATTACAGGATCATGCAGTGATAACCTCACCAAAAACCAACCATCCTCGTCGGGTGATTTGCACTGAACCCGGATACCCTCATAATTTTCAGGAACTACAGACCATGATTCCAGCAAGTTGTTTTCAAGCTCATCAATAACCTGTTGTCCGTAGGCCACAAAATCATCTTTTGTTATTTTAATCCTAAATTCCTTACTTTCAACAGGACGGGGTAAAACCTCGATTAATTGGGAAAGATTCTTGTTTTCCAATCTCAAATCGGCCATTTTCACTAACAACTTAGCCACCAAGAAAGCCCCATCATCTAAAAAGAAATTTTCTTTTAAAGCTGCATGACCACTGGTTTCAATAGCCAACCAACTTTCTTCACCCTCCTCATTTAAGCGCAACGATTCGTTAATAACGTTTTTATAGCCGCGCTTAAACCTTTTATGTTTTCCTTTCAGGTGATGCTTAATAAACCATGCCAACCCATCCGAAGTTATTGAATCTGTAACAATGGTGGAAGATGGATGCTCTTCTAAAACAACTGCTGAAATAAGTGCGATCAATTCGTTTCTGTTAATCGGATTTCCCTGATTATCAACTATAGCAGAACGATCAACATCTGTATCGAAAATAATACCCAAATCTGCCCTTTCCTGTTTCACTGCCTGGCAGATGGAAGCCATCGCTTCACTGTCCTCCGGATTAGGAACATGGTTGGGAAATTTTCCATCCGGATCTAAAAACTGGCTTCCTGAAACATCAGCACCCAGTTCTTTCAATACTTTATTTGCAAAAAAACCACCGGCACCATTTCCGGCATCAACAATAATTTTTAGACCTTTGAGAGGTTTTGCCCTATCAACTCCCTCTTTAACACCATTTAAAATACCTTCAACTAATGTTTTTGAATAGATAGAAATATAATCCAATTCCTGAACTGTACCCTTTTCTCGCAATGAATTTAAAGCATCCTCAGCTGCCAAAGTTAAAATCTCTGTAATATCAGATTTATTGGCTCCACCTTCGCCAGTAAAAAACTTTAATCCATTTCGGTTATATGGCAAGTGGCTTGCTGTAAGCATTACGCCGGCATCAATGGAATAATTTTTATCAACAGTTGCCATAAACATAGCCGGTGTCGAGGCAATTCCACAATCGTATACATCTACCCCTACACTTGTTAATCCTGATATAAATGCTTTTTTTAACAATGGTCCCGTTAGTCTGGAATCCATACCAACTGCAACACATAAAGATTCCTTATCCTCTTTTTTGCAAAGCCAATGAGCAAAAGCCTTTCCCAAAATTTCAGATACTTCTTCTGTCAGGTTAATATTTTCGCCAGGAATCCCTTCCATGGCAACGCCTCTGATATCAGAACCGTTTTGTAGTTTTTTCCATGTATTTGATTGATTCTCCATTACTATATATTTATTTAAACAACAGCGACATTAAAATGCAATTAACAAACTTAATCAAAGGGTATAATAACGAACAAATGCATTACCGGAACAAAAAACCGGTAATGCATTATGTTTCTAAAAAACCACTAACTAACTATTTAAATTAAAATTCTATATCATATAAACCTTCAGCATCTCTTTCAAACCACTCAACACTCATATCTGTCATTGGGTGGCTTCTCAAACGCTCTAAAATTTCAAAACTTACTGTTGCAGCATGACTACCCATCATACTTACGCGATGAACCTGATCCACAGTTTTAAAACTAGCTGCCAAAACACCAGTATTTAATCCGTACTGTTGAATATTTTCAACAATATTTCCAACAACCTCTATTCCATGCGAAGAAATATTATCCAATCGATTTACATAAGGAGCTACCCAATCAGCACCTGCCCTGGCAGCTACCAAAGCCTGTTGCTGAGTAAAAATAGCTGTGGCTGTTACATTGATACCCTTATCCTTTAAAATGGGCATTGCCTTATAACCTTCGGCAGTAACAGGGATTTTGGCAAAGTAATTATCGCCCAAACCATACATTTTCTTATAAGCAATAGCCTCGCGAACCATATCTTCAGCCTTACTACTAATCATTTGAACATGTAGCATCCTGTTGCCAGTTATTTCAATCAATTCGGGCAATATTTTTGACATTGGCCTGTTTTCTGCAGCAATAATGGTTGGATTGGTAGTAACACCTTCTATCGGGAAATAATAAAAAAGTTTTTTTAGTTCTTCAATATTGGCAGTATCTGCTAAATAAATCATCTCTTAATATTTTAAATCATTAAATAATTGCCAAAAGATAATAGAATTTTGCACAAAATGTCAAAAAAAACACATTACTAAAATTTCAACCATATTAATATTACCACATCAACTTTGTAACAGATTGTTATTAACCTGTTAATCAATAACCCAAGGACTTTGCATTAGCCAGCAGCATTTCTTCTGCTTCCACACTCCATAACCCTTTATTGCGGTCACAAATCTCTGCCAATAAACTGTAAACGCTATTATTTTTACCTATTTCTTTAAAATCAGCAATTGCTGTCAAAGGCATCTCAACATGATTATATATTAGCTTTTTTCCCCCTGGTATATTGGGCAGGTTCAATGTAGTATCAATAACTGCATTCATACCACCAATATGAGTCACCAATCCAGCAGGATCAAGGCCTTTAGCCATTACAGCCAGCCCCTCCTTCATATCATCTGTATTACCCCCGCTTGTTCCAACAACATGGGTAAAAGCATAATGAATATTATAGAAATTCATTGTAGCTGAAAACTCAGGATTGGAAGGGCCTGCAAAAAAGTTTAAACACCCATCAAACCCAAGGATTTTATCTGCCTGCTCTACAACAGGGGCTACCGGGGCAAATACAAATACATCATCGTATCCCCCTTCTCCAGATATATCTTTCAATCCTTTTACAGGATCAGCCATTACACTGGTATTTACATATTTTAATTCAATACCCCTTGATTGCGCAAATTCAAACGTATATAAAGTAGCTGCCCTATCCAGCCTATCCTGATCAATATCGGTTACAACAAGTAACGATGGCTTCCGGTCGTCACGATGAAGAACATAATTAATGGCGGCTAGTCCCATAGGGCCAACACCTGCCAGCAAAGCCATTTTACCCCCATCTACAATCTCCATATTATGAATATATGATCCCGGAGTTGTATGATAATTTGCATGCATAGCTCCAATAACACACGACAATGGTTCAGATAAGGATGCCGGATAAAAACCCTCTCCCTCATAGGGTAACAAACACCCTAGTTCCATAACTTCGTTAGGGATAATAACATATGTGGCATCACCCCCTATATGATGATAAGAATAACCCGGAGCACTTAAAACCCCAACAGGCCCATTCTTATAGTTTAACGCAGGCTGAATAGAAAACTTATCTCCGGGCTTAAACTCTGAAGTCCATTTAGAACCAACTTCAACCAATTCCCCGGCAAATTCATGCCCTATAATAATAGGATTTTTATCTACATCATCAGGAATCCTCTTATGGTCAGACCCCTGACTTGCTGCTTTATACGATGACATACAAAGGCTATCGCACACTACTTTAGCCAATATTTCATTGTCTTTAATTTTAGGCAATTCAAACTCTTCTAAGCGAAGATCTGCCTTTCCGTATAAACGTACTGCTTTAGTCTTCATATCTAATTAATTTTAATATAATCAATAATTTCTTGCGCCTGGTCAACAACAACCGTACATCTATCTTCCGCACCGGGTTTTCCATACCCCCAACTCACACCTAACGGCAACATATTTGCTGCCTTTGCGGTTTGGATATCAACCACCGAATCCCCAACTAACAATATATCTTTAGGATCACAATTTATCTGTTTTGCAAAATGCAACGCACCCTTAGGATTTGGTTTATGAGGAAAAGCATTGCTATGTCCAATAACGTTTTTAAATGACCAATTTTTAAAATACTTTTTAACAATAATATCAGTTAAGTTTTGGGGTTTATTGGTAATAATGGCCATCGGAATATTTTTATCAGTTAAATAATCCAAAACCCTATCCATGCCTTCAAATATTTTACTCTTATTGCTAATGTTATTTTTGTAACAATCCTGATATTTATCTATATATGGCACGGAATCCCCACCTCTGAGATTAGGAGGAAGCGATGCTTCTACTAATCTCCTTGCACCATTTCCAATCCACTTAACATACGCCGATAATTCATGCAGTGGATAATCATACTCACTTAACATTTGGTTATTGGCATCCGCTATATCTTGAATAGAATCTAAAAGAGTACCATCCAAATCAAATATTACAGCCTTAATTCCCATTAAATATAATTTGCTTGCTTACCATTTCTATTTCAACATCTCTTGTCCACCTGTAACAGGAACAGCCTGTCCTGTTTCATACTCCTGCTCCATAATATAATAGACAGCACGTAATACATCAATTACCGTACAACCCCTTCCGGCAGGCACCTGAGCTTCATAAAAGGCTTTTACATCCTCAATTGTTTCAGCTCCTTTTACTTTACCAGCATTCAAGTACTGCACAAACAACCCCTTTTCAGGATCACTCCACAAAGGGCCATCAAAGAAATTACCCGGACATATAGAATTAACTTTTACCCTAGAGGGCATTAACTCCAGGGCAAAAGACTGTGTTAGACCTATACCCCCAAACTTACCTCCTGCATATGCAAAATTCCTGTTACTTCCCTTTAAACCCGACTTAGAGTTAATCTGAATAATGTCTCCATAATAACCAATTCTGTTAGCCGTTTGAAGCTTCAGCACCGACGAGGCGTATTTAGCACAATTAAAATAACCGCTATAGTTTACCTTTGTCATAAAATCAAATGTCTCCGGAGTCATTTCATCCAATCCTCCTGCCCGGAGTACCCCGGCATTGGATATAAAAACATCAAACCCACCAAAAGCACAAACTGCTTCAAATATCAACTGCTGTACCGACTCCGCATCTGAAACATCCACCTTTACAAAAACTGCCTGATTTGGTTTTCCCATATTATTCAGAGTTTGTGCAAATTCCTTTCCCTTTTCCTCATTCAAGTCGGCTATAACTATATTACAACCATCCTTAAACATGCCTTCAACCAATCCTCCTCCAAAGCCTTGCGCTCCACCTGTTATTATCGCAGTTTTCCCTGCAACCCGGCCTTCATTCTTTATATCTACAACCTCTTCACCCTGTAACAAGATATCCGCCTGATATGGAGTATTGGCAACCGCAACCACTCCAACACCTTTCAGGTTAATAATACCTGGAAGCTTTCCCTCTGACGCTTTATACTTGGCAATAGCACTCTTTATATTTTCAATATCACTTTCCTGATGCCCTTCAACCTCCACACTTACACAAGCAATTGATGCATCTGCATCAACTGATAGCCTGGCCACTTTAACTATTTCTTCAGACAATATCATACGAAGTGCCGGAAGTATTTCAACTATTTTTTTATCGAATGTCATATCTCAATTCTATTGTATAAATTTTGTGATCACTTCATGCCCAATTTCAACAAAAGGTTGCAAACTGTCTCCATTTCTTTCTCCATTTTCTTTTACGTACCCCTCTTGTCCTTTTGACTTTAAATACTGATGTGCCGCTACCACACAGGCACCTTGATAAGACAGCGATTTTAACTCATCATCTAAATCTACACCGCCCCTTGTTTCCACCTTCATTGGTATCATATCAGGCGAATTGTGTTCCGTACCAAAAGTTACCAACACCCCATTTTTCCAGAAAAACATGGCATATTCCTTCAGCAAATCTAAATTATTTCTATTTGGAATAAACTCTACTGAATGAACATTCCTATCCTTCAATTCTTTCAACAACACTTCTTTATCTCTTTCAAAAGCGGTATAGTCACCCTTTGCGTCGTCAGCCAACAATGGATAAGTTGGGATTCCCCCGGCATTAAGTATAATTTCTTTAATAAGCTTAATGGGCAAAAAGGCTTTGGCTCCTTCCTCAACAAAGGCCTTTTTACCTGCTTTAAAAAGCATATTCCTAATTTCATTTTCTACACTTACGTTACTTTCCAGGTCTGCACCCGGCATTTGCCCATCATACAATTTCTTAAAAAATTCAGTTCGCTCCTGAACCGAAACAAATTTCTCAAATACCTTTATTCGTAGCGCTTTGGCAACATGTCTTTCCCTTACTAAATCAACAGCATACTTTTCAAAAATTTCATCCATGCAAAGCTTGATGTCTGAACCAATTTCCGATAACAAAATATTTGTTTTATCAAGCATCTGGCTAACCCGCTTAATCACTTCTTGTTTAATCTCATTAACCTGGCTTGCATAGGGTTCATCCAGTTTAGGAGGATAATTGAGTCCTTTACCCGACATATAAACTCTTCCCGGGTTACCCGGATCATTCAGTCTTAATCCTTTTTCCTTGTCTTTTTGGTTTACACCGATAAACTCAATATTAAAAAGGGGGAATATTTTAAACTCTCCTGCCCTTTGGCTAAACTCTTCGTAACCATCAGTAGAATAAAAATCATTAATCCCTAAAACTTTTACATCTTGCTCATTTGCCAACTGGAAAATTTCAGTGATATTTTTAAATGCACTAAACGAATAAGGAGTATGAACATGGGCATTAACGTTAAGTATTTTAGCACCTTTGGGTTCTTTCCACGGAGATGTCACATCTGTATTTTCGGATATTGTAGACATATTTTTCATTGATTTTAAAAGGGGATTTAACAACTAACTTTTGCAAGATAAGCGGGCGCTTTATAAACAAAGCGCCCTTATTGGATCATAGGTATTTGTATCCAGAAAATTCCTAAGAATTTCCTCTGTTGTCAACAGCAACAATCGTATTAAACTACATTGGGATAACCTGCTTTTGCATTCATTTTTATTACTGATATATAAAATTGACTATATAGTTTTATCGCAGAGACTATATACCTAGTTTACTCCGCCTGATAATTTCGGCATTTGTAAAATTACCAGATACTACATGACCTTTAAGCGGTACAATTTTCTCATGAATAGCATCAATCATCCATTCCTTACAAGGGAAAAAGAATTCTTCCAATTCATAAGCCGGAGTGATCCAGTTACGCGAACCCACTACTACTGGAGGCGCATCCAGTTCATCAAACGCCAGCTCTGTGATTCGCTGAGCCATATCTTTCAAGAAAGACCCCCTTTCATTGGCATCACTGGTTAACAAGATACGTCCTGTTTTCTTTAACGATTCGATAACAGGCTCATAGTTGAATGGCACAATACTCCGGGCATCAATCACTTCGGCCGACATGCCATATTTTTCTTCTAATTCTTTAGCTGCCTCCAATGCACGATAAACTGTAGCACCAATAGATAATATGGTAATATCCTTTCCTTCTTTCTTAACATCAGGTTCCCCAAACGGTATTTCGTAATATCCTTCCGGTACACCTCCTTCATGGAATTGTTCACCAATATCATAAATTCGCTGGCTTTCAAAAAATATTACCGGATCTGTTCCCTGCAATGCAGAGTTCATCAAACCTTTTGCATCGTACGGAGTGGCAGGGAAACAAACTTTTAAACCAGGGATATGTGCCACCAACGATGACCAATCCTGAGAGTGCTGTGCACCATATTTTGATCCTACTGACACACGAATAACAACTGGCATTTTAATTACATTACCCGACATGGCCTGCCATTTAGGCAATTGGTTAAACACTTCATCACCACATCTGCCAAGGAAATCGCAATACATAATTTCCGGAATTACACGTCCTCCACACATGGCATAACCAATGGCTGTACCAATTATTGAAGCCTCTGAAATTGGTGAGTTAAACAAACGCTGATAAGGCAAGGCTTCTGTTAATCCACGATATACAGCAAAAGCACCTCCCCAGTCGCGGTTTTCTTCACCATAAGCTACCAGAGTAGGGTCTTTATAGAAACGATCCGCAATAGCCTCAAACAAACCATCCCTGAGCTGGTATTGCTTAATTTTTGAGAATTGTTTTCCATTATTATCAAAAGCAAAACGCTCTTTTTTAGCAATTTGTTGCACGCGAGGATTCTCTTCCATTGGATGATTCACCTCAACCGGGCGGTCTTCCATTTTATCTACACTCCCCTCCGAAAACATCATTTCCCCAAGCAATTCCGGATGCTTAATTAAATCCATCCTTGGAGAAACTTCATCGTCAATGGCCAAAGTCATTGAATATTTCATCAACTCTGTAATATCAGCCTTTATATCATCAAGCTCTTGTTGTGTTGCAATTCCTGCCTTAATAAGCTCCTTACCATAAGAAACAATACAATCTTGCTCTTCCCATGCCTCAATTTCTTCCTTACTACGGTATGAAGATGCATCTGAAGGAGAGTGGCCACTGTAACGATAGGTAAGAACATCCAGTAAAACAGGACCTTTCTTCTCTTTCAACAATTCCATTTTACGTTTATAGGCATCAATAACTGCCAATGGGTTATAACCATCCACCCTTTCTGCATGCATGCTATCCCGGTTTATACCGGCACCAATACGGGCTGCAATATCGTATCCCATGGTTTCGCCACAGGTTTGTCCACCCATACCATATTGGTTGTTCATTATATTAAAGATGATAGGCAATCCTCCCTTATAGGCACCTTCCCACAACTGCTCAAACTGATCCATTGCAGAAAACACCATTCCTTCCCAAACAGGGCCACAAGCCATGGATGCATCTCCAATATTAGCCACAACAATACCATCCTTCTGGTTCACTTTTTTAAACAACGCTGCACCAACAGCAATATCCCCTGATCCACCAACTATTGCATTGTTTGGGTACACTCCAAAGGGCGTAAAGAAAGCATGCATTGAACCACCTAAACCTTTATTAAAGCCAGTTTCCCGTGCAAAAATCTCTGCTAAAGTCCCATAAATTAAAAAACGACGCGCTAAGGATTTAAGGTCACCTGTATGTTTTTTAGAAACAATATCTAAAATAGTACCATCAAAAAAGGTTTTCATAACCTCCATTAAAGCCTCATCATCAAGCTTATGAATAGCAGACATGCCTTTCGCTAAAATTTCACCATGAGAACGGTGAGAACCAAAAATAAAGTCTTCTACTCCCAAATGATAAGCCATCCCAACAGCAGCTGACTCCTGCCCTATAGAAAGGTGAGCCGGTCCCGGGTGGTTATACTCTATACCCTCATATTCTCCCCTGATTTTGATCAGGTTTAACATCGTCTCAAACTCTCGAATAAGAGCCATATCATGATATATATCAACCAGCTGCTCTTTTGTGAAATTTACCTTTTCTTCTTCGATTGTTTTATCATATTGATTAACCGGAATATCCTTAAATTCCACTTTACTGGCTTTTCTTACCATTTTTGGATCAATAAATTGTGACTTTGGCATTTTTTATAAGATTTTAGATTAGAGATAACCTGCCTGTTGCACGATCAGACGGGAACATATCAGGTGTTTTATTTCAGATCAAACTTTAAAATCAACACCTGCAATTCAAGGTCATCTTCTTTCATTATTATTTTTTGATTAACAACTCTCTATATTTCAACATGTATCAGTGTCCAAAACTAAATACTGTCTCCTTAAAAATTTCAGACACGGTAGGATGTGGAAACACAACCTCTTCCATCTCTTTCAGGGTCATTTCAGCCTCAATAGCCATACAGGCTCCGTATATCATTTCACTGGAAGGGTTGCCCAACATATGAACTCCTAAAACTTCGCCATACTTTGCACCTACCAACACTTTACACAAGCCGGAACCTCCTTCATTTTCAGCGATAAAACGTCCGGCATATGCCATAGGTAGTTTAGCAACTTTATATTCAATACCCTTTGCTTTTGCAGCTTCTTCAGTAAGTCCCACTCCTGCAATTTCAGGATTGGTATATACTACACCAGGTATTGCATTGTAACGCATCTGATCTTCGCGTCCTGATAGATTATTTACTACAACTTCACCCTCACGGCTTGCTGTATGGGCCAACAATGAAAAGCCGGTTACATCACCAGCTGCATAAACATTGGGAATATTAGTACGCATTTTATTGTCTACTTTAATTCCTCCTTTAAACAGCTCAACTCCCAGGTTCTCCAGTCCAAAACCTGAAGTTACCGGTCGCCTGCCTACGCTAACCAATATCTTTTCTCCCGACACAGTAGTTGATTTCCCGTCCTTTTCAAAAGTAACATTACCACCGTCCACTTTCACAACCTTGGATGAGAGATTAAAATCAATTCCTTTTTTCGCATAAACCTGACGCAACATGGCACTTTGCTCCACATCCATACCTGTTAGAATCTCATCAAGCATTTCTACTACCGTCACTTTTGTTCCCAGGCTGTTAAAAAAGCTGGCGAATTCCATCCCTATCACACCGCCTCCTATAATGACCAACGACTCGGGCTTTTGCTGAAGCTCAAGGATTTCTCTATTGGTAAGGATTACATCACCTGCTTGGTCCAAACCAGGAATAGGTGGTATAAATGCTTCAGAACCGGTACATATCAATAAATTAGAAGTATTTATTTCTTTACCTTCCGACTCTATAATTATTCCTTGTTGTGAACGACCTTTTATATATGCAGAAGCCATTACGGTTTCTACGTTAAACATCTTCATTTTGGCACCTACTCCACCAACCAACTTCTTCACAACTTTTTGCTTTCTTGACATCATTGCACCAAAGTCAAAGCTCAAATCGTTGGCATTCACTCCGTATTTCCCACCACCTTTGGCGCTATCATATATTTTTGCACTATACAAAAGTGTTTTGGTTGGCATACAACCTTCATTTAAACAAACTCCTCCCAATTCCTTTTTTTCAAAAAGAATCACTTTCAACCCTTTGGCTCCGGCTCTTTCTGCGGCAACATAGCCACCAGGACCTCCACCTATTATTGCTAAATCGTACATATATATTTACTATAGGATTAAAAATCTATTTCCAGGTTTTCTATTTCTATTGCTATCTGTTTCAGAAATCTGGTTGCCAGTCCGCCATCCAGCGCCTGATGATCATAAGTAAGGCTCAATCCCATATACGGAACAAAACCATAAGCCCCTCCTCCCAGGTCTGCAGGCCTTGGCACAATAGTATTAACCCCCAAAATAGCAACCTGAGGAAGGTTGATCACCGGAGTAAACATCTCAACACCATAATTTCCAAGGTTAGAAACAGTAAATGACGCTGCCTCAGATGATAACAATTCAGGATCTATACTTCCCTGGCGACATGACTGTGCCACTTCTTTAAATTGATTAGACAGGCCAGTTATGGAAAGGTCATCTGCATTTTTGATTACAGGAACCATTAAACCACGATCAGTATCAACTGCCAAACCTAAATGTACTTTATTAAAATACTTAACACTATCGCCCAAAAAGTGAGCATTTGCATCAGGAAATTGTTTTAATGCTTTAATTACTGCCATACATACCATATCATTAATGGTAATATTTGGAGCTCCTTCTGTCGCTTTTACTTGCTTTCTCAATTCTAACAAACGACGTGCATCCGCACCCAGATGGTGGGTTAACTGAGCTGAGTTTTGCAATGAAGTATGCATTGCTTTTGCTATCAATTTTCGGATATTCGGCAACTTCTTGATTTCAAAGTCCTCAGAATACACAGGGTTTGACGATGTAAGGTCGGCGGCTTTTACAGCACCTCCCAAACCTGATCCTTGCTCCACAGTCTGCAAACCTTCTTCCTTTGCAACTTCTTTTGCCAATGGAGTCATTTTTGGCTTAGAATTAATATAAGCAGTAACATCACGCTCTATTACCCTGCCTTCAGGGCCGGTACCTACCAGATTTTGGTATGGCACAGCTTCTTTCTCTGCCAACTTTTTAGCCCTGGGTGAAATCTTTACGTCTCCAGAAACACCCTGTTCTTTAACCTGAACAACAACCTCCTCTGATACTTCTGAAGATTCAACATTTGGCGATGCTGAAATAGCCTCCTCTTCTAACGGAGCTTCAGGTTGAGTACCGGAAGATCCATCTGCCATAAACTCATCAATATTTTCACCGGGCTGACCTATTACAGCAATATTTTGCAATACAGGGATTTCATCACCTTCTTCACAAAAAACACCTAATAATATACCATCCTCAGCAGCTTCTTCTTCAAAAGAAGCCTTATCTGTTTCATAAGCAAACAAAGGTTCGCCCTTTTTAACTTCATCTCCTACTTGCTTGAACCATTCGGTAAAAATACATGATTCAACGGACTGCCCTTGTCGGGGCATTATTACAACTGTAGCCATATTCTTTTTAATGTTTATTCCAAAATTAATTTTACCAACTTGTATTTACAAGTTAATTTAATCTTTTTAGCTTATTTGCTCATTTTCTACATTTTAAACACATTTACATGTGACTTGTATATACACCTTATTTTACTTATCTTTACAAAAACACAAAATATCATGACAACAAAAAAAGAACTGCCTCCATACAAAATTCTATACGAGATGTTACGCAAACACATTACAGATGGGATCTATTCAAAGGGGGACATACTCCCTTCTGAAAACGAACTCTGCACCTCGCATCACGTAACACGCCCTACTGTAAGAAAAGCCTTAGACAGATTAGTGCATGAAGGATATATCAGAAAAAAACAAGGCAAGGGAAGTATAGTGCAAGGCCAGCCACAGGGAGTTGGTATTTTGTCACTATCCGGAACAACATCTGCCATCGGAAAAGAAAACCTACAAACCAAAATAATAATCAAACCCCATTTAACACAATGGGAGGATGATGCTTTTGGCTTCCCTTTACAAGAAATAGAAAAGGAAGTTGGATGCTACAGATTAGAGCGATTAAGGATTATCAACAAGCAACCGGTGTTTTATGACATCACTTTAATACCCAACATAAATATCCCGCGCTTTACAAGCAGAAATTTTGAGAATCGCTCCTTATTTGGCATCATGCGAACAGCTTACCAGATTGAAGTAGTTGGCGGAGAACAAAAGCTATTGGCAATTTCGGCAGACGAAAGAATTCAGGAATTCTTCAATGTTCCCCCGGGGCATCCCATCCTGCGCCTCGACAGGAAAATGGAAACCAACAAGGAAGGATTTTCTTTTTACAGCCAGGTATATTGCAACACAAACGACTATGGACTCTATGGCACATTCTAAACAAAATCAGCAACTTGCCCATATAAAAAAAAGGTGGACTAATAAGCCCACCTCTACAAACTATAATATAATTAAGAACTGATTTAGCCCAGAAATTTTTTCCTTAGAGCCTCAACTTGTTCATCATTAATCGGGAATAGCTTACCAAGCGGAGCTCCCATAACAAGCGACTTGGCACTAAACTCAGCAACCTCTAACCTATCAAAGGTTTGTAGCAGCTTATCACCTGTAACAATAAAAGAATCATTAGCAACCAGTACCGATGGAACCGATTCACTCAATAATTTTGGAATAGTATCATTTCCTGTAAAATGAGTACCAAATTCCAAACAAGGAACATCTTGCAAGAAAATCCAGCTTTCAGGAATAGTTCTTACATCAAATTTAACTCCGGTAGTTCCATAAGCCATCAAATACGGAGGCTGAGTAAGGATTATAGAGTTAATATGAGGATTCATTTCATAGATTTTCTGATGCAAAGAAACAGAGCGGCTAGGAGTTTTTCCAGGCTCTGCTTTACCACCTTTAATCTGAACAATATCTTCCGGAGTAATATCCCAGCGAGCTACATCAGGAGGCGTGATTAAGAAATCATTATCTTTCCATCGTACCGAAACTGTACCATAAGAACTAATCATTAATCCCTGGTCGCAAGCACGCCTTACGATATCGCAAATATTTTGACGAATTTCTCTTTCTTCCGGAGGATAAGAACCTGTATCATTACGCTCAATATCATAAGGAATCTGGTCCTGAAATTCTTTAATTTGCTCATCAGTAAGCATTACTGGCTCACCAATTGTTTTTGCATTAATGATAGTTCTCGCACAAAATTCTAAGGTTTCAAAACGCGTATAAGCATCCATCATGTCAGTACCGCCTAAAACAGTACCATGATTTTCCATAATGATAGCCATCGTTTCAGTACCTTCAAATTGAGCAGCAATCTTTACACCAAGCTCTTCACTTCCTGGCATTCCATAAGGAGCATATCCAATCTCTCCACAAATATCTTTTGCCTGAGGAATGATGTTTGTGTTTGGAATGTCTCTTACAATACTAAAAGACACTAATGCAGGCGGATGAGCATGAATAACCGCTGTTATATCCGGACGGACATCGTATATCGCCTTATGAAAAGGATACTCCGAAGATGGTTTGTGATCACCAATTATTGTTCCATCCTTTTTTACACAGATGATATCCTTTTCTGTTAAAGTACCTTTGTCTACTGCAGAAGGAGTAACCCAGATATCACCATTTTCATCCTTAATGGAAATATTACCACCCGAAGTAGTTGTCATTCCATTTTTATAAATCCTACTAATCACTTTAGTGATTTGCACCCTTGGGTGCATCAACTTAACATCTAACTGTTTCATGTGTTTATCTATTGCTTTTTGTTGCCACATAAAACTCGCAAAAGCCAATCATTCTCAATGGAGAAACCTTTTCTCGTGCTCGTTTCATATAGATAAAAAAATCCTTTTTAAATTAAAGCGCTGCTTTATAAATATTGATTGTATCTTCAAGGGTTACTTGTTTTGGGTTACCCCCTGCACAAACATCCAACAATGCATTTTTCGACATCAACTCAATATCCTTTTCATCAACGCCCAATTCCTTTAGCCCACTTGGAATTCCAACATCTGAAGATAATTTTTTGATGGCATTAATTGCTGCTTTGTTGGCCTCTTCTGTACTCATCCCAGTGGTATCTTCACCAAGTGCTTCTGCAATATCCCTGAACTTATCGCCACAAGCATCTGCATTAAACTCTTCCACAAACGGAAGTAAAACTGCATTACACACTCCATGAGGCAAATTGTAAAATCCACCTAACTGATGAGCCATAGAGTGAACATAACCAAGACCACAATTGGAAAATGCCTGTCCTGCAATAAACTGCCCCCAGGCCATTTTACTTCTTGCCTCAACATTTTTACCATCTTTAACAGCATCCCTCAGGCTTTCACCAATCAGTTTAACTGCTTTAAGGGCCAATGTATCCGACCATTCATAAGCACCTGCTGTAACATAAGCCTCAATAGCATGCGTTAATGCATCCATACCCGTTGCAGCCGTTAATGCTGCAGGCTTATTAAGCATCAACAAAGGATCGTTTACAGCAATATCTACCAGGCAATTCTTATCTACCATTACCATCTTAACCTTACGCGCTTCATCGGTAATTACATAATTGATAGTAATTTCACTTGCTGTACCTGCTGTTGTATTAATTGCAATAATAGGTAAGGATTTCTTTTTTGAAACATGAATCCCTTCATAATCTTCAATAAATCCGCCATTTGTTGCTAAAATACCAATTGCCTTACCACAATCCTGAGGCGACCCCCCACCTAAAGTCACGATGCAGTCACAACCATTGTCTTTAAGAACTTTCAGCCCTTCATTTACATTTTCTACAGTTGGGTTTTGTTTTACATCACTGTAAACAACATATTCAAGGCTTGCAGCCTTTAAAATATCCTCAACCTGAGAGGCAAGACCGATTTCAACCAACATATTATCGGTTACTAACAATGCCTTTTTAAAACCTCTTGATTTAAACTCTTCTTCAAGTTCTTTTAAAGAGCCAGGCCCCACAATACTAAGTGGTGGCAAATAAATTCTTCTTGATGTGTTCATTATATTTGTTTATTATATAGTCTATCCTACTCTTTGATTAATGCAACAGAACCAGTATCAAATCCACCAACCTTATCGGCAATTACCAGGGCTGCTCCAAGCGCACTTGCATTATCTATCTCTGATGTGTAAACTGTTTTACCTGAAAAGTGATTTGTTAATATATTCAGGAAAATTGGGTTTCTTGCAAAACCTCCTGAAACATATAAAATTTTTGTCTCGTCATTTGCAGGGATAATCAATTCTACAGAAGCAATACACATTTTGGTCAATTCCATCACCATACGTGTATAAGCCTGATCAAAGGAGTCAAATCCCGACAAGTCGATTTTTTCAATTCCTTTATCAAAACCGGCAATCCCATCCGGGAAAAACACTTCACCTTCACCGAATTTTTTATTCAGGATTTCTTCCAACTCCGGCTGATAACTGATTGTTTTATAATAATCAGCATCAATATCATAATGCTTGTTCAACAACTCCACCAATTTTTCATGGAAATACCCCATAAACAATCGCGATGACTTAACTTGTTGTTTTTTGGGTGTTAAAAAGCACAGGCAATCGTTATTTAACTGATCACTGGTTAATGGTTCTTCATTATAAGGATTCATGCTGATACACCAGGTTCCGGTTGACACAAGTATGAATTTTTCTTTTGAATTTTCAAGATAAGGAACAAGAGAAGCCGAACTGTCATGTATCCCAACGCCGGTTTTAATTTCCTTACCTTTTAAATTGGCCGCATATACAGTATCATTGTTTACTGGCTCAGGAAGAGAAATACCCTCTTCTTTTATCCATGGATGGTATTGCATATTATCAAAATCCCACATAAAAGTATGACAACCAATTGAAGTTGGCTCTGAAGATATCTGACCTGTTAATACATAAGACAAATACTGAGGAAAATGAAGCACGTTTTCAACCTGATCCCAAACCTCTTTTTTATCTTTCTTTACCCATAAGGCCTGTATTCCCGAGTTTAAAAGCAAACCTAACGAAGGACTCGCTGTACGGCGGCAAAACTCATTTACCCCTCCGTTTTTACCAAACAAGTCATCCTGAACCTCTATACTTATCTCTTTCAAATAATTATATATCGGAGTCAGCAACTCCCCTTCTTTGTTTAAAAATGCAAGGGATGCTCCATAAGTTGAAAAGTTAATTCCCTGAATATCATATTTACCCTCTTCTATGATGGCATTTAACGTATCAACCATCCAATTCTGAATCAGCTTGATGTCATCACACTCAAAACCATCTTCATCTACTGTGGTATCAAACTTTTGTTCAAGCTGATAGGCTACTTTTAAGTTTTGGTCAAATAAAAGTATTTTTTTATTCGTTTTACCAATATCAAATACTGCTATAACTTTTGCTGCGCTCATTATTTACTTTGTTTAGATATTTTTCTCCTATAGTTTTCAACTTCCCAATTATCAATAAAATCAATTTGTTCCTGAGTCATAGGACGAGGCCCGCCAAATGATTCAGATAAAAAGCTTACCTTCATCATATCTTTATATACATCCAATACAATTTGTGCTGAATTCATATTTTCTTCGATGCAAACAAGTCCTTTCCCCTCAATTGCAACAACCTTAGGATAGTACCCGGCTAATGACTTAAAGGATTCTATGCGCTCGTTTATATCACTACCATCCTCTTTTAAATAAAGATATTTAGATTTACAGTAAACAATATTATCTGGGGTAAATGGTATACTGACCTTTGAAAAGCTTAATTCATCTTTAACAAAAAATGATACAAGATCACTATTATCTACCACTTTATAAACTGTATCTGTCCCATCTCCCAATGATATCTGACTGGCTATTGATGACAATTCCTGATTATCTGAAGAATTATTTTCCAGCGGATTTGTTTTTGAAGCAGATTTTAGTTTTTCATCTATTTCTGCATATATATCCTCAATTTCCTCACAAGTATCCGCTCCTACAAAAACACCATGGTTTTCAAGAAAGATAATTTGTGCTTCCTTTCCCTTTTCTTCTTTATATTTATTTAATGCACGCACGACCTCCTTGAACAGGACATAGCCCGGATCGGTATAAGGTACATATACCACATCATCTCCAAACATAGATGCAATAACCTCTTTTGAATCATTGGCACACAAAACCCCATTGACCAATGTTGGGTGCGTATGCATAATAAACGCATATTGAATCACTTCGTGCATGCTAGCCTCCACAGAAGGCCTCTTTCCTTCAGGAAATAAAATAGCATTGTGTAAATCCTGTTTTACTTCCTGCTCTCTTGTTGTAGCATCATTACTATATTCTTTCTGTGAAAGGACTTGCATTTTTTCGCGATCAAGACACACAAAACCATTTTCATCAATGTTTGCCATAGATGTCCCGCTTGCCTTAACCCACATTTTATCTTGATCCTTGTAAGAGCTATTGCCCCCTCCTGCTATGATATAATCCGGATTCTGACCGAATTTCTGTGATAACTTTATTAATTGATTGAGATTTTTTTCCATGTTAAAAACTTAGATATGCCAGCATTAAATTTTAAGGGATTTATTTTATAATAGAATTAGTTTAAGGGATTCTTCTATTTTAAATACAATAAGGCAGGCAAAGAACAGACAAGCTTAAAACCCTATCCTTCTTTACCTGCCTTTAAATTTAACTATCGTTTTGACAATACTTCTTTTTCGTATGCTTGTACTTCAGCAATATACTCTTCACCTACAGGTACACCTTCCTGTAAACAGTAGTAATCCCAAACCGCTGCAAATGGCTTGGTTTTCAATTCTTCAAGAAGTGCTAAACGCTCAAAGTTTTGTCCGTTCTCTTCATATTGAACTAATGTAGAAGTTGGTTCCAACATTGCAATCATAAATGCTTTTTGTGCAGCGCGTGTACCCACTACATATGCACCAATACGGTTGATAGAAGCATCGAAGAAATCAAGACCTACATTAACACGGCTGATAAAGTCGTTACGCACAATCTCAGAAGCAATCAACTGAACCTCCTCATTCAATGTTACAACATGGTCTGAGTCCCAACGGATAGGACGGGTAACATGTAACAATACCTCATCAACAAACTGAAGGCAAGAAGAAATCTTATCTCCAACAACTTCAGTAGGGTGGAAGTGGCCATTATCTAAACAAATCAACTTGTTGTTCTTGATTGCATATCCTAAGTAGTAATCATGTGAACCAACAGTCATAGACTCCGCTCCAATACCGAATACTTTACTTTCAACCGCATCCTTCATATACTCTTTTGAGAACTCTTGCTCAAAACCTTCGTCTAACGACTTTGTTAATTGGGCACGCATTCCATTACGGTCTATTGGAGTATCTTTTGATCCATCAGGAATCCAGGTATTTAATACACAAGGAGAACCTAATTGCTTACCAATTTCTGCTGCAATTTCGCGAGAACGCTTCAGGTGATCAACCCAGAATTTACGAATTTCCTCATCTTTAGAAGACAAAGTAAATCCACTATCTGCTTTTGGGTGCGAGAAGAATGAACCGTTAAAATCCATTCCAATTCCTTGTTCTTTACACCAATCAATCCATCCCTGGAACTGTTTTACAGTGATCGCATCACGATCAACCATTCCTTCAGAGAAATCGCCATACAAAGCATGAACATTAACACGTTGCTTACCAGGAAGCATAGACATTACTTTCTCCAGGTCAGCCATAATCTCTGAAGCATTACGGGCTTTTCCAGGATAATTACCAGTAGCCTGAATACCTCCAGAAAGCTGTCCATCAGGATTTTCAGTTCCTGACACATCATCAGTTTGCCAGCAATGCAAACTAATAGCTACATCATTCATCCTTTTTAAAACCGCGTCGGTATCAACTCCTAATGCAGCATACTGTTCTTTGGCTAATTCATAAGCCTTTGTAATTAATTCGTTATTGGCCATAATTTATTTATTAAACGGATTTTAAGCAGAGATTTCACCTAATTATTGGCAGTAAATTACATGATGAAATCTCAATACTGTATATTAAATTATATATTAAGACTCTTATTAAAAGTTAATGACGAAAGTGGAGAATATTAACACTACCAATCCAACAATCAGAACAGTCCAGGTTTTAGAACCAACCCCTTTCCATTCCCTGAGGATTATACCCCAAACATTACTAAATGTAACATTTAAAGACATTAGGATACTCCATGAGAACACCATAATTACACTACCTTCCTCAAAGAAACTTTTTCCAACACCCAGTCCGAAGAATTGAGAATACCATAAACCTCCAGCCAAAGCGCAAAACAACAAATTGTTTATAAATACTTTTGAAGGTACTGATGTATAATCACTAAGGGTTTTGTTTTTTACATTTTGGAAAATACAGTAGATTGCATTTGTTAAAAAACCTCCAGCTGTAACCACAAATGTAGCAGGCAACGTTACATATAAACTTGCAGCACCCATAGAAGAAGCAGCATCTGCAATAGGCTTTCCGGCCGCTAATCCAAGACTAAAACAGGCACTCATCAATCCAGCAAGCAGAGCAACCAATAAACCTTTTCCTAAAGCAAAATCTTTAACTGCAGCCCTTCTCTCTTCTTCCGACATGTTTTTGGCACGTAAACTACCTGCATAACCAATAATAGCAATACCAGCCAAGGCAATACTTACAGCAATTAACAATACCAGTCCCTTACCTGTAAAAAGATCCTGTCCTTCCATTAAAGCCGGGATAATGGTACCAAAGGCTGAACAGGTACCCAAGGAGATAGACTGGCCAAGGGCAACTCCCAAATAGCGCATACTCAAACCAAAAGTTAAACCTCCAACACCCCACAAAATACCATACCCTAATGTTTTCCAGATAGCATCACCCCCACTCATCAAAATTTCGCCCAAAGAGTGACCTTCGGGCACCGCTAAGAAAGCACCTAACAAAGGAAATATTAACCAGGCAAAAACACCCTGTGATAACCAAAAGCTCTCCCAAGCCCAATTTTTAATTTTGTTAATAGGAACATACGAACTAGATTGTCCAAAACTTCCTAAAGCAATAATTACTAATCCAATTATAAAATTCATATTTGATAGATTTTCTTTGTTTAATTAAACAGCTAACTTTAATTTTAGACACAAAATTAGATTTAAAGAAAAACGTCATCAATACACAAATTGGCGTTTTATTTGCACTTTTTGGACCATAAATGAAGGACTTTTTTAAATACACTACAGTTAGTGAAGAGGATAAAAATTGGGGCTTATATATTAATGTTGCTGGTAAATCAACTATTCCGTCCAACATACAATACCCTATAAAGAATCATCCCAACGGATACTTTTTTAACTGGAAAAATGGAAGAACCCTAAATGAATACCAGATTAATTATATTACTGATGGTTCAGGAGTTTTAGAGAATTCCAAGGGGAAATTCCCGGTAAAAGCCGGTACCTTAATGATTATTCGTAAAGATGAGTGGCATAGATATAAACCCACAAAAAGTGATGGCTGGGTTGAAAACTACATTGGATTTGATGGTCTTTTTGCCAACCACTACCTGCAACAAAACCAGGTTTTGCTAGGCCAATCTGTTATACATTGTGGAGTAAGGGAAGATATTATTGACACCTATTATAAAATCTTTGAACTGATACAGAACGAAGATCCGGGCAATCAACATATAGCATCCGGCTTAATTATTAAACTGCTTGGCTATATTGTTGCCTGGCAAAAGCAAAAAGACTTTTTTGGTAAACCAATTGAAAAACTGATACAACATGCCCGTTTTTATATGCGAGAACATATTGAGGATGATATCAACTTAAAAAAACTTGCTGAACAAAATTGTGTGGGTTATTCATATTTCAGAAAGATGTTTAAGAAATACACTGGCATATCACCTCATCAGTATCACCTTGAATTAAAACTTATGCGAGCTAAAGAGCTTATTTTAACTACCGATAAACCACTAAAAGAAGTCAGTTATGAATTAGGCTTTCAAAGCATACATTACTTCAGCAGGCTGTACAAAAAGAAAATGGGACACAATCCTTCTGAGGTTAGAAATACAGTTAAGTAATAGCACAAGCCAACCCGAGATAAACTGGGTACAATTCCGTAATCTGGATAAAACATAAAGGCATTACAGACTCAAGTATAAAGACTATTTACTTCTTGTAATATCTATTGTTCTGCCTTAATAAGCACAGATATTACTTTTTAGGTATAATGAGTAAATAACCATTTAAAACTGTACTGGTTATAGAATTAAAAATCTATAATTATGTACAAAATTACTACCTTAATTTGTCTGTTTTTCATATTGAACCAGGCTTTAAGTCAATCCATCGACCGTATTGAAGGAAGCCCGTTCCCTGCCACAAGTGTTACAGACACATTGTTTATTGCAGATAAAAACATGACTGCTTCTGAACAATTTGCTATTGGTTCCTTAAGCGGAATTCTTGCCCGGACAAAACCCATGATATTGCAAAGCCAATATTTTCATGAACAAATTGTAAGAAACAGCGACCTGGATATTAAGTATATTAATTTTAGCAGTTCGAGCCTTACAGGTGTATTTATTTACTTTGCTAAAAGGCTTGATGGATATATTTTATGCGACCCCCAAAGCAGCAGTTCAAATGTAGCAGCTTCCCTTTCCGGCATTTTAAATGCGGTTGCCATACCCACGGATCTTGAACCCAAAGCTATTGCAGCCGGTTTGGAAAAGGTGCTGGATGTTACAGGAAAAGATGAAACCTGGGCATTAAACAATTATGGGCACTTATTAAATAAAGATGTTGCCCTTTTCCAATCCTCAGAGGATTGGGTTGGTTTAGTGGATTACACAGCCTATACCGGAGGGATCCGTTTCTACGATCCAGACATCAATGGAGCGTTATCAACCAGTGTATATAACTTTTTAAATCCCGGTGCCATGTTTTATGGCTGGTGGGTTTCCGAAGACGGAACGGTAGCAAGGTTATCTGAAAAGTCTTTTAAAATAATCCCCTCGGGTGGATTAAAAAACCTGGCTACCCTAACCAATCTCCCTGATCCCATTAAAAAGCAAAAGGAAGCCATAACACCCTTTGAAGTTAAAGAAGATGTTCATACTGTTTGTTTTGTAATTTCTGATGGTGATAACATCTCATGGCCGGTAGGTGCCGCATTTTGGGATTTATGGACCTGGAAAAACGACAACCAAAGCCGCATCAACCTGGGATGGACACTATCTCCTGCCTTATGCGAACTAACACCTTTAATTTATAACGATCTGGTTCAGGGTCTGCAAACAACACCAGAAGGTCGCAATGTAGCCATTGCCTCCCCTTCCGGACTGGGATACTATTTTCCAAGCTTAAGTCCCAACCAACCTTACCATTGCGAGGAACTAAACAAATTTATGCGCAAAGCCGACATGAATATTGTAAATGTAATTGATACGGATGATGGTGCCCATAACCCTGACGAATACCTGAAACAGAGCAATATCGATGCCTTGTTTTATTACACCTACGGAGACCAATACCAGGGAATGCATGGAGAAATCAGCTGGTACAAGGGCAAACCCAGCATAGGCGGGCGATATGTTTTTTGGGGAAATTCGGAAGATAGAAGTGCCGATACCCAGGAATTGATTTCCCAAAGAATGGCCGACCTGCTAAACGACCAATCTACAGATATATATTCTGAAGAAGGATATAGCCTGGTTCCTGTACATATTTGGACAATGAATCCCCATGATGTAGCCAACGTCATCAGCAAACTCAATTCAAACGTCAGGGTTGTTGCTCCTGATGAATTTGTTTGGTTGATTAAAAAGAACCTGGGCGGCCTGCCAATGGGAACAGGAAACGGCCTTAATGCATCTTACTTCAACGACCTTAACTTTACTACGCTCTCGAAAACCAAAATTGACAGAAAAATTGATTTTGAATGGATGCAAAACAATCCAATAGATCTTGAGGTCGGACAAAATTTTTCAGTTAGGTGGACTGGTCAGGTTCAACCACTGTACTCTGAAGAATATTCATTTCACATCACTTCTGACGGCAGCACAAAGCTAACTATAAACGGAATTGTGCTGTTTGATACTGCCAATGAAAAAATCATCACAACAAAGTCAGGCAACATAACACTACAGGCAGGTGAAAAATATGACATCGCTATAGAGTATGCCGAAAGTACCGGAGATAACCAATGCATTTTAGAATGGGAAAGCAATTCTAACTTGCGACAGGTAGTTCCTTATACCCAACTATATGCCGAGCCTATATCAACAACAGGCTTGGCAACAGTTTACACGGATACTAATATGGATGGATTTTCGGCAGGTTTACGGATTGGGAACTACAATGCGGAACAATTAAACAAATACGGTATCTCATCTGGTGATATTTCATCTATCCGATTAAAAGAAGGATTTAAAGCGGTACTATTTACTGAAGACGATTTCTCTGGCGATTCCATCACTATTACTTCTGATGTACCGGAACTCTCTTCTCTTTTAATGAGCGATAATGTATCTGACTGGGATGATAAAGCTGTCTCTATAAAGATTAAAGCCAACGGAGATCCCAACATTAGTGGTGCTTTTCATCTTAGAAACAAAAAGAGCAATTACTATATGGATGTATGGGGAGGTGAATACAGCACCGATTATAACACCACTATTCAACAATATGAACTACTCAACAAAACCAACCAGGTTTTTAACTTCTTCCATTTGGGCGATGGCGTATATAAAATAATGGCACGACATAGTAAGATGTTGGTTTCTGTAGAAAAAACAAGCATGGAGGAAAATGCCAATGTCCACCAATGGAAAGACCATAATTCATTAAACCAGCAATTTATAGCCGTACCGGCTTCCGATGACAGCTATAAATTCATTTCTGTTTACAGCGGTATGATTATTAATGTTGCCAATAGCAATATTGAGGGCAATGTTCAAATGAACAGCAATAACAACCAACAAGAAGGCATGTGGTACTTAGAAACTACGCTGAACCTCGAGGGAACCGGAAACGGGTTAAAAGGAGAATATTACAACAGCAAAAATTTCTCTTTCTTTAAATATGAGCGCATCGATCCCCAAATAAATTTTAACTGGGGCGAATCAACACCTGATTACCCGGTATCTATTGATAATTTCTCGGTTAGATGGACCGGATATATTGAACCCCGGTACTCTGAAGAGTATACTTTTTATTTAACCAGTGATAACGGGAGAAGATTATGGATTAACGACGAACTAATTATTGACAAATGGATTAGTGACTGGGATATAACTTATACCGGAACCATTAGCTTAGAAGCCATGACTCGATATAAAATTAAAGTTGAATATTTTGAAGAAACAGGTGGAGCAAACATTAAACTGCAATGGAGCAGCAACCACGAATTAAAAGAAATAATTCCTCAGAGTCAGTTATACTCTGATTTGCCTTTAAGCATTCCGGTTCAAAGCAACAAGTCCTCTTTAAAAGTATTCCCAAATCCAGCCACCGACATCCTGCATATTGATAGATTAGAAACCCCAACATTTATGGATGTATATAACATGCAAGGCAATAAAGTTCTTCAACAATTTGGCACTTATATAAATACAACAAAGCTACCATCCGGCATGTATTTTATTGTCCTAAAACATGAAGGAATTATGCACAACCTAAAGTTTATAAAAAAATAAAAATAGATTTTATGATTATTATATAAATCATACTGTATCAGGATAACCTGAAACAACACCACAAAGGGCAGCATCTCAACAGAATAATAAATATACTTTCTGAGATACTGCCCTTTGGTTTATATTAAAATTCAACAATTAAATCAATATCCCTTTTTTCGTTGCATGCTGACTTTACAGATTAATAATAAATGAACAGCAAATTATTGAGATAAGCGAGAGCAGAACAAAGTTTACTTGGGATATGCAGAACAAAGCAATAATCTAATAAAAATTTATTTTGGCAGAACTTGCACCTTCTGGATAACCATAGCTTCTTGGCACACAAATAGCTCAACATGAGTAGTTGCCAATGTCGAGAATTAAACATAAAATACTACCAAGTAAAAACGGGAGAATTACCTCCCATATAGTACTATTTGGCAATTACTTTTGAGCCATTATTAGTTGCTTTTGTTCTTGTTCCAGTAGTAGACTTAACTGTTTCGGAACTTCATAGTCTTTATTTTTAGTTGTCAATTGAGATTCATTAGATTTAATGCGAGCTTTCATTTCAGAATTTTCCACACTACCATCTAGCTTAATATTTGACAATAAGGCTTCATAAACAGCATTTCTGTTTGTTTCTTTACCACCTACATGATAAAAATGTTCCTTGGTTGATATGTAACATTCTTTCCATACGTCAAAAACATAGTCGTTTATGCGGTATTTATTACTTAACCATGTAGAAAGCAGAAAGTTAGACCTCGAATTAACTAAACCGTTTCTTAATTCAATTTCTTCCTCTTCTGTCCAAGAATCAAAATAATCAACATGGCGACCAATATATGGAGGGTCTGAATAAACCAAATCATTTGAATTTATCTCTTCTAATGTTACTTTGAAATCCTGATTCTTAAAAGTGTAATCCCCATTTTGAATAATTTGAGATATATTCTCCACCTGATTAGTGATTTTAGTAACTAATGCTTGCGCAAATCGATTAGGTTTCTTACAAAAAGGGACATTAAAGCCTCCCTTTTTATTAAATCTCATCATGCCATTAAAACACGAACGACTTAAGAATAAAAAATCTAGTGGGTTTCCCTCTTCATTAAACCTTTTGCGTAACTCATAATAGTATTCACCTTCTGATTTCAATAACTTATCACCTTCTGTAATTAAATGATGCTTTACAATCCCACTTGTGATTTCTTTACTTTTTAAAGAGTTATAAAAATTGATAAGATGTGGGTTACTATCACACAATAATGCTTTTTTAGGCCTGACATTAAATGCAACTACTCCTGTACCCATAAATGGTTCAATCCACCTATCATACTCCATCTCTTTAGCGTTAGCAGAAATCCATTCTACTAACTTAGTTTTTATCCCTTGGGATTTTATTGGTGGCACAAATATTCTCATTACTCTTTCCTCTTTTTAGCTCCATTACCCACTTTATCAAACAAATCTGTACGACCTTTAAATTCTAAAAAGTCCCAAATATTAGTAATTGGAATAGATTTTCCATCTTTAATCATAGTTGCAACTCCATAGTTAATCCAATATTCATCAAACCAATCTTCTCCTAACTTACTGAATACCCCATTTCCTGTTTTTAAATCAGTAATATCTTTCACAGACCCAATATTTGCAGTATTACCTGAACCTCTACTATCACTTGCAATTTTCCATTTAGGAGCTACAAAAAAATCAAAATCTTTGATTACAGATGTTATTGATTTTAGATTTTCAATCTTGGTTACTTTACGTTCTCCAATAGGGTCTTGATCACCCCCATATTTTCCCTCAAGTTCATTTACTTGATATATTTCAGTTTCAGCTAAATCATCTTCAAAGTCAACTCGTGTGTAAATAATACCCAAACAATAATGTCCTGAATATTCATTATAAGGAAATTGAATATTCTTTTTCTTATCACGCTCTTTAAAATATGCACCATGACTACCTAATGTAAAACCAGCAGAATTATCATTCCTACGAAATGTAGTTTTTAAATCAACGGCAAATTTTATTGAATCTTCCTTCTTATTAACAAAAGTCAAGTCAGGATAGTAGTTTTGCTTTTCTGCAAGTACTAGATTATAACCAGCTTTATCAGCAAACCTCAATAATTCAGGAAAAATATGAATTTCAAGAATCTTTGAAACAATTTTTGTATCAGATGAAATAGTATATATATTTTTGTATATATCAATAAAACCTTTGATTGACCAATCTCCTGATTCAGTAGATACATATTTCTTTAAATCATTTATAAACTCACCTAATGCAGTCTCAAATTCACTTCTATATTTTGTTTTATTTATCATTCTAAAAACTTTTGTACAAAGATACAATTACTAATCACTGTTTGATTATTTGCAGAGAGCAATTTTTTCAATTGCCACTAACATTCCTCAATACGGACTGCACTAATAACTATCTTATCATTCTTAAACCCACTCCCTATACACACTTAATATTGACATGTAAAAGCCTCATTCTGAATATCTGTTTTTGATCATTATTAACTTATAAATTGGGGATTATAAAAAGGCCGGTAGTTGTCATTTGTTTCCTAAATGACAATACCGGCCTTTAAACACTAATCTATCTATCTTTTATTATGGAATCACTATTGAGTTGATTACTTCTTTATTAATCTCCCTAATTCTCTTTTCGTCTACTTTAATAACTTTTCGATCATAAGTCATTAAGCCATTTACTTCAACCTCAACATCTGTTGTTTGGGTATAAACAGCACCGGCAAACCCAACCTTTGCCAACTGGGCTAATTTTTTGGCATATTTTACATACTCATCGGTAACTTCTTTCGAAGATTTAAATTGTACATAGCCCCAGTTACGATCCTGTACCCAAAGGTGATCAGTCAAAGCCAGGCCTATTCCGCCATACTCACCTAACACGGTTGCCCGCTGACCATCATACATTTTCATTGCAGGTCCGGGATAATTGTGAATATCCAGCATATCGCCAACAGGATAATGGTTACCACCACTTGAAGGGTTTACCAAACGTGACGGATCATAATCCTTTGTCCATTTTACAATTTCTTCAGTTTTAAACTGTCCCCATCTCTCATTAAAAGGCACCCATACCGCAATACAAGGATACGAATACAAGTAATCCATTATATCTTTCCACTCTTTACGGTATATTTCTTCGGAACGTGGGGTTCTAACCAACTCCGATCCATTAAAGTATTTAAACATCTGCCACTCCGGCTCCCTGTCACCATTAGGCATGTCCTGCCATACAATAACACCCAGCCTGTCGCAATGGGTATACCAACGGGCCGGTTCCACCTTAACGTGCTTACGAATCATATTAAAGCCCATATCTTTGGTCTTCCTGATGTCATAAACCAAGGCCTCATCGGTTGGAGCAGTATATAAACCATCAGGCCACCATCCCTGATCCAAAGGACCAAACTGGAAAATATTTTTATTATTGAGCTGCATTCGCATAATACCATTTTCATCCCTTCCCATGGATATTTTACGCATGGCAAAATAACTATCAACTTTGTCTTTTAGCTTCCCTTCACTCCATAAAGCCACCTCAACATCATATAAAAAGGGAGAATCAGGACTCCAAAGCTTTGGATTATCCAGTTTTACCTCCACTTTATTTGAAATCTCAGCTTTAACGGTTTTTATAACCTGGTTTCCATCCTTTATCTTAACCTGAATTACATCACCATATTTACCACCGGCAATACATGCATTAAATGTCACCTTGCTTTGGTCTATATCTGATGTAGTTTTAACCTTAACAATATGGGTTGTTGAAACCGGTTCGAGCCAAACAGTTTGCCAGATTCCGGTAACAGGTGTATACCAGATACCTTCTGGTCTGTTAACCTGCTTTCCCCTTGGCTGGGGGCCTCCATCAGTTGGGTCCCAAACCTTAACTTTAATTTCCTGTTTCCCTTTTACCAAAAAGGGTGTAATATTAAACGAAAAAGGGGTATATCCTCCTTCATGACTGCCTACTTTTACACCGTTTACCCAGATATCCGATCTCCAGTCTACAGCTCCAAAATGCAACAAAACATCCTTACCTTTCCATGCAGAAGGCACTGAAAAATACTTTTTATACCATAATACATTTTCATCCCCCACTGGTTTTTGTACGCCGCTCAAACTTGATTCTATAGCAAACGGAACCAATATCTGTCCATCAAATTTTCCAGGCTCCTGAAACGATTTGGGAGCGATGGCATACTCCCACAGTCCATTGAGGTTTTTCCACTCTTCTCTTTGCATGATGGGGCGAGGGTATTCCTGCAATACATTTTGGGGATCAAGGTTCTCACCCCATTCCGTTTTAATCTTGTCTCCTGCAGGCTGCCACTGTGCATAACCTGACATTTGTGCCAGCACCATAATTGCCAGCACCCAAACACTTAAGCTCTTCATTATTTTTAATATTTGATTGTTTTTACTTTAAAATGCCAAAGCTATAAACCGAATGTGATGAATATTCCCGACCCGGCTCAACAATAATTGAAGGAAATCCTGGTTGATTAGGAGCATCCGGAAAATGTTGCGTTTCTAAACAAAATGCCGTTCTGAAATCATCCAGACTTCCATTTTTCATTTTGTTTTTTGATTGCATAAAGTTTCCGCTATAAAACTGCAACCCTGGTTCTGTGGTTAATACATCCATCACAATTCCGGATTTATCACCAATAACTTTGGCTACTTTTTCCAGGGCATTTGAACTTCTATTTAATTTGTAGTTGTGATCATACCCCTTACCAAATAGCAGCTGTTCATTTTTCAAGGTATCAATGCGTTCCCCTATTTCAGTCAATGTATTAAAATCGAATGGTGTAGAAAGTACCGCTGCCAATTCGCCGGTAGGAATGAGTGTTTCATCAACAGGGGTATAGGTATCGGCATTAATCATCAGCTGATGATTTATGATAGTACCACTCCCTTCACCGTTCAAATTAAAGAAGGCATGATTGGTAAGGTTGGCAACAGTCCTGGCATCGGAACTCCATTTATATTGAATATCCAAACCTGTACCCCTTAAACTATAAATTACCTCTACCGAAAGGTTGCCCGGAAAATTTTCTTCGCCATCTTTCGACAAATAATTCAATTTCAATGTTGAATCATTTAGTTGATCAGCATCCCAAACCACATATTGAAATCCTTTTTTACCTCCATGTAAGGTATTGGGCCCATTGTTTTTAAAAAGCTGATATTCCTTACCATCGAGACTAAAATTACCGTTGGCAATTCGGTTTCCGACACGGCCTATTAAAGCACCAAAATATGGTTCGGTGCATTGCTCATAGGCTTTAACACCTGCCATTCCCAGTGATACATCCACAAGCTTTCCTTCTTTATCAGGCACAAGTAATCCCACAACACGGCCACCATAATTGGTAATGGCTGCACCTATTTTGCCATTGGACAATAAAAACAAATCTGTTTTTTTGCCATCAACAGTCCCCTTAAAGTTTTGCGCATCGATCCCGGAATAAGATGATAATTCAATTTCCTTTGTTTTACAGCTCGTAAACAAAGTACATACAACTATAGCAAAGATGATAAAAGATCCTGCTAATTTCATAATCAATCAATTTAAGTTAGTAATCCTTTTCCTACCACTTGAATAATTCAGTTAGTACAATTCCAGTACAATGTGAAAAGGGATTTTACTCACATAAAATCGACATTCTATATCTCTGAGAAAATGACATGAAGATACTTAGTCATTAAAGGATAAGCTGTTTGGCTACGGCAATCAATTATTAATAAGGTTTTATCATTAAGGCTAAAGATTGTTCTGGAGAGCATTGAGCGTTACGTGCTGAAAGCACAATTTACCTTAGCCCCATGCAACGCATGGGGTTAGGCAACAAGCAAAGAGTTATTGGGCTTTTAAAATTTTTTCCACCAAACGTAACAACAATGGATATGCAGGCTCGGTCATATCATGTCCAAACCCATCCAGCTCATACAATTCTGTTTGCTTATGTCCCACTACTTTCATCATCCGCATCATATAGGCATTCTCTTCATATCTCCCCAACATTTCCAGCTCCCTATCGCCAGTTATCATCATATATGGAGGGGCATCATTACGAACATGAAACAGGGGTGCCAGCTCATCTATTATTGGCTGTGTTCCTTTTATTCCTCTTTCTTCCCTCACTGTAAAATGGGTAATGGCATGTCCGCTAAAAGGGATTAAACCGGCCAAATTATCCGCATCAACACCAAATCTGCCCAGCCATTTTTTGTCTAACCCAACCATACTTGTCAAATAGCCTCCTGCCGAATGGCCTGATACAAATATTTTGGAAGCATCTCCCCCGTATTTATTTATATTGTTGTAAACCCAGGCCACAGCAGCTGCAGCATCTTCAATGTATACCGGACATTTAATTTTAGGGTATAACCTGTAATTTACGGCCACAATAGCATAGCCTTTATTTTTTAAGGCATCAGGGATGAATTTGTTTCCACCCTTCAAACCACCTCCGTGAAACCAAACAATTGTTGCATAATCCTGAATCCCTTCCGGATAATAAATATCTAACACACACCTCTCTTTGATATAACTATCGGTTTTAGTAACCGAATCGGGATAATATTGGATATTATTTTCTGTTTCATAGCCACTTCCCTGTCCTGCTGCAATAAAACAAACGCAACAAAACAGAAATGATAGTATCAAATTCTTTTTTTTCATCTCATTATAATTTTAATTAAAAAAACACCCCCTGGAGTCCGGAAACAACCAGACTCTCAAGGGGAATGTAACAAACCAATTCAAAAATACTTTAATTATTTAAGAACAAAACTCTATATCCGATCCAATTTTCCGTTACCATACACAAGCTCCGCAATACTTTTTACGCATAATACAAGCATGAAAAGCCAAATTGAATCGCCAAAAAATTAATCATATACCATTTACAACAACAAAGGCATTTACACTCACAAAACAAATTCTGCCTATGAGTAAAATGCCGGTCCAACTTGTATTACAGTCACAGTATTATCTGTAATTGTTCTTTTTGTCGGAACATAAACAGCTATTAACAAAATTATTTTATGAAACATCTACGCATTCTTATTCTGCAGCTGACTCTTTTGCTCTGTACAATAAACATGACAGCCCAATGGTGGCACAACCCACTGATCCTTCCAAACGAATGGGAGCTTTATGGGATTGGTGATCCTTACCTTTTAAAATATAATGGCCGCTATTACTTATACAGCAGTACCAGGGATAATTTAATCGGGGTCAAATGCTGGAGTTCAAAGGACCTGGTAAATTGGGATTACGAAGGTTTGGTAACTACCGAAGATGTAACAAAAACTGCCTATGCCCCTGAGGTAATATTCTATCAGGGTGACTTTTATATGTACACCTCACCCGATGGGAAAGGGCACTATATTTTAAAATCGGAATCTCCAACCGGGCCATTTTCTTTAATTACACCCAACCTTGGGTTAGAGATTGATGGATCAGTTTTTATTGAAGATAATGGTGATTTGTATTTCTACAGGGCTGATCATGCCGGAATCATAGGCCATAAAATGAGTTCTCCATCAAGTATTGGAACGGCAGAACCCTTAAACGTAAATATGAACGGCTGGACAGAAGGCCCTTGCGTAGTTAAAAGAAACGGGGTTTACTATTTACAATATACAGGAAACCACGTTATCTCACCTGGTTACCGTATCAATTATGCCCGCTCTTCCGAGGGGCCTTTAACAGGATTCGAAGCCTATGACGAAAGAAATCCCTTTGTGGTATCCTCTGAAGGCGATTTTATCGGATTAGGACACGGAAGCATGTTTTTAGGGCCGGATTTAGATTCGCATTATATTACTTACCACAATAAGGCAGGTGACTTTGGTGTGGGGCCCTTCAGGCATATAAACTTCGACCGGATAGCCTGGAATGGAGAAGCCATCCATGTCCTGGGACCAACAACTTTCGACAAACCGGTTCCTGAAATGCCCTACTTTTATGATTATTTTGAAAGGACAGAAATAGGGTTGGATTGGCAAATAAAAAATGGCAACTGGAATATTAATTTAACGGGTGAACTAAACCAAAACAATCTTGAGGTTTCAAACGAAGATATTATACTAATTTCCGAAACTCCCGAAAACACCTATACTGCCGAATTTAACCTGAAACTAAATGAGGTTATCGGTTCCGATTCTTATTATGGTATAGTTTACGATTATACTGATGACAACAACTATTGTTTGATAGCAATAAAACCTACACTGAATTCCCTAATCACGCAACAGAAATTAAATGGATCATGGACTAATACTAAAACCTATACTTTGACAGGTGTTGCTGAATATAGTAAATGGCAGACCATCCGCATTGAAAAACATACAGACAAAATCAAGCTGTTTGTCAATAATATGCAAAAGGCACAATTAGATGCTACCACCAGTTTGGGATCCATAGGCCTAACGGGATATAAAACAAATTCTTCCTTTGGGTTCTGTGCTTACTCAAACCATATTGATGGCAGGAGTATATTTAATTCACATAAGCCAATTCCGGGCACCATCCAGGCAATTCATTATAATCCGGAAGAACAGACCGGCTTTTATGAGTCTAACATGCTGGATGCAGAAAACTTCAGGGGTGACAAAGCACAAGTATTAGCCTTGGATGAAGGAGACTACGCCTTAGGCATGATAACACCGGGTAATTGGTATCAATACAATGTAAATGTGGGTTATAGCGCAGATTATACTATTGGGATAAAATATGCTGCAAACACTGAATGCACATTGAGGTTTAGCAACGGAAACGGAGTTTTGGGTGAGGCAACCATCCCCTCAACAGGCAGCATTACAAACTACCAAACATGCGTAATACCAGCTATAAACCTGGCTCAGGGATTAAGCACCATCAAAATAGAAGTTGTTAGTGGAGAACTTGCCCTGAAGCACATGGTATTTGAGCAATGGGAATCGGTTGTTCCCTTCTCCGACAGCTTTGAATCTTCTTTCCCATCCTGGAACTACCTGGACGGAGGCTGGGCAATCAGCACTAAAGAAGCGACTATTGAAGGTACCGGTAAAATAACAACAGGAAGCACACACTGGAGCAACTATATTGTTGAAGTTGATGTAAAATATTCGCAGGGAATGAATGGCGGACTGATTTTTCGGGTTAAAAACCCGGCACAGGGAGGCATTGGAAATGATCCCCAGGCTGGAGCAGACTTTTTACAGGGATACTATTTTAGCTTAACCTCAACAGGAACCATACTCGGAAAACACAATTACAACTGGAAGACGCTGGCTTCGTCAACAGAAACCTATCAAATGGAAAAATGGTATCATTTAAAAGTTGAGGTGCGCGGTGCAAACATAAAAGCTTACGTTGATGACATGCAAAACCCGGTTATTGATTATACTGATGAAACCCCTTTTATTACAGGAAAAGTAGGCTTGCGTAATTTCCTTACAACTGCCAGGTACGATAATTTTATGGTGTATGATATTGATTCGCCTTCTTCCATTTTAACCGATGATGTTTATTATACTCTTATTGCCGAACATTCCGCACAGGCGATGTCCATGCAAAACGAAACCTCTGATTTTCTTGTTCAGAAACCTTTAGCGGCAAGTGGGGATCAACAATATCTGGCTATATATTTAAACGATTACTGGATTATACAAAACTACAGCAACCATAAAGTAGTGGCACCTGTTGGTGATAACATTGAAGGTTCAAAAGCCGGGCTGATCCAGCTAATAAATGACCCTTCTGTATTTTGGGATTTTGAAATCACCGGGGAAGGCCTGTACAAAATATCCAATAAGCAAAGCAACTTATCCTTAGCTGTAGCAGATGCATCACAAACTACTGGAAGCGACATCGTTTTACAAACATACCAGGGGGATGACCATCAAAAATGGAGACTTAAAAGAATATTGCCCGATGAACTGGTCACCGATATGGCATCGAATAAAACTGTTGAGGGCTTTAATCTCTTCCCCAATCCTGCAAAAGACATCTTTGAAATTAAAGCAGGTTTTTCTATACATAAGATAGAAATTTATACCGCTTCAGGAAGGCTAATAAAACAGTATCAGGCAAATAAAACGATGCACTTTACTGGTAACTGCAGTGATTTAGTTTCTGGTATATATTTAATTAAAGTTATTGGTGAACAAGATACCAAAACTCAGCAATTGGTTGTGAATCAGTTTTAATATTCATAACATCATAATTAGCTAACACATTGTTTAATACAGTCGCAAATAATACAACCATTTTAAAATGAAACATAAAGCATTGTTCAAAAAAACATATTTCAAACATTCTATATTTCTGTTATTCCTATCATTAATTTCCTCATGGTGCTTGTCGCAGGCAATTGGTTTGCAATCAGGATCGGTTTATATGATTGAGTCTTCATTAAACGGAAAGGTTATAGGCGTTGAAAACTCATCGCTGAATGATAATGCAAAATTGCAAATATGGACAAATACCAATTCCAACGCTCAAAAATGGATTGTAAACCAGGAAGCTGATAATACATTTACTATAACCAATGTTGCCAGCGGAAAAGTAATAAAGCCTTCCGGTTCAAATATTTGCCAAAGCACTCCTGCTGGAACAAGCATTGAAAAATGGCTTATATCAAAAGTCCCTGACACAGAAAATGCTTACACCATTAAAGTGTCGCTTAGTGATACATATTCCATTTGTGCTAAAGAAGCGGATTACGATGGCGCATATGTTCAAATAGACCAGCTATCTGATATTGAAACCGAAAAATGGAATTTTATCCTGCAGGAGAATACTGAACCCGACCTTTCTGCCACTATCAAAAAACAGGCAATTAATGACTGGATCAGTGCGTATTTTGATACCCGGGGCGACAATGAAGTATTCAAGGGCGAAGGCTTTTGGGGGAATGCAGAAATGATGGAAATTGTAGATGATGCCTTTGAAACAACGGGAGACATTGCATACATGAGCTTATTTTCTACCATGTATAACGAATTCATCCAAAAGGAAGGAACAGACTGGAGCTGGAACGAATATAACGATGATATTACCTGGATGTGCCTTGCCTGTATCAGGGCTTACTTTTATACGGGGAACACAACCTACTTTAACTCTGCCAAATCCAACTTCGATGTGATGTACAACAGGGCCCTGACTCAGGATGATTTACTGGGCAACGGGTTGATATGGAAACAGGGAACACGAACCAAAAATGCCTGTATCAACGGTCCTGCCATGGTAGCTTGCTGTTATCTGGCCAAAGCAACAGGCGATGAGAGTTATTATACAAAAGCCATAAGCCTGTACGAATGGTCTAAAAACAGGTTGTTCAATCCTGATAACGGGCACGTTTATGATGCTTTTTATGTGAACGATGAAACCGGAGAAACTGAAACAAACTATTGGGCAAGCACATATAATCAGGCCACCTATCTGGGCGCTTCTATTATGCTCTACCAATACACCGGGGATCCTCAATATTTAAAACAAGCGCACCAGATTGCCAAGTTTACCCGCGACATGTTTAACAACGGGGTTATCAATACTGAATCAGGCAGGGATCTTGATGGGTTTAAAGGTATTTACATGCGATATATCCGACGGTATATTAAAGAGTTCAACAGAGTAGATTACATACCATGGATGCAATTAAACGCAAAAGTATCCTACAACAACCGAAATAGCCAGGGACTTATTAACACTTTATGGGGTAGCAAAACATCAGAAACAGAATTACCCGGCGCCTTTAGTGCATCAACGGCTGTGTCACTATTAACAAACTGTCCCATTGAGCTGACCAATAAAAAAGATGCCTATAGCTTAATTAAAGCAGATCATTTTGATTTTTTATCCAGTGTCTTTTTAAGAGAAATTGCAGATGATTCACACTATCTTCAAATACGCAATAACCATTGGGTTGGTTTTACTAATGTTGATTTTGGTTACAATGGTGCTATAGGTGTAAACCTGAACGTTGCCAGTGGTTCCAATACCGGTAAAATCGAAATTCGAATGAATAACGAGGATGGACCAATACTTGGAACTGCAGACATCCCTGCCACCGGTGATTTTAATACATACACCCAAGTTTATTGCGAGGTGGAAAACATATTTGGAATGCAGCACATATATCTTAAATACATAGGTAATGGAACCACCGTTAACCTAAAAGATTTTCAATTTATTGAATCATCCACACAACAGCAAAACAACGGATTAAAAGCCAATTATTATAACGGACAGGATTTTAACTCACCCGTTTGTGAAACAATTGACTCAGCTATTGATTTTGACTGGGGTGTTGCTTCTCCTCTTGCCGGAGTAGATTACGATAATTTTTCAGTGCGCTGGTCGGGTCAAATTGAACCGTTATACAGCGGCACTTATACCTTTTATATAAATTCGGACAATGGACGAAGATTATGGATTAACAACGAATTAATTATTGATAAATGGATTAATGATTGGGGAGTTGAATACTCTGGAAGCATAGATTTAACTGCCGGGCAAAAATATGATATTAAAATAGAGTATTTTGAAGAATCGGGTGGAGCCAACATAAAGATGGAATGGGAAAGCATGCTACAAAACCGTAAAATAGTACCTGCTACCCAATTATTTCTTCCGCCAGTTAATCCCACTGATATAACAACCTCTTTTCAGGAACAAAAAGTAAACATCTACCCAAACCCCACCTCTGAAAGCATTTATATCAGCAGTACAGAACCCATGGATTCCATTTCTATTTCAGACATGAATGGCAAGGTTGTTCATTCAGCTAACCATATTAATGCAAACCAGTATCAGGTAAACTTATCCAGTTTTCCAAACGGAATTTTTTTGGTACAGCTAAACACAAATATCAATAAAAACCACACAATAAAAGTCGTAAAGAAATAAAACACCACAATTTCAATAAACAACAAATATGAGCTTTAAAACGATTACAATTATACTCTCCCTGTTTGTAGGGAGTCTGAGTTTTAAGTCCGCCGCACAGGATTGGACCATGCAAAAGGCAGAATTACCCACTCGTTGGATGAAGGATATCGACACCAACAGCCCTCTGCCGGAATACCCACGGCCTCAAATGGTCAGGAAGGACTGGGTAAACTTAAATGGACTATGGGAATTTAAACCCGGAGAAAATGGGGACAAAACTCCATTTGGTCAAACCCTATCACAAAAGATATTGGTTCCTTTTGCCGTTGAATCAGCTATTTCGGGCATAAAAAAACACTACGACCGCTTATGGTATCGCAAGGAACTTTCTATACCAAAAAACTGGAAAGGGAAAAAAGTCATCCTTCATTTTGGAGCAATTGACTGGGAATCAGAAATCTTTTTAAACGGGAAAAGCATTTGCATCCACCGGGGAGGATATGATGAAATTGATATAGACATCACCCCTTATCTGAAAAAAGGTAAGACGCAGGAATTAATAGTTCGTGTATTTGACCCTACAGAAAAACAAGGTATCCCAAGGGGTAAGCAAGAAAACCCTCCACATGGCTTACTCATTATGTATACACCAGTTACAGGTATCTGGCAAACCGTTTGGATGGAGGCAGTGGATGAAAACGGCATCGAAAATTTCAGGATAACTCCTGATGTGGATAATAAAAAGCTGAACCTTTCAGTTAATACTTATGGTTCCAATAAGGAAAACCTCTCTATTGAAGCTCAGGTAAAATGGAACGGTAAAGTAATATCAGTATCCGAATCACAACCCGGAACAGATATGCAACTTCCTGTTCCCAACCCAAAACTGTGGTCGCCAGAAACCCCTAACCTATACGATTTAGATATAGTAGTTAAACAAAAAAACAAAGTTATTGACAAGGTGGAGAGTTACTTTGCCATGCGGAAAGTTGACATCAGGGAAGATAACGGAAAAACAAAAATTTATTTGAACGATAAACCGGTATACAATTATGGCCTTTTAGATCAGGGTTACTGGCCAGATGGGCTATATACATATCCAACGGAGGATGCCTTACGCTACGATGTGGAAATCCAGCGTAAACTAGGATTTAACATGGTTCGTAAACACTTAAAGGTAGAACCCAAAAGATGGTATTACTGGGCCGACAAGTTGGGATTAATGGTATGGCAGGATATGCCTTCTGTCAATTCATACATCCACCACAAACCAAAAATTGACACCATACAGTTTCAGCAAGAATATATCAGGATGGTTGAAGGTCTTTACAACGTACCATCCATAACAAGCTGGATCATCTATAACGAACTTCAGGGACAGAAAACAGCTGACGGGATCAACCCAACCCGACATATGGTAGAGCTTACCCGGAAGCTGGATTCAACCAGACTAATCAATGCTGCCAGCGATAACAACTATCACGATTATGTAGGGGATATTTTAGATTACCACTCCTATCCCCCACCAAAAATTATAGAACCGCAATATGGGATGGCAGGTGTTTGTGGTGAATTTGGCGCCATTGCCCTGGAAGTAACCGGACATGAATGGAAACCTGGCGAGGGTGTTGGAATGCTTACGGTGCACTCACAGGAAGAGTTGGAGAAAATATATGATGAATATATCCATATGCTATTGCAGTTTAAAACCTACAATGCCATGAGTGGAGCTGTTTTTACACAGCTTACTGATGTAGAACAGGAAGTTAACGGTTTGCTTACCTACGACAGGGTACTCAAGGTAGACATGGATAAAATCAGGGCTCTGAACGAAAAATTGATTTATCAGGATGTTGCTAAAACCGAGTATTTTATAAAAGATGCTATTACATCGCCCTGCGAATGGAAATATACTATGGAAAAACCTCTTTCAGGCTGGAACATGGAAACATTTAACGATTCTGGATGGGAAACAGGCATAAGCGGTTTTGGAAACGGAAATCCTCCAAATACAAACGAGCAAACCAACTGGAACACCACTGATATCTGGTTAAGAAAAACCTTTGATATGCGAGAGCTCTCTGCTGACGAGTTAGAAAAATTATCGATGGTGGTATATTATGATGAAGATTGTGAGATTTACATTAACGGTGTGCTGGCCACTACTCAAACAGGATATGTATCGAACTACAAAAAATTAGCCATAAGCAAAGACGCACTAAAATCTTTAAAAGCAGGAAAAAATGTAGTAGCCGTCCACTGCAAACAAACAACAGGGGGACAGTATTTTGACCTGGGGCTAAAACTGGACACTTATACGCAAAGAGAAATTGACTTTATTAATAAATAAACTATTATGAGAAAACTGATTCTGATCTTAATATCGATCATTTTTACATTGCAGTATGCTAACGCGAAAGTATCCGTTGCAAAAATATTCACCTCCAATATGGTATTACAGCAGGGGTTGGAAAACCCTGTATGGGGATGGGCTGATAAAAACGAAAAAATAGTAGTGGAGTTTGCCGGGAAAACGATAAAAACCAAAGCTGACAAATCCGGCAAGTGGAAAATATCGCTACCTGCTTTAGGTTATGGAGGCCCTTACAACATGGTTATCAAAGGGGAAAATGAGATTAAACTGGATAATATCTTAATCGGTGAAGTATGGGTGTGCTCCGGGCAATCGAACATGGAATGGACGGTTGATAACGTGAACAACAGCGACCAGGAAATACAGGAGGCACAATATCCAAACCTAAGGATGTTTAATGTACAAAAGCATGTAAGCCAGCATCCGGCAAAGGATATAGCCGGAGGTGAATGGGAAGTGTGTTCGCCTGCTTCTGTTGGACATTTTAGTGCTGTAGGTTACTTTTTTGCCCGTCACCTGTTAAAAGATTTGAATGTACCGGTGGGAATGATCAACTCTTCGTGGGGAGGTACTGTTGCAGAAACATGGATTAGTCCGGAAAGTATTGAAAAAGACCCCGATATGCATACTGCACTTTCTCAGCTAAAGAAAATTGACCTTTCAACACTAAATCAGGAAAAGAAAAACAAGATTGCTGCACTCTTTAACGGCACGATACCATCAAAAAGCCATGTGATACAAGACAACACTATACCTGAAGCCATAATAAACCTGAAAGATCAGGAATGGAAAACTATTGAGGTACCTGGCCTTTGGGAACATAAAGGCTATAATGATATTGATGGAATTGCCTGGTTCCGTACAAGTTTTAGTTTAACCGCAGAGGAGGCCATGCTTCCTGCCACATTATTTCTGGGTCCAATCGACGACCAGGATATAACATGGGTCAATGGCAAATTTGTAGGTACCACCCAATCGTACAATATCGACCGGATTTATAACGTCAAAGAAAACATCCTGAAAGAAGGTGAGAATGTAATCTTGATAAGAATCAAGGACACCGGTGGTTTAGGAGGCATCTATGGCAACAACAGTCAATTACAAGTCAAAACCGGATCAAAAAACATCTCATTAGCTGGTAACTGGGAAGTAAAGTTTACAGAAGTGTTTCCCACATACGAAAACCTGAATCCCAACGAATACCCAACCCTTTTATATAACGGTATGATTGATCCCATTATCTCATATGGTATAAAGGGTGCTATCTGGTACCAGGGGGAATCCAATGCCGACAGGGCCATGCAATACCGAAGGATTTTTAAGACCCTGATTAATGATTGGCGTAACAAATGGCAATTGGGCGATTTTCCGTTTTTCTGGGTTCAGCTGGCCAACTTTATGCAGGCAAAAGATCAACCTGAAGACAGCGACTGGGCCGAACTCAGGGAAGCGCAAACCATGACATTAGAACTAGCAAATACAGGTATGGCTTCAGCTATAGACATAGGGAACGCTTTTGATATTCACCCAAGAAACAAACAGGATGTGGGGAAAAGACTGGCATTAAACGCCTTAAAAACAGCCTACGCAAAAGACATAGTTCATTCGGGACCCATGTATGATTTCATGGAAATAAAAGACCGTACTGTCATCATCCATTTTAAAGAAACGGCTAATGGCTTAATGTTAAAAGACAGATATGGCTATTTAAAAGCCTTTGCTATTGCCGGAGCTGATAAAAAATTCCATTGGGCAAAAGGAAAGCTTCTGGATGATAACAAAGTGATTATTTATTCTGATAAAGTTGCAGATCCTGTTGCTGTTCGTTTTGGGTGGGCCGACAATCCAGATGACTTAAATTTATTTAATTCAGAAGGGCTTCCCGCTGTTCCTTTCAGAACGGATGATTGGTAGCAGTGAAATATGGATAAATCAATACAACCTGAGGGCATTTAAAACTCAGTTATACCACCAAGTATCAAAGAACACTATGAAATTTTAGTGTTCTTTGATTTTTTATTGAGTTAATTTCTACATAGTAACAGCTGGAAAACTACTAAAATAATTAAAGCTCCAATCGCTCACCCCTCAGTCCTCCCGAATACAAGTTCGGGACAGGCTCTAAAGGGGAAATCCCTCGCTCTATGAGGGTTGACAGGTTCTCCCTGTAGTCTCTGCAAGAAAACTCCTGTTTTATAGTGAACCCCTCCGCTAACCCCTCGTCCCCTGAAGGGGAAGCCACTCGCACTGTGCGGGATGAGACTCTCCCTTTAGGGAGTTGGAGGGTGCGGGTTGGAATAAAATCGAGTTTTCTTGCAAGCATTATTTAGGAAGTTAGAGGATGTAAGGAAGGAAGAAATTGAACCCTTCTTGCCAACACTATATAGCTCAATTATTAGAACTTGAAATTAAAATTATTCATCGGCATATTGAATCCCATTATTAAGGTTGATAATGACAAAAGTGCCATTCCCACACCACAAAGAATAATCATAATCCCTATCCATTTAATTACCCTATGAATACTATTATATCTCTGTTCGTCAATCAAATTATCAGGAATTGGTTTTCGAATAATCATGGAGATAAAAGTTTCAATGTAATCTTTAATTAATATCCCTAATAAGATGATCATTATGGATTTTGCCATGCCTGTTAGGAAAGTAAAAAATAAAAATGATTTCATAATTGTTTGTATAGGTGTTAATATTGTTTAAATTCACTATTATTTATGGGGGCAAAAAATTCTACTTTGCCACACTTGGGGCACACATATAAATCAAATGCCTCGCGGTTTACAAAAGCCTCAAACAAATTCCCCCAAAAACCAATTCTTGGACCTTCATGAAATTTAAATTCTCCGGAAAATAACATTGGTATCTTACACCTAAGACAGTCAATCTGTTTTTTATTTTCAGATAAGTCTTTTATATCAATTACTTTTTGCTCTGTTAAACTGTAGTTACAATTCCAGCATAGTTCAAAACCTTCTTCTATTTCTGAATTACAATTGGGACAATTTTTCATGGTTATGTTTTTTTGATTTATTGTATTTTATGCATCAATGCCTGCTAATATGATTGTGTATATATTTCAACAACTTCAGCTTAGAACATAAGTTCTCAATTAAATACAATTATAATCATTAACCCATTCAAAATGAATAAATGAATAACATATATTATTTTAAAATTGATCATTTATGCTAAAAGTTAAGCTCTACCAATTCTATTAAATGTAAAGGCACAACCGATTTATTTATAGCATAATTCAATTTAATTCTACTTTAAAGTAAAACAAGATCAAGGATTTGTTGAGGAAGCCGTTTTTTTAATTTTATCCCGATAATTTGGAATAGCTTCTGTTTTAAACTCTCCGTTTACCACAGTTAATTTATAAGTATTAGGATCTGCAAACAATGGAATTGTATTACTTACAGCATTCATGGCACCGTTATACTTATTCAAATTGTTGTCTTTCGCATTTTCCTTTGAGTTGCAAAACAATACCAGTGGTGCTTTTATGGCATTATAAAGCGGCGTTACATTATTATATCCATGGTGAGAGGTTTGAACACAATCGCTTTTAAGGGTTTCTGTAGAGTACATGTTCAGCATATTTGCCTGACCAACACCATCTGTATCTCCTAGCAATACAATTTTCTTTCCATCCATGGTAACTGATAAAATTGTGGAAGTATCGTTAAAATTACCAATCGTGTTTTTACCTTTATTATTTACTCCATCTTCATGAGTAAACAGCACATCAAAGTCCACGCCCTGAAGCGAAAACTGTTGGCCTGTATGCAACTTTACATATTTGCAATCCGGAAAGTAAGTATTGATGGCTTTTTTCATTACGAAAGTGCCAGCATCATAACCCCCTCTCATGGTATGGTATGATGGGAAATTAAACAGTACGCTCTCCACATTCAGCACCTTATGATATTTTTCGAGTAAAGGATAGGTCATATAAACATGGTCGCCATGTGCATGAGAGTAAAACCACCCACGGATATTAATGGTTGATCCTTCCTCCTGTCCGGTAATTTGATACATAAAATTCATTAAGCCTTTCAGGGCTGCATCGCTACTTTGGCGTTCATGTCCTGCATCCACTAAAAACAAGCTGTTGTCTTTTAACTTTATAATTAACAATGTACCACAATCAATTTTCCAATAATCGTCTTTGTTGGTTTGGCCTTCGCCATGCGTATAATCCAGACTGTACAAATAAAATTCAGTTGTTCCTGAACCTTGTTCCCGGCTATCCAGCTCTGTCAACAAGGTTCTGGTTGAATTATCCTGAATAATACGCGCCTGATTTTTACTTAAAGTGTAATACAAATAATACAGATGATCGTTACTTTTAAGGGTATAATACACATTATCATCGGTATTTGTTGCTGATACCCTGGTAAGTCCACTTTCCAGAAGAGCATCAATATAGGAAGTAAAAGTTGCCTGACTGGTATTACTAACGACAAGCATTTTTGAGTCTTCCGATGTTACGGCTTCCTGATCAACTGCCATTCCCGGACCGGAATTGTAAACCGGACTCACTATCCCATCCGGGTAATTAGATAGTTCAGGAAAAGTTTTATTTACAGAGAATTTCTCATCGTCATTTTCCTTATTCTGAATTGATTCCTCTGCTCTTAAATTACTTTTAACGACATGAATATCATCCCAACTAGCCAAAGCTCTATATGCCCTCACTCCTATCATTCCTTTTGAAAATGAATGATCCTCAGCGTCAAGCTTTGTTTTATTCATATCATCCAGATATACCTTAATCTGTGCGCCAGTAACTTCAACTTTAAGATGGTACCATTTACCCTTTTCAATATCTGTAGAAACACTCTTAATCATGTGCCATCTCCCATCCGATTTACCCAGGATGATTTGCTTGCTTTCGGCACTAATACCTACGTAGTAACCTCTAAAATCATCTGCACCTAAAGACACGTCACTTGCCCTGAACATTAACCCGGCATCACCTGATTCACCTACCTTTAGCTTAACATCACAGGTAAAATCGCTAAACTGAGTTGAGGGTACTATGGCTTTAGATCCCTGACGCCCTTCTACATCCAACGATTTCAGCATTTTATCTTGAACCATCCAGCTTCCACTATACTCAACCCATCCATTATGGTCGCCATCATTAAAATCTTCGACAAATTCATCTTTATGCTCCTTCATATTCCCAAGAACAGGGAAACAGGTAACCCGGATATTTTCAGCACCAAATGGTACCAGTTCAATTTCTTCGGTGGGGTGAGATGATACTATCGGGCTATATGGCGGGTCACAGGCTGTTAATCCATGTAAAGCCAAATGCCAGTCATCTGCTTTTTTAGCTTTCACCGTAAGCGTTACCGGTGTTGAAGTTTGCAAAAATGGGTTCTCTGGCATTTCCCTTTTATGCACAGATATAGATTTTTCCACTTTATCAGGATCTATATCTAAAGCATAATTCCAGTTCGATTTGGGCAATACCTGATATTCTTTAAACCCATTACCATAATCATTTTTTGAAATCCAGCTCTCATCCATTTTTAACGCATAAACCAATGGCCCCCGCTGAATACTAACCGATTGATTCACTTCCGGATTGATTTGAACCGACATGGGCAATTCTAATTCTACTACATCCTTGTTTTTCCATTCCCGTGAAATAACATAAAATTCGCCTGCCTTAACTTGCTTCTGCTTTTTGCCATTTACTTTTACCACCGGCTTTTTACACCAGGCCGGGATTCTCAATTCCAATGGAAAAGAAACTGCCTGCTTTGTGGAAATTGTAAAGGTCAGCACTTCATCAAAAGGGTAATTTGTAGATTCGGTGATAACCACCTCTGCCCCATCTCCTACCAGGGCTTTTACTTCTCCAGGGCCATAGGCCATAGCAGCCAGACCATTATTGTTAGTGGCTGCCCACATATTTTTTACATAATACGGCCATCCCATATGCAAATTAAACCTGCAACAACCGTATCCGGAATATGGTCCGGGCATCAATCCATTTCCATATTGCTGCCCGAAACCATGATTCCCATCCACACTTATTACCTGGTTGGCCTGCGTATAATACTGCAAACCTTTAAAATCTTTGCTAACACCTCCCGGCAAAGCATTAAAAGCCACCATTTCCAGTTGATCGCCTATTGTTGCATCGCCCAGTATCATCTGAACCGTTTCATTAGTCTGCATTTGCTCCACAATGCTGCACATCTCCAATCCTGTAAGCGATGACTTTCCTCCCAACATTTCATTACCCGACTGCATTCCCTCTGGTTGACCATGATCATGCATCAGGTGTGCTCGTCCCAGGGCAAATGCCTCTTTATCGGCTTGTTTTTTTGATTTTTGATAGTAGATAGCCGGCATTTTCATCCCTTGTGGCACGTTTACATTGTGCTTGGGAAAAAATTCCTTGCCAAAATCATTGAAAGAATTGTGCGTTAAGATATTTGTCCAGTCATAAGCCTGCTCTTCGAGCTTATCTGCCAAAGTCATTAAAAAGCTATCGCCAGTGCGGTTATACAGCCAAAAAACAATTTCAATGTTATCGCCCGATCGTGCTTTACCCCAGTTATCCAACTGTTGCTCATCAAGATGCTTTAACTGATACTGAAAATATTTTGTAAAAAAAGGCAATACCCTGGCATCCCGGGTGGCTTCATAATAGTCTTTAATGGCATAAAGCATGGGCATACGAGCCCACCAATCCCTGTTTCCCGGAGGACCGAAAAAGCCGGTTTCATCCTGGCTGTTCAACGACCAGTTGATCCATTTCTCTGCTTTGCCTATCAAGTCCTTGTTGTGCAAAGTATAAGCCAGGGCAACCAAACCCTTTACATAATATGGCGCACGCTCCCAGCTGTTCCCTGTACCACCAAGCCAATCGCAGTCGCCCCCAAGATCTGAAGCACTATTGTACAGACTTTCTGAATATCCGGTTAATCCCTCTTTTTGTAATTGTAATTGTTTTAGCAACCATCCATTAGCTTTTACTGATCCTAACGGCAGCGGCGTATATGGAGTTTCAATAAGAGGTTCTTTATTGGTAGAATAATTAGTCAATCCTTAAAAATGGAATAGATTGTTGATAACCAGTTAATAAGCTTTTATTCTTAAGTTTATAATTCTGCAAGCAAATGAGTATTTTAG
>NZ_JAPDPI010000032.1 GCF_026013615.1 Plebeiibacterium marinum
AAAAAAGAGGAAGCTGTTACTTCCTCTTTTTTGTGGTTATTTAATATGTTCTTAGATAGTAAGAATATCTTTTTCCTTTTTGGAAAGGTGCTCGTCAATTACCTTTGAGTATTGATCGGTTAATTTTTGAACTTCTGCTTCGGCATCTTTTTCAAGATCTTCACCCAGTCCGTCTTTTTTCATCTTTTTTAGTTCATCGTTGCATTCTCTTCGGATGGTTCTGATACTAATGCGGGCATCTTCAGCTTCCTTCTTAGCTTGTTTTACTAAGTCCTTACGACGTTCTTCTGTTAACGGGGGAACGTTGATTCGAACAATCTCTCCGTTATTCTCAGGATTAAATCCGAGGTTTGCAGCCATAATTGCTTTCTCTATCGGTTCAATCATGGTCTTTTCCCAAGGTTGTATAGCAATTGTTCTTGGATCGGGAGTGTTAACGTTAGCTACTTGTTGAAGAGGGGTCATGGATCCATAATAATCAACCATAACGCCTTCTAACATTCCCGGGCTGGCCTTTCCTGCCCTGATTTTGATTAATTCATGTTCCAGGTGAGTAATGGTTTTATCCATTCTCTCTGTGGCCATTTCCATTAAAATATCTATTTCTTCTGTCATAACTGTGAATTTCAACGCCGTTTAACTAAAACTGTAGTTTAAAAAACATAAACTCAAACAAAAGTATAAAACTTTGCTCTAATTAAAAAGGAATATAGGACACCATAAAAAATGCATTCTACTTTCGGAGTGTATTTTTCTAACTAATTTTGGCCTTTGTAAAATAGTTATTAAATGTTAAAACATGTTTTAAAACAATCAGCTTTATTTTTATAATTGACAGAAGTGTGTTTTAAGATATGAAAGTGGCATGTAAAATGGTTTTGTAAATATCAGTGAAACAGATTGGTAGTTGGTGATTCTTAGACGGATTTTAAATAAAGATTTTTTTCTTTATTCTCATTGAATTACACAGCTAACACACTACCTTTGCAACTCAAATTTTTGAAAAAATATAATTAGAGATTTAATATTTTAACTTTATGAGTAATCTTTTTTGTTCATCGATTGGAAGAAAGCTCTTGATGAGTTTGTCAGGACTTTTCTTGATTATCTTTTTGATAGTCCATCTTTCCATTAATTTATTGTTATTGGTGCCGGATAACGGGGAAGCCTTTAATGTGGCAGCTAATTTTATGGCATTGCCGGTGATTAAGTTTGGTCTTCAGCCCGTATTGGCATTAGGTTTTATTGTGCATATTGCTTATGGAGCGATTTTGACAGCACAAAACAACAAAGCACGTGGAAATAGCAAGTATGCTTCTGGTAACAAAACCAAAGAAGTAATGTGGGCATCTAAAAACATGTTTGTTTTGGGTATCACAGTATTTGCTTTTTTAGCTGTTCACTTAGTTGACTATTGGGTGCCTCTTCAGATTACGCACGGTGCTCAGGAAATTACTATTGGTGGTGTTACAATGCACGACACTTATGGTTTAGTGAAGGAAACGCTACAGAATCCATTAAAAGTAGCTCTTTACATTATTGGTTCTTTAGGTTTGGCGATTCACCTTACTCATGGATTTTGGTCTGCATTCCAAACGTTAGGTGCTAGCAATAGTATTTGGCGTAAGCGTTGGACTGTAATCGGAACTGTTTTCGCCTGGGTTGTAAGCCTTGGATTTTGTGTGATTGCGATTACAATGTTTTTATCTTAATCCTTTAATTTATTAAGAAATGAAGTTAGATTCAAAGATACCTGAAGGGCCGTTGGCTCAGAAATGGGAAAATTACAAAGCAGGTCAGAAACTGGTTAACCCTGCAAATAAAAGAAACCTTGATGTTATTGTGATTGGTACAGGATTAGCGGGTGCTTCAGCTGCTGCTTCTCTTGGTGAAATGGGTTTTAAGGTAAAAAACTTTACAATCCAGGATTCTCCTCGTCGTGCACACTCTATTGCTGCACAGGGAGGTATCAACGCTGCAAAAAACTATCCAAACGATGGTGACTCTGTACACCGTTTGTTTTATGATACTGTAAAAGGTGGTGACTACCGTGCCCGTGAGGCTAATGTTTATCGTTTGGCTTCTGTAAGTAACGATATCATCGACCAGTGTGTGGCACAAGGTGTGCCTTTTGCTCGTGAATATGGTGGTTTGTTAGATAACCGTTCTTTTGGTGGTGCACAGGTAAGTCGTACTTTCTATGCTAAGGGACAAACAGGTCAGCAGTTATTAATTGGTGCTTACCAGGCTTTAATGCGTCAGGTAAATGCAGGTACTGTTGAAATGCATACCCGTACCGAGATTGTTGATTATGTTATCGTTGATGGAAAAGCACGAGGTGTGATTGCCCGTGATTTGGTAACTGGAGAATTCTCCCGTCACTTTGGTCATGCTGTTGTAATGGCTACAGGTGGTTACGGAAACACTTTCTTCCTTTCAACAAACGCTATGGGTTCTAACGGTTCAGCAGCTATTAAAGCTTACGAAAAGGGAGCTGCTTTTGCTAACCCATGTTTTGCTCAGATTCACCCAACTTGTATTCCTGTTCATGGTGAGTTCCAAAGTAAATTAACCTTGATGTCGGAGTCGTTACGTAACGATGGACGTATCTGGGTACCTAAAAAGAAAGAAGATGCTGAGGCTATCCGTGCCGGAAAATTAAAGCCAACTGATATTGCTGAGGATAACAGAGATTACTACTTAGAAAGAAGATACCCTGCTTTCGGTAACTTAGTACCTCGTGACGTTGCTTCACGTGCTGCTAAGGAGCGTTGTGATGCAGGTTTTGGTGTTGGAACAACTGGTTTAGCTGTATACCTTGACTTTAAAACATCGATTGAGCGTTTAGGTGAAAATACAATTCGTGCCCGTTATGGAAACTTATTCCAAATGTATGAGAAGATCGTTGACGACAATCCATACGAAACACCTATGATGATCTATCCGGCTATTCACTATACAATGGGTGGTATTTGGGTTGATTACGAATTACAGACTACTGTTCCTGGTTTATTCGCTGCTGGTGAAGCTAACTTCTCTGATCACGGTGCTAACCGTTTAGGAGCTTCTGCATTGATGCAAGGATTGGCTGATGGTTATTTTGTACTTCCTTATACAATCCAAAATTATTTAGCTGATGATATTCGTACACCTCGTATGACTGGTGACGAAAAAGAATTTGTTGAGGCTGAAAAAGCAGCTAAAGCTAAATTCGAAAAACTAATGTCTATTAAAGGAAATCGTTCTGTAGACAGCTTACACAAAGAGCTTGGTTTAGTAATGTGGGATTTCGTTGGTATGGCTCGTAACAAGAAAGGTCTTGAAGAAGCGATCGAAAAAATTGCTGCTATTAAGAAGGAGTTCTGGACTAATGTTAAGATTCCAGGATCAAGTGAAGGTATGAACGTTGAGCTTGAAAAAGCATCTCGTTTAGCTGACTTTATTACTACAGGTGATTTGATGGCACGCGATGCTTTAAATCGTGAAGAGTCATGTGGTGGTCACTTCCGTGAAGAGTTCCAAACAGAAGAAGGTGAAGCACAACGTCAGGATGACAAATTTGCTTACGCTGCTTGTTGGGAGTACCAGGGTGAAGATAAAGCACCTGTAATGCATAAAGAAGATCTAACATTTGAGGTTGTTAAAGTTGCTCAACGTAACTATAAATAATCCGGCAGATCGAATTAATGTTCATTAGTTAAACAGAGAAAAATGGAAAATACAATAAATTTGACGCTTAAAGTTTGGCGCCAGAATGGTGCAAAAGACAAGGGTCGTTTTGAAACATATAGTTTAGAAAATATATCAACTGATAGCTCGTTCCTTGAAATGATGGACGTGCTAAACGAGCAATTGATTGGAGAAGGCAAAGAGCCTGTAGCTTTCGATCACGATTGTCGCGAAGGTATTTGCGGTATGTGTTCGTTGTACATCAATGGTCGTCCTCATGGACCAGATGATGATGTAACTACTTGTCAGTTACACATGCGTAAGTTCAAAAATGGTGAAACCATTACTATTGAGCCTTGGCGTTCGGCAGGTTTCCCAGTTATCAAGGATTTAATTGTAAACCGTAGCGCTTTTGATCAGATTATTGCAGCTGGAGGTTATACTTCAGTAAGTACTGGTGGAGTGCCTGATGCTAACGCTATTCCAATTCCAAAACCAGATGCTGATGAGGCTATGGATGCGGCTTCATGTATTGGTTGTGGTGCATGTGTTGCTACTTGTAAAAATGGATCGGCTATGTTATTCGTTTCTGCAAAAGTAAGTCACTTAGCATTGTTGCCACAAGGTAAAGTGGAGGCTGCACGCAGAGCTAAAAACATGGTAGCGAAAATGGATGAGCTGGGTTTTGGTAACTGTACCAATACTGGTGCTTGTGAGGTTGAATGTCCTAAGGGAGTTTCAATTTCTAATATCGCTCGCTTAAATAGAGAATTTTTAAAGGCAAAGTTAGCTGACTAATTATTCTTAAAGACAATATAAAAAAGCGGTTACTTTTAGGGAGTAGCCGCTTTTTTCATTTATAGCCTCCGTAGTTTTATTAATTTATGCTAAAGGAAATAAGATTACAAAAAAAGTAAAGGCTGCCGGGTAAAATCCAGACAGCCTTTGGAATCAGGTTTAAAATTGGTTGTTTATTTGGTTTCAGGAGTTTTACTGAAAATGGCTTTTATTTTATTCATATCAAATTTAGTAGTCCGATCATAAAAATATATACCGTTTTGCTCCTGTTCTACGTCAGTGAGTTGGGTATAGCAATAGCCCCAAACCTGATCTTTTAACGATAATATGGCATCAACCTGAGACTCTAGCCTGGTGTATAACTCATCCAGGGTTTTGGGTGCATTGCCATAACCCCATGAACCTCCTTTGTTTTTCTGTTGATCAACAGTCCATTTAATTCCACCAAATTCATCAATTAAATAAGGTTGGCCACCTGTATATTTTGGAAAATCAAATTGAAGACTATGTGCTAAGCCATTAAAGCCTATGTTCATGTTTTTTCCATGGTTGATATGGTTTGGAGTTTGTTTAAACTCTCCTTTTTCGTTGTATAGGATATTTTTTAATCGTTTACCATCTTGTTCATAGTCATGAACCGTATATATATCAGTAACAATATGAACGCCTCCACTAACTGTGTTTACCGGACGGGTGGGATCGAGATTTTTTGCCATCTCGTATAAATCAGTCACAAACCTAGGGTATTGAACCTGATCTGGCCACCAGGCCTCGTTCATAGGTGTCCATACCAGTAAACTTGGGTGGTTGCGGTCGCGGACTACAATATCTTCCCATTCACTTAAAAAATTCCTGGCCGTAATCTCAGAATTACAATCCATACCCCAGCTGGCTGCTTCTCCCCAGGTTATGTACCCAAGTCGGTCAGCATGGTAATAAAATCTTTCTTCAAAAACTTTTTGATGCAGGCGAGCACCATTAAATCCAGCTGCCATTGATAATTTAATATCCTCGATTAAATCCTCATCAGACGGAGCAGTCCAAATGCCTTCAGGATAAAATCCCTGGTCAAGGACTAATCTATGATAAAAAGGCTTGTTGTTTAAGTAAATTTTATTGCCTTCAATATGTACTTTTCGCATTCCTAAGTACGATTGAACTTTATCTAAAACCTGGCCTTTTTCATCAGTTACTTCATATACAACATCATAAAGAAAAGGGTTTTCCGGGCTCCATAGCTTTGCTTTTTTTACCGGAATTATTGCAATTGATGAGTTGTTTGCTTTTACTGTAGTTTTGCCAATTTTCCGTCCTTTTTCAAGTATGGTAATGTTTAAATTATTTCCCGATTCACTATAAAAGCGCGGGTGTATAATAATTTTTGATTGGTCAATATCGGTAATCACCTGGGCAGATTGTAATCCTTTCTGATCAATAGCTTCGAGCCATACTGTTTGCCAAATTCCTGTAGTCCGGGTATAGTTGCATCCATATGATTTGCACTGCAGGTTTTGTTTCCCGGCACCCTGGTTTGCGCTTCTTAGATCGCTATGTGCATATACAACCAGGTTATGTTTTTTACCTGCTTCTACAAAAGATGTGATATCAGCGGAGAAAGAAGTTGACCCTCCAAAGTGGCGTAAAACAAATTTCCCATCTATATAAACTTCTGCAGTGTAATAAACAGCACCAAAATTTAATTTGATATTTTTCCCATCCCAACCTTCGGGAATTTCAATTTTCCTATGATACCAGATATTGTTAATAAAATCCTTGTATCCAACGCCCGATAATTTGCTTTCAGGGCAAAATGGGACCACGATTTTTGCGTCAAAACCTTCAGAATTAAATAGCCCTCTTTCCAGTCCGGATTCACTAAAGTCAAAAGTATAAGTCCACTCTCCATTTAAATTCGCCCATTCGTTGCGCTCAAATTGAGGCCTGGGGTGCTCAGAACGAGGAATTTGAGCCCTTATGTTTATGGCTGAAGTAAGAAGAATAGCCAATATTACAACACACATCTTTTTCACATTCATCATTTTAATTTAATTATGGTTTTTAATATTTCTGTTTCTACACTAATATTAAAAGATAATATGTGTTTTTACTCATCTAAAAATATTAAGGAAGTGTATTTAGTATAAAAAATCAGTTCATAATGATGTGTTAGTATGATTATGTCAAAAGGACTAAAAATTTTACATGAATCTATTTACACTTGTAATTTTGTAATAAGCAGAAATTCAACGTGATAGAAAGTTTGTTTTTGAATGATACTTTTGAATTGTTTTATAATCATATATGATTGTTATGCTATTGGTTTGTAGATATTTATATTTTTTTCTAATTTAGGTGCGAATGCTTCATACTTAAATTTATATTAATGCCCTACAGACGACTACCTAATACAGATCAGGCTCGGTTGCGTGCTTTAAAATCAGCCTTGGATCAGGGGAGGTTGAAATACCCATATGATCTAGCATATCCCCAACAGTTATATCACGATATCCAATCGGTATTTCCTCAGTTTGAACAGGCAGTTTCTCAATATAATTTTAGTAAAGAACGACAAGCTAAATATGGTAAGTTGTTATCCGATCAATTTAAAGAGTCGCGTATTTATGTATCTCATTTTATTCAAGTATTAAACTTTGGAATAATCAGGAAAGAGATAAAGCCGGAGGTTAGGGAAGATTTTGGCTTGGACATTGATGATAAAGCTGTGCCGGAGTTAGGTACAGAGCAGCAGTTGATGCATTGGGGGAAAAAAGTTATCCAGGGCGAAGAGGCCCGGATGATGAAAGGGGGAACCCGTATATATAATCCTTCCATTGCAATGGTCAGGGTTAAGTATGAAAAATTTATTGAATATTATAATAACCACAAGAACCTTCAGAATACCACCCAAAAAATGCACGACAAGGTCATTGAAATGCGGAATGTAGTGGATAATTTGATTTTGAAGGTGTGGAATGGAATTGAAGAAACATATAGTGATTTGCCAGGCGATGACAAACGAAGTGCTTGTTCTGATTATGGGGTAATTTATATGTACCGTAAAGATGAAAAGCCTATGGAGCAATAACTTTATTTTGTTTCTTAAAATAAAGGATAATCATCAAAATACCAACAATACTAAAACCGACTAAAATTATGTTAGGATAATCATTGTTTGCAACAAGGGGTGTTGTATTATCCGATCCGTTTTTTATTGCATAGATATAATAAATATAAGCACTTGCATTATTTATGAAGTGGGCAATTATCGGCAACCATAAATTTCCTCCGTATATAAACAGATAACCAAATATGGCACCTAAAAAAAAACGGGGTAAAAATCCAAAAAACTGCATGTGTAATGCGCTGAACAAAAAAGCAGTTATTAATATGGAAATGTGATGGTTTTGGGTGATTGAAATAAGTAGTTTCTGTATGCTTCCCCTGAATAGCAATTCTTCACCTACGGCAGGAATGATGGCAATAATGATAATGTTTAAAATAATCTGGGTCCAGTGTGTGGTAGTTAAGAAGGTTGTGGTTATCAGTAATGCTTGATTTTCTTTTTCTCTCATCCAATTTTCAATGGTTGCCATAGGATCAGGCAAGTGTAATTGAGCATTAAATACTCCGGAAAAACTTATAAATGGTTGGGCAACCAGCACTGCAATTATTGATAATATAAAAAAAGTGAGTTTGGGCGAAATGACTTTTAACCATTGATGAGTATTGTAACCACATAGTTTGGTGAAAATTATTGGGGGAAGGATGAATAATCCTATACTTTGTATCGTTTGAATATATTTTAAATATCCAGGATGTTTTAACGCTATGTTGAAATCTGATATTGTTTTATAGTCCCAAATTATAATACCAATTAGTGATCCAATGATATTTGTTATAAGCCATGATAATATGATGAGGAAAAATAATAATATGAGTTGTTGAAAAGAAGAGAGCGCTTTTAAGTTCTGCATTTTATGTTGTTTATTTGAGTAAAAGTGGAGGTTTTATGTTAGGGCGAATTTAACTCAAAAAAAATTAATTGCACACTTTGGTGCCATAGATGTGGCAATATTAAAAAGCCCCATACGATAAAATTACGCATGGGGCTGAATTTATTATTAAGATGTTCTAGGCTAATTTTTGTGCAATAAGCTTTTCGTTTAGCTGTGTTCTTGTTTTGGAGCCAAATCTATATGATTCGCTTGTATGATCATGTGGTGTATTGGTTTTATGATTTGTATTAAACTTGGGATAATTTAAAAAGGTTTCATAAAATTTCACTTGTTCAAAATAGTTTAACCTCACCTTTGTAGGGGAAGTGAGATATATTTTAAGCCAAAAGTTAATGGGCTTATTAATATCAAGAACCTGTAATCCTTTTATTTTGTAAAAGTAATCAAGCACCAGGTTGTCACTTAGTCTTTTGCTGGTAACTTCATGTATTGTTTCAAGAACCACACTTTTGTTGAAGTTTGGTGTGCCAAAAAGAATTTTCTCAATTTTTGGGATAGCTCTTTTTTCAGCAATTAATCTTAAAATTGGCTTATGCGCTACGCCTAGCGTAAGTGTCAATCCTGAAACCAATGCAATAATAAAATAAATCATCTCTCCTTTTTTTAATTCCACGTCGCCCAACGGTTGCTCTCTGATCTTTTGTTGTAAGCGTCCCCTTTTTTTTACTTGTGTACTTTGTACAAACAAAATAGTTTGTAAAAATTGACGAATTACCATTATAACGAAATGAATGGATAAAATGTTACAATGAAATGTATGGGTAGATTTTAAATTTGAAACGCAATTATTATAGGTTTGATTTAGCGATAACCTGTTCAATTTTAGACAAAGAAATCTGGTCTTGGTTAAGGCGAAAGTGCTTTGTTGAATGGTGTTGCGATAAATATTCTTGTTCCGTTTGCCCTGGTGTAGGAATAAGCAGAGCTTGTCTGTTAATCGCGTCCAGATCCATAATTGTGGAATAGCCGGGTCTGCAAATAATTAAACGGGCATTAACCAGATAGCTTTTAATTTGTTGGGAAGTTGTACCGGGTACAATCGTAATATTTTTGAATTGCTCTTTCGACTGAAAATCCATCTTTCCCTGGATGATAAGCGTTTTTTGAGTGCTTTTTTTAAGAGCCGAGATTAATGTGCTTTCAAATTCGGATCGAGCAGGTTCTGGTCCTGATAGTATGGCAACAATATCAAATTTGGGTGTGTCAATTAATTTTTTAATTTCTGAAAATCGGGTGAGAGGGAAGATAAAAGTTGAGTTTTGGGGCTGTGGGTATTTATGGCTTAAATCGCCACTTAAGTTATTGTCAGGATCGGGATAATCAGGAATCCAGCATTCATCGTATTTGTTGACAATGGAATTGATGATTTTATGTATGGCATACTCAAATAAAGAAAACTTCCCGGGGAGTTTAATCATGAGTTGATGGGTGATAAAGACTGATTTTGTTTTTTTGTTCCAAAGTCCATACCTGTTGTCAGATACTATAATATCAATATGGTGGGAGCCGAGGATTTTTTTTAGCCTGAAATGCTCTCCTACAGCATTTATTATAATGGCAGGTATTAGCTTAATCAGTTTAAATGAGTTTTTGTTGGATGAAAACTTAATGTTTACATCTTTAAGTCTTATATGTGTCAGGTTTGGAAATTCTTTTGCTGTGTAAGTAAGAGCATTTCCATCGGCAGCAATAATAACTTTGTGACCCTGATTTAAGAATGTGTTAATTAAGGGAACCATGCGTGAAGCATGGCCTAGTCCCCAATTTAGTGGACAAACCAGATATGTTAATTGGTCATTCAATGTTTTATCCCGACACTTGTGTTGTAATGCCTATATTTTCAATTCGTAGTGCTATTTCTTTTAATTTTGCCAGAGAAACTTTTTCAAGCTCATCAATGGGGGTGTCTCGTTCAATAGTATAAATCATTACCTGTTTTGGGGCAATTTCTTTAATTAATTTTACCCATGATGTAATGTCCTCTTCAGTGGTATTGTCAATAGGATTTCCTTTGTAAGTTCCCTTAACAAACATCGTCTGGATGATTAAATTTCCTTTAAACTTCTTAAGGTTTTTGACTGTGTCGTTAAGGGAGAATGGTGCTACCGGTTGGTCAAGCATAACAATGCTATCGGTTAAACCAGAATCCAGTTTCAGAATGTTGTCATCAATTTTATTCAGTGCCCTAAATACATTGGGTTTATTAATTAAGGTTGAGTTTGAAAGTACTGCAATTCTAGCCTTAGGGTAATAGTGATTCCTTAATTCAATAGTTCCATCTATTATTTCCTCAAATTCTTTATGTATTGTAGGCTCTCCGTTTCCAGCAAAAGTAATAACATCCAACGGGCTTTCTTTATGTTTCATTTCAACAAGTACTTCCTTCAGTCTTGTTAGTACTTCTGTCTTTGAGGGCATCTGTGTTTTAATGTCTGCATGTTCGTTGTTGAACCCACATTCACAATATATGCAGTCGAAAGTACATATTTTTTTATTTACGGGTAAAAGGTTTATGCCCAATGATACGCCCAGCCTTCGGCTCTTTACCGGGCCAAATATAATATCCTCAAAAAGAAAAGTTCCCATTGTTTGTAATCATCAATTTTCAAAAATCATCCAAAAGTAGTGCTTGTGGTATTAAGTATAAAATGATTTGGGAGGTTTTTACGTATTGCAATACTTTTTTTAAAATATTTCTTCAAAAAAATCAAAATATAATTGGATTTTTATAAATTATCATTATCTTTGTATTAACTCATAGTTTAGGGTTAGGTTTGGTTAAAGATTGGAAAGCATCTGTATGAACGTTATACAGATGCTTTTTTTATTTAGGTAAACCAGGTTAAACTATTTCTTCTAACATCTGGTAGTGATGTTATCATTGTCACCTTTTTAATACTATCCGTGATTTTGTTATCTTTGGCAAATTGTAAATTAATGCAGAAAATACATGTTGTTTAAACAGGTTGTAGGTCAGCAAGATATAAAAAACAGACTGGTTAGGATGGTGCACGAAAATAGGGTAAGCCATTCACTACTATTTACCGGGCCGGAAGGAAATGGAAAATTAGCTGTAGCTATAGCGTTTGCTCAATATATAAATTGTCTTGCTCCAACCGGGGGAGATTCTTGTGGCGTATGTTCTTCGTGTATTAAATATAACAAGTTGGTTCATCCCGATCTTCACTTTGTTTTTCCTGTAATTAAAACTACATCAGAAAAAAATCCGGTTAGTGACACCTATATTTCCGAGTGGAGGGAATTGGTAAATGAAAATCCCTATTTCACATTAACATCCTGGTTGAATAAAATCAGAAAAGAAGGTGAGAATAAGCAAGGGGCGATTTTTACAGCAGAGAGTTCTGAGATTATCCGTAAACTAAGCCTTAAAACTTTTGAAGGGAAGTTTAAGGTGATGATTGTATGGATGCCGGAAAAAATGAATGAGGCAACAGCTAATAAGTTGTTGAAAATACTTGAAGAGCCTTACCCAAATACTGTTTTTATTTTGGTTTCCAATACTCCGGATCAAATGATTTCCACTATTTTGTCACGTACGCAACAATTAAAAATTCCTGCTTTGGCAGAGAATGAAATAGCGCATTTCCTGGCAGATAAATATGGAGTTCAGGAAGAAGTAGCTTTAGGAGCAGCCAAGGTGGCTAATGGCAGTATAATAGAAGGGATTGAACAGGTTCAGATGAGTGAGGATAATCAGTTCTTTTTCGAAAGTTTTAAGCAGATGATGCGTCATAGCTATGCCAGAAAAGTTAAAGATATGCTTGCTTGGGTAGAGGATATGAGTAAGCAGCCACGTGAAAAGCAGCGAAATTTTTTAAACTACGCGATTAAAATGATTCGGGAGAATTATATTATGAACTTTAAGCAACCTGATATTGTTTACCTGACTTCGGAACAGCATGAATGGTCAAAAAAGTTTTCGCCGTTTATTAACGATAAAAATGCTTTGATGATAGCAGAAGATTTTGCCCTTGCTGATTCGCATATTGGGCAAAATGGGAATAGTAAAGTTGTTTTATTTGACCTGGCCCTGAAATTGATTATCTCCATTAAAACAGGAGTTGAAAGTTAGTTTGGAAAGTTTGAATAGCTTGACTATTTTTAACAAGTTAATTTTTAAGCAGGAAGAAGAAACTTGTATCTGAAAATTAATGCAAGAACAAGTAAGCAGCTTGATTAGAATAATACTGATGATTCAGATTAGTTTTTTCGGATAGCTGCTAAATAATATATACTCAGGCATTACGCCTTTAAAATTTTATACATGGAAGAAGTACAATCAAAGTGCAGTACTTGTGTTGACAGATGTGGAAAATTAGATGTTTATGACTGGTTGGCAGATGTGCCTGAGAGTTGTAATGTATCTGATGTTGTTGAAATACAGTTTAAAAACACCCGCAAAAGCTACTATAAAAATACAAACGGTTTAAGGTTAAAAAAAGGTGATGTTGTTGCAGTGGAGGCTTCTCCGGGGCATGATATAGGAACCGTTTCATGTACAGGCGAAATTGCAGTTATGCAAATGAAAAAGAACCGTTTTAATATTTCAGATTACGAATTTAAAAGGGTTTACCGTCATGCAAAGCCTGTTGATTATGAAAAATGGGAAGAGGCAAAAGGTCTTGAGCATCAAACCATGATTGAGAGCAGGCAAATATCTGCAGACCTGAATCTGAATATGAAGATTGGGGATGTGGAGTATCAGGGAGACCGGACTAAGGCAATATTCTATTATATAGCTGATGAAAGGGTAGATTTCAGGCAGTTGATCAAAGTGCTCGCAGATCGTTTTAAAGTGCGTATTGAAATGCGTCAGATTGGGGCACGTCAGGAAGCCGGTAGGATTGGTGGGATTGGTCCTTGCGGAAGGGAATTGTGTTGCAGCTCTTGGATAACAAACTTTGTATCAGTAACTACTAATGCAGCTCGCTATCAGGAAATTTCATTGAATCCTCAAAAACTTGCCGGGCAGTGTGGAAAACTAAAATGTTGTTTGAACTTTGAGTTGGATGCCTATATTGACGCGCAAAAGGATTTTCCATCGACAGAAATTGCTTTGGAAACGCAGGATGGTACTTTTTATCACTTTAAAACAGATATTTTTAAAGGGGTAATGAGTTACTCCAGCGATAAAAATATACCAGCTAATATTACCGAGGTCCCAGTGGACAGGGTAAAAGAAATTATTCGTTTGAATAAGAGGGGTAAGAAGGTTTCCGGGTTGGTTGATGACAGGAATGTTGCTCAGGTAAGCAGGACCAAGCAGCTCGATTACCAAAATGTGGTAGGCGAAGATAGTATTTCGCGTTTTGATGAGCCAAAGAAAAGTGGTAATAGAAACCGGAACAAGCGAAGAAGAAAGCCCAATAACAGAAACCAGAATCAAAACCCAAAAAACAAAAAGTAGCATGAGACTTTTGTTGTTAGTGCTTTCTGTTGTGTTGGTATGTTCATGCGGTCCTGCAAAATGGTATGATCATGAAGTCGCTATTCCGGAAACAGGTTGGCATAAAGATACTGTAGCTGTTTTTAATAGTAACATTACCAAGTTAGATGAGTCATGCCATTTGTTGATACAAGTATCAAACGTTGATCAATACAGTTATAGTAATCTATGGCTGTTTGTAGATGCGGTGTCTCCTTCAGGAAATGTTCAGCGCGACACATTGGAATGTATACTCGCTAATCATGAAGGCAAGTGGTTTGGAGATAAGACCAGGGATACATATAAAAGTTTGCATCCCTATAAATTAAATGTCCGTTTTCCAGAAGAGGGGCTATATAAATATTATTTGGTTCAGGGTATGCGGGATACTGTGCTGACTGGGGTAAAATCGATTGGGGTACAAATTATAGAAACAAAATAGTTGAGTCTCCAGCTTTGTGCCTTCAGAAAAAAAAAGGTATGAGCTGTGATTTTTATATTGAATTAAGGTGGGAAAGAATAAGTTATACAAGTTTGCAAAATTAGAGACCTATCCGCATGTTTTCCAGGTAAAATTTGATGAGCCTGACAGGGAAGATTTTCATATGAAAGGGAAGTGGAAAAGGGAATTTTTTAAAAATGATAATCCTTTAGTGCTTGAACTAGGCTGTGGAAAGGGAGAGTATACTGTAGGACTCGGAGAGTTATATCCTGATAAAAATTTTATTGGGATGGATATAAAAGGAGCCAGGATTTACACAGGGGCTACTCAGGCCTTAAAAAAGGAGTTAAACAATGTAGCTTTTATTAGAGCTAAGATTGAATTGATTACATCGTTTTTTGATGTAGATGAGGTAGATGAAATATGGATCACTTTTCCTGATCCGCAAATGAAAAAAACAAGAAAACGTTTAACCTCAACCCGCTTTCTTGAGTTTTATAAAGAGATACTAAATCCGGAAGGGATTATACATTTAAAAACAGATAGTAACTTTTTATATACATATACCGATGCTGTGGTAAAAGAAAACAATCTCCCTTGCGAGATCAATACTTCTGATTTGTACAACAGTGATCTTGTAGATAAGATACTTAGCATAAAAACTTTTTACGAAGGACAGTTTTATGAGCAAGGTATCCCGATTAAGTATATAAAGTTTGTAGTACCCAAGAGTAAAGAATTGGTGGAGCCTGAAATTGAGATAGAATACGATGATTACCGGAGTTATAACCGGGGTTCAAAAATGCCGGAAAACAGAAAAATGGGAAAGTAATTTGATATGGATCAGGATTTTTTTCAACAAGTTTACCTGGTCGTAAAACAAATTCCTTACGGAAGGGTTACATCATATGGCGCCATTGCCAGATACCTTGGTGCTGCCAGGTCGAGCAGGATGGTTGGTTGGGCGCTGAACAATTGTAAAATGAATATTGATTACATTCCTGCGCATCGGGTGGTTAACAGAAATGGTTTGCTTACCGGCAAGGCAGCTTTTCCAGGAAATAATACTATGGCAGAGATGCTTCTTAGTGAAGGGGTAAAGGTGAAAGATGATCGGGTTGTTGACTTTAAAGATGTTTTTTGGGATCCTGAGTTGCTGAATCCTGAGTTGGATTAATAATCGGGAGCAAAGATCTCGTGTTTTCGTAAAGCTTTATATAATTGCACAAAAAAACATATTGAGAATATGCTCATGAGTGAAAGATATGTTATATATTTGCAATTATTTAAATTCAATTCAAATAAAGATAAGGCGTGGGTTGAATAATTTTAACATACAATGTTAAGGGTTTAGTATAGAATTAAAATAATTAAGATATGAGTTTTTATCCGCAGTTGGTTTTAGATGCGTTAAAGCATGTGCGTCATCCGGGAAAAGGGAAAGATATTGTTTCATTGGAAATGGTTGAGGATGATATCAGGATTGATGGTAAGAGGATTAGTTTTAGCTTGTTGTTTGACAGGGCAAATGATCCTATGATTCCATCCATTAAAAAAGCATGTGTGCAGGCTGTTTTGACCTATGTAGGAGAAGATGCCGACATTAAGGGTAACATCTATGTAAAGGTTAAAAACAAACCCAGTGTAGCTCCGGAACAGCCCTTAAAAGATGTAAAAAATATTATTGCGGTAGCATCCGGAAAAGGAGGGGTGGGTAAATCAACTGTTACTTCAAACTTAGCGGTGGCTTTGGCTAAAGAAGGTTATAGGGTTGGTTTGCTAGATGCCGATATTTTTGGCCCTTCTATACCAAAGATGTTTAAGACTGAAGATGCCCGGCCGGTTTTGGAAAAAGTAGACGGAAAGGATAAAATCATACCAGTTGAAAAATATGGTATCAAGATGCTTTCCATAGGCTATTTCGTAGACCCCAAAGATGCCACTATCTGGAGGGGGGCAATGGCAACGAATGCCATTAAGCAGTTAATTACCGAGGGAAATTGGGGTGAGCTGGATTACTTGTTAATAGACCTTCCTCCGGGAACCAGTGATATTCATCTGACAATGGTGCAAACATTGGCCATTACCGGAGCTGTAATTGTTACTACGCCTCAGGATGTAGCTCTTGCAGATGCTATTAAGGGGGTCAGCATGTTTAATAGTAAAAATATTAATGTGCCGATTTTAGGATTGGTTGAAAATATGGCTTGGTTCACTCCTGCAGAGTTGCCGGATAACAAGTATTATATTTTTGGGAAAGATGGTGGTAAGAAGTTGGCAGAAGAATTGGGTGTTAGTTTGTTGGGGCAGATCCCTATTGTACAGAGTATACGTGAAGGAGGAGATTCCGGGGCACCATCTGCAACTAATGAGAATACACTGACAGGTAAAGCTTTTATGGAAGTTGCCGGCAAAATTGTTGAAATCATAGATAAGAGAAATTCAGACCTGCCACCAACAAAGGTGGTTGAGATAAAAACTCGTTAATTATGGATAAACTGAAATACGAAAAAGTTGAGGAAGCTTTAGAAGCAGTCAGACCTTATTTAAAGGCTGATGGCGGTGATATTTCATTGGTTGAGGTTACGGATGATTTTATTGTTAGGGTGAAATTAATGGGGGCTTGTAATGGTTGTCCAATGAGTTATCAAACAATGAAATTTGGAGTTGAACAGGTTGTGAAAAAAATGTTGCCCGAAGTTAAAGCTGTGGAAACAGTTCAGGGGTAAATATTTAACGAATTTTTTAGATGATGAGCCATGGTTTTTATGACCGTGGCTTATTTTTTTTGAGCTAATTACTAGTTTTGTTTGATGGAAAAGAAGTTTAAATGGATTGGCTTTGATGCTGATGATACATTGTGGGAGAACGAACCTTATTTCAGGGAAGCAGAGCGCTGTTTTTGTGAGTTGCTAAAAGAGTATGGAAGTGAGGAGGAGTTGGTTCGGTCATTATTAGATACCGAGATTGGCAATATTGAGTATTATGGCTATGGTATTAAAGGCTTTATACTTTCCCTTATTGAAACTGGTTTAAAAGTGTCTGATGGAGAATTGCCTCAATCTGTAGTAAATAAACTTATTGACTTGGGTAAAGAGTTGCTTTGTAAACCGGTTGTTCTGTTAGATGGGGTGGAGGAAGTTCTTATTTCACTTGTAAATGCAGGGTACAGGCTTATTGTTGTTACCAAAGGTGATCTTTTGGATCAGCAAAGGAAACTACAGAAATCAGGACTTGAAAAGTATTTTCATCATATTGAAATTGTAAGTGAAAAGAATGAAGATAATTACAGGAAACTGCTCGGGCATCTTGATGTGGATCCTAAAGATTTTTTAATGGTCGGCAATTCTTTAAAGTCTGATGTTATGCCGGTTTTGGGTATTGGAGCATACGCAGTACATGTGCCTTTTCATACTACATGGATTCATGAACATGTAGACAATGTTGATCAGATACACCATTATTGGGAGATTGAAAAGATTGCTGAAATTCATAAAATTCTGGATGTCTAAATTCAATAAAATGGGTAATGTGTTGAATATTACCCTATTGTGATTTTTGAATTAATCAGCAAGTTTGGTCGGTTCGTCAAAGGTTTTTATATTCTTGTCAAAGCAAAGTATACGTATATAGTTTGTTACGTAACATTGTTCAACTGCACTATGCTGTTGTAATACACAGGTAGTCTATTAAATACAGTGTTATGAAACAAATTTTTTTATTATTACTTGCATTCGTTGGAATTGCAAAAATTGGGATGTCACAAAATTATGCTTCTTTGAGTGAAGTGAAATTTACAGACAAGGAAATACATAATGAATATATAGATCAGGTGTTTGATTGTTGTTGCTATTTAATGCAAACCCCTGATAATAAGAAAGACGAGAATAGGGAGGTGGCCATTGATTTTGTTCTTCGCTGGGCAAATGCGTCCACAAACCATATGGTTGAATTAGATGATCAGATTAAAGAGTTGCTGGAAGAAAGGGAGGATTTGTTAAGGTTATATTCCGTTTTCTACGTAAATGCATCAATGGAAAGTAATGGGCAAGAAAAAGAAGAGGTAAGGAGAAAAGCCCTGGAATCGTTTGAGAGGTATTGCTTTAATTCATCTAATAAGGTAAAGGCTACAAAGCCAATGAAAGAACTCTATCAATTGAAAAGTGAAGGAGATATTGTTTCGATTGATGATTATTATGCATTAAAAGAAAGGATAAACTGATAAAGTTTATCCTTGCCATTTTGTTGTAATATTTTAAAGTTGATGACTGGTGTGCTGGTATAGAAAAGCTGTGGTTCTAAATTAATCTGAAGGCTTAATTTAAAACAATAGCGTTTTCTTTTGTGGGCAAGGTAATGATAAACGTAGATCCCTGGCCTATGGTGCTCTCAACTGTTATTGTACCTTCGTTTTTTTCTATGTACTCCTTACTTATTATCAGCCCTAAGCCAGTCCCTTTTTCTCCATTTGTACCACATGTTCTGATTGAGTTTTCAAGACTGAATAAATTTTTAATGGTTGTGGCGTCCATACCAATGCCATAATCTTTAATAAACAATGTGGTGTTTTGACTTTTTGATTCCGAGTATATATCAATCCGGCTTCCGGTGTGCGAAAATTTGATGGCGTTGTTGATGATATTTCTGATGGCCAGTTTAATCATGTCCTTGTCCCCATATATAGTTGTGGCTTTTTGGACTGTTGAGATAATGTTTATTTTCTTTTTTAAAGAGGCTAATTTGTAAAGGTCAATTTTTTCATCTATAAGTTCCTTCAGGCAGAACCTGGTTTTAACCAGGCTTATCCTGTCGTTTTGGCTTCGCGACCACGATAGTAAGTTCTCTATCAATGTGCAAACTCTTTGTGAAGACGTCTCAATGAGTTTGATGTAGTTTTTCCTTTTCTCGTCTTCTAAATCGTTATACCCTTCGTATAATAAGGTGGAAAAACCTAATATAGATTGAAATGGGCTTCGGAGGTCATGTGCAATGATGTCAAAAAATCTGTCTTTTGAAGAGTTTGCTTTTAAATATTTCTGACTGGTTTCTTCCAGTTTGAGTTTTTGCTTTTTGATTCTTTGCTGACTGGAAAGGAGCTGTTTGTTGGCAATTTGTAGTTTTGATGATTTTTCTTGAATAAACTTATTTTGCAATACAATTTCTTTGTTCTGATTTTTTAGAGTGGTATTCAAAAGCTTGAGTCTATAATAATTAACTGCAATAATGGTGCTGATTAAGATTATTGATAGCAAAAAAGTTATTAGCAACAAACGAATCAGGCGTTGTGTTTTAATTGTAGCTTTTTGGATAAGTATTTCATTGTCTTTGTTTTTTGAGTTAAACTGAACGTGTAACTGGCTTATTTGTTGGGACATGGTTGAGTGAAAGAGTATTTTTTGTGCATTGATGTGTTGCATAAGAAAATCATACGCTTTGGCGGTGTCCCTATTGCTGATATATAGCTTGCTAAGTTCGTACAGGGTATTTGATGTACGGTCTTTAAAGTGGTTTTTCTCTGAAATAAAAAGCGCTTTGTTGTAGTAATATAAAGCCGAGTCTTTGTTGTTTAATTTGGAGTAATAGTTTCCTATGTTGAAAAACAAGTTGGTAGTTTTATATGGATTGATTTCTTCCTGTTTTTCTAAAAGACATAAAGCTTTTCGAAAATATTGTGCCGCAGTTACTAAATTATCTGTTTGAAAATACAACTCACCTATGCTCTCCAATAGTTCAGCCTTTAGGTTGGTGTTATTACTAACGTTAGCTGTTTTCAGGGCATTCTTGAGGTGGCTAAGTGCTAAACCCATTTCATTTATACTGCAATGATAATCAGCCAGGTTAATTTGTAAAACTATCTGTTCTTCAGGATCGGGATATTTGCTCAGCAAATGTTCTGCTTTGTTTGAATAAACTATGGCCTCGTTGTACCTGTTCAAGTGGTTTAATGAGTAGGCAAACAGGTTGTAAATTGGAATTAGTTTTGATGAATCTTCTTGTAGTTCAGTGATTTTTAGTGCGTAGTAGAAGCTGTTAATAGCCTTTGCAAATGCACCGGTTTTATTGTAGGTTTTACCCATTGAAATATAGAGGGAAGCTTTTATGTTGTAGTTGCTGATTTTATCGGCCACCTCCGATATTGTATAATTATTGTCAATTAAAGTCGCAGAATCAATACTTTGATTAGTATGGGCCTTGCCCGTATATGATAAAGTTAAGAATAATATGAATAATAGGAGTTTGGGTTGTGATCTTTGAGGTGTCATGTTTTTTAGGTTTGTAATGTTCGAGTGGGTTTTGTAATGTATTATAAGTTAATGTTATATGGTTGATTTTTTTTGAGCGAATCGAAATTAATAAAATTATTTAAAAGAGCCAATAGTTATATTTGTTTCCCATGTTGCGATATTTTGTTAATTTAACTGAGATCTTGTATTGATAGGCTTTTCGGAAGTTTTACTGAATGAAATATTTAGTAAAAAATTATAATAGTTAGTTTTATAGATAGTAAACCGAGGAAAATGATAAAAGCATTTAGATTTTTACTGTTTTGGTTAATCATCCTGAATGGGAGTCTTGCAACTTCTCAAAACAGCAAGATTGGTATCCCCGAGATTGAATATTATAATCGCCGTGTATATCATGCAGCAACCCAAAATTGGGATATCACCCAGGGAGCCACAGAGATGATGTATTTTGCCAATAACACAGGAATGCTTGAATACGATGGTACTAACTGGAAAAAATATTCAGATTTCGGGGGTGTGGTTATGCGTTGTGTACAGGCTGTAGGTGACAAAATTTATACAGGAGCTTATAATGAAATAGGATATTACTCCCCTGATGAAAATTGTAATCTGGTGTATAAGTCCTTGGTTCAGGACCCTAGGATAAGGGAGCTTGAAGATTTTTGGTCTATCCATAGCTGGAATAACAAGGTTGTATTTCTTTCGCTGAAGGGATTGTGTATTTATGAAAATGATAAGCTGCAGTCCATAATCCCATCTTCATCGCGTTTTATCTCATCATTTGTTGTAAATGGTTTGCTGTTGGTGCAGGATGAGAAGGATGGTTTAATGGAAATCAGGGGGGATAAGTGTTATCATGTTGCCAATGGAAAAGTACTTTCGGGTAAGCAGGTTTCTACTATCATGTCTCTATCTGAGTCTGAACTGCTGATAGGAACGATTAATGATGGGTTTTACATATGGGATATGCAAAACATTTACCCCTGGGAGGTATCATCTAATAAGTTGCTGAAAGAGGTGAATATATATCGGGGACAAAAGTACAGTGAGGAGCTTTTTGCCATTGGTACCATTCAGGGAGGTCTTGTGATGATTGACCGGCGGGGTGATGTGTTTATGCAGATTGATAAAGACAGGGGTTTAAACAACAATACTTTGCTGAGTATATTTGTTGATAGGGAAGGTAATATTTGGGGAGGACTGGATAATGGGATTGTAAAAATAAATTTTAATTCAAGTATTTCCTTTTTACAAGGTTATTACAATCTGGGAACGGGATATACAATGGATAAGTTTGGGGGGGATTATTATTTTGGAACCAACCAGGCCTTGTATAAAATCAGTGAGGAAGGATTTCGTAACCCTTTAAAGGATAGGGATGATTTTGAAAGGATAGCTGGAACTGAGGGACAGGTGTGGAGTGTGTATCATGATGAAAATACGTTGTTGTGTGGACATACAAACGGGGTTTTTCAGGTTAAGGGTAATAAAGGAGAATTGCTCTCTTCGGAAGAGATAAGCGGGGTTTGGGTTTTTAAAAGAGTTCCTGGGCATGAGGACTTATTGATGTTGGGAACCTATTCCGGATTGATAGTTCTTGAAAAAAAAGACGGAAAGTGGCACTATAGAAATAAAGTAAAAGGGTTTGATGAATCTTCCAGGTTTCTTGAATTTGATAGTTTTGGAAACCTATGGGTTTCACATGGTTATAGGGGAATCTATAAAATGCATATTAATGAGGGTATTACCGAGGTTAAAGATGTTATGCGATTTAAAAATGAAGAGGTTGCGGATAATAAGAGCTCGTTGGTATTGTCAAAAATAAATGGGGAGTGCATTTTTACCAGTGAAGATGGGGTGTATTCTTATGATTTAGAAGAAAGCAGTTTTGTAAGAAATAAAAAGTATGAAACAATTTTTGAAAAAATAGATTTCCCCAATTCAATTATTCAGGATGATTACCGGAATTTATGGTGCTTCTCCAGTGGTACCACATACGTTCTTCGGTATTTGGAAGATGGTTCATATAGAAAGATTGAATATCCGTTTCTTCCTTTGCATCAAAAATTGGTTAATGCTTTTGAGTCATTGTATATTGAAGATGCTGATAATGTGTTTTTTGGTATAGAGGATGGTTTTGCTCATTATTCGTCAGATGCCTTTAAGAATTATAAAACGCCTTTTAATGTGCATATAAGATCCTTTCAGGAATCTAAGGATTCAGTCAGTTATTTTTTACATGGTAATGTATTGTCGCAGCAGGCTATACCTGAGTTCCCTTTTAAGAAAAATGCTTTTGAAATTAGTTATGCAGCAACCTTTTTTGAGGATCTTAATATTGAATATACAACAAACTTAAAAGGGTATGATAGTTACCATAGCACATGGACAAGAGTTAATAAGGTTAATTATGCCAATTTACATGAAGGAGAATATGTTTTTGAAGTAAAGGCCAAAAATAGTTATGGTATTGAGTCTTTACCAATTCAGTTTAAGTTTGTAGTGTTGCCTCCATGGCATAGGAGTACCTCCGCAAAAACAGGATTTGCCATACTGTTTGTTGTGCTGTTGGCTTTGGTGTATTATTTCTTTTCAAAAAGGATAGAATTGAGCCGACAGAAAGAAAAGGCAAAGCAACAGGAGCGGTTCAGGATAAAAGAAGAGCAGTTGAAAAATGCCGCCCTGGTATCGGAAAAAGAAATGATTCGCTTAAGAAATGAAAAACTCCGCAGTGAAATGGTTTTTAAGGAAAAGGAGCTTGCCAATTCAACGGTGCATATAATACAAAAAAATGATTTCTTATCAGAGATAAAGGACCAGCTAAAGCGAATTGTTAAAGTTGGCGATAAAAATGAGTGGGAAAGAAAGGTGCGGAGTTTAATTAAAAAAATTGACAGGGATATTGCCAATGAGAATAACTGGGAGGTTTTTGAAACCCATTTTGGTCAGGTGCACGAGGCTTTTTTCCAAAGGCTTAAAGAAAAGCACCCTGAATTAACTTCCCGGGAACAAAAGCTGTGTGCCTATGTAAAAATGGGTATGGCCAGTAAAGATATTGCCTCATTAATGAATATTACTACGCGGGCAGTTGAAAACAACAGATCAAAGTTGCGTCAGAAGCTTGGCATGGTTCAAGGCGACAACCTTCTCGATTATATAGAACAGCTATAGTAACCTGCGTTTAACATTTTATACTTCGCTATCCTCTTTTTGATTTTTGTTTACAGTGATTCACATTAGTAATGTGCAGCACAAAGTATATACGATGGGTTAAATGTGAATAAATGTAAAAATATTGATAATTAATTGGGATAGGTATAATGAGTTGTTGGTATGTTGTTAAAATGAACTTTTAGAATATGTAAATGTTAGAAATAGAGTGATATATAAAATGTAATATGAGGTTTTAATGAGGTTTTTTTTGTGATAAAATGAGTATTTTATGATGTGCAAAATTATAATACATTAACATTTGATTGCAAATTTGTGCTTAGTTAATTCTAAATCCCATAAGCACGGAGTTGATTAGTAATTTATCTTTCAAACTGTGCACAACTGAAAGATGATTATAAAAAGCTCTTCCGCTAACTGGAAAGTTTAAGTGGAAAATGAAAAATTAAATTTAAACGTATGAAACATTTATTTGGAACATTTCTCCTGTTTTTGTGTAGCACCATAATCTGGGCACAAGAAGTTACAATTACAGGAAAAGTTACATCCGCAGAAGATGGCATGCCAATGCCGGGAGTGAGTGTGGTAATAGAGGGTACCACAATCGGAACAATTACCACTATTGATGGTGATTATTCTTTAGCTGCTAATAAAGGGGATGTTATCCTTTTCTCTTTTATTGGTATGCAATCGCAAAAAATCACTGTTGGTGATGAAGATGTTATTAATATAGTTTTACAGTCAGAAATATCAGACCTTGATGAGGTGGTTGTTGTTGGGTACGGGGTACAGAAAAAAAGGGACCTGACAGGTGCTGTTTCAATGGTGGGCTCTAAAACAATTGAAGCACTTAAACCGGTTAAGGCAGAACAGGCTTTGCAAGGTACCGTATCTGGTGTAAATGTAACATCTGGTTCAGGAGCCCCTGGCGCTGATTTAGATATTAGGATCCGGGGTATTTCAACAAATGGAGATGCTGCTCCTGTGGTTATTATTGATGGCTATCAAGGTGATTTGTCGTTAATTAACCCTACTGATATTGAGAGTATAAGTGTGTTAAAGGATGCCCAGGCTGCAATATATGGTACCATTGGGGCTAATGGTATTATTTTGGTCACTACAAAATCAGGTAAAAAAAATAGTCCTACAAGAGTTACCGTAAATAGTTCTGTGGGTATCCAGGAAACTTCGCGTAAGCTGCCGGTTTTAAATGCTACAGAATATGCAGTTTTGCTTAACGAAGCCTATGCTGCCAATGGCGAAAGTTTGCCGTTTGCAAACATTGCGACTTTGGGAACAGGCACAAACTGGCAAAACGAATTGTTTGACAGGGCGCCTGTATACAATACGGACATTAATATTTCCGGAGGCTCTGAAAAAATGACCTACTCAATGAGTGCTTCCGGTCTGGACCAAAAGGGAATTGTTGGGGATGATAAATCGGGCTATAAAAGAAATACTGCTAAATTAAATTTGACTGCCGATTTATCAGATAAACTGAAATTGCGCACCTCGCTTTTTTATACTTCCGCAACCCGAAAAACAATCAATGAAAATGGTTTGGGTTCGGTGTTGTTTAATGCCTTAAATATGCCGTCTACCATGCCGGTGTTTAATGGAGAGGGCGAATATTATTTAGCACCTACCAGTCTGGGAAATGAAATAATTAACCCATTGGCTCAAATAGAAAATACTTATAACGATTACAACCTAAGTAAATGGAATGGTAGTTTTTCTTTCGATTATGCATATAACCAACATTTAAAGGCAACTGCACGGATTGGCTTTAATACCACCAATGATAAATCCAAAGAATTTTCGAAAGAGATAGATTACGGAGGAAAAGTGTTTGATGTTACCAGAAGTTCTGTTTATCAGGAACAGAATAATTATAACGATTACACTTTTGATGCATTTATTACTTATGATAATACATTTGGTGAGGCACATCATTTTACCGGCACACTTGGAACCACCATTTTTAAAGAATGGGGAGATCACCTGGATGGAACAGGGTATGATATTCCGAATAATTCGTGGGAGTATGCGGATATTGGTTTGGCTTCTGGTGTTAGTGATACAAAAACGGCTGGCTCATGGACTTATGACCAACGAAGGCTGTCGTATTTTGCCAGGATGCAATATGATTTTAAAGGAAGGTATTTGTTATCTGCCATGATGCGCCGTGATGCATCAACCAAATTTGGTCCTGACGAAAGTGTTGGATATTTCCCTTCGGCTACTGCGGGTTGGGTAATTTCAGATGAAAGCTTTTTAAAAGACGTTGAGGCCTTCGACTTTATTAAGCTGAGGGTGAGTTATGGTATTCTAGGTTCCGATAAGATTGATAGTTACCAGTATATCTCAAGCCTGGATGGCGAAGCAACCTATGTTCTGAATGGCAGTTTAGTAAATGGCCGGGCGGTTGGCGGATCAGTTAACCCTGGCGTAAAATGGGAAGAGTCAGAGCAGTTTGATGTTGGTTTTGATATTAAAATGTTGGGAAACAAACTGGATTTAGTTGCAGATTATTTTGTTAAAACTACCAATGATTTGCTGATTCAGGATGTTCCGGTTTCGGGTATCCTGGGAGTTGGAGCTCCAGGGGCAAGCGGGCCAACAATTAATGCAGGAGAGGTGCAGAACAAAGGTTTTGAGTTTGCAATTGGTTACAGAACAAATATCACTCCGGATATGGTTATTAAAGCCAATTACAACATCACAACCCTGCATAATGAAGTTACCAAGGTGAATAATGGCACCGGTTTTATTGAAGGAGGTGCATTTGGGGTAGGACAGCCGGCACCCTCTCGCATGGAAGTAGGCCTGCCAATTGGATATTTCTATGGTTATAAAACAGACGGCCTTTTCCAGAGTCAGGCAGAGGTTGAGGCTCATCCATCACAAATTGACCTGGGTGCAGAGGCCTCGCCAGGAGATATTAGATATGTTGATGTGAACAAAGATGGTGAAATCAATGATGAGGACAGAACAAATATTGGCGATCCTATTCCGGATGTGACCATGGGGTTGAACTTATCATTAGATTATAAAGGGTTTGACTTTACTGCTTATGCTTTTGCTTCGTTAGGCAATGAAATGGTTCGTAATTATGAAAGGACTAATGCTAACGTAAACCGATTGAGTACCAGTTTAAACAGATGGACAGGTACGGGGACAAGCAATACCGTTCCAAGGTTAACAACAGCAGCAACAGCTAACAATGTTTTTTCTGATTATTATGTAGAAGATGCATCCTATCTTAGAATACAGAACATACAATTAGGTTATAGCTTGCCCAAAAGCATAACTGAAAAATTAAAAATCAACAGTTTACGGTTTTATGCTGCGGTGAGCAATCTGTATACTTTCACCGAATACACGGGGTATGACCCTGCCGCAACCAGCGGAACGCCTATAGGAGGAGGAATAGATTATGGATTCTATCCTGCTGCCAGAACATATACATTTGGATTGAACCTAAACTTTTAAAAGATTTTTACAATGAAGAATACAAGATATATAAAAGGAATACTAGGGGTTTTAATCTCACTGTTTTTGATGAATTCATGTTCTGATGACTTTGTGGAACAGTCTCCTGAATATTCTATCGATTCAGAAAATTATTTTAATTCTGAAAATGATTATTACGAAGCATTAATTTCCAGTTATGATGTGTTACAAAGTACGTATGTAAATGCTATCCTGGGGGAAATTGCTTCAGACAATACGCTTTGCGGAGGTGAGAGTGCTACGGATGTAATCGGGTGGCAACAAATTGACGACATGATCCACACCCAGGTAAACGATAATCTTAAAAATGTTTGGGATTGGATGTTTGCGGGGGTACAGCGTACCAACTATTTTATGGAGTTCAAGGATAAAACCGATTTTGAAGGTAAGGAAAGCATGATTGGAGAAATCCGTTTTTTAAGGGCGTATTATTATTTTGAGTTAGTAAAATGGTTTGGAGAAGTGCCCTTAAAGGTTGACCAGCGTTTTATCCTGGGAGATGAAACTTCGGTACCCCGCTCTTCTGTTGCTGGTGTATATGAGCAGATAGAAACAGACCTGGATTTAGCTATTAAAGTATTGCCCGTTACACAAGAGGAAGTAGGCAGGGTAACTAAAGGAGCAGCTCAGGCCTTGCTTGGAAAAGCGTATCTATACCAGGAAAAGTTTACAGAAGCTGCCGCGGTATTGGAGAGCCTGATTGCAGATGGTAACTATTCATTAATAGAAGACTACAATGAAATTTTTGAGTTTGATGGAGAAAATGGTGTTGAGTCGGTATTTGAAGTTCAATATACCGATGTGGAAGGGGCCAGTTTTGACTGCCTGCAATGTAGTGAAGGAAATGTAGCGGTAGGTTTTAGCGGCGTAAGGGGGTATGATGGACCATTGTTTTCGTCGGGTTTTAGTTTTAATGTTCCTACAGAAGAGGCCGTGGATGAATTTGAACCTGGCGATTTACGTAAGGATGTTGCTATTCTTGATATTGTAGCCTGGGCCGAAGAAACCGGAGCCGCATACAGTGAAGGATATGAACATACGGGTTATTTCAATAGAAAATATCTTCCCCGTAAAAGAAGTTCGGAAGCACAGGGAGACCTGAACCTTACCAATCCAAATAACTATCGTGCTATTAGGTATGCCGATGTTCTGTTGATGGCAGCAGAGGCTTATAACCGGGGCGGCATTGATGATTCAAAAGCCCAGGAGTACTTATCGCAAGTGAGAAGAAGGGCATTTGGGGATACAAACCATGATATAACTTACACTGGTGCTGCTTTAACAGATGCCATATATCATGAGCGAAGGGTTGAACTGATGGGCGAAGGACATCATTTCTTCGACTTGGTGAGAACGGGCAGGGCTGCCGATGAAATTGATGGCTTTACTGCTGGTAAAAACGAAGTGTTCCCTATCCCGCTTCAGGAAATTCAATTTTCAAATGGAAACTGGGTGCAAAATCCTAACTATTAAAAAGAATCAAAATGAAGATATTATATAAGTTAACAGCATTTATTTTTATCGCATCCCTGTTTTTTGCTTGTGAAACAGACGAAGATAAAATGTATAACCTTGATTATATGAAGGCGCCTTCAAATATATCGGCGATCTTTGATGTTACTCAGGATAATACAGGACTGGTAAGCATTACTCCAAATGCAGAAGGAGCTCAAAGCTATGTAATTGATTTTGGCGACGGCGCAGATACGGAAGAATACAAAGTAGGTGAAGCCATAGAGCATATCTTTTCGGAGGGGGTTTATAATGTTTCGATTACAGCTGTGGGAATAACAGGATTGGAAACTGATTTTACCCAGGAGCTGAATGTTACCTTCAAAGCACCCGAAAATGTTGAGGTTACTATTGCAAATGATAATGTAAACCCACGTATTGTTTCAGTAACAGCAAAAGCTGACTATGCCACTGTATTTGAAATTTATTGGGGCGATGCAGTTGATGAGGAACCCACAATGGCTATGCCGGAAGAAGCGGTTACGCATACTTATGAAGAACCGGGAGATTATGACTTGAAGGTAATTGCCAAAAGTGCGGGTGCCGCAACTACTGAGTATACCGAAACGGTTAATGTTCCAGCGGCTTCGGATCCCATCACTTTACCGGTTAACTTTGAATCGTTTACTGTTAATTATGCCTTTGCTGATTTTGGTGGGGTAACATCATCGGTGGTTGATAACCCGGATGCCAGTGGAAATAATACCAGTGATAAAGTGGGTCATTCGGCTAAGCCTGCAAGTGCCGAAACATGGGGCGGATCTGTAATGACACTTGGAAGTCCAATCAATTTTGCTGACAAAACATTTAAGGTGAAAGTATGGTCTCCAAAAACAGGGGCAATAGTTAAACTAAAGGTAGAGAATCTGGATAATGGTGATATTAACCATGAGGTAGACGCCACCACAACAGTAGCCAACGAATGGGAAGAATTGAGTTTTGATTTCTCAGGGATTGATACAAACAATGAATACCAGAAAGTGGTGCTGTTCTTTGATTTTGGGAATATGGGAGAGGACTCAAACTACTATTTCGATGATATTAAGTTAGTAACGGAGTCGGCAGCAGGAACCGGGATTGAAGGTATTTGGAGTGTTGCGTCTGAGGCAGGCTCAATAGGAGTTGGCCCCGGATTGGGCGATACTTCGTGGTGGACTATTGATGATGCGGGTGTTGCAGAAAGGGCCTGTTTCTTTGATGACACTTATATTTTTGGGGCTGATGGTTCCTTTAGTAATGTGTTGGGTGGAGAAACCTGGGTTGAAGGTTGGCAAGGCGGATCGGATGCTTGTGGTGCTCCCGTTGCTCCTCACAATGGTTCAAACCAGGCAACATATACCCACGATACAGGTGCCGGAACAGTTACGATCAGTGGTCTTGGTGCTTATCTGGGAATTCCTAAAGCGGTTAATGGCAGTGAACTGGCAAGTCCTGATGACGCTGCTCAATCCATAACCTATGATGTAGAGCTTTCTGAAGGTAACACGGTAATGACCGTTGATATCTTTATTGGTGGCGAAGCCTGGTGGAGGTTTAAACTTGTTAAAGTAGGGGAGGTTTCTTCTTCGCCTTTGGCCGGATCGTGGAGCGTTGCGTCTGAGGCCGGGGCTATAGGAGTAGGTCCCGGAATGGGCGATACCTCATGGTGGGCTATTGATGATGCGGGTGTTGCAGAAAGGGCCTGTTTTTTTGATGATACTTATGTTTTTGGTGCAGATGGCTCGTTTAGCAATGTGTTGGGTGGAGATACCTGGGTTGAAGGATGGCAAGGCGGATCAGATGCTTGTGGTGCCCCGGTTGCTCCTCATGATGGCTCTAACCAGGCCACATATACTTACGATGAAGATGCCGGAACGATTACCCTGAATGGTCTTGGTGCTTACCTGGGAATACCTAAAGCGGTTAATGGCAGTGAACTGGCAAGTCCTGATGACGCTGCTCAATCCGTAACCTATGATGTAACACTTTCGGAGGGTAACACGGTAATGACCGTTGATATTTTTATTGGAGGCGAAGCCTGGTGGAGATTCAAGCTTGTAAAAAACTAAAAGGAATAAATAATGAAGACATTAAAATATATACCGATAATTTTATTCACATGCCTGGCATTGGTTTTTACAGGTTGTGAAGAAGAATACAGCTTAGGAGAGTTAAAAACCCCTTCGAATGTAAGTGTTACGTTTGAAGTGGTTGGGGTGGATGATGAGAATCCTTATGGTGACGGCAGTGGATTGGTGAATTTTACGGCAACTGCCAACGATGAAATCACTTTTAACTACATTTTTGGAGATGGTACCAATACGGGTGTGTCGGCCGATGGTAAAATTACCCACCAGTTTTCTAAAAATGGAGTGAACACCTATACGGTTACAGCAGTAGCCGTGGGTACCGGGGGCATTTCTTCAAGCGCATCTGTTCAGGTTGAAGTTTATAGTAGCTTTAGCGATGAGGAAGCACTGGAGTTCCTGACCGGAGGAAGCTCAAAAACCTGGTATTGGGCAGCCGATCAGGCAGGCCATGTTGGATTAGGCCCTAATTCGTATGATTCGGAGGGTTACCATACCTGGGCTTATTGGTTTAATGCGGCAGCTTATGAAAAAACATGTATGTACGATGCCGAGTTTGTGTTTACAAAAGATGCCGCAGGTGGCATAACCTTTGAGCAATCGGCAGGGAATGCTTATATACCGGGAACCTATGCCGGTAAGATTGGGGTTGAAGGTGACAATTGTTACGGCGACGATGTGGCAACAACCATGTATGGCGTTAAAAATGTAACCTTTGCTCCGGCCAATTCTATTGCCACAGAAGATGGCCAGTACAGGGGAACCAGCTTTACCATTAAAGATGGTGGATTTATGTGCTGGTACGTGGGAGCAAGTACCTATGAAATCATTGAAGTTACAGACAATATTCTTAAAGTCAGGATTGAAGAAGATGGCACCTACGCCTGGTATCATACATTCACCAGTACAAAACCGGGTGACGAAAGTGGGAATGAAGAGTTGGATGTGGAATATACTAACCTGCTTTGGGCTGATGAATTTGATACGGATGGGGCTCCTGATGCAACCACCTGGACTTATGATTTAGGTGCAACGGGTTGGGGGAATAATGAGGTTCAGAATTATACTAACAGCCTGGATAATGCCAGTGTTTCGGATGGGATACTGAAGATTACGGCAAAGAAAGATGGTAGCAGCTATACTTCTGCCCGTTTAAAAACGCAAGGTTTACGCGAATTTACCTATGGGCGGGTAGATGTTAGGGCAAAACTTCCTGAAGGGGGTGGAACCTGGCCTGCTATCTGGATGTTGGGCGCAAACTTTTCAACAGTGGGATGGCCCAATTGTGGCGAGATTGATATTATGGAAGGAATAGGAAATACGCCCGGTCATGTTCAGTGTGCCTTGCATACGCCATCCAGTAGTGGGGCTACTGTAAATATGGAAAGCACTACGGTAAACGATGCCTCTTCTGAATTTCATGTGTATTCGGTTAACTGGTCAGAAAATCAGATTTCATTTTTAATAGATGACGAAATCTACTATACCTATAAGCCTGAAACAAAGAATAGTGACACCTGGCCTTTTGATGCAGATCAGTTTATTATTTTAAATGTTGCCATGGGCGGTACTTTGGGTGGCGATATCGATCCTGCTTTTGTAGAATCTGCCATGGAAATTGATTATGTGAGAGTGTATCAGTAATAATTGTTACATAGTGCTTGCAAAAAAATATTTTTATTATTAAAAATTTAGATGATGAGGTGGTTGCTGTTAATTTTTTCAATACTGGTTATTGCTGGCTGTGGTTGTGGTAATCAAAAAAATAAATACAAATTGGTGTGGAGTGATGAGTTTGACTACACTGGTTTGCCCGATGGGTTAAAGTGGAATTATGATACTGTAGGCAATTCCTGGGGTTGGGGTAACAATGAACTGCAATATTATACCTCAGAAAGAAAAGAAAATGCCTGGGTAAATGATGGGAAACTGATTATTACTTCACTTCAGGAAGAGGGTTTTCCTGCTAAATATACTTCTGCAAGGTTAACAACAAAACATAAGGGCGACTGGCTTTATGGCAGAGTGGAAGTGCGTGCCAAAGTAAGTAAAGGTACCGGGATTTGGCCTGCCATATGGATGTTGCCAACAGAAAACAAGTATGGGGAGTGGCCCCATAGTGGTGAGATAGATATCATGGAGCATGTGGGGTATGAGCCGGATACAGTTTGTTTTACGGTGCATACGGGCGCCTATAATGGGATGTACCAGACCCAGAAATCCCAGCCGGTATATTTGCCTGAGGCGGAAGATGCTTTTTACACTTATGCTGTGGAGTGGACAAAATCAAAATGCGATTTTTTTGTGGATGATAACAAAGTGTTTTCGTTTAAAAAGAAATCGGACAATACCGAAGAATGGCCTTTCAACCACCCTTTTCATTTATTATTGAATGTGGCTGTTGGCGGAAACTGGGGTGGCAAGCATGGTGTGGATGATTCCATTTTTCCACAGTCGATGGAAGTGGAGTATGTTAGGGTGTACCAGATGGATAAATAGCTATAATGGTTTTATATTAACCTGAGTTCGACATAAAATTTTAATCGAACTCAGGTTATTAAGTACAAAAATTTCGTGGTTAAAAACATAAAAACGATATTGCAGAAGGAAAAAAATACACAAATAATATCGCAAATTATAAATTGGAGCAAGGAGCTCTTGCCTCTGATCTAAAAACTAATTTTATTCAAAATGAAAAAAACAAAATTGTTGCTTTTCGCCATTCTATCTATTCTTGTGTTTAACGCTTGTAATCCGGGTACTTCAAATATGAATAAGGATGCTATTGATAAAAAAGTGGAAGCATTGCTTACCCAAATGACCATAGAAGAAAAAGTGGGACAGATGGTTCAGTACAATGGTTTTTACGATGCTACAGGACCGGCCCCTTCTGATGGGAACGCGCAAAAAAAATATGAGCATCTGAAAAACGGGATGGTGGGCTCTTTTTTAAATATTAAAGGGGTTGAACAGGTAAGGGCTCTGCAAAAAATTGCCGTTGAGGAAACCCGTTTGGGAATTCCACTGATATTTGGGTTGGATGTGATTCACGGACAAAAAACTTTGTCGCCAATCCCTTTGGGTGAATCGGCCAGCTGGGATTTAAAAGCTATTGAAAAGTCGGCCAGGGTTGCTGCTGTTGAAGCTTCGGCCATGGGTGTAAACTGGACTTTTGCCCCAATGGTTGATATTTACCGCGATGCCCGTTGGGGACGCGTGATGGAGGGTGCCGGTGAAGATCCTTACCTGGGTGCCAAAATTGGCGTGGCCCGTGTTAAAGGTTTTCAGGGTGATGACCTTACTGCAAATAATACTATAGCAGCTTGTGCCAAACACTTTGCAGCTTATGGTTTTGTTGAGGCCGGAAAGGAATACAATACCGTTGATGTGGGCACTTCTACGCTGTTTAATATTGTGTTTCCGCCGTTTAAGGCTGTTGTGGAGGCTGATGTAAAAACCGTGATGAATGCTTTTAATATTGTAAACGGAATTCCGTCTACCGGTAATAGTTTTATGCAACGCGAAGTATTAAAAGGAATGTGGGGCTTTAAGGGTTTTGTAATTTCAGACTGGGCCAGTGGTGCCGAAATGGTGAGCCATGGTTTTGCCAGGGATCTAAAAGAGGCGGCCATGCATGCTGCCAATGCAGGTTCGGATATGGATATGGAATCGTATGCTTATGTTGAATATTTGGTCGACCTGGTTAAAGAAGGTAAGGTTAATGAGTCGGTTATTGATGAGGCTGTAGGCCGGATTCTTCGGGTGAAGTATGAACTGGGACTTTTTGATGATCCATATAAATATTGCGATGAGGCTAGGGAAAAAGAACTGGTGTGCCATAATGACCACCAGCAAGCAGTATTGGATATGGCCCGCAAGTCGATTGTTTTGTTAAAGAACGACGGAAAAGTATTGCCACTAAAAAAATCACAAAAGAAAATTGCCGTTATCGGAGATTTGGCCGATGATAAAACCAGTCCGCTGGGAAGCTGGAGGGTTAGTGCCGACGATGAAACGGCCGTGTCGGTAATTGAAGGTTTAAAAAAATATACTTCGAACTTTGCTTATGCCAAAGGAGTGGATTTGGTAACCAACCCGGTTAGCTTTGTAACAGAACTGGATATTAATACCACCGATAAACGCGGTTTTAAGGAAGCAGTTAAGTTGGCCAAAAAGTCGGAGGTGGTAGTAATGGTATTGGGCGAGCATGGTTTTCATTCAGGAGAAGGGCGAAGCCGTACACGGATAGGATTGCCCGGATTGCAGCAGGAGTTGTTGGAAGAGGTTTATAAGGTTAATAAAAATATTGTTTTGGTGCTGATGAATGGCCGTCCGCTGGCATTGCCATGGGCTGCTGAGCATGTTCCTGCTATTATGGAAACCTGGCACCTGGGTACCCAATCGGGTAATGCCATTGCCGATGTGTTGTTTGGCCAGTATAATCCATCCGGTAAGTTGCCAATGAGCTTTCCCCGCAGTGTGGGACAATGTCCTATCTATTACAACCACTTTAATACCGGTCGCCCGGGAAATTCCGGGGATAATGTGTTCTGGTCGCATTATACCGATGAGGAAAATACGCCGTTGTACCCCTTTGGTTTTGGCTTGAGTTATTCCGATTTTGAATACAGTGATTTGGTTATTGATGATGCTGACCAAAAGAATATCAAGGTGTCGGTTAAGGTAAGCAATGTGAGCAATGTAGAAGGCGAGGAAGTAGTTCAGCTATATATCCGCGATAGGGTTGCTGCGGTTGTGCGTCCGGTTAAAGAGTTAAAAGGCTTTGAAAAGATTGTGCTAAAAGGAAAAGAATCCAGAACCGTTACCTTTTTGCTTACCGAAAAAGAGCTTGGTTTTTACAATGGCGAAGGAACCTTTATGGTTGAACCAGGTGAGTTTGATGTTATGGTAGGAACCAGTTCGGCAGAAGGATTAACCGGAGCTTTTGTGCTGAAGTAGAGGTTAGGGCGCTTTTATTACTCACAGGGTGACTATTAGGAATTTAGGAACCGATCTTAATATGCATCATGCAAAAAAGATCGGTTCCTTAGTTTTGTTTAGGTTAATAACTTCAAGTTGTTTCTTGCTAAGCCGCTAAGTGGCCTCGCTAAGAGCGCAAAAGAGTAAAACTACATCCTGAGAATCAATCTTCCCCTTGATAAGGGGAAGTACTGCGCAAAGCGCAGGGAAGGGGTCTGTATACTCACCGGGTGACTATTGGCATTTTGCTAATAGTCACCCTGTGAGTATTAGACCATAACGCTAAAAATCCAGCAAATCGATTTTAAATTTTAAAACTTCATTGGCTATTTTATTTGAGGTTCCTCTGTAAGCCTGACTGCTTGGGATATATAAATAGGCCTCTCCTCCTTTTTTCATTAAAGGTATACCAACTTGCCATCCTTTGATAAGACCACCTAAATTAAAAGTTACTGCTTCATCCGTTTTTTCAATTTCTTCATCATTAGGAATGGTGTAAAGTTCATATTTTACTGTTATATTAGAATCTGTTTCCGGAAAATCCTCTCCAGATCCTTCAGCAATATGCTGAATATAAACGCCCGATTCCTCATCTTTAATGGCATTGGTAATTTCATTCGCAACAAAATACTCTTGAATGATTTTATCATCCATTTCCTCAATTGTTTCAGCGTAATCGTTTAAAGTAACTCTAAATCTTAAAACAGAATTAGCCTGCGGACTTGTAGAGCCATAAAAGGCATATCTGCATGGGATATAGATATCGGCTACTCCTCCTTCTTTCATATATGGGATACCGATATTTAGGCCTTGAAGTGTTTTCTCCAACTCCCATTTGGTTAAATCTTCAACTTCTGCTACTAGTTTATTGCTTGGTAATGAATAATACTTATAATATACCCTCACAACACCTCCTTCTTCAGGACTTTCTCCTTCTCCTTCTTCAATAATATCAATGTACACACCACTTTCATCAGCAATAGCGTTTTCAATATTATTGGTGGTAAAAAAGTCCTGAATAGTTTTATCATCTCTCTCAATAGTTTCTTCCATAGTAGGATAATCATCTGAGTCATCCATACAACTTGATAAGGCCAATAACACACCAAACACCAATAAAATTCTTCTCTTCATAATTATTATTTTTTAGTAAAAAACTCGATGTGTATGACTGGTGAAAAACGTAAGGGTTGCGTTTGTTACTCACAGGGGTGACTTATACTCACGGGGTGACTATTAGCATGATGCCAATAGTCACCCTGTGAGTAACATAGTCACCCCTAAAATTATTCTTCATTATTTATTACTTCAGGTTCAAGCTCAATTGAACCATTTTCTTTTCTTGTTTTGCGAGCTTTGGCTGTGGAAGTAATGTTTGTGATTGTTTGATTGATACCGTCAATTAATTCCTTTATACTTTCATTGGGGTTGAATTCAGCTTCATATTCCAATGCATTTATAACAGAACAAAAGTCCTTGTGCAAATCCTTTCTGGAGCTCATCACCAAAGGCTTTTCCTTGCCCTCAAGGTTATCCCTTTTTATAGAAATCTCCTCAAAAGCTTTTTGTGCAATACTTACCTGGTTAATATGCTCTCCACATGCTGTAGTTTCAATGTGTGGAAGATTTATTTCAAGATTTATTTCGGCAAGTAACGACTTAGTTAGGCTAGTTTGTTTTGCATCACCCTCGTTATGCATCGACCATCCATGCCGTTTAATAATGTTGTAAATAACCTTTGCCGATGCTGCAATTTCTTCCTGCCAATGGTAACACTGAGAATCAATAAGGTTTCTGAAACCTAAAAATCGAAAGTCGCGGGTTTGCTCTGCCTGGTTTACTTCAATGGTTAACGGACTGCTTTGTTGTCTTTTAATAGCTATTTCAAACTCATTTAAATGGTTATCGATTTTAGCGATAAGTTGGTTTTTTTTGTCTTCAGAGAGATTTGAAGATTTAATAGCTGTTTTAATTCCGTTAACCATAGCATAAAATTCACCACTGGTTAAAAGGTGGTGATAAATTGGTTTTAAGTTCATGTTAAAAAAGATTTAAAAAATTATTGTGGCCGCAATGTACTATGTATTTTGAGATTACAAAAAATCGCGATTTTTAATAGAAAACACATTCGTCTAAAAAATGCATAAGTTTATCAATTAAAAAATCCTGATCATCATAACCAATATTGAATTAGTCAATATTAAAAAAATATAGGTTTGTAGGTTATTGTAAAAATCATATGGATTTAGGCCAAATGATAAACTAAATGACAAAATGATAAGTTGTTGGTTTTTATTAGTAGTTATCAGAAATAGAAAGAGATGTAAGGTGCTGTTAACTGTTGATTTGTGGCGACATGCTGTTTTTATTAAAAAGTCAAATGTTAAAAAGTATTAATACTGACAACCCCAATCAAACGCTACATTGAGAGAAAATAAAAACTGATAGCCCAAATGAAGGCCTTCAATGACATGAATCAAAAACTGACAGAGCCAATAAAGCACTACATTCACAATAAAAAATGCTGATGCACCCAATGAAGCGTTACATTGGGAGAAAAACATAACTGACAGCCCCAATCAAACGCTATATTGAGAGAAAATAAAAACCGACAGACCAAATGAAAGCCTTCAATGACACAAATCAAAAACTGACAGAGCCAATAAAGCACTACATTCACAATAAAAAAATGCAGATGCACCCAATGAAGCGTTGCATTGGGAGAAAAATAAAACTGATAGCCCCAATCAAACGCTACATTGAGAGAAAATAAAAACCGACAGACCAAATGAAAGCCTTCAATGACACGAATCAAAAACTGACAGAGCCAATAAAGCGCTACATTGACAATAAAAAATACTGACGTTCTCAATGAAGCGTTACATTGGAAGGATAATAAAACTGACAGCCCCAATCAAACGCTACATTGAGAGAAAATAAAAACCGACAGACCAAATGAAAGCCTTCAATGACACAAATCAAAAACTGACAGAGCCAATAAAGCGCTACATTCACAATAAAAAATGCAGATGCACACAATGAAGCGTTACATTGGAAGGATAATAAAACTGACAGCCCTAATCAAACGCTACATTGAGAGAAAATAAACCTGATACACCCAATGAAGGACTTCAACGACACGAATCAAAAACCATTAGAAATTAATCATCACCAATCAATAATTAAAGACAGCCGTTATTGAATAGACGAACAAATTAGTATATTTGATTGGCAAATAACAAAAGAAATCAAACAATTATGACTATTTACCGATAAAGCCAAAATGCAAAAATAATTATAACCCAATATATACAAAATATATATAAGTTCGTTAAATCAATTAGTTACAGAGGTTTTAAACCTTGCATATAATATATGTAAAGTGAATGGGTTTAGCGAAATGTTGGCGGGCATAATAACGCGAGAATTTATATCATGGTAGGATGATTTTAACAACTTCAAATAATAAAAAAATCTCTATAAAATAACTTAAGCTTTTATTCCAAAAAAATAGATTTATGAATCGTTTAAAAATTTATACAACTGGATTTCTTTTGCTTCTTCTTTCAATTGGATTGAGTTTTTTAATATTCAAATTTAGGTCTTCAGTTAATTTCGGAAGTTATATTGACCCGATTTATCATTTATGGTTATTTGGACCAACTTTAGCATCAATAGTTTTCATATTCGTAATTAAAAAGGATTCTTTCAATTTGATTTCTTTAAAAAATATTCAAAACAAGAGGAGTTTCTTTGCCACGATAATTGTTATGATATTTTCTGTTTTACTCGCAACTTTGATTCAATATATTCTTGGATATACAGAATTTCAAAGAAGTAATCAATTGTTCTTTCTTTTTAACTATCAGTTTTCTCCAATGGCAGGGTCGATTTTGTATTTAATGTTGCTTCTAATTCACGCAGGATTTGCGGAGGAATTTGCATGGAGAGGATACTTGTTTTCAAAATTAAAGACCCTATCTTGGCTTGAAATGATTATACTATTAAATTCTATATGGGCAATATGGCATTTCCCTTTTATGCCTTTTAAAGAGTGGTATCAATATTTATTATTTTGGATTCTTTGCATTGAACTTGGTACGGTTTTAATTTATGTTCGAATTAAAACGAAATCCGTGCTTTCTTCAATGATTTTGCATCCATTAGTTGTTTTTACTTTATCAGTGCTTTTTGTGCCATATTTCAAGATTATAAGTAAAAATGGAGCTGGTTGGCCAAACTATATAGTAGCCTTGATTTTCTTACCAATAAGTATCTACTATTTTAAAAAGGGACAAATAATATATAATAGTTACGCCCCCCCACACACACGGCATCATAAACCATGCGGGGCGCAGTGATTCGCTAGGTTGCGGTTATTTCAATAAGTCCGCCCAATGTTTTTAAAGAAACTATTTATTGTTAAATTTAGTCCCTGTAAAAACATTGGGCTAAGTGCGATGAAAGAAAGGTCGTACTATTTCAATCCCCGCACGGTTCATATGCCCAATCCGTCCGTTGGGGCAATTAAATCCTATAAAACATGAAACATCTTATTTGCGCAATTATTATATTAAGTTCAATCCAAAATTCATTTGGTCAGAGATCGAAAAAATTACCAAGATATTTTGTCGAACCTATCGGAATTGACAGTACAGCCACAGTTATGATTCCAACTAGATATAATTCAGATTTACTTTCATCAAGTAAAATTGCACTGTGGAATAATTTCTATGCAAATATTATCTTTTACAACTTTGAGAATGACTCTACGCACAAACTCTTTGATAAAGATACATTCATACAAGGATTTAGAAGTAATTCTTCATATTACTATAACATGAGTGCTGATAAAAAAAATATTAGTTCTGAATGGATCTTCTATTTTGTAAAAACCATTGACTTTAATCAGAGCGGGAGAATTGACAATGAAGATCCCTCAATTTTATATGTCTCAGATAAGTTTGGTAAGAATTTAAAACCTATAACACCAAATAATGAAAACGCAGTTAGCATTGAGATTTATAACGAGAAAGATTTTGCTCTAATTAAAATGCAAAAAGACCATAACGGAGATAGAAAATTTAACAATAAGGACAAAGAATATTATTTTATTAGCCTGAGTTTGAAGAACCTTGAGTTTGGAAAGAAAATAGAAATTGATAAATAATTGGCCACAACAATAAATATGTTTTATGACATGCCACTAAAATATGCGGAAAATGGAAATCTGATTTTCACCATTGATGAATAATAAAAAACACATGATAGCATTCATAAATTGACAAGTAGCAAATATGATGAAAATGAAAAATTATAACTAAATCAATAAAAACGGACAATTCATTTCTTATTAATGACAGTGAGTTCGATCAAAGGAAGCAAGTGAATTCAAAAGGAAACTAATAATAGAATAACCAAATCATATGTTTGAAATAATGTGTCAATTTACTACATTAGTTCTCGCTTTGTTATGAGAACTAATTTTTAATCCTTGCTATCGGAGTTACACACTAAATACAACTTAATCCTATGAAACGAATAATCCTTTATGTTATCTCGGCACTTGCTTTTTTAGCCTGTACCCCTAACCAAAACCCTCAAACAAAAAAAGCCATTGTAGCTGGTTGTGTTTCTAACTATGATAAAGTGTCGGATCACAATATTATTGAGATTTTTTATGATGATATTCTTGCCGGACAGATAAAACTTTCTGAAAAAATAAACCCGAACGGGCAGTTTAAGTTTGTAGTTGATCTGGATTACCCTACCGCATTTTATTTAAAGTACAGCGGACTTTTAACTTACCATATATCACCGGGCGATAGTTTGCACTTTGAAATTAATGCCGATTGCTGGAGCAAAACATCAAATTCCTTTGCCGAAGAATACAGTTTTTATAAAGTTTCCGGCACCTCAAAAAAAATGAATAATGATGTGGCAGCTTACACGGCATTTTTTATCGACTCCATTAATAATATGGATGAACATGATGAAATGGTTAAAAATGCTTCGCCGCTGGAATACCGGAGTTACGTTGAGGCGTTAACAAAAGAGCGGATAGGGATTGTTGAAGAATTTAATAAAACCAATAATACTTGTCCGCAGTTTCGGAATTGGGTAAACCATAAACTAGAGTATGATAAATGGGATGAGTTGATGCGGTATAGGTGGTTGCACCCAATGCACAATCAAAAAGATATGGATGAGTTTATGGGTTCAATACCTCGTGAATATTTTGATTTTTTTAGTGGCTGGGACAAGGATAATAAGGAATGCCTGAGCAGTAATAGCTATTTGAGTTTTTTGCATGAATATACCATGTACGTAGACCAGTGCGTTCCACAGGATAGCCAAAAGGTTTATCGTGCCTTGTATAATACAGATTTTGAAAAGAGCATGGGATTCTTTTTGCGTTATTACCCCTCAGTAGAAACGGGCTTTATTAAAGATGTACTTATATCAAAGTTTTATTACAGGTTGCTTGGAGCAAAGTATTACGACAAGATTAAAAACATTTACTACCCTGAGTTAATTGAAGATGAATACTTAAAGCAGCGGGTGCAAAGTAAATTTAAAATTGAGAAAGACCTGTTTGAAAATCCTCAGTATGCAGCAGGTTCAAAAATCAACCAATTGGCTACGGAAAACAATTACTTGAATAGTCTGAAAGAAAAATTTCCGGGTAAAGTATTGTATATAGATTTCTGGGCTCCTTGGTGTAGTCCATGTATGGGTGAAATGCCTCATGCAAAAAACATTAAAAAACACTTTGAAGGCGAAGACGTGGTGTTTATTTATCTCGCTAACCGTTGTGAGGAGAGTGCATGGAAAAGTACAATTGCAGAAAAAAAGATTGAGGGAGAGCATTTTCACTTAAACGACAAACAGTTTGCCGAACTGGGACAGGTTTTTAATATAACAGGCATCCCCCATTATGCCCTGATCAACAAAGAAGGGGTGGTTGTGAGAAATAAAGCCCCCCGACCAAGCAATGGGAAGGAACTAATTGAGCTGATTGAAAAACAGTTGAATTAAGGGATAGTTCGAAGATGGTATATATCGTTTTAAAACTCCGTGTAATATAAACTCTACAACAACTAATGAGAATAACAATTTTGCTGACTGGACTAATGTTATTATCGCTTGTGGGATTGGCCCAAAATGGTGTAAATTATAATGATGTTGCTGTAATAGTAAATGACAATAGTAATGTGTCATTAGAAATTGGGGCATATTTTCAGGAACAGAGAAAAATTCCTGATGAAAACATGATTCATATTTCTTCGACCACTGATGAAGAGATCAATTTGGCAACATTCAATGATATAGCAGGTCAAATAGAAACCTGTTTGCTGTCAAAAAGTTTATCAAATTCAATTAATTATTTAGTAACAACCAAAGGTGTTCCATTAAAAGTTAAAGTAGGGGAACTTAACGAAGAAGATTTTTCCAGTTACTTGAGCAGTGCTGCTTTTGAATCAGAGTTATGTGCGTTTTTAAGTAGTAGTTCCAGAGATGAAATTGGAAAATCCAGTTTTGTGAAAAATCCATATTTTTTAAAGGACTGTAATTTTTCCAGGGAGGAGTTTGATATTTTTTTGGTTAGCAGACTTGATGGTTATACCAAAGAAGATGTTATAGGTTTGATAGATAGAAGCGGTCCTGATATTAAAGTTGACATGGTTAGTGTTTTGTCTGTTTTTGATATTAATGATGTAGATGAAGGAGATAATCTTGAAGCAGCTGAAATGAAAATGAATTCTACAGTTTCTTGCTTTGAGGATAATGGTTGGCCGGTAATATATGATAAAGATATTGATGTTTTGCAGGAACAAGAAAACGTTTTGTTATATAGTTGCGCAAACCTTGTAAACTATAATAAAGTAGTTAATAATGCTTGGAGCGATGGATCTGTTGCTGAGATATTAGGAATGTTTTCAGCTTGTACATTTGAAAAGGGCAGTAATGATAATAACGTTTTCTTGGTTGCTGATTTAATTAACGAAGGGGTTGGTGCAGGAATAGGGTATGTCTATATTCCATATATTCAAACGTCTTTCTTAAATAAAGAATTTTTCAAAAGTTATTTGGGGTCTGATAATCAATATAATTTGGCAGAAAGTTATTATAAGGCAGTTATGCATTTGTCATGGATCAGTGTATTAATAGGGGATCCTAAAACATCAATTATAGTTGAAGATATTGAAGCTTCAACTATAGAGGAGAACTTAAGTGGTAGTGTAAAAATATTTCCTAATCCAGTTAGTGATGTTGTTTTTATAAAAGTGGAAAATACCCTGGTTAATTCAGTTAGTGTCTATAATACAGCCGGGCAATTATTAAAATCAAAAATTAGTTACGACTCATTAAATCAATGCTCAGTTGATTTGTCAATGCTCAGCAAAGGCCTTTATTTGATTAAGGTTGTAACAGCTAAAGGTGGTGTTAGTAAAAGGGTATTGGTAAAATAAAAATGTGTTTGTTATTAGAAAGTATTTGTAAGATCTAAATCTATGCCAACCGGTAATAATAATAGATGATTGCCGACAGAAATGTAAATACCGATAACCATTAATCAATATATTAACCTATTAAAAATTACCAAATGAAAAATCACATTTTAGCTTTAATGTTGCTAACCCTTTTGTTTGTTGCTTCTTGTACTCCCAAACAAGAAACCCATACCGTAACCATAAAAGGAAAAGTTTTATCAGGCGATGCCAAACAGGTGAAGTTTGACTGGCTGGTGGATAACCCGATTACCAGGAAGGGCGAATATTATGCTGCCGATATTGACAGTAATTCTAATTTTGCCATAACCATTCCTATACAGCGAATTACTTCAGGACGAATAACTGTAGGAAGGTTTTATCATGATATTTGCTTGCTTCCCGGAGATGACCTTTTTATAAAGGTTGATGGAGACACCATCAGCTACCAGGGAAAGGGGGCTGCCAAAAACAACTTTTTATACAAAAACGAAAGGGCAGGACTCTGGGATCGATCCTATTATAGAGAATCGAATAATGGCAAACTCCATCCCAAGGATTTTGTAAAGGAGATGACAGATTTTAAACAAAGAAGGCTTGCATATCTGGAGGGCTATACGGATACGGTAGAGCTTGATGCGCAGTTTGTTGAGCTTTATAAAATAGAAACACAGGTAATTTATAATAACCTGATTCAAGGATACCCCAGGAGGTATGCCTATAAAAACAAGCTGAACAAGGATTCGCTGGAACTGCCTAAAGAATATGAGTTGGCAAATTATTTTTCTACTTATGTGGATGACTCAAAAGTGATATGTACAGACTATGTGAGCAATCTAAGAAATGGTATTTATTCAAAGGCCAGGGAATTAGCTAAGATTGATTCAACAAAAAATTGGGATAATGCTATTTATACCATATTGTTTGATTCTTTGTCGGGAAAAACAAGGGAGTATGTTTTAACCAGTTATATCATCTCTGGATTTTCTCAAGACAGGTACGATTCGGTTGCCATTAAAAAATTCAACGAGATAGAAAAGGATTTGTTGGCACAGGAAGCGTTTGATGCAGGCCTGAATAAGTATAGAGAAAAACGAGCCTTAATAGGACAGCCATTACATACTGAGTTCTCGTTAACCCAATTGAAAGATACTGGTGAAGTGGCATTGACATTTGGTGAAATGATGGAGAAATACAAAGGGAAAGTGGTTTATCTTGACATCTGGAGTTTAGGCTGTGGCCCATGTATTGCTGCCATGCCAAATTCAAAAAAGCTGAAAGAAAAACTATCAGACCTGCCAATTGAATTTGTTTATATATCTCAGGACAGGCCTGGTAAAGAGCTTTGGCAGAATATATTTGAAAAAACCTTTACTACAGAAAACCAATACAGGATGGTTAACTACCAGTGGGGAACATCCAGGATGCTGAAATTTATGGAGATAGCCTGGGTGCCTTGCTATATGATATTTGATAAACAAGGGCAATTGGTGGATTTTAATGCCGACAGGCCGTGGCGTGTAGTGGAGAATGCAGAATCGAAACTGGAGAAAACACTAAAAGAGTTGGCCGCTGCTGAAGGATAATGTAATTATTTAAATGTAGGCTTAGGCAAGCTGGAGCATTATTTATAGAATAGTTTTACCACAGAGGCAAAGAGTTGCAAATAAAATATAGAGACGGTGAATATTTGTATCTTATTGTCTCTGGGGTAATACTAAAGTGATCTTGTGACTGAAACTCTTTTGAAACACCCTGTTTTTGTAATTTAATTGTCAATGGAGAAAACGTATTACAACATTAAAAAATGCGGAATCCCATTTTACGATGGAGCGCCAGTTTTTAAAAAAGCAAGATATAAGCTTCGAGCTCGTGTATTGTCTCGTATCGCTGTGCAGATTGCTGAGTTTACTGATGTTTTAGTTATGATCTTAAACTTATAATTTAGGAGTCCCGTTAAAGTAGGTTTGTTTATTTTCCATAATCTCCCAAAAAACATTTGCCTGGTGATGGAAAGTTTCTTTTGATACCATTGGTTTTTGTATTTCAAGCATACTTTTTTTATTAATATATCCTTCTTTTATAATCTGAATTCCTGCCTGATAGCATATCTCAGCTACTGTGTTTTTTCTTTCGGCATAAACGGAGTGTGTTATTAGTTCTGCGGCAGGAAGTAAAAATTCGCCCATCAGGCAAGAGTTTTCATGATGTGAATCCATGCATCGAAACAGACTGGTTAATCCCTCAAAATTTTGGGCTGTTTCAGGAAAACCAGCAGCACTAAAAATAACAAAACCCTGCTTTTTGTTATTGGTGAAACGTCGGGGGTGAAAGGTTAGCCCATTGTGTGCTTTCTTCATATATGGCATCAGTTCCGGTAATAACCTATCCATAAACGATTTCATGATTCCAGTAACACTGTAGACGTATAGGGGAGAGGCAAATATCAACAAATCGGCATTTCTGTATTTTTCTCTAAGCAAGGTCATGTCATCATTAAATATGCATTTGCCAGGGCTTTTGGTCCAGCAATGGTAGCAACCAACACATTTTTCTATTTTGTATTGGTTCAGTTTAAAGTACTCTGTTTTTGCTCCGGCACTTTGGGCTCCTTTTAAAAAGTTGCTTACCATAAAAGATGTTTTGCTATAGCCCGAACTCCTTGCTCCGCCATCAAAAACAACAATATTCTCAATCTTTTTGTTTGTCATGCTTTTGTATTCATAGTCGAGAAACACCCATTCGTCCGGTTCTGTTTTTTGGGGAGGAGAAAACATGTCGTGGAGTTTTAATAAAATGCCTGCGTTACCTTCTATTTCAAAATTATTGTTTAAAAACTCTTTAGACCTGTCAGTTTCCTGGTTCGATATTTTCAACCATAACTCCGAATCGCTTTTTATGGTAGATGTTGGGTTTGCATATTCTCCATGGGTGTATGTACAGGTTTTATTTTTTATTGTAAGATAACCTGTGATGGGCTCTTTTCCGGTTAAGAAAAACTGAATGACAGCATTGGTGTTTCCGGCAGCTTTTTTATTTAATCCATAAGGCATACAGGTAAACATCTCCTGGAGCGAGTTAAACCTAATGCTTGAACCTCCAATAATTTGGGTTAACCGTGATGGCAGGTGTTTGGTTAACGGTATCCCGACTATGATAAAAAGAAGTATAGGTACAGCCGCTGAAAAAATGGCATTGGTTATTTCGTTACTGTGATAGGTTAATGATTGTAACCCTATGGCCAGCAAGAACAATCCGCCCCATATAAAGGACATGATGTTGTTGATCCGTAAAAACTGTTGTCCTGATGTAATAGGTGACGGGTATTTTTTTTGTGTGAGATAATATGTAAAAGGTTTTGTTTTAAATAAGGGAGGCAGTATGGCCATTGCAGATAGTAAGCCGTAAATTAGTGTAGTAAAACGTTCCAGGTTCTCCATTATTTTCTGTTTTAGTTAAATATAACAATATCGCGTTTAAAAAGCCATAAGTATTTTATTGCTAAAAACAGGCAACTGGATATTCTTATTAAAAATGTGGAAATTACATAAATGTTTAATTCAATCTTAATACTTATGGAAATGAAACTGAAACGAAATAATTATTGTAGTAACCCAAAGCGTTTTTATATAAGAGTTTTGTTGGCCATTATATCCGTTTCTTTAGTTTTTGAATGTTCAAAAAGAGATAATGTAATTAATGAAACATTGCTTTGGCCGGAAATTGAACCTTTTCAAACGGGATACATTAAAGTATCTGACATGCATGAAATATATTATGAGTTGAGTGGCAACCCGGATGGAATACCTGTGTTTGTTATTCATGGAGGGCCAGGTGGGGCATGTTCCCCAAAAATGCGACAGTTTTTTAATCCGCAAAAGTATTTGATTGTTTTGCACGATCAGCGCGGTTGTGGAAAATCTATGCCCAATGCAGAGTTGAAAGACAACAATACGCAGGCTCTGGTTGAGGATATAGAAAGGTTAAGGGTAAAGCTAGGTCTTGATAAAATAATTTTATTTGGAGGGTCATGGGGATCCACACTTAGCCTGGCATATGCAGAGAATTATCCCGAGAATATCAAAGCAATGGTATTGCGTGGTATTTTTCTGGTAACACGGGCAGAAGAGCAATATTTTTACTCAACGCTCTCGAATCATTTTCCTGAGTTGGTGCAGCAATTTATTGAATCATTTCCTGATTCCACTTATGGGTTGAATGACTCAGATATTTTTAAACTGTTTCAATATGAAGATGAAGAGCAGAGGAGTTTGTATATGAAACAATTTAATAAGATTGGTGCTATGGCCTCAGGAATATATGTCAATGAGAATGTAATTGATACTTACAATGATTCTGAAGCTAACTTCCGGCAGATTTATACCATGCAACTGGTCTCATTTTATTATTATGCAAATGGTTGTTTTCTTGAAGAAGGTCAGTTGTTAAAGAATATTGGTAATATACCAGATGTTCCGATTTTCATTGTTCATGGGCGTTACGATATGATTTGTCCTCCCCTGATAGCATATAAATTGCATAAAAGTATGCCTGGTTCAAAATTAACAATTGTTGAAGGTGCCGGGCACAGTATGTTTGAAGAGCCAATAGCTGAGGAATTGGTATTGACAATGAAAGAACTTGGAGTGTTGGAATAGTAATGTATGGATTAATTAATGGTTCGTGGATGTTAACAATGAGAGTGGGGTGCAATTGTTATGTACTTGCTTTTTAGTCCAGAAAAATAGTTGTATTCTTGTGAAAATTTTGGATTTATGATACTGGAATATGAATACTCAGATAAGATGTTGAGTAAAACCGTTGCCGAACTTTATAAATATGTTGATGAGAAAGACAGGTTTCAGGAAGGAGCTGTTTTGGCAGCGGCAAGGGAATTGCTTAAGAGGGGGGAGACTCGGGAAGACTTGAGTGATGTAATATATGAGATGGAGGTGTTTTTTCTGGAACAGAAAGGTATAGTTGACGTTGAGGATGCGGAGCCTGATGTAAATGAAAATAATATTCCAGTAATTTACCACCCCAGGTTTATCAGGATATTCGGAGTGCTTTTCTCAGTGTTTGCCGGTTCAATTTTAATGGCCATGAACCTGTCGCGACTGCATAAAGAAAAAATGGCAAGGCAAACTGTTTTAGCGGGTTTGGCTTATTCAATTGTTCAGGGGACTATTTTCTACAAATTCAATATTCAGGTAACAGGGCTTACCCTTATTGTTAGCCTGATTGGGATGAATGTATTGGAGTTCTTTATCTGGAATAAACAGGTGCCTGTCAATATGAAGTTCAGAAACAGGAATGTATGGGTGCCTTTGCTTGTGGGTGTTTTGGTCTTGATTCCGCTGGTATATTATGTGGTTTCAACAGGAGGACTGCTTCAATAGCTAAATGCCAAAAATAGTCTGATACTTATATTTTGAGATTTAAAAACTGATCAATTATGAATAACAACGATGTATTCAGGAACCTAAGGTATATATTCGATTTTGACGACAATAAAATGATGAAGTTGTTTTCATTGGGGAATAAGGCGGTTACCAGAGCCCAGATAAGCGACTGGTTGAAGAAAGAGGATCATGAATCGTATAAAACCATTGTGGATGAAAATTTATCGGCGTTTTTAAATGGGTTGATTGTTTTAAACAGGGGGGCTCAGGATGGATCTCCGGCTGTAAATGAGAAAAGGTTAAACAATAACCAGATCATGCGAAAGCTAAAGATTGCCCTTCAGCTTAAAGATGAAGATTTGATTGAAATATTATCCCTGATTGATTTTAAGATTAGTAAACATGAGCTGAGTGCCTTTTTCCGTAAGCCGGGTCATAACCATTATAGGGTTTGTAAGGATCAAATACTTAGGAAATTTATTTTCGGACTGCGTGCCAAATATCGCCCATAGTTTTATATTAATTGAGGTTCACCCTCTTCTTTTTCGATAAGGGAGAGGAAGGGGATAATGTTTTTTTATTCTCGGGCTTTTGGGTACATTCTATATAGTTGATTCCGGTTGAGTCAATTTTAATGTTTATCCCTGAAACGTTAGATTGCAAGATGGTGTCGCGGTTTGCCTCAAGCTCAATTCTTCTCCCATCAGATAAAATTAATGTGGCTTTTTTCTTACCCGGTTTAATTTCAGTGGTAATCTTTTTTTCGTCTTTGATTATTTGACTATTTCCGGCAGAAAAACTACTTAATAAAGCCGAAATTGTAATGGCAAATAAAAAATTTTTTGCCATGAATTGTTTTTTTCTTCTCATTTTTATTTTTTGCTTAAGGTTGGTGTTATTATTTACATCAACTAAAAAAGGTTGATAATCTCAATTACCAACCTTTCTCTTTGTAGCGGGGGCCAGACTCGAACTGACGACCTTTGGGTTATGAGCCCAACGAGCTACCAACTGCTCCACCCCGCAGTATATTTTTAACTGCGCATTTGCACAAACTTGTTTCAGAAAAAACCGAAAGACTTTTCTTTCGGTGTAGTAGCGGGAGCCAGACTCGAACTGACGACCTTTGGGTTATGAGCCCAACGAGCTACCAACTGCTCCATCCCGCAATATATCTTAAACTGTATTAGTTTTCTTTTTTGCGGTTGCAAATATATGACCTTATTTTTCTTTTACCAAACAAAAATAGGATTATTTTTATTGTTTGTGCTGAAACGTAAGTTGTGGTTTGTGGCAACCCCTTGCTGTCCTTGGGATTGTATGGTTTGTGTTGCCGGATATTATTTTATAAAACAATACTATTCTTCAAGTTTTATTACCCCTCCTGAACTTTCCATATCAGGTAAGTCGAAATGCTCAAACAATATTTCCGGGCTTCCATAGTAGTACGTGTTTCCTGCAGAATAGCTTTTTACATCTAACCTGTCTTTAACGTTCACCATACAGTCGTCAATTGATTTATGGGTAACATTTACTTTGTTGCACTCAAGTTTTAATGCCTCTACAAGGATGGTGCCCTCCAGCACAAAAGAGGCTTCAGCTGCTTTGCCCGAAAACTCAAATGTACCCATATTGTCGTAACCATAAGCTGCCAAATGCAGTTTGTTGCAATCTATTTTGAGCCAGGCTTCAGAATATTGTGCCCTGCCGTTAAAAACCAATGACAGGTTTTGTAAATGAATAGTTTCCTCGCTTAATACCTGGGCAGGGGTATTTACTGTGATCCTATTTAGTAATTGCGCAGGAATCCTCACTTGAACCAGCTTGCTTTTTTGTAACAGGTGGTGCTCATGATCAATTTTTAACACCCCATCGTTGTTTGTAAATGAAAACCCCTCCACTAAATAATCAACCCCTTCAATATTTATGGTTTCATCCTGCTCATTTGTTAATATCAGCTTACAGGATGCATCAACAACAACTTGCTTTATCGAACCTGTATTGATCTGTTTTTGTTCTATGTTGCCTTTGGCTGTTAATATTTCAATGTAGTCACACGACACAAATAATATGATAGATATGAAAATAATGGCGATGTTACTTTTTCTCATAATGTTAGTTTTTAGTATTAAAACGATAACCTAATCCAAATTCTAAAAATTCAGACGAAAAGAAACTGGCTTTAACCCCGAAACTTGCCAACAGGTTATTGGTTAGCATCTGGCGTATTCCCAGGCGGGGATAGATTGGCTGGCTTGGTTTTATACCGGTATGTATATAGGCCCCCAGGTTTAAAAATATGATGGTTTTGCCCAAAAATACATTGTATGAGGCAAATACACTGCTCACTAAATAATCTGAAGTACTAAATGTTGTTTGTGACTGATCCTGGTTAAAATCGATCCAGGTAAAAGGAATGCTCTCTGAATAGATTTGGTCATATCCAATCCCTATTGCTTTTTTTTCTGTCAGATGCCACAGGTAGTTAATGTTAATTCCTGCATTCCAGTATTTATTATTGTTGTAATTGGCGCTCTGACTCCTTCCGAGACTGCCAATAATCATCATTTCCTGCTGGTTGCTTTTGGGAGCTTTTATTTTATGATACTGTGGTGTAGGGTTGGGGTTGAAATGATATTTGGCTCCAATGCTGGAGGTTAATGTATTGATTCCGTGATTGGGTTTTTTTGTTGCCCCATTTGAAAAGTGTGTTAACGAAGTTGTGAAGTTTAACGAAAACCTTTCCTGGATTCGATAATCTGCGACAAATGCTAAACCGATATAGGCATTAAAGTGTGTGCTCACTACAGAATTGTATGGGTTACTTTTTCGGTCATACGGTTTGGTGGCATATCCCAGTCCTAACGCCACCTTGTTCTGCAAGGTAAAGCGAGGCGTACGTTTCATTACATGGTTTATATAAGGAAAAACAGCGATGCCGGATCCATAAATATCTTTATTGCCAAAACTTCCGTAATATAAGCCTACCCCAATTTCAGGATAATTAAAATAACTTTCCCACGAATCCTTTGAAAACAGGCTTCTTCCATAATTTACTTCGATTCCCCCAACAAACTCTTCAACGAAATATAACATGGATGAATGATGGGGAGCCACTAATCCTCCGTGGATGCGCGTTGTTAAATAGGGATGCTTAAATTCTTTGTTTATGTTATCAACCACTTGCCCTTTTGAAATCATGGATATCAGGAGCATGGCAGGTAATAGAATAAATTTGGTTCTCAATGTTTGTTACGTTTAAATTAGTTGGCGAAGATAAAAAAGAATCTTTTTTTCTGAAAACCAAATACATAATAATTGTATATAACGATAGGCAGAGCAATTGCTTTTAAGAGAAAACCTCTTTTTTTCGGAGTAATTTTCATTTGCTCAAGCCGCAAAGGCTTTTACTTTTTTTTCTTTCAAGATTATTGCATCGTTCGGCATAGCTCAAGTAAACTTGGCTTTGCTCTCTCTTATGGCAATAATTCTACAGTCAAAAAAAGTAAACAAAAAAGTCCGCCGACTGCAACACTCACTTACCCACTATTTTCTTTATTTTGAGACAGAAAGAACTCCCTGCGGTCAAACAGCTTTAGTTCACTAAAGCTTATTTTAAAGGAGTTCATGATTTCCGCTTCGCTGCAATTCTGTCTTTTCAAAATCAAAGAAAAGTGGGTCCCAAGCTACGTTGTTGATGTCGGTTACTCGACCTGAAAACCTCTTTAAATTCTAAGCGTATTTTCCTTGCTGGATCACACTACATATTCTCATTTTTTCAACCCTTTTTCTATCTTTAGTCCAAATTTTATAGAAACAATGGAAGAATTAAACAAAAATCATTATCCCGGTATATCTCAAAGCTGGGGGATAGTGGGCATAGCCATCCTTGCACAAATTGTATTGGCTCCTGTATACATGGGGGTGATCAACCCAATGGGAAAGGAGCTTGCCATGCTTTTTTATTACATACTAACCATAGGTGGTGCGTTTGCCTTTGCTCACTATATCCGTAAAAGAGATACGGGATTGGATAGCTATCCCATTAAGGGAGACTCTGTAAAACTGATTGTTTTAATCTCGGTCTTCACTCTTGCTGTAGGGGTAGGGGTTACAGATCCTGTTACCAGTCTTATACCAATGCCTGATTTTTTTATAAAGGCCTTTGCCGAAATGATGGGTGAAAAAGGAATATTTGCTTTTATGACTATTGCCATTGCAGCCCCGGTTCTTGAAGAACTGATTTTTAGGGGAGTTATTCTGGATGGGTTGTTAAAGACCAAAACACCTCAAAAGGCCATATTGTTTTCTAGCTTTTTATTTGCGTTTTTGCACTTAAATCCCTGGCAGTTTATTGCTGCTATGGTTATTGGTAGTTTTGCAGGGTATATATATTATAAAACCCATAACTTATTGCTCTGCATTATTATACACTTTATTAATAACAGCACGGCATTTTTAATGGGGCTGTTTTTTAATGCAGAAGAAGAGATAGGGCAGTCGCTGGTTGATGTATATGGAAGTGCCACTAATGTGCTCTTTGTAGTAGGAGGGGGCATTATTATTTCTGCAATAAGCATGTTTTTAATTATAAAAGAATTTAAAACACGTAATATAGAAGTATAGATCTAATCAGTAACAAAACGTATTCAAGGCTATCTGTTCTGATCTTTTGGTATCAGATAAGGATAGCCTTTTTATTTTTTGCCCTGTATATTCCACATTACTACCTACATTTTGTAGAATCATATCCACATTGGTTAATCAGTAATTCTTTTTCGTATCAAGTTGAAAGTTGTTTAATAGCTTGGTATGTTGCTAATTGCAAACGTTATCTGTACGTATGTGTTTTCCTGGCATCATAATTATATAATACAAAGTGTATTATTAACAATCAAAAAAAATCAACACTGATGAAAAAGAACATTTTAATTTTTACGCTATTTGTTGCATTGGTAAGCACCCCTGCTTTATACCTAAATGCAAATTCTAACTTAAACCAAACAGCCATTAATGCTGAAGAAGACTTACAGTTCAGCAGTATTGATATAGATCAACTGCCGGAAGCTATTGTAGATGTAATTACAAAAAAGTATGAGGGAAATACAGTTGACAGTGCAGCTGTAGCAAAAACAAAAGATGATGTAGCAGTTTACCAGGTTGTTTTAAAAGATGCTGAAGGTAAACTTACCAAGTGCTTATTTAATGAGGACGGAACTGTGTATGAAAAATAGGTAATTAAATTTAAGTACTTTCAGATTAGCCAAGGCCTGTATCAATTATATTTTGATATAGGTCTTATTTTTTAAATCTCATCGGTACGCGCCGAAACCACTATTTCAACAATTTGCCTTTCGGCATACGCCGAAAGGCTATTTTCTTAGAAAGTTGGCTTTCGGTAAGTGCCGATGAGCCATTTTTCGAAAAAGATGGGTTTTGGCATATGCCGATGGGATATTTTTTTAATAAGACGCTGTTTCGGCATTTACCGATGATGATTTTTTTTTGCCATACATGTTTTGGGCATTTTATAATCTAAAATAATAGTTTGATTATTATTGTTTGGTGTAAGGAAAGGATCTGATTTGCATCTCGCTTAAACAGATCCTATCCTTATAATTATATCCCAGACCTTTCTTATGGTTTGTATTATATAGCTATATTACATATCAGTAATAGTAACCTCACTACGACGGTTTGCCTGATGATCTTCCTCTGAACATCGTACTCCATCGGCACACTGGTTTTTAAGCTTGGTTTCACCGTAACCTTTAGCCGTAATTCTATCTGCAGAAATACCGCGATCAACCATGTATTTTACAGCAGATTCTGCTCTTTTTTGAGATAAAACCTGATTGTAACGAGCCGATCCTCTGGAATCGGTGTGGGATCCCAGCTCAATTTTTATTTCAGGATTATCTTCAAGGAACTGTATCATGTCATCCAGTTCAACGGCAGCATCCTCACGAATATCCCACTTGTCCAAATCGTAAAGGATCATGATTTCGATACTTTTACCAACCTCTGCTTTTTCAAGCTCCAATTCTAAAAACTCGTTTACATTTATGTATCCGGTATCTTTTCCTACTGTTGTATATTTAACACGCTTTGTAAAGAAACCTTTTTTGGTAAACACTAAATCATAATCAGTATCCTCATCAAGTTTTGTCCGGAATGTGCCATTATTTCCGCTCTTTACGGTAAGCAGGTCTCCATTGCCAGTTTCAGCACGCAAGATAACCTCAGGTATTGGAGTCATTTCAGGCAATAGAAATACATTTCCATATATTCCCCAAAAAGGTTCCGGAGTCAGCTTCATTAAAATTTCAGAAGTCTCCTCATTGATTTCAAACTCTTCCTTATAAGGGAAATAATCTTCTTTATTAACTACGGCCGTTAACGAAGTTACTTCTTCTAATTCTGTTTGAATCATACCTTCAGCATTGGTTGTTAGTTTGGCAACAACAGCACCCTTGGCATCCATTAATTCAACCGGCGTATTTTTTATGATATTACCGGTGTTCCGGTCAATAAGTTTTCCTTTTAAGGGTTTGCTAAAAGTAATCTCATCCAGTATTTTAAACTTATAAATATCATCGTCGCCGGTTCCGCCTTCCCTGTTTGAAGCAAAATAACCATGAACACCATCCTTCTCCAAAAAGAAGCTAAAATCATCCTTTGAGGAATTAAGGGGAGCACCCATGTTTTTAACTTTATACTTTCCGCCTTTAACAGCAGCTACAAAAACATCTAAGCCACCCAAGGTTAACTGTCCGTTTGAACAGAAATACAGCTGTCCATTTTCATGGATAAATGGGAACATTTCCTCTCCTTCGGTATTTATTTCCGCACCTAAATTTTCAGGCTCTCCCCATCCTTCTTCTGTACGGGTTACTTTATATATATCTGAACCTCCATAACCTCCCGGCATATCGGACACAAAATACAAGGTATTATTATCAGGAGATAAGCAAGGATGGCCACATGAATATTCGTAGCTGTTAAAAGGAAGTGCTTCTGGGTAATTCCATTCTCCACCTATGCTTTTTGTGGCATACATAATCATCAGGTTATTTACGCCAGACTTACTCTTTTTAGGCACTGCTTTATTTATTACACCAATATGCTCTATTACTTTTGTTTCAGTTTTTGGCACAAACTTGTTGTAATTATTACGTGTAAAAAACACTTCTGAACCATCGTTATTAAAACAAGCCGGACCATCGTGATAAGCTGAAGACAATTTGCCGGATAATAGTTTTGCCGAAGCTAAAACACCGGCATCCTTCTTAATTCTAAAAAGATCCAGATAAGGAGTTTCGTCCCAGGCATATTCCCTGCGAATAATCTTTTCATCATTGCGGGCAGTTGTAAAAACAATATCATCACCCATAACAACTGCACCAAAATCTGATTTTGAAGAGTTGAAATTTACTTCTTCCACTTCATATCTTTCCTTTTCAACAATGGCAAATATTTTGGGAGCTGATTTATATTGAATCTCAGAACGCGAGTCTTCACTTTTAACCTGATGGAATTTGTCCATCCATACATCAGCCTCCCGGTATTTTTTATTGTATTTAAGAGTTTGTGAATAACAATAAAAATCACCTGGTGTGGCATAATCCCCCATCACAACCTCTTTAAACAAAGGTTCTGCCATTTGGGTATTTCCCACCTTTAGGTAGGCTGTTGCCAGTTTACTTTTTAAAGTATCTCCCCCAACCTCTTTGGCTAAAAGCTTTTCGTATTTTTCAATAGCCTGCATATAGGCCATGTTTTCAAACTTTTTATTTGCTCTTTGGTGCCTTTGACTTAAGACAATAGAATCTGCTTTATCAATTGTTTTTTCAACAAAATTTTGTGCACCTATATTGTTTGCGTAAAAAGCTATAAAAATCAATATCGGTAATATCTTTCTTTTTAATTGTATCATCTGATATAATCCTTTTATTCAGGTTAGAAATAACGAGGTGATTTCACTTTTTTATTCAGGAATCCATCAAAATCATAGCTTATGATGATTTCGTGTGATCCATTATTATAACTGGCCATGCTTGAAACTGAGAAATCATATGAATAACCAACCATAAGCTGTCTGTTTAACTGAACATTTGCTAAAAACGCCACAGCATCACCTAATCGATAAGTAGCTCCTACCCAATACGTGTTTTTATATAATAATTGAGCCGTAACATCTGTTGATAAAGGAGCCCCTTCTACTACCTTATTGATAAACGATGGTTTAAATTTTAAATCGTTATTGACATCAAAAACGTATCCGGCCATTAAAAAATAGTGCCTCTTTAAGTCGGATATATTACTGGCTGCTGTTTGAGTACCTGTTAAATCTGTTTGAATGAGTTTTGGAATTGAAAATCCGGTATACCAGTTCTTTCCGTACAAGTATAATCCCATACCCGCATTGGGTTGAAATTTCTTTTCGTAGGTTCCATTAAACGAAACATCACTATCGCTACCTACATTCAGATCGTATAATCCTACATGGTAATTATAAATTCCTCCTTTTATACCCATTGACAATACCGTTTCTTCAGTTATATTGATTCTATAGGCATAATTAAAATTAAAATAGGTATTATCTACCGGGCCATAACTATCTGCCACAATAGAAAATCCCAATCCCATTTTATAATTATTAATGGGGGTATGCATGGTAAAGTTATAGGTACGAGGAGCCCCTTCCAGTCCTGCCCATTGAACGCGGGATAACAATAGCATATTCATGGCATTTCTGGTACCGGCATACGCAGGGTTTACAGATACCGTATTAAACATGTATTGTGTATATAATGGTTCTTGTTGTGCTTGTACTTTGACTGAACAAAGGGCCAACAACACAATAGAAACCCAGAATATTTTCTTTAATGATATTATTTTTTGCATGATCATAATTAATTAATGTATGATACAGATTTGAGATAAGAGACACTTACATCTCTTACCTCAATTCCATTGATCTTATCTGGTCAAATAAATAAATCCGGTTAACTTTTTATCAATATCATGTATATGAATGATGTAGTAATATGTACTTTCCGGAAGCTCGTCTCCAACTTTTAAACCAGTATTACACTCGCCATTCCAGTTGTTTTCATATTTACTTTGTTTGTATACAACATTACCCCAGCGGTTAAATATTTCAATGCTCACTTTCGAGAATTGGTTTAACCAGGGAATGCTGTACGTATCATTGTCACCATCATTATTTGGCGAGAATCCTTCGTATAATTCCAATTCATCAATATCATAACATTTATCCGAATCCAGCCTGTTAGGAATTCCATCATTATCACAGTCTCCCTCAGCTTCATCTACATCAAGTATGCCGTCATTGTCAGCGTCTGTATCAACCATATCTAAAATGCCATCGCCATCGGTATCTTCATTGCCTTCTTCAACATCAGGAATTCCGTCGCCATCGGTGTCTTCATCCCTGTAGTCCTCGATACCATCTCCATCCAGATCCAGATCCCCTTCATCTTCGTCAAGGATTCCATCATTATCCGAGTCCGGATCTCTGTAATCTTCAATGCCATCGTTATCGGTATCCACAAACCCTTCATCTTCATCAATAATACCATCATTATCCGAATCCAGATCTCTGTAGTCTTCTATTCCGTCGCCATCACTATCCTGATCGCCTTCGTCAGCATCCAGGATTCCATCATTATCCGAATCGGTATCATCCCTATCCAGGATTCCATCACCATCGGTATCCTCGTCTCCTTCATCCACATTCAGAATTCCATCATCATCATTATCTGTATCAAGAACCGAGATAGTTACCGTGGCCTGATCGCAAGCTCCTTCTGAATCACATACTTCATACACAAAACTATCTTCTCCAATAAAATCTTTATCTGGAGTGTAAGTATAAGTGCCATC
>NZ_JAPDPI010000033.1 GCF_026013615.1 Plebeiibacterium marinum
GCTTTTTCATGTCAGCGGCGGCTTTCTTTGTTTACTTTCTTCAGCTGAAGGAAGAAAGTAAAAGCCCGTCGGCTTGAGACAAAAGTAATGTAAGTTGGAAGATTAATATTTTAGTCGGACACTAGTGATTAAAAATAGTAATGAACCATGTGCAACCTTCGTGCTGTGTTTAGGAAGTTCGTAAAATTGCAACCACAAAGACCCCGAGAACACCAAGAATCAACAAGATGAAATAAACCTCTGTTTCTTAGTGTCCTTAGAATCTTTGTGGTTAAGTGTTGTTTTAAACTATTCTTAATCTTCTGGAATGGCAATAGTTTTGAGACTGTACTTTTAAAAGCAGCAGTATCTACCGCTGCCTTTATGGTTTCGATAAGAAAATGATTTCATGCATATAGGGTATATTCTTCATTATTGACTCATTGGAAGGTAATAACCAGCCATCCCTCCATAAATGCGGAAGGTATTGAGGCTCTTTTACAAGAATAAAACGGGTTTTCATTTTATCCAATGAAGTCGATTGAAACCTCTGTGTATCTTTGTTGTGATAGCCTGTTGTTAATAATTCTCTTTTGTAGCTATACGAAGTGTTGTCTAGTTGAAACCCAACGTTTTGAGTGGCAGTGTTAAACTTCCATTCTCCATTGATATAGAGGTAAAATGCCTGATTTTCTTCTGTGCTGAGCGTAAAGTTGTTATTAGTGGTTCCTCCCATAAGGTACATATCCGGCACAGCATATTTTAATGATTTATCACTTACTTTCCAGTTAAGGTAGGCAATACCATAGTTCTCCATGTCAATTAGTGCATATCCGGAAGAAAGTACCCATGTACAATTATCTTTTTGATCAAAGTAAACAGCGTACATATCTCGGTTTTGGTATTTACAGGTGCCCAGATATGTAAAATCGTAATACTTTTTATATGATGATTTAAGGAAAGTTATTTCGGTGAAAAACGGATCTAAAATTGGTACTTTATAGGCCGAATTATTGTACGGGGTAAATGCTGCATTGTTGTCATAATTCTCAACCCTGAATATTCTGCCGGCAACAGGTTCAGGTGTAAAAGCAGTGCTGTGATCATTGCATGAAGGAAGCCTTAACTCCGTTTTTAAATCCAAAAGATGTTGCAATTCAGTTCCTTTAAATATCTGTTGACGGTATATGCAATTGGCATAATCATTATTTTTAGCTTTTGTTTTAATTATATTTCTTAGTGCAGTTTTAAAAACTTCCTCGCCTGAATATTGAGTATCGCTTTTAAGGCCGGATTGCAAAATGATTGGATTGTCCGGATTAGTTATCTCAGAACGAATGATACATAATGACTCGTTGATATTGTAATTTAAACATATAGTATCATTAGGCGCGATAATGGCATCGTCGATGTAACAAAAGCCGTTTGGATCAGTTAGCGTAGTCCAGTTCTTTGAAGGGACAGATACAAATGCATATCCTGCCGGCTGGTTAGATTTTAAAAGCACCTGAATTTTCTGTTTTGATTTATCCAGCCAGTTCTCATTGTTCTTGTTTGCTATGACTTGTTCATCCGGATAAACATCTTGTTGTGTAGTCGCTAATTGTGGTGTGCTGGTTTGTGCTTCTCCAAACACAATACGTGTGTTTCCTGCATTTCCATAATCCGAAAAGCCGACTGCTTCTACCCTAAACATTCCAGAAACGTCAGAATTATAAAACTCTATTTGTGCCGTACCCGTTTCATCCGTGGTTACCAGTGGATTCCAGTATAGGGTAGAGCGCTTGTCTTGATTCACAATAGCTTTGTCATCGGAATAATCGGGAGAATAGAATTCTTTTACTTTTGCGTATCCCGAGAGGTAAAATTTATTAATGCCTTTGGTATTTGATCGGGAATAAAGTCCTCCTCCTGTTTTGGTATAAATGGATAGAATGGCTTCCGGGGATGAATAAAATAAGGGGTTTGTTTTGAAGTCATTTATTGGATCCTGCATCTGAACAGGTTGGTTTGATGACACATTACTGCTTGTGATAGTCATGCTTTCATCTGAAGTAATATTTTCAAGACTCGTATTTTCAAGAGACTCGCTGTTTAGCTTGAGTTTACTGGTTCCTTGCTGTGGGTATATCAGGTCGATGGATTTTACTTCGTCTGCACCCAGCGAAATTAAATCATTTACCTCGTATAAGCGGAGCATATTTTTTAGTACTCCCTTATCGTCAGTTGCGCCAACCATTTTGCCATCAACATAAATGAAAAAACGGTGCTGCCTTCTGTCTCTGGATGAGAAACGTAAATACTCGTAGTCGAGGGAATCACTTAGGATTTCAGTTATCTCAAGACCCGGAAGGGCGGTGGCAATAACACTGATTAAGCCACTATTCCAGTCCAGTTCTTCCGAAAGGTCTTCAAGTTGTTTTGTTCCTATTGATTTTGAAGGCGCTCCATAGGCACTGGTCATCACATCCTTTACATTTCGTATTTTAGTTCCCAGAATTTTTACTTCATCGATACTTACATTGGCTGTGTCAACAAAAAAATCCTTTGCTTTAGCGCGGACCAGCTCTTGGGCAAGTTGATTCTTTTTTAAATCATTTATTTCAATTACAGCAGAATGGTTTTGGTAATCAATTGTTTCGCTAAAAGAATGGTTGGATAACTGATTTTTGGCTTTCAAATCCATAGCGTTCGAGGCCAGGTTTGATTCAAGGCTTATGGAGTAATCAGTAAATTTCTTTTTGTGATCTTTTGTTGTGAGAATTGCTACCAGGGAGTCGGTGAATTCATTAAGGATAAAGGTAAATTCGCTGTTCTGGTCAGTTGTTGTGTAATACCTGTCGCCCCGGTCTTTTTCTTTAAAGCGCATAAATACCTGTACGCCGGGATCAGGCATTTTTTCTGAAGACAGTTTCATCACTTTACCTTTTAAGTAAATGCCGGGCTCTTCTAAAAATCGGGGTAACGATACAGAATCTTTTAGTACTTCTTCCCAGGCATATCTGCGCCAACCATTGGTAAGCATCACCAGGTCGGTTTGAATGGCGCTTTTGGCACTTTTCTTCATCACAAAGGATGCATCTCCTTTAAAATTTGGGAGTTCAGAACCAAAGATATTATAGCTGACAAAATCCATGGGCTGATAAAATTTATCCGGGATACGGCTCGCATCTGTTACAGCCAGTGAAAAGGTGCCGGGAACAGGTTGCCCTTGTTGATTGAGAGTGCTAATGTTTAGAGTCATCTTTTCACGACCTGCAGGATTCGGATTTACAGGTTGTATGTTGATGGTGGTAAAGTCGTAATGGTTAATAAATACCAACCTTTCACATTGAGGTATCTTTTTATCGTCAAACACCGTAATCTGGGCGATGCCAGTGTTTAGTTTTGATTTATCAACGGGTATCAGTAATTGGTTATTCACCAGACTGTCAGCAACTGCTATCATGGGTTTTTGACCTTGCATAACCAATACAAATAGATTCGGGTTTGCAAGTTGGGCACTCCCCTGTACTCTTATTAAAATTTTATCGGAGCGAAATGAAGATTCTACAGCTAACTGATAACCATTCTCTTTTGTTTTGGGAAGGTTAAAAGTGTCGGTATTGTTTATAATGGCCTGGTATGTTTTTGATGGTTCAGGTATAAATGAAAATACGCCTTTCCCATCCCATATAGGCCTGATGAGAGCCACTGATTTCCCGGTGTTATCAATAATTTCACCTTCGAATGTTGCGGGCGATCCGTTTTGGGTGATGCCCTCAAAGGCAATTTTGCACAAAATACCATTGATAATATTACCTCCTTCAGGAAAAAACTGAAGCGAAATATCATGAGAAGGCTTATTGTCTTTTATCGGATTTGCATTGTCTTTTGCATTTTGATCTGAAGATGCAGTTGCTTTGAGAACTTCTTCTGATGTTGGAGATTGTTCTTTATCGTTTATAATGGTAATTTCCTTTTTAAAGTAGAAATCAGATCCCATGTTCCTCATCCAATTGGTGTATGCCATGATCAGGTAATTGCCTGTGGGTAGTGAATTTGGTAAGGAAATGTGCCCGGATCCACGTCCGTTTTCTACCTTAAAAAGCTTTTTCAGGGTAGAGCTGCCCGTTGGGCTGATTAATTCTGCATATACTACCTGTTCAGTTTTGTTTAGCAGGTTTGTGGATACTTCGTTTAAAAAAATACTAAACCATAAATCCTCACCTGTAACATATATGGGTTTGTCAACATGTAAATAGAGCTTCTCCTGGCGGTTTATTTTTTGGTAACGGATAATTTTTGAAAGAAAATCTTTATCCGGGATTGACCACGCTGCTGAAAAAGAAATGATTATTGTTGTAAGTAGTAATAGAATGGTCGTTTTTGTCAATAACTTTTTACGTAGTTTGATTTGTTTAAGCAAAGATCTCATGTGTTTATTATTTATAGATTTTTTTAATAAAGAAATAGATTTTTTTAATTCTTATAAAATATATTTTCGGCAAATAATAGTATTTTTTCGCATGCGGTTAGTGAGGTATTTGTGTTTTGTTACGTGGGTACAGTGAAATTTGTAATATTATTTTTAAAATATGTGAAATAAAGCAGGTTTATTAGTTAGTATTTTTGAGTGATGGTAATATTTGCTTTAATAATGAAATTGTTAATGAATAGCATAATTAAAATATTTAGTCGAATTATTCTGGTTGGTTTTATTGGTTGTTTTTTTTCGTGTCAATCCTATCTTAGTTATGATGGAGTTGAATGGGAAGATACAACGGCAAGTGAAATGGAGAATCCTAAACTTAATCAGGTTAACAAAGAAAATCCCAGGGCCAGTTTTATTCCTTATGCTTCAATAAATGAAATGGACAGAGATAATATCTGGTCGTCATCGTTATTAAAATCATTAAATGGGGAATGGTATTTTCATTTGTCACAAAAACCATCGGACAGGCCTTATTATTTTTTTAAGGATGATTATGATGTACGTGATTGGGAAAAAATTAAGGTTCCTGCAAACTGGGAGCAGGAAGGCTATGATTATCCTATTTACGTTAGTGCCGGATATGCTTTTGAAATTGCACCTCCTTTAATCCAAAAATATTATAATCCTGTGGGATCCTATAAACGAAATTTTACCATTCCTAAGGATTGGAGGGCAAAGGAAATATATCTGCATTTGGGTGCTGCAGGTTCAGCTGTTTATTTATGGGTAAATGAGCAGAAAGTAGGTTACTTTGAAGACGCAAAGACTCCTGCAGAATTTAATATTACAAAATATTTAAGGCCTGGTAAAAATGCACTGGCTATAGAAGTATATAAATGGTGCGATGGCAGTTATCTCGAAGACCAGGATTTTTGGCGTATGGCCGGGATTACTCGTGATGTTTACCTTATGGCACGTGATCAGTCCCATATCCGTGATTTTAAAGTTGCAGCTAATCTGGATGATGATTACTCCACAGGGATATTTGATCTAGAGGCTGAAGTGGCCGGAAAAGCTGAAGGATTGTCCGTTGATGCTATTCTTTCCTGCAAAGGCGACAGGGTAAAGGTCTTTTCTTCTGTAGTTGAGGATGGAAAAGTGAAGTATTCTCACCGGATTCCGAATGTAAGGAAATGGAATGCTGAATCTCCTCAATTATACGATCTGCAACTAATATTAAAGGATGGCAGTGGTGATGTGATCGAGGTTGTGCGTCAGGATGTAGGCTTTAGAAGGGTTGAAATTAAGGATGCAAAGTTATATGTGAACGGGCAGTATGTTTATATTAAAGGTGTAAACCTGCATGAACATCATGATGTTACGGGGCACGTAGTGGATGAAGCAACGATGCTGCATGATATTACAATAATGAAGAGCCATAATATTAATGCGGTTCGCACATCTCACTACCCACAGCCGGAACGCTGGTATGAGTTGTGTAACCGGTATGGCCTGTATCTGGTGGATGAGGCCAATATTGAATCGCATGGGATGGGATATGGTAAAGAATCACTGGCTAAAGACTCAACATGGATGGATGCTCATTTATACCGAACCCGCAATATGTACGAGCGTGATAAAAACCAACCTTCTGTTATTATTTGGTCGTTAGGAAACGAAGCGGGTAATGGTGTTAATTTTCAGGCTACCTATGATTATTTAAAGTCAAAGGATGCTTCACGGCCGGTTCAATACGAGCAGGCACATGGAAAAGGGAATACCGATATTTATTGCCCGATGTACGCAAGTATCGATCGCATGAAAAAATTTGCGGAAACAGATGCTTCCATGCCACTTATACAGTGCGAATATGCCCATGCCATGGGGAATAGTGTTGGTAACCTTAATGATTACTGGGATGTGATTGAAAGCAATGAGGTAATGCAGGGTGGTTTTATATGGGACTGGGTTGACCAGGGATTGTTGACTGAAAATGAAAAAGGAGAAGCGTTTTGGGCTTTTGGAGGAGATTTTGGTCCGGATACGGTTGCCAGTAGCGGAAACTTTTGTATGAATGGTATTGTAAATCCGGATAGAAGCCTGAAACCAGCTATTTATGAAGTAAAGAAAGTATACCAGTATATTAAATTTAAAGCGATAGACCTGGATAATGGGATGATCTCTATCGTGAATAAATATGGATTCACCAATCTTGATGAGTTTGATTTTAGTTATGAAATTAAAGGCAATGGGAAAGTGGTGAAACAAGGGAATATAGCAGGTGTAAACCTTGCTCCTGATGAAAGTGAAATTTTTAAACTGGATGTAGATTTTATACCAGAGCCCAATACGGAGTACTTTTTAAATATTAAAGCAACACTAAAAAATAACAAATCCCTGGTTGAAGCTGGTACTGAGCTGGCTTCGGAACAGTTTGTGTTACCTGTATACGTGAAAAAGGATATAGAATCTGTTGGGTCGGAACTGACAATTGAGGAGGAGCAGGATAGGTTGGCAGTTAATGGTGATAGCTTTAGTATTCAGTTTAACCTGAAGGATGGATTACTGACTTCTTATAAAGCCTATGGCAAGGAGTTTATACAGGAAGGCCCTGTTCCTGAATTTTGGAGGGCACCTACCGATAATGATTTTGGTAATGAGCTGGACAAAAGAGCACGGATATGGAGAAAGGCCGGGAAAAACAGGGTGTGCAGTAAGTTTGATTATGCAAGGTCTGGAAAGAACAACCTTGTAATTTCTTTTGAATATGATATAAAAGATCAGGATAACCGTATAGGGGTTTATAAATCGGTTTATACAGTACAGGGTAATGGCGAAGTTACAGTTGAAAACTCTTTTGTAATGAAAGGAAAGGATAAGCTGCCTGAGATTCCGAAAATGGGAATGAATATTATAATGCCGCGTGAGTTCGATCAGATGACCTGGTTGGGACGTGGTCCTCACGAATCGTATCAGGATAGAAAGCAAAGTGCCTTTGTTGATTTGTATTCCGGTTCTGTCGCCGATCAGTACTGGCCTTACCTTCGCCCGCAGGAAAACGGGAACAAGACAGATGTCAGGTGGGTGAAAATAACCAATAAAGAGGGAGTTGGGTTATTGTTCACAGGAAAGCAACTCCTGGAAGTATCGGCACATCATAACCTGATGGAGGATTTTGAATCTCCTGAACGTACCGATGGTCAGCAGGAGGAAGGCCATAAGGTAGTTAACCGTCACACAGTAGATGTAAAACCCAGGAACCTGACTTCTGTAAATATTGATTACAGACAAATGGGAGTTGGAGGAGATAATAGCTGGGGAGCATGGACTCATGATAAATACAGGTTGCAAGAAAGAGAGTATAGTTATGTTTTTAGTATAAAAGCCATTAAGCAGTAAGCTTTCTTTTAAAGAGAAAAATTCAATATTTATTCAAACAGGATATGAAAATGAAGTGTGGCGTTTTAGTGGTTGTTCAGGTAATGTTATTTTTTACATCGTGTGGTTTTACCGGATCAAAAAAGATAGAAATAAATCAATATAATCAGTCTTTCAAACCAGGTGAAGTGTGGTTGGATAATGACAGCGTTCATATAAATGCCCACGGAGGGGGAATATTGTTCCATGATGGTGTATACTATTGGTTTGGTGAGCATAAAACAAGTGGGCAAGATGGTTTTGTTAGCCTGTTTGGAATCAGTTGTTATTCTTCTAAAGATCTTTACAATTGGACAAACGAAGGAATTGCCCTCAGTAATGAAGAAGATCCTGAATCGGAAATAACCCGTGGATGTGTGATGGAGCGGCCTAAAGTTATTTTTAATAAGGCGACTAAACAATTTGTGATGTGGTTTCATCTGGAATTAAAAGGGCGGGGTTATGAGGCTGCACGAACAGCTGTTGCCGTTAGTGATAAAATTACGGGGCCTTATACTTTTGTCAAATCCTATCGCCCCAATGCGAATACATGGCCGGAAAATTTCGATGAAGAAAACAAAGTTGGGATTACCCAATGGAATAAAGATTGGTGGACGGACGAATGGAGAAATGAAGTAGATAATGGACTGTTTGTTCGCAGAGATTTTAAAGGTGGCCAGATGTCAAGGGATATGACTCTTTTTGTTGATGATGATGAGAAAGCCTACCTGGTATATTCTTCAGAAGAGAATTTAACCATACACATTGCAGAATTAAATAAGAATTATACCGGTTTTACAGGAAAGTGGGTCAGGGCATTTCCCGGTGACCATAACGAAGCGCCTGCCATATTTAAATATGCCGGGAAATATTATATGATTACTTCAGGTTGCACAGGATGGGCACCAAATAAAGCCAGGATGTCAGTAGCCAATGCTGTTTTGGGTCCCTGGAAAATGATTGGCAATCCTTGTGTGGGAGCTGATGCCGATATTACTTTCCATTCGCAAAGTACCTTTGTTTTGCCGGTTAACAATATGGATGGGACTTTTATATTTATGGGTGACCGATGGAAACCGGAAAACCAAAGAGACAGTCGTTATATTTGGCTTCCCATTGTTTTTAATAACGACAAACCTGAAATTCGATGGATGGATGAATGGGATCTTTCCTTCTTTTCTTTAGAGATTAATAATCTGAATTAAGAGTCGATATAGGTATTTACAACCGAAGTGTCACCCCTTGAATTTGCATAAACAATTACCAATTACCCAAGATCCTTAATGTAATGCAAATTCAGGCTCTGTTACTATTATAATAGAACTGTTATAATAGTATCAGGCTTCTGGTCTGAGTTTTTTATAATGTATAATTGCAAAGGGGCGATGCCCTTGTGTGTTCGCAAAGAGGTTTTGTAAAATTTATTCATTCTCCTGTAAATTATTCTGTAAAAAACAGGCTGTAAATTACACTTATAATGTTGGTAAATAGGCGTAAGTGGCTTAAAATCAATAATGAGGAGTATGTTGTCTTGGTCGTGTCAATTTTGTGATAGTAATCTTTGATTTATTTACAATACAATTTTCCATTAATATCTTCCTTTATACTACTTAATTTAAAAACTAAATTTTTTGAATATGAAAAGAGATTTACAATTGAGGTGTTGGATCTTGATGATGGTTATGTCCTTTATAGGTACATCATCAATGTTTGGACAAACATTAAAGCATTCTTATACCTTTGAAGATGGAACTGCAAATGATGTAGTTGGAAATGTAGATGCTAGTTTAAATGGTGAGGCAGTAGTTGAAGAAGGAGCTTTGGTACTTACCGGAGGTTTTGCTTCGTTATATGCAACAGATATTAATATTGCTTCTTACGAAAGTGTTACAATTGAGGCCTTGTTTTCACAGGAAGCAGGTTTGACAGGTAACAGGAGTCTTTTTAGTTTTGGAGAAACTCTTGATGTGGGTTGGGCCAAAGGAGTAAATTATTTGTATTATCAACCAAGCAGGGGTACTACCGACAGTAGGTTTGCCATTGGTACCGGTAACACAGATGACCCTTGGAATACAGAAAGCTATGTTGCTACTGGTATAGTAACCAATACAAATATGCACCACTTTGTTGGGGTTGTAACAGCAACCGAAATTAAAATGTACCTTGATGGAAGTTTGATTGGTTCTGAAACATTATCAGGAACAAATGCAATTTCAGCTATAAGTACAGATACTTTATATTTAGGAGACCTGGTTTTTACAGGTGACCCAAACTGGAGAGGTTCAATCCATGAATTTAATATTTACGATGGAGAAATGCCTCAGGCAACTGTTGAGCAACGTACAAGTGATTTTATCGGTGCTCAGATGACTGATGCTACATTAGCTGAATTCACTGCTAACGTAGGAGAGTTAGTTTTAACTCCTGAATATATTGAAGCTGATGATCTATATGAGTTATATGTGCCTTTTGGTACAACTTCCGTGGATTTAAATATTGTTCCTAATATTGATGGTGTATCAATTACAATTGCAGATGCGCTTGGAAATGAATATCCTGATGGCGTTATTGCCTTCTCCGGGGATGGCGTTGATTTAGAGATTCAGGTAGTAGCCTTGGATGGTTCAACTCAGATTGATTATTATTTGTCTATTTTCTTAAATCCGGAAACAGAATCTGCTGATTTAGCTGAGATCCAGTTTAGTGCTGGTGCATTAACTACAGAGTTTGACCCTGAGGTATTGGAGTATACAGCAATTGTTCCTTATGGAACTACTAGTGTTGATGTAACAGGTATTGCAGCATGGGAAGGTGCAGATGTAGCTGGAAATGGAGCGGTATCTTTTACTGATGGTACTGGTTCAATAACCTTAACAGTAACATCACAGGATCAATCAAATACTAAAGAATACGTTATTTCATTATATGTTTCGGAAGTTACAACTGGACAAAATTATTATATCCAGCACGAATCTTCAGAACTTGTAATGGGAGAGAGTGGAGACGAAACTAATTATATCAGGATTTATAACGCTCTTAAAGATGAAACCACACAATTATTCCAGTTTGAAGAGAGTGGAGTAGAAGGTGAGTATTACCTGAAAAATGGAGAAAACAAATACGTAACACTTACAGCAGAGTCGGTTTCTACATGGGATATGGTGATGACAGAAACATTGACTACTACTTTAGATAGTTGCCGTTTCAGACTGATTGAATTCGAGCCTGGAAGATTCAGGATTTTAACAGTAGCAAGAGATGAGTTTGGTGGAAAATATGTGGGTACTAACGGTACTACTGTAGAAGGAGGAATTTATTCAGATAAATACATCGACAACGAGTTGGCTGTTTGGAATATTAAAGTTCCTTCAGAAGTTGTTGCACCATACGATAGTTATTTGGGAGAACTGGCATTAAGCGTAGGAACTCTTTATCCGGAGTTTGATCCGTTTGTAAATGAATACAGGGCTGTATTGCCTGTTGGAACAGAATCAGTTGATATAACTGCTGTTGCTCGCGATATTACTTCAAATGTAAGTGGTGGAGATGAGGTTAGTGTTACTGCTGAAGGAGGTGCAATTACAATAACTGTTACAGCATCTGATCCTACTTATTCTTCAGAATATGTAATTAACTATCAGGTGGATACTGAGCTTACATTGAAACACTCTTATACTTTTGCAGATGGAACAGCCAATGATATGGTTGGAACAGCACATGGTACAGTAGTAGGAGGTAGCATTTCAGAAGGTGTCTATACTGCTGATGAGTTAGGTGAGTATATTGAATTACCTGCAGGAGAAATTGCTATTAATACTTATCCATCTATTACACTTGAACTTTATGTAACGGATGAGATAAATACTTTAAATGCAAATACCAATACAATGTTGACCTATTTTGGTGCTACCAATAGTGATAACAATTATGGTGTGAACTACCTGTTTACATCTATGAAATGTCGCGCTGCTGTTTCTGCGCTTAATTTAGGGTCTCCTTGGGGATCTGAGCAAGGGTATAGCACAGAAGCTAACTTGCAGGATGACGGATCACAACACCATGTGGTAAGTACCATAAATAATGATTCAATTTGTTTATATGTGGACGGATACTTTATTGGTAGAACGTTGTTTTCTGCAGACAATAAAATATTCAACCTTTCAAATGAGCTGGCTTATATTATGAAGGGTGGTTATACTGGTGACAATACATTCTTAGGTTCTGTATTGGAGTATAATATTTACAGTGGTTTGATGGATGCCCAAACAATTGCGATTCGTGCAGGGGACTATCCAATTGAAGATGCTGCTTCAGATGCTACATTATCTGATTTAGTTGTTGATGAATTGACAATTGAAGGGTTTGATCCGGCTACATTATCTTATACTGTGTTAGTTCCTCAAGGAACTACTGCTGTGCCATCAATATCCGGAATAGCAAAAATTGCTGGAGCTTCAGTTGTCGTTAACGAGGCTGGCGACTTGAGTGGTGCAACAACCATTGAAGTAACAGCTGAGGATACAGAAACAACAGTAATCTATACTATCAATTTTGACTTCTCTACAGATTTTGATGTTGTGGAAGAAAATGCAGCTAAAGTTTACCCAACAGTTTCTGAAGGTAACTTTTGGGTAAAAACATCAGGTGGTGTTTGCAAAGTATCAGTATACGATATGAGTGGAAGAGTTGTACTTCAAACTATTGAAGAAAATGAGTTGCAAAGCATTGACATACCAAATGCAGGTTTGTATTTAGTAAAAGTAGAATGCGGAGGAACATCAAAAGTATTCAAGGTAATTAAAAAGTAGTGATATTTAGTTAATAAGTAAAAGAGTAAAAGGCTGTCCTTATTTATAGGGGCAGCCTTTTTTTTATTGTGGCAGATTGATGGGAGCGAGGCTGCAAAATGTTTTATTTATACCCTTGTTGATAGCTTTTAATTAACTGTAATACTGCATTTATCACTTGGCGTAACGTAGGCGGACAAATCTCATATTTAACATACATACAACTCACACTAAACTCACTAAACAGTGAGTTTGGTGTGAGTTAATTATGAAGGGGATATGTCTTAAATATGAGTTTCCTATGAAGCTCTAAGGTATTACAATACACTATAATGAGTATGTATTTATTGCTTCTTTATACAAGGAGAGATGCTTTTAAAGATTTAGGGTGCATATAAGTACAATTATAGAATATACATGATAAAAACCTCAATTTTATTGTTGAGACTTTTAAATTATTCGTTATATGAAATGAAACTGGGTTTTAGAATTTCTTATTTATGGTCTTAGGACCTATATAGGAATCTTTTAAGCCTCCTGTGTCAATAATGATTTTATGGATAATCATCCCTGGATCAACAGAGAATATTTTAAGGGTATGTAATCCTGCTTTATCAATGTTAACAATAGTTTTATCAATGGCACTATTACGCAATACGTTGTTTGCCCACTCTTTTGAATATTCTTTTACATCATTGTGATGAATAACTTTTTCTTTATTATCTATCTGAACACCATATTTGGTACTATGGGATTTGTCTTTGGAAAATAAAGGTAGCATATAGGTGTATATGGTTACTTCACCTGTCGACGTTGTGTGAAAATCATATTCTACAAAAGAATCATCTCCATTATCATATTTAGCATTTCCCAATTGTAAACAAGAACTGGTATACCCAAGTCCTTTAATAGCTTGAAACTTTATATTACCATTCTCTGTTTTTCTTTGGTATTCCGTTGGACATATACTAATTGTGCCATTGTATTCGGTGTATTGCTCTTTATTAATTAGCTTGTCGTTTGAGGCCAGAACTTTAATTTTTTTACTGGTTTCTCCATCAGAAACATTGATCTCTCCTTCCGATGAACTTTTACCTTTTAGCAATTCCCAATTAATAGAAACGGTTATTCTATCCTCAGTTGATGTTTCACCTTCTTTCTTATTAATATTTATCCAATTATCATTGGAGGTAGCTTTCCACTTTAATGGGACAGAGCCTTTATTGTAAATGTCAAAATAATGGATATTATTTAAGCTATTATAAAATTCGGGCAAACAATGTTTACTTGTTTCATTCGATACACTACCCTCAACAAAAATCCCCATTTCAGATGTTTGAGGAATCTCAATATATTGAGTAGGAGGCAGTTGTTCTGTTGGAAGAAAACCCGGAGCAGTCATCATGCCGTTCCACTTACCACCTAATAGGTTATTGTATTCTGCAGTTAAAGTAGCCAAACTATCGTGATAGAGCTTTACATCAGTTGCTAATACATTTGTTAGAGCCCTATTTTGTGTTGCATACCATCTGTTTTTTTGAGCAATTAGCATTTCATGATTGTAGAGAGATGCTGCTTTAACAGGATAATATATCAACTCAAAGAAAGATGGTTTCAAATTTTCAGGAAGTTGATTAAGGATTACTTTTGCTTTTTCTGAGATCGTATTGTAATCATTCAATCTTTTATCCGCTTCATTATAGTTAATGAAAGATAAGTCAGTATCCTTTACTTTTTCATGGGCAAACAGACTATTCCAACGCCAGTCCCAAGTCATGTATTCTGGTTTACGGGTAAATCCGTGATAGTAATATTTATCAAAAATTATTTCAATATCCTTTTGGTATTTCTCTCCAAAAATAGAAGTAAGGTAACTGGTTTGATACTGGTTAATATTTTCAAAACTAAATTTTTCAAAATCCCATGCCATATCCAGGAAAAGTTGCATCCCCATTTCTCCTGGTTTTATATCACCAACATTTACCAACCAGTATTTATCGGCACCTAAGGAATATGCCTTATGCATTTCAGCATACATTAAAGTAGGAGGTGTTGTATTTAACCACAGGTAATCATTGGGCCAGCCAAGGTACGAAATATGATAGTATACCCCAGTTCCTCCTTTTCTTTTTTGTTCTTCACTATTACCTAGTTTTTTTATGTAACCATAATTGTCATCTGGCCATACTATGGTAATATCTTCCGGAACATCCAGTCCTTTTTCATATAGTCCCAACACTTCTTTGTAAGGAACAAATATCTGAGGGATTTCACTTAGTGGCTTGTCAATATGTTTTGATAGGAGGGTTCTTTGGTCCTTAATAGCTTCAGTCAACATATTGAGTTTATCATCATCGGAACCTCCTTTCATACCTTCATCGTGCATTCCACGCAAAGCAATGGTGTAAATATTATCGTTTTCAGCAGCTTGCTTTACACGGTTTTCAAGAGCGTTTACTATTTCATTCCTATTGGTCTTATAATTCCATTCGCCTTGTTCTTTTTTGCTCCATTCACTTGCATTATTGTATAGTAAAGGTTCACAATGGCTGGTAGTGATTAATATTCCATAATCATCAGCCATTTGCATGTTGCCAGGAACAGTAAAGAAAGCTTTGGTGCATTCATGCATTGCTGGAGCAACCATATTTGCTTTTAGGCGCAATAGTAATTCAAAAACCCTTTCATAAGTATTAGGGCCTATGTCACCTAGTTTAGGATCTATATTTTTTGCGGCCCATGGGTGTAAGCCCCAGTCTTCATCGTTAAGAAATATACCCCTGTATTTTACGGAAGGTTTTTTAGAGACATATCTTTCATTTTTAAAATAGAGTTCCCTGCTTTCTTTTATTGGTACATCAGCCCACCAATACCAAGGTGAAACTCCTATTGCTTCGGAAAGTGAAAAAATTCCATAAGCTGTTCCTCGTTTGTCGCTACCTGCAATAACAAGGGCTTTTTCAATCCCTTTTGCAGGTTTATCTACAACTTGAATTATAAAGCGTTCCCATTGACCCTCTATTTCGTTAACATCAAGTTTGTTCTTGTTAATTAGTTTATCAATTATTTGATTTTTACCAACAGTACCAACTATTATAACATTATTTTTTAAATGTTTAAGTGATGAAACCAGAGGTGGTTTCTTACCGGTAATAGATTCGATATCTGCAGACAGAAGTGTTGCTGATTTATCCACAACTGAATAATCATCGATATCAACATATATGGATGCTACTGCGTTGGAATGAGCAATTGTAAATGCTTTTTCAGCTTTTGCAGTTTGGCTAGTTACTTGAACTTGAGCCAATAAAAATTGGGGGATTAATAGAATCCCAAGAAATATATATTTCATAATGAAATTGAGTTAAAACCAATATTTCGTAATGATAATTACAATATACCCAAGGCATTACCTTGGGTATCATTCATTTAGTATATGGGCAAGAAAGGACGAATCTTAATTATATCCAGGATTCTGTTCCAATACAGCTCCTATGTTTGCTTCTATTTCACTTGCTGGGATTGGCCACAGGTTATATGTTTCTGTCATTCCATCAGTCATATCTCTATAGAAAGGATTACACTTTTGAATTCTATCATATAATTTACCTAAACGCATTAAGGTCAATCTCCTCTTTTCTTCAACACCAAGCTCTCTCATACGCTCATCTAAAATATATTCAATATTTACATTTTCAGGAGATACAGGATTTGCATTGGCTCTAGAGCGTACTTCGTTAATATTAGCAGCAGCTTCTGTAGTTTGTGATAGACCAAGGTATGCTTCTGCTCTTAAAAGATAAGTCTCGGCCAATCTGAACATATATTGGTCGGTATAAGTAGAACCAGCAACCCCTTTCAATGAATAAGTTTCAGTGTTTGAATATACATTTTCAGGGTGATTGTAAGGAGTGGTGCATTTCGATTGATAAGCATAAAATTGTCTGGAAGGAACTTTATCTGCTAAGGCAGGATCTTCAGTAGATACAATTTTTCCATAATGAGATGAACTTGATTTAGTACTTATAAACTCTCTGACAAAGTTATGATTGGCATTTCTCATATCATTATCAAAATCACTCTCCCAAATAGTATTAGAAAAATATTCTGTAGAGATTGCCCATCCAATTCCTCTACCTCCAGAGTAATCACCAACTGGCCAGGAAAAAGGTTTATCATCACCAATTTTTAAATCTCTAACAAAAGGTCCGTGATGACGTTCTAGCATGAATCCTCTTCTGGATGTAGATAATAAATTGCCTCCTGATACATCTGTTTCAAATTGGATTATCCATATTCCTTCAGTATTTCCCGATTTACGATTTTGATTATTTACTCGGAATAAGTCCCAATAAACATCTTTATCGGTTTCAGAAGTTCTTGATCCAAACCTATCTTTCATTAATGCAGTATTAGGATTGTCAATTACCAAAGTTGCAGCATCTACTGCGTCTTGATATTTTCCGACAGAGATATACACTTCTGAAAGTAAATGGTATGCTGCTAAATTATGTATCTCACCATCATTGACATTGGTTATGGAAGGAAGGTTATTTGCCGCTTCTGTTAAATCTTTAATTACTTGATTTAATACATCTGCTTTACTAGCTCTTACAAAATCATCTTTAGGTGTTTTAATTTCGTTTAAAATTAATGGTACACCTCCATATAGGTATGCTAATGTTCTGTATGCTAATCCTCTAAAGAATAAAGCTTTGGCTTTATATGCTGCTTTATTCGCTTCATCTAATTCAGTATCAGTTATTCTATCTATTACTGTATTAGATTCAGCTACAATTTTATATAGTAATCCCCAATGATCTTTAGCAATTCTACCAGTTGGATCATAAGCTGTTCGCATTGGAGAATGGCGGTTTGCACTTTGCTGTGGTTCGCCATCAAATACTATATCTGTTCCATATAAATAATCGAATGGATGATTTTCATCGCGGTCAAAAAATTCTCGACGAGTCAATCCATATAAATTGTTAATTGAAGCATCAAAGTCATCATTAGTAACAAAAGAGTTTTCCGCACTAAAAAAGTCTTGAGGCTTTTCTTCCAAAAAGTCATCTTCGCAAGAGTTTAAACAGACTATGGAGAATAATATAATTAAATATTTAATTTTTTTCATGATGCTACTTTGTTTAGAATGTTAAATTGAATCCCAATGAATATCCCTTCATAACAGGTCTTCCTCCTGTATCTAATCCAGATCCAGTTTCTGGATCCCAACCTTTCCATGAGGTCCATGTGGCTAAGTTCTTTCCATTAACATATATGCTTAAGTCTTTGACATTTATTTTATTTAATAGCTTACTAGGCACATAGTACGATAATATAACATCTTGTAATCTTACAAAACTGCGATCGTAATATACCCTTGGAGTTATTGTTGGTGTAGAAACGGATTGTGGATATTCGCCATTAGGATTACCAGGAGACCAATAGTCAATATCGCTTATGTAATTCCAAATTAATGTATTGGTACCTCTGGAAATTGCATGTGAATTATTACCCATATATCCATCTTTTCCACCTTGGATTGTATTTAAGAATATGCTTAATGAAAATCTTTTATATTCAAGTTTGTTCATTAAACTTGCTCGGTATGCTGGTTCTGAGCGACCAAGAATAACTTTGTCATCGGTAGTAATCTCATAGTCACCACCATCCTGATCAACAATTCTATATGTTCCAGCATAATAACCTGCAGGTATTTCATCATCAAGTTGATAAATACCATCTACTTCATAATTATAGATAGTACCCAATGATTCGCCAATAAATAGATTACTTGCTATTAAATCATCTTCTTTGCCATCTCCATCATTGTCAGCACCAGTGAGCTTAATAATTTTATTTTTGTTTGTAGAAAATGATAAAGTTGTACTCCATTTGAAATCTTGTTTGTTAATGTTTCGAGAAGTCAGCATTAGTTCAAATCCGGTATTTTTAAGCTCCCCAATATTTGTACTTATATTATTAAAACCAGACATACTAGGTAATGCAACATTAAATAAAAGATCATTTGTTTTATTGTTGTAATATTCAATATTACCACTAATGTTACTGTTAACTAGTGAGAAGTCTATACCAAGATTAATTCCAGCGGTTTTTTCCCACCTTAAGTCAGAGTTTCCTAAAGATGAAACTTCCTGGCCAATTAAAGTAGTACCACCATCCCCAAAAACATACGAATCAAAAGTTGACATTCTGGATAACGAATTATATCTACTTGTTTGATTTCCGCTAATTCCATAGCCTCCTCGCAGTTTCAAATATTCAATCCATTGAGGAGTATTGATATCTTCAGTGATAACCCATCCTAAAGCAACAGATGGAAAGATGGCGTATTTTTCGTTTTCTGCAAAACCAGAAAATCCATCTCTTCTTACAGTAGCGGTTAACAAGTATTTATTTTGGAACTTGTAGTTGATTCGAGCCATCTGATAGTTAAGAGCTTCGTCCCAAGCGTCAGAGTATGTATATTGGTTTGTGCCGAGTTCCAGGCTATTATAGCCTAAATTTAATCTGCTAAATTCATTTGCCATAGCACTTGTGTAGGAGTATTTTCTATCTACAGCTCCATATAACAATGTTGCAGTTATACTGTTATTGTTAAAATTTCGGTTGTATGTTAAAATATTATCAAACGTGTAATCATAATACTCATTGAAATTCTTGTAAGCTTCTCCTGCCATACTAGCACCGTATTCACTTGCATTATACTGCTTGTCTATTCTATAGTTATTACCATAATTAAACCGATATGATAATCCTTTGATAAAAGGGATGTCAATTTCGCTATATATGTTTGCAAAAAAGTAATTATGACGTTCGTAATCATCTACTTCACTGCCCATGAAAGGGTTAGTGTCTTGTGTGTTAAATGGATATGGTATTATGTCTCCGTTTTCATCATAAGGAACAAGAAGGGGTGATTGGGTCATTAAACGCCAAAGGTTGGGTTCAGCACCATCTTTATTAACGAAAGAACCAAAACTTTGAACACCTAATTTTAACCATGAAGTAGCCTGAGATTCCAAGTTTATTCTAATACTTTTTCGTTTGAAATCATCATTGATTACATAACCACTTTGATCCGTTAAGCCTCCGGAAATCAAATAACTAACTTTATTGCCGCCACCTGCAATACTTAACTGATATTCTTTAATAAAACCGGGATTTGTTCCTTTATCCCACCAATCATAATCATTTTCTAAAAGTTGACCACTTTCTTCATCAATAAAGACTGATTGAAAATCATCAACAACATCATATTCCGGATCTAATGAGCCATCTTCGAGGTAGGCTTTATCCCAATATAAATCTCTAACATGATCGATATATTCTTCTCTGTTCATTGGCCTTAAATCCACAGTTGGAGTTTGAGTTGTATATGAGCTTGATAACGTAATCTTAGGTCCTTCACCAATCTTGCCTTTCTTGGTCGTAATTAATATAACACCGTTGGCCGCTTGAGCTCCATAAACAGCAGTTGAGCTTGCATCTTTTAATACATCAATTGATTCAATGTCATCAGGATTGATTGAAGATAAAGAACTGTTATATGGGACTCCATCTAAAATAATTAGAACATTAGAATTACCAGATATTGTACTGGCACCTCTAATTGATATGCTTGGAGTTGATCCCGAACTTGTAACTTGTCCTATATTTAAACCAGGTACTGAGCCCTGTAAAGATTGTCCTAAATTTGTGTTAGGCGATTTTCTAAAGTCTTGCATGTTTGCACTTACAACAGCACCAGTAAGGTCTGACTTTTTCATAGAACCATAGCCAATAGCAACAACTTCTTGCAGGTTTATTAGAGAAGATTGCATCTTAATGTTGATATTAGTATTTTCAATTACAACTTCTTGCGATTCCATGCCAATAAATGAGAATACCAGAGTGCTGCCTTTTTCAGCATTTAAAATGAAATTGCCATCAATATCAGTAATAGTCCCTGTACTTGTCCCTTTTATAATAACAGAAACTCCAGGCATAGATTCACCTTTTTCATCGCTAACTTTTCCTGTAACTGATAGATTTTGTTGCTGAACTTGTGATGTTGGAGAAGTTTTTACTTTTTCTGAATCAACAATGATAATACTATTATCTAGTAATTTAAAATCAACATCTTTATCTGACAAAAGTGTTTTAAGCAAAGTTGCAACCATTTCATCTTCAACTTTTATACTAACAATTGCTTGATCATTAATTGTTTTTTTATTGTAGAAGAGGTTGTATTCCGTTTGAGATTCTATTTCATCAAAAACATCAGATAATGTAACATTAGATAAATCAATGGTTACTCTTTTTACTTGAGAAAGCGATGATTCTGCGTGGATCATAAATGTCGCCAATAATAATAATAGAGCGGAAATTTTCATAACCCTAATAGGTTTTTTATACCATGGAACTACACTATGGTTCCGTGGTAAACATTCATTTTTTTTCATAAATTTGTAATGTTTACTGTGATTAAATATGTCTGTCGTCGGAAAACAGACTGTTTACTAAGTATTTTAGGGGTCAGTGGTAGCTGACTCCTTTTTTTATTTCTGTATTAATACGATTTGTTTATCATCTATTGTATATTCTATATTCGTTGATAATTGTAATATTTCAAGTGTTTTAAAGATCGAATTTTCTGTATCAAAGGTTCCTCTGTACCTATAATTTTTAATAGAATCAGAAGCAAACTTTATCTTGATGTCATAAACCTTTTCAAGTTGTCGTGCAATGTTGAGTAATGATTCGTCTTTAAATCTAATTTTGCCAAGATGCCAGGAGGTGTAAAGCTTTGTGTCAACTTCAAGTACTTCCATTTTTTCTTTAGAGACAATGGTTTGCATGCCAGGGTTTAGTATTTTTTCTTCAGAACCCCGCACCGTTTTAATGCGGCCTTCTTCAAGTGTCACAATGATTTTGTCGTTATTATCATGCGATTTAACATTAAAGCTAGTTCCTAATGCAGTTACTTTAACATCATTTGCTGCAACAATAAAGGGATGTTGTTTGTCTTTCTTGACATCAAAAAAACCTTCCCCTTGAAGTTTTACTGTTCGGGTGTTTTGTCCGTATTTTGAGGAATAGGTTAAGGAGCTACCGGAGTTTAACCATACCATTGTACCATCAGGAAGTGAAATTTGAGAGGACTGCTTTACTGGAGCATTTACAGTATAAATATGTTCTTTCTCAAATAATCCGACTGATCCGGAATACCAAGCGCCAACACTTATTGTTATGAATATAATAGCTGCAGCAGCATATTTTAAATAGCGAGTAATAAAACTATTCGTCTTATTCTTGTTCTCTTTTATGTTTATACTATGGTGAATACGGTCAAGCACAAGATTACTTTCTTTTGAGTTATTTTCTGCTTGAACTATTGTAGTTTCTTTCCATAATTTTTCAAGGGCGTATTGAAGTTCTGCAGATATCTTTTCATTTGTTAATGCATCTTCAATTTGCTTTTTTTCTGAAGCACTACAATTACCTTCTATATATTTCTTTAATAGTAATTTCATAACTTTTTGTAATAGATATAAGGTAAACGCACAAGGGTTGGCTTACCCCGGAATTTTTTTTGAAAAAAGTGGATTTTTTTGAGGATAAAAGAAAGTGTGCCTTGTAAAGTGCGCTATATTAGGAGTATATCGGTGTGGTGTTGTGATTGAGGAAATTATTTCTGGTGGATATTGTTTAAAAATGTTAATATTGCATTACAACTTTATCGATTCAACAAAAGGTTTTATCATTTTAATTGGTTTGTTCTGAACGAAAATTTCGATGAAATTATTCACTGATGAAATATTAATAAAAGGACTTAAACGTGGTGAGAAAATATATATAGATCGTATATATCATTCTTATTCGAACAGGATCTTTGGTTTTGCACTGTCGTTATTAAAAGACAGAGAGGAATCTTATGATGTTGTACATGATGTGTTCTTAAGTTTATGGGAAAAAAGGCATACATTAAAAGATGATACAAAACTGGAAGCTATTTTGTTTACTATGACAAGAAACAAAGTATTGTCATTTTTTAGAAAGAAGGATTCTGAGAGAAAGTATATTAATGAATTATTGACTAAAGATGATAATCGCAAAAATGATTCAACAGAGCAAGATGTATCTTTTATTTTTTTAACAGAAAAAATAGAATATTTCCTATCGAAAATGCCTCAAAAAAGAAGAGATGTGTTTATGCTTTCACGAAATAAAGGAATGTCAAATAAAGAGATTGCACAAAAATTGAGTATTTCAGAGAAAACAGTTGAAGATCATATAACAAGGGCACTTGCATTCTTCAGGAAAAACATTAATTCAATAAAAAATATTTTGTTGTAAAATATTTAGAGGATTGTCGTTATGGGATTCATCACTGATGTTTGATTTTTTAAGAATTATCCAGTGTGAAACAAAAAGAAGGATACTGATCAGGATCAAAATTGAGGATACAATCATAGCAAAGGGAGCTTATTGGGCTCCCTTTAACCCGATTTTATAATACATAAATCGGGCTTGATATATGGTTCTTATTAATATGTTCTTACTTTACAGCATCAACACCCTCAGTAGTCATGATTACTTTTTTCATTGTTCCATCCGGGTTGTAATACAGGTAATCGATACATACCGATCTCCTGAAGCTTGCTCCATCTGTGGGTAAGCTGCCGTTGTGATATATAAAGTAGTCCTTGTTCTTGAATTCGATTACAGCCTGATGGTTGGTGTTGCTGTTTCCAGCCAACTCATTTAAAATACCTTTAAATTCCCAGGGACCATCAATGCTTTTGCTCATGGCATAGGCTGTTTTTTCAGGGAATTCATAGGCATAGCTCAGGTAATACCAGTCGCCTTTTTTGTGGACCCAGGGAGCCTCCGTATAGTTAGGCAATTTAATGTCCATAATGGGACCATCAAGTTCAATCATGTTGTCTTTAAGTTTGGCGTAATGACAGCTGGTATTTCCCCAGAAAATATAGGATTGACCGTCATCATCAGTAAAAATAGCCGGATCAATATCATCCCAGGTCATATCGTGCATTTTGCCACCGCCCACATCAATCTGGAAAGGGGCTTTAGTCATGTCGTTTGTGATTAATGCTTTCCCCAAAGCATCTTTCCAAGGGCCTAGAGGGTGGTCAGCAACCGCAACGCCAATAGACTTTCCTCCTATGGTTGCATGTGACACAGTTACATACCAGTAAAACTTGCCATTTTTTTCTATAACGTGGGCTGCCCAGGCATCTCCTTTGGCCCAATTAAAGGCACTAACCGGTAATGTTGCTTTTTCTGTCCAGGTTACCATATCTGTAGAAGAGTAAATGAGCCACTCATTCATAAGATAGTAATGTTGACGGGCAGGGCATTCATCGTGTCCGGCATATAAATATACGGTGTCGTTATAAACCAATGCAGCCGGATCCGCAGTGTATTTGTCCCTGATGGTTGGATTTCCTACTTTTAAGGGGAGTGTGGATTCGGGGGCTTTTTCCTGAACTGTATTGTTGCTTTGGTTATTGCATGCCATCACAGTTAATAACATAAAGGCAGAAAATAGAGTAAATATTCCTTGCCTCTTAAATGTGTCAATGCTGTTCATTTTAGTTTTGTTTAAATAATTAGTATGCTTATTAAGAAGTTGCAATATCTAAATTGTGATGGTATATCAGGAGGATTATTATTGATATAAGGTTAAAAATTGGGTAAAAAAAAGCCATTAAATGAATCTGACTGATCCATTTAATGGCCTATGCTGTTGGTAATACCGTAGTGTTGGTTCTATATACCCCTTACGCTGATACTTACCTTTTTTTGAAGTATCAGGGATAAACCATCATAATTTTTTGCTACGGCAATTACATTAATCGTTTTATCTAAAACATGACCTTTAGGTACCCCAAACCTTAATTCTCCTTTTTTACCAGAAATAGGTTTGGCAGGAGTAAGGTTTTTATGGTAGTATTTGCCCTCAATCAGGTCGCCCATATAATATTCTACCGATTTAATTCTTTTAAGGTTTTCGCCTGCTAATGACAGTTTTAAAACATATCGGTTGGCCGTGGCAATTTCATTTACCTTAGTAACATTAAGGGTTGGTTGTTCCCTTTCTTTGCCCAGATTGGTATATTCTTTTAAGCCAACAGCAGGGAGACCGCTCTTATAGCTGTATTCAGCAGCCAGATTCCCGTCACGATCATATCTTTTACATAGTCCATCCAGTTTGCCGTTTACATAGCTTTGTTCTTTCCAAACCTTACCTGTAGAATGGTAGGTTAAACGTAAACCATGCTTCTTGTTGTCTACATAGTTTATTTTTTCGTAGACTTTACCGTTTTTAGAGTATCTGGTACTTAAACCATGGCGGATGGTACTACCGTCTTCTTTAACCTTTACACTTACTTTCCATTCAACAGGGCCATTGGGGTCATTATTAAAATGCTTGGTTTTAATTATGGTTCCATCTGCATTTTTAGTTTCTCCGGATTGTGATTTACTATTATCGCCTCCAAAGAACTGGCAACTTGTGGTTGCAATTACAATAGATAGTAGTAGTAAACTTGCTAAATTCTTCATGGTATTCTTGTTTAAATTCTTATTTCCTGTTATAAAGGTTCAGGCAGACAAAAATGGTTATAAAAAATTGAATTTAGTGCAATGAATTTGTCAAACTCTAACACTTTTTCGAATCTAATTGCCGTATTGTTCTATAAAACATTAGTTTATACAGCTTATAGCCTTTTTAGATTGTCTGCCTTGTTTTTTAATTTTTCCTAAAATCAAATAATAATTTCATCCTGATGCCTTCATCACCCGATTTGATCCTGATATGTCCCGGTTGACTGTGAGGACCTTGTTGTGAAGTGGGTTTAAATGACTGTATGGCCGGAATGTCATATAAAAATGAGATGTCACCTTCCGGGAATGCGGGCATGGTGCGTCTTCCATTCATACGTCCTTTAGGCTCTTCAGGAGTAAACATTCTTAAAAATACACCATCTGTTTCGGCATACACTGTAAATGGGGCATTCTCTGATTGTACTGTTGCCCAATATAAGTTGGCATGGTAGCCTTTAAATTCGGGATAAACCAAACCAAATTCGCTTTCGCCGGTAATGGTGTTGTTATAATCCTTTTGCCACAAACTATAGTTTGTTCCCTTAATACGGTTTTTCCAAACTCTGTAAGGTCCGCGACCAAACCATTCCATTCCTTTTACCTGTTCTTCAGGATATGAAAAGGTTAAGCCAAAATTATGAACTTCAGGATCAGTAAAGGCATCATCAAATCCTTTGCCACCCCTGCTTCGGTTAAGCATTACGGCATCCATTTTTAAAATGCCGTCTTTGTTCATAGTCCATACAATAGAATCAATAGCTCCAAGGTATTTGGTTACTAAACATGCATTTTCGTCAATTTGTGTAGTGTAATAACTTTGGAACTTCACTTTCATTCCAACAGGGACAGGTCCGTTGTTGAAAGGCAGACTTCCTTTTTCGTTTTTAACAGATGTGATTTGTCCTGATGACTGGCTGAATGATACTTCGACACCATTGGCAGCCAAAACAACCAATGAATCGGTTTCAGTTACAGAAGGCTTTTCCTGGGAGGCAGAAAGGGTTAGTTGCTCCTTTAGATAAGCTCCGTTGTATTTTATTGGCCAACTCCAGTTGCAAATAGAACGTCCTGATGGGTCAAATGCTTCAATTTCCAATACATCTGCATTAAAAAAGTTTTCCGGAATATTCATAGTGATTTTTGAGGTTTCTCCTGGAGCAATGTCCGGAAGCCCAATTGTACCGTTACCAACTTCCTTTTTAAGTTTACCTTTTAGCGGACTGTCTATTTTGTACAGTTTATAGTTCATTTTACAATCCTTCAGGTTGGTGTAAATGTACGTATTCGAAATATTGAATGTACCATCAAATGAAGGTGTGATATAAAGCTGTTTAAACTGGATGGGAGCCCATACTTCACGAACCGTAAATACACTACCTTCTTTTTCGCGGTATGGTCCTACAATTCCGTCAGGCGATCTGAAATCATCCGAATCAAGAATGCCCCCTTTGTCAGATCTTTTTACGGCATTATCGCAATAGGCCCACATAAAAGCCCCTGCAAAAAGAGGGTGAGAAGTCCAGTTAACCCAGAAATCTTCAAGTCCTGCACCATGTCCCTGGTCGTACATGCCATGCATAAACTCAGTAGGCATAAATACCTTATATCCGTTTGTGAAGCGGGCCACGCCGGTTAAGTATGTAGGGTAGTGGTGTGTATCAAGATCGTTAAAATCTGCCCATGGATGGATCACATGTCTTTTTTGTGGATCATAATCAGCAAAATGCTTATCAAGGTTATAATTCCATCCGCCTTCGTTTCCGTTACTCCATAAAACAATACAGGGATGGTTTACATCACGGGTAACCATTTCTTTTTGTAATTTGGGTCCCACTTCTGAATCGTAGCAGTTTTGCCATCCGGCTAATTCATCAACAACAAACAGCCCAAGCGAGTCACAAACATCCAGGAAATGTTGATCTGGCGGATAGTGGAAACGCACCGCATTAATATTCATGTCTTTCATAATCTGAACATCCATGATGCTGATTTTCTTGTTGGTAGTCCGGCCTCCTTCGGGATGGAACGAATGGCGGTTGATACCTTTCATCACTATTTTGGTGCCATTCATATAAATCCCGTCTTTTGCCCTGAATTCAATAGTTCTAAAGCCAACCCGTGAAGTCCATTCATGGATAGTCTTGTTGTTGCTATCCAATAATTTTAAATCCAACACATATAACTGAGGGTTTTCAGGATTCCAGGCAATGATGTTATCCCATGTAGTCTTTATCTGTTGGTTTAAATCATTGTTGTTTATGGTAAAGTTTTTTGTTTTAAAAGATGCGTTTCCTGTTAAAGGGGTGATTGTAGCTGTAATTTTTCCATTGTTCAAGGCATTTGAAAGCTTGATATCGGCAGTAAGGCTTCCATCTCCTTTGGCATTGACAGTTACCTGGTTAAATGCCGTTTGTGGTTTTGCCTCAAGATACACCGGACGATAAATTCCACCAAAAGTCCACCAGTCAGCTTTTCTTTCTGCGTTATTGATGCTGTTGTTGGCCGAATGTTTATGAACTATCACTTTTAGTTCATTCTTTTTGCCTGCGATAATCTTGTTTGTAATATCATACGAGAAACGATAAAAACCTCCCTGGTGGGTATCTCCTGCTTTTTGGTCGTTTATAAATACCTCGGTATCAATCATTGATCCCTCAAAAATGATGGAAACTTGTTTCTCATTCCAATCCTTGGGTATTTTAAAACTATATTTATATGTACCTACTTCTTTAGAGGGCTCTTCGCCCTTTTTATAGAAACGCCCATAAGTATATTCTCCAAATCCCTGGAGTTCCCAGTTGCTGGGCACTTCAATTTTGCTCCATTTTTTACTGTTCTGCCCATCAGAACAATAAAAGTCCCATGTTACGGTGTTGTTTAAACCTGTTCCGGATAAGTATTGGCGTTGTGTTTTTTGGCCTGATAATCCAATTGGAATTAACAGTAAAATGCAAATGATAAAATTGATATGTCGCATAATTATTTAGTTTTCAAAAAGAATAATAAAGTCTGCCTGTATCGAATAATCATCTGGATTCAAGGATACAAAGAGGCTTATTTATTATAATTTTATAGCATGAAATAGTTTTTAGAACTTAATCTTTTTAGTTTTTTCAAGTTTTAATTCATCCTTGCCATTTACTGTAAAGTTATTGCATTTCCAGTTCTCAGCATATTTAATATAACCCGCTTTTTCTCCTTCAAATGAAACATTTGTAAATGTAAAATTATCAATCGTGCTCTCTTTAGTACCTCCAATAATAATGGCCGTTTGGGCATTTTTGACATTAATATCTGTGAATGTCATATTTTGGAATTTAGGAGTGCCAATTTTAGGATCAACAGGTTCAAGCATTTTTAACCAGTGATCCGGTAGCTCATCTCTGTTGTAACCTTCAGGAAGCAAAGAATTACTATAGGCCGGATTCCAGTTTAAGTCTACTGTTAGCGGATATTTTACATTTTCCATGGTGATGTTTGATAAATAGATATCTTCAATAATCCCACCTCGTTGTATGGTACTCTTAAACCTTAATCCATAAGTAGTTCCTTTTGCTTTTAGGTTATAGGCAACAATGTGTCGTATTCCTCCCGAAGTTTCGCTGCCACAGGTAAATAATCCGGCTCCTAATCCGGCAACACAATCCCTGATAACAACATATTCACATGGGCGGTCCACCCTTAACCCATCACTGTCTCTTCCTGCTTTCAGGCAAAAATTATCATCGTTACAATGAATACTGCAGTTTTGAACCAGGATAAAAGAGGATGAGTCAATATCAATGCCATCGGTACTGGGGCCATGGCCTTCAATATTGTTGCTCATAATAACGCCATCAACAGTAACATGTTTGGAGTAAAGGATATGGAGACTCCAGAATCCGGGTTGGTACAATACTACCCCGTTAACGGTAATATCCTCACAATAGGATATGAGTATTCCTCTTGGGCGGTCACAGTCATAGTCAACTATCCATCGAAGTTTTTTCGCCTCATAATCTTTGCGCATTGACCAGTATTTGTCCCAAAACACTTTCCCCTTGCCATGAATTACGCCGTCACCGGTAATAGCTGCATTTTTTTTGCCAATGATGTTAACTAAGGCAGCAGGCCATTTCATTTCAATTCCGGCCACGCGGGTATCAATGTATTTGTAATCTTCAATGTTTTGACTGCCTATAAGCATCGTTCCCTTTGGTATCTGGAAATTTACGTTGTTTCCAATAAATAGTGAACCTGTTAAATAAATTCCAGGTTGAAAGGTTACTGTTCCTCCTCCTGCTTTTTCCGCTTCATCAATGGCTTTTTGTATTGCCTTTGTGTCCATTTTTATGGCATCACCAACTGCTCCAAAATCTTTAACATTAAATACTTTCTCCGCTTTAGGAAAAGTTTGCGCACCCACTTTCTTCATCCATTCAAATTCCGGTATCGCATTGTCGCCCTGAGCATTTGCCGATGAGCTTACGAAAGCAAATATTGTTAATACAGTAAGAAAAATTTTAATCATACTAGTTGTTGTTAATTATTTAAGTTTAAGGGGATAAGTTTTACCTGGCTGTTCAATCCGGCCGGCATGGTCTCCCAATGGGCATATCCTGTTTTTTTATAGTTCAGGTCCACAAAGTTTATCTCTTTAAATATTCTCCATTCAACACCTTTTTTGTCGAGACTGGAAATATGGTTGGCTGGTAAACCTGTGACTTCAATATCTATAGAATTTAAACCGTTTTTTAGATAATCACCAATAAATAGCCTGTAAGGGACAGACCAAAGTGTTTGTACATATTGGCCATTAATAATTACCCTGGCTGTTTCTCGTACATCACCTAAATCCAATAACCATTCGTTAGCATTTTGTTTGTTTACTGAAAATGAGGTAGAGTACACTGCAGTACCCATGTTTTCTTTGGCAACTTCATTCTCTAACTGTGTCCAGGGTATTAGTTGTGGTAATAAAAAGGTATCAGCAATTGCCGGGATACTTTCTTTAAAAGTCAGTTTCCAGTTGTTTTTCAGGATAAATGGGTTTCCTGATTCCTGGATATACGGCCATGGATCAATAGAAATTTTCTTGTTATTGTATGTCTTCATGATAACCGACTCGCCCGATTTAAGCTGAATTCGGACTTTTGTTTTACCATCTGTGTTTTTTATTGAAGCATTTCCGATTTTCCCGTTCAGAGGATTGAAAAACAATACGGATTCTACTGTTTCTGTAAGGTTGATCCACATGTCAGTGTCTTCACCTTTTAAGGCAGAAATAAAGTAATGGAAGCCTTCTTCGTTTTGGCGTCTGATAAAATTAAGCTTAGCTACCGTTTTTATTTCCTCGGCTATAACTCCGGTTTTATGTAATACGTTATTTTCAACAGTACCTGTGATGATTTGCCCCTTTCCCAAAGTAGAGGATGTATTGTTTTCAAAGTTAACCTTTGGTAGTTTGCTGAGGCTTGCACTAAAGTCTTTTCTTCTTTCAGAAAGTTTTGCAAAACCTGGGACGTCTGATGGATAATTATCGAGGAATACGATTTTAGCCCCTTTATTAGCTAAATCTAACAGTTTGTTGAGCACATCAGCTGGCATTTTATCAACAGAAGGAATGATAATGGCTTTGTAACTGCTTCCTCCCGATGTAACAAGCAGGTTGTTCTTTACTTCGGTTGTCCTGATAAAGGAATCTGAAATGTAATCCATGTCATATCCTTCTTCACTGATTCTATGAACCACATCAATAAATTCAGGAGCCCTGTCTTCCATTTTGTGAATATCAAACATCAAAAGCCTTCCTTCTTGTTCGTGCCATAAGTCATAAACAGGGAGGTAAACCAAAAAGTCATTGTCGGGCTTGCCCATTTGAAGGAACGATTGCACTCTTGAAATATAATCGCAGAAAGGTTTTGCATCGCGCCACAATGAGTTTGTCGGGCTCATATCTATTGATGCATAGAATTTCCATCCCGGCCAGGCTGCTTCCTGGGGACTATAAGTTGTACCATGAAAGTTCATGTGATTTACCCCGGAAACAAACATTAAGTCCAGATCCGGTTTGCATTGAGAGAATGACGTGCGGAAATGTTCTGTTAACCAGGTGAATGTTTCAGATGAGGTATACTTTTTTCCTGAAATATGTGCTGCCGAGGATGCGTATTTCAGCATGGACAGGTCAGAATCGTTATGTCGGGTCATGGAATCTTTCCTTAGCCCTTTAATGTTAAAATCCGACAGTCCAAACCCCTCGCATTCCGGAATGTCAACGGCTGCATATATGTCAATCAGGTTCCCTGGCGATCCATGTGCCTGGTTACGTGTTTTGCTGTTTAATCCATGAGCCCATTCTGTCCAGGGAATGGTAAAGTTATTAAGCAATAGGTTTGATAACAATTCCCGGTAATCAGAAATAATTCTTGCTATGGTATCGTTCCTTTCCTGGCTTAAGAACAATGGCAGGTAATCTTGTATTTTGTAACCGTATTTATCTTCAAAACTTTGCAATAAACCCGGAGTCCAATCTGCCTTGTACACTTCATAACTGTCGTTAAAAAAGTTATGGGGTACAGGGGCGTTGTGATCGTGAAATGCATTGGTAAATTTGCTGAGGTACTTTGTTACCGAAGGTTTTGAAAAGTGATTCAGAACCAGGCCTTTTCCTCCCGGAGCGGCACGTTTAACTTTTTGAAAAGTATTTCCCTCGAACAGGGCAATTAATCTCCAGTTCCCTTGGGGAGCATTCCAGTTTAGTGTTTGTTCCTTTACCCGGGCTGTCAGGTCAATAGTCTGACCATCATTTGAGCAGGCTATCAAACAAGCCAGTTTCGAAGTTTCTTGTTGTTTCTTTTCATCTGGTACAATGTTTAAATTTACCTGTTCGTTAGCGGATACTTTATATTCTTTAACAAGCAGGCGAGAGGCTGCATCAGAGATATCGACATCAGGCCCTCCAAATGGCCACCCGGTACCGGTATTTAAATCTATATTAATCCCCAATCGTTCTCCTTCTTTTACCGTGTGGCGATATAGTTCCATCCATCTTTCAGAGAGGAAATCCACCTCATTGGAATCGTTTCCCTGGATTCCATATATTGGGGTTATTTCCAGCGAACCAATCCCTGCGTCGGCATAAGCCTCCATGTTTTTTGTCAGGTTCGACTCGTCTACTGCGCTTCCCATCCACCACCAGCGGGCACCCGGTTTAGCCTCTGTAGTTTGTTCAGGCCAATTTACGTTCGGCTGGCAGCTATAAAGTGCCAGGACGATCACCAGTAAAATGTTTCTCAAATGATTACGGGATAACAACATATTCAGCAATATCTTTTAGATTTTGTTTTTTAATTTCTTTAGCAACGATTTTAGCGATGGCATGTGCGCCAGGTGCTTGTAGATGAGTGTCATCCTGAGATCCGTCAGGTCTGATGGAATCAACCCCGGCCGGAATCCACATATATAATTCCTTTGATGGTTCATCACCCATCATGATAACCAAATCTCTTGATTTTAACCATGTGTCAATCAAAGGGATGTTTAATGAGTCTGCAAGTTGTCGGGTTATAGCAGGATAACCTTTTAAGCGATCGTCAATTAAAGCATTGTCTTTAAAAGTACGCATAACAATAGAAGTAGCCAGGATTGGGCGAGCTTGCTTCGCTTTAGCTTCTTTAATCATTTTTAAAAGGTTGCTCTTGTAATCAGGGTAGGAGGCATGCCTTTCGGGTTTTGTCGAAGCATCATTATGCCCGAATTGTATGATGACATAATCATTTGGTTTTATTGAGTCAAGAACCTCTTGCCATCTGCCTTCTGCAAGGTAGCTTTTGGTGCTTCTCCCGGCTTTGGCTTTATTGATAATGTTAACGTTTTTATCAAAGTATTCAGGAAGCATCTGAGCCCATCCCCTCATTACTGTTTTGGATGGATTATAGCTTTGAGCAGTTGAATCACCACATATAAAGATATTAACCTTTTGGGATTTTTGTTGTATGCAACTAATTGCTAGTATTACTGCTATGGCTGAGGTTATTATGATTCTTAGTTTCATGTGTTTATTTTTTTTCTTCAATTTGCAATATGGAACTCGCCGGAAAAATATCACTCTCCTGCGTAAGGAGTCTTTCTCATGACATGTCTCATATTCATATTAGTGCTATTTTCAAAATTTAGATTCTTGTTCAGTATAGAGGCTGTTTTAATTATGGGTTTACAAGTTTTATATCAACCGGTAAATTTCGGTTGCATGTCAGCTTACCATCCTTGTAATGCAGTTCACTGACTAAAATTGATGTTCTTCTGGTTTCATAATTATCTTCTTTTACGCCTTCTTGTCGTCCGGGATGGGTAAAGTAAAATATGTAAGCCCTGCCGTTGTTCACTACAACATCTGCATGACCTCCTTTTACCTTATCATCAGTTCCAGTACCAGGCCTTTGAAGAATTGGCTGCTGTTGGCGATGCCAGTTATCCAGGTTTTTGGATTGGTATACTGTTAAGCCATCCCAGCTGTCAATAATCATAAAGTACCTGTCTTTCCAGAAAAATATCTTTGGCCCTTCGCCACGTTTATCAGTAACAGCCTTGCCTTTGTCTTCCCATTTATATAAATCTTCGCTTTCGGCATAATACATGGATTTGTTGGCACGTTCGTTATTGTAATACATCCTCCATTTTCCTTCTGGTGTTTTAACAAGGCCTGCATCTATTACCTTATCAGATACCAGGTTTATTTTTGATTCATATTCCCAGTCGATTAAGTTTTTACTGGTAAGGTGAACGATATGCCGTGGGTGACTCCAGTCACTGAAAATGCCTGGCACAATGGTTAAGAACATGTGATATGTTCCATTGTCTTCAACAACATCGGGCGCCCAGTATGTAACGTCTTTTTCTCCGTAATTTATGTTGGCATTGCTTCTGTATTTCCAGGTAAGGCCTCCATCTGTTGATTCAGCAATGCCGATTGGTGTTCCATGAACCCACTCAACACCTTTTGAATCTTCCATGTTGGCTCTTCTGTTGGTATAAAACATGAACCATTTTTGTTCTTGTTCGTTCCAGATAACAACCGGATCAGCTGCGCCATCGAAAACGGGATCCCTGTATAGGGGATATGGGGCGGTTGCTGTAGGGTTTTCAATAATCTTTTCAAGCATGTAATTTTTCAGGTCGCAATTTTCAAGGGTGTAAACTGCTTTGGCTATTGTATTTCCGTTTAAAATGGCTCCTATATATGAAGTGTGTACGTTATCCTTGTAATAGGGCTTGGTGTCTTCTTCTCCGATTTTTTCATATGCAGTAGCACAAAGATCATTACAGTCAATGTAACAAACCCCTTCGGCATCAGCCACTTCTTTTGTCCATTTAGCATATGTTTCAGTCACCCGGGCCATTTTTCCATCTTCCCAATTGTTTCGTGGAGTATGTGATAAAGCTATTACTTTTACTCCCTGAGCCTTGGCTTGTTTAATATAGTGGCGCATATAATGACCGAAAGTATATACAGTTTCAGGTCCTCCTGTTGCTTCCATGATATAAGTCTGGGATTCATTTCCAGCACCTTTTATAGAAGCTCGCGCCCTACCTGTGTTAAAGGGTCCTCCATCGTTGTGTCCGAACTGTATAAATAAATAGTCGCCTTCTTTTAGTCCATCCAACACATTTTGCCATAATCCTTCTGTTAAAAAAGTACGACTGCTTCTTCCGCCCAAAGCGTGATTTTCTATAGTTATTTTTGTTGTATCAAAGTATTGTTCAAAAAAGCTGGCCCATCCCCACTGACCGCCATCTCCTCTGTCACGACCGTTTTTAACAGTTGAATCACCAATTACAAAAACAACAGGATTGTCCCCTTTGCGGGTGCTTCCCCCTTTTAAATACGGAGGATGTCTTGGATCTCCTACACCAAAGATGGGTTCAGTATACGGTTGTGTCTGGCTATAAAACTGAACAGCACTGTCGTTCATTTTGGGGAACCAGTTTTTACATAGTTCAATCATTTCTGCACCGGCCAGTAGCATTGGTCCATAACCATGTGCTGCAAATTTGCTTACCGGACGGTGGTAATAATAAGCAGGGTCGAAACCCATACCTGTTCCAACACATGTGCCTTCCACCTGGCCTTTATCATTGATTTTTTCAGATAATGCATTCCATCCCAATACCGCAGAAGGGCCGTATACGCGACCGTTTAACCATCCTTTGTTAATGCCGTGAACCATGGCATACACATAAATTGCACTAGCTGATGTTTCAAGGAAACTGTCGTTTCTATCTATAAGTTGATGCCATAAACCTTGTCCTGATTGCATTTGAACCAGTGATTGAATATGAGTTTGAAATAGATCTAAAATCTGCTTTCTTTCCGGATGTTTTGCAGGCAGTACATCCAAAGCTTCGCAAAGTGTTAGCAATGCCCAACCGTTGGCTCTGGCCCAAAAATAGGATGGTTGGGGATTAAGTCCTTCAGCCCATGCATGACGGAATAGTCCCTTTTCCTCAACAAACATTTTCTCTTTAAAAAGCAGGATTTGTTTTACTGCTTCGTCGGTGTATTTTGAATCTCTGGTTAGCTTACCCATTTGTAGCAAAGCAGGTATGCCCATAAACATATCATCGAGCCAAACAGAGTGGTAAAGTGGTCGGTTTCTTGCTAAAGTGCCATCATTTAGCCTGAATTCATGATACATAATATAATCAATGTATCGGTCAATTAATCCTTGCAGGTTGTCAGTTGACTTGTCGAACAGGGTGGTTTTTATCATGGCAGCACACATCGCCCCTGCATCATCAAGGGCTTTAGGCTGAAGGACGCTGGTCATTGCCGGGTCGATAATTCCTGTTTCGGTTAGTATTTTTTCAAAATATGGAGCCACATCGGCTAATAGAGTAAAACGTGCGCGATTGTAATCAAGGTAAGCATAGTTGTCTGTAACTTCAGCCATCCTTAACATACCGGCGTAGGTAACTCCCCACTCATAAGAGGTTAACCTGAAATCCCCTTTTTTCAGTTCACAATCTCTGTTAATAGCCTGGTAGTCTGATATTGTGTTTTGATTTTTCCTGTCTACAATCTCTGTAGGGGTAGCAGCAGAAAGGTATTTTAAAATGCGCTCCATTTGTCCTTCAATTTTTTGGACAGATGGAACTTGATAATCAAATGTATATTCAGGTTGGAGCAAATGAAGAGGCGTGTTGCTATCGTTAATTATTAGTTCTTTTTCAGCTGTGTTTTTTTTATTTTTCTTCTCTTTTTTTTGCAAATTATCCATTGCCCCAAGCGTAAAGCATGAGTGGAGGATTATTAGAGCAAACAATGAATACTTAATTGTATTTGAAGTGGGATTTTTCATTGTAATAATATTGTCTTTTATAGTTCTCATCATTTTTAACTAATACAAAAATAATGATGTGAGAGACTATCAGAATGGACTTCCATCCATAAACCTGTTATTTAATACAGGATGGATAAAACCTTGCAATATTAAGGGTTTTTGGCATGGAATTGTGTATCAGCTATAGTCAATTGTTATCAAATATCGACATGGGTTATGGTTTTTGAATTATCCTTTTTTATCAATTTTTCACCGGCCAAAATGGTGATTCGGTTCTGCATTCGGATAAATATTCTTTGATTGTGTTTGTGATTTCAGGATGTTTATCGGCAATGTTATTTTGTTCGCCAATGTCATTTGACAGATCGTATAATTCCATTTTACCTCCTATAACAACTGCTTTCCATTTTCCATATCTTACGGCCTGTTTGTATCCTCTTTCAAAGAATTCCCAATATAAAAAGCGTGGCGAATTTGGCATAGGGTTGTCTATAATTGAAGGGTAGATGCTGATTCCATCTGTTTTCATTAAATCGGTTTTAAAATTGGAAATTTCAGCAAAAGTGGGCATGATGTCGGCAAAGTACCAGGGAAGTTCAGATTTGCTGCCAGCTTTTATCATTTTTGGAGACCAGACAATCATTGGTGTCCTTATTCCTCCTTCGTACATGTCTCTTTTGTAGCCTCTTAATTGGCCGTTTGAGTCAAAAAAGTCAACAACTTCAGTTAATTTGTCGGAGTAATTTGATCTGGGGCCATTGTCGCTGCAAAAGAAAACAATCGTGTTGTCACTTAGTCCTTCCCGGATTAGAGTTTGTTTTAGTCTTTCTATGTTTTTATCGAGGTGATATATCATAGAGGCGTAGGTTTTCATATTGTCAGGCCATTCTTTATTGTTGTAAATGGCGTTGTCTGGTGCGTCCAGGGGGGCGTGTGGGTTTGAATAGCACAGCATTAACATAAATGGCTGATCGCAATCTTTATTTTGGGTTATGAATTCAATGGCTTCATCTGTGCACATATCAGTGTGGTAATACCCTTTTTTTCCTTCGGCGTTTTGGGGTATATCAATCATGTTATTGTTTTTCAGCCTTTTGTGCGGCCAATAAGTGCTTTGGTATGTTTGCGGCTTATTGGTCAGCCAGCCATAAAATTCATCAAATCCTCTGTGGTTTGGTGTTGCCGTTGAATCGTATCCTCCAAGGTGCCATTTTCCTACCAGGCAGGTTTTGTAACCGGCATCTTGCATTAAGTTACCCACTGTATAGTCAGAGTCAGACAAATTAGCCCTATAAACCACTTTGTCTCCTTTTTTTCCTGGAATTCCGCCAACAATAGTAGAATTTCCCCTGACTGTTGTATGTCCCGTGTGTTGTCCTGTCATTAATACGCTTCGTGAAGGACCACAAACAGGGGCTCCGGCATAAGCATTTGTGTACACTTTCCCTTCCTTGGCCAGTTGGTCAATGTGTGGGGTCTTAATCTGTTCCTGACCTGCATATCCCACATCGTTATATCCTAAATCATCAGCAAGAACAAATATTATATTGGGTTTTTGAATATCGGATTTTGATTTAAGGTTGTTTTGGTTACAGCCGATAAGGATTGTAGTAAGTAGGGCCGCAGAAAATATGATTTTTATATACATAGGGTGCTGTTTTATATTTTAGATCAAAGATACTCATAATGTCCGGCTGTGATCATGGATAAATTGGTTGAAGTATGTGTTATTGTTCGCATTGTTTGTCCGTATCATTAAATATATCAAAATGGGAAGTGTTAGCTGGTTAAGTGTTAATAAGTGGAAATAAATGACAATAAATGTAAATAATATTTTTGTAAATTACATGTATTATTTTTAATGTTTTCTGTATGATTTTCTATGTGCCTTTTATTATTGTATGATAGCTTTGTGATAATTTAAAAGATAAGGAAACAAGTAATTAGATTGTTAAGAAAAATGAGACAAGTACGATTTATTGTTTTAGTAACAGCGTTGAGTTGTTTTTGGGGTTTGGCACAAAGTCAGAAAGATATTGATAGGGAGGATGCCCTTAAATCTATTGTTAAGGTGAATAGTTACTTTATGGAAAAGTATAGCGACTATACCGCAACATCAAATGTTGGAAGGGTTCGCCCCAGCAATATTTGGACAAGGGGTGTTTATTATGAAGGATTAATGGCACTGTATTCTATTTTGCCTAAAGAGGAGTATTATCGTTATGCCTACGATTGGGCTGCTTTTCATAAATGGGGATACAGAGATGGTACCGTAACCCGTAATGCAGATGATTACTGTGCGGGTCAAACCTATATTGATTTATATAGGTTAAATCAGGAGCCTGTTTGCATCAGAAAAGTGCGGGCTAATTTGGATATGTTGGTTAATACCCCGCAGAATGACGATTGGTGGTGGATAGATGCTATTCAGATGGGAATGCCTGTTTTTGCAAAACTTGGAGCTACATTGAATGAACCAAAATATTGGGATAAAATGTGGGATATGTATGAGTACTGTCGTAACCAAATGGCAGGTAAGGGATTGTATAATGCAGAAGATGATTTGTGGTGGCGCGATGGTGACTTCATTCCTCCTTACAAAGAGCCCAACGGTGAAGACTGTTATTGGTCCAGAGGAAATGGATGGGTATATGCAGCCTTGGTCAGGGTTTTGAGTGAGATTCCGGCAGATGAAAAACATTATAAAGATTATGTGGAAGATTTTATGGCCATGACTAAGGCGTTGGTTAAATGTCAGCGAAATGATGGTTATTGGAATGTGAGTTTACATGATCCAAAAAATTACGGTGGAAAAGAAGTAACAGGAACCTCTTTGTTTGTTTACGGAATGGCCTGGGGTATAAATAATGGACTTTTACCAAAAGATGAGTACCTGCCAATTATAACAAAGGCATGGAATTCCATAACTAAAGATTGTATTCATGAAAATGGCTTCCTGGGTTATGTTCAGGGAACTGGTAAAGAACCAAAGGATGGTCAGCCGGTTAAATATGATTCAATGCCGGATTTTGAAGATTACGGTATTGGGTGTTTTTTATTGGCAGGAGTTGAAGTTTATAAGATAAAATAATTTAGAATGTATAAAGCAACAATCAGTATATTATTAACCATATGTAGTGTTTTTCTTTTTTCATGTAAAGAAGAAAATAACCCTTATAAAATAAACAATCCATTAAGTATTGCCGATAATGGTTTTATCTTCTTTAAAAATGTTCCGGATGGCAACTACAGGGTACATGTTCGTGTGGGTTCCGATCAAAAGGAAGGGCATACGGTTATCAGAGGAGAATCACGCCGGATGTTTTTTGATGGTATTGTAACCGCTAAAGGAGAATTTAAGGATGTATATTTTAACATCAATAAAAGAGATACCATTATCAGTGAAGGAAGAGTTGTTAGAATAAAAAAGAGGGAACAAAACAAACTGAACTGGGATAGTCATCTTTCGTTTGAGTTTAACGGGGAAGCACCTCAGGTTGATTTTATTGAGATTACTCCTGTAGATGATGTTGTTACTGTGTTTTTATGCGCTAACTCAACTGTAGTGGATCAGGATTATGAACCCTGGATTGGTTGGGGACAGATTGCACCTTTGTTTTTTAACGATAAAGTCAGTATTGCAAACTATGCCGAGTCCGGGGAAACGGTTAGTGGTTTTATTGCCCGTCGCAGACTGGAAAAATTGCTGACACAGATGAAAGCCGGCGACTATATCTTTATGGAATTTGGGCATAATGACCAAAAGGAAAAAGGCGAAGGTAAAGGGCCCTACCAAAACTTTACTGAAGGATTGAAGCATTTCTTAATAAAAGCCAGGGAAAAAGGGGCAAATCCTGTTTTTATAACCCCAACACAACGTCGTAGTTTTAATAAAGAAGGGGAAATAGTGGATACCCATGGCGACTACCCTGATGCTATGCGTAAACTTGCCAAAGAGGAAGGAATTCCTTTAATAGACCTGCATAGCTACACACGTACCTTGTACGAAGCAATGGGAGTTGAAAAATCGATTAATGCCTTTGTTCATTATCCTGCCAATACGTTCCCAAATCAAACTAAGGAACTAAAAGATAACACTCATTTTAATCCTTATGGAGGGTATCAGATTGCACAAAGTGTTATTTATGGCATTAAGCAAGTTCAGTTGCCACTAGCTAAATTTTTAAGGGAAGATATTAAGGATTTTAATCCTGCTCAGCCAGATGATTTCGAAAGTTTTAAATGGTACCCAACACCTTTTACAGAAATTGAAAAGCCAGATGGAAATTAAAAAATATAGGATAAGTTTAACTGCCTGTTTGCTTATAATTTGCTTGGTAATGGTTCAATCTGTATTTGCTCAAAATACAGATTGGTCATTATTAACTCCGGAGCTTAGCGGAACTTTAAAAATAGGTATCGTTAAAGGAAAGGAAAGTAAATGGTTTTCCGAATTTAAAAAGATAAAGAAGAAAGCTTCAGAAAAAGAAACCAGTTATTCTTTAAAGGATGAGTTAATTGAAAATGGAGAAATAAAATATATCATCCGTCCTTTAAAAGATAGCAAGGGAGCAGTAATGAAACTTAGTTTTGAGAACCTGCCTGAAGACGCCGGATTGATTTGGGCCTATGGTGGAGCTTCAAATGAAAGGGTAGGAGAAGATTGGACTCCGGAAATTATACCTTCCGATTGCGATAAAAACGTGTTCAGCATAGAAGGTGAGTCTTTTACTTTGTACTATGGAACAAGTCGCAAGTTGAGAATTGTGGAGGGCGAAACTCCTTTGGGTGGAAATTTAAAGCTTGGAGATGCCAATAAGCAGGGATCACCCCTCCAGTTGTTCGAATCAGGAAAAAATACCAATGCACAGTTGCTTACAGCATCAGTAGAGATAAAAGATAATACTCCATTGTATTTCTGTTTTTATTTTCTGAATCCCCTTGCTGATTATAATTATTATATGCTGCCAGAGCTATTTGAATCGGGAGTTTACCGTGTTAATCAAGAAACTGAGTGGATGAAATCCACTCCGGATTAAATCTTATAATATGCGATATTTGTTTTTATATATTTTCTTATCCCTTTTTTCGTTATCGGCCTGGGCCGATATTTTCAATGTTAAGGATTACGGAGCTAAAGGAGATGGGATAATCATTGATTCTCCTGCCATTAACCAGGCTATTGAACTTGCTGCAAAACAAGGTGGAGGTACTATATATTTCCCTGCAGGGAATTATGCTTGTTATTCAATCAGGCTAAAAAGTAATATAACCCTGTATCTGGAATCAGGAGCAGTAATCAAGGCTGCTTTCCCTGGCGAGAATGAGGGGTATGATAGCGCAGAGCCTAATCCGGATAATCCATATCAGGATTTTGGTCACAGTCATTGGAAAAATTCTTTAATGTGGGGGATTGGTGAACATGATATAACCATTTGTGGAAATGGTTTGATATATGGCGAAGGGCTGTCGAGAGAAGAGAGTCGCTTGTCGGGTGTTGGAAATAAAGCTATATCATTAAAAGAATGCTACAATGTTACGGTAAAGGATGTGTCAATGCTTAATTGTGGCCATTTTGCCATATTGGCAACGGGAGTGGATAACCTTCATGTACTCAATGTAAAAGTGGATACCAACAGGGATGGTTTTGATATTGATTGCTGTAAAAATGTTCGTATTACTGATTGTACGGTAAATTGTCCATGGGATGATGCTATCGTGCTGAAGGCAAGTTACGGTCTGGGTTATTTTAAAGATACCGAGAATGTTACCATACGGGGTTGCCTGGTGTCGGGATACGATAAAGGTTCTGTATTAACAGGGAAATGGGAAACCTACGAAGCTGTTGCCCCTGACCATGGTTCAAATACCGGACGTATAAAATTAGGAACAGAATCGAGTGGAGGATTTAAAAACATAGTTATAGCCGATTGTATTTTTGAGCGTAGCCGTGGTTTAGCGTTAGAAGCTGTAGATGGTGGATGGCTTGAAGATGTTGTGGTTTCTAATATTACAATGCGGGATGTGGGCAACTCACCTATTTTTATCAGGTTGGGAGGCCGTCAACGCAGTCCTAAAGGAACTCCGGTAGGAAAACTCCGAAGGTTGCAGATTAGCAATGTAAATGTGTATAATGCCGATTCCCGTTTTTCAAATATCATTAGCGGAATCCCGGGGCATAATATTGAAGAGGTGTTTATTTCAAATGTAAATATCCATTTCAAAGGGGGCTTCACGCAGAACGATGTGCCGGAAACAATTCCCGAAAGCATTAAGAATTATCCGGAACCCTGGATGTTTGGAATCATACCGGCATCGGGATTTTTTGTCCGGCATGCCAAAGATGTGTTTTTTGAAAACGTGAGGTTTTATTTTGGAGAAAAGGATGAGCGTCCTTTGTTTGTTTTGGATGATGCTGAGAATGTTTCTTTTGATAAGATCCGGGTTGAAGGAAAATTGATAGAGGATCCACTTGATTCGCCTGGTAAAGAATAGTTTTTATAGTATAATGATTGAGAAGAGTTGTTTTTATATAGTTCATATTGTTTTCTTTGCAAAAAAATAGCATGATATGAACTATATTAAAAGCAATATTCAAACCAGATTCCTGCCTGTATTAACTGTGATGTTGGCTGCATTGGTCACCTTGTCGCCTTTTGCCATCGATTCTTACCTTGCGGCCATGCCTTTAATGGCCAATTTTTTCGGAGTACATTTAAGTGTAGTAGAGCTAACGGTAACAGTTTATTTTTTAGGCTTTTCGTTGGGTAATTTTATTGGTGGACCCTTGTCTGATTCATTTGGCCGCAAGCCGATTGCATTAACCGGGATTGTATTATATGGATTAGCAGCTTTTCTGATTCCGCAATGCAGAGGGATTGAACAGATTATTGCTTTAAGGTTATTGCAGGCATTTGGTGGCGGATTTGCAACAGTTACGGCAAATGTTTTTATAAGAGACTGGTTTACCGGTAAGCAAGTGGCAAAGCTGGTTACGGTGGTAAGTATGATGATGATGCTTGCTCCCTTGTTTGCTCCGGTTATTGGTGCCTTCCTGATCAAATGGAATGGATGGAGCGGAGTTTTCTATTTTATGGGGTGTTTTGCCACAGTGCTTTTGGTGGCATTTTATTTCCTGATCCCGGAATCAAGGGATGTTCAGTTATTAACAAAAACAATAAGTGGACATCAGCTTTTTGCCAAGTATGTACAGTTTTTTTCAGATAAGCAATCTGTTCTAACATTGTTTTCTGTAAGCTTTTCCATGTCCGGGATGTATATTTTTCTTACGGGAGCCTCATTTATTTATATCGATTATTTTAAAATAGACACGGATCTTTTCCCGTTGCTATTTGGTGCCAATGTGTTATTGAATATTATACTGTCTTTTTGCAATACTATTTTGATTAAGTACTATAAGCCGCGGTTTTTATTAAGGACAGGTTTATTGGTGCAACTTATTGCCGGGATAGTCTTGTTTGTTGCTGTTTTGTATGGCACTCCATCGTTTTGGGTTGTGTTTATTGGCATCGTTGTGTTTATGGGAAGTTTGGGGATGGTTTTTGGTAACGGAACAGCCGTAATTTTAAACTATAACCCGGAACTGGCAGGTTCGGCAAATGCCACCATTGGTATCATGCGGTTTTTGCTAAGTTTTGTAATAGGGAGCATAATCACTTTCTTCAGGGCTGAAGATTTGGTTCCATTGGCAACCGCAATGTTTTTATGCACCTTGATTGGTAATGTGTTGTTTACTATACATATGAAAACCCGTTGAAGCCTTTGTGAGGTTGCAAGTTACGTAACCGGGGTAATAGCTTTAACGTGTTTTTACTATAATTCAGTTTTTTAATTGAAAGAAAATTTAAAAGCATATGAAAAAATATCTAATGTTAAAGCTATGCCTGATTATAAGCACTATCGTAGGTGTATATGCTCAGGAATCTATCGGTCCGGATTATTCCTCTTCTATCCAGACAGAAAATCTGGGAAGAGGGATGGTGGCTATTCATCAGGGGGGTGGTGTAGTGGCCATTAGTTGGCGATATTTGCCAAAGGATAAAATTAGTACAGGCTATGATGTGTACCGCAAATCGGGTAAAAGAAAAGAAATAAAACTGAACAAGAAGCCTTTGTTTGAAGCTACCTATGTGCTGGATGAAAATGTGGATGTGTCAAAAGAAAATGTCTATATTTTAAAAGCTTATGGTTCAGATGAGGTTCTTGCTTCTTATACCTTAACTTCTCAAAAGGCCGAAAAACCTTATATTTCTATTCCAATCAAGCCTTTTCCTGGCGATACTTTATGGGGTTATAGTCCCAATGATGCTACTATTGGAGATCTTGACGGAGATGGCGAAATGGAAATAGTCATAAAAAGGGAAAACAGTGGCAAAGACAATTCGCATAATGGTGTTTGTAAGGGAGGAACGCTTATAGAAGCCTATACTCTTGATGGATTATTTCTGTGGAGGGTTGATTTAGGTGTTAATATAAGGCAAGGGGCACATTATACTCAAATGCTTGTTTATGATTTTGATGGAGATGGAAAATCTGAGTTAGCTGTAAAAACAGGTGAGGGTACTCAGTTTGGAGACGGTGAAGTGATTGGAGATGTTAATGGGGATGGTATAACAGATTACGTGGATAGAGACTCTGGTTCCAGAACTTATGGTAAGATTGTTAAAGGTCCTGAATTTTTATCGGTTATTGAAGGTGCCACAGGTAAAGAATTGGCCAGAACAAATTTTATCCCCAGAGGCAGCGCTTTTGAGTTTGGAGATAATACCGGAAACCGGGTTGACCGCTTTTTAGGGGGCGTAGGCTACTTCGATGGACAAAAACCTAGTATATTGATTTGCAGGGGATATTATGCAAAAGCGGTATTGGAAGCCTGGGATTATAGGGGTGGAAAGCTTGCGAAAAGATGGAAATTCAGTACCACAGATAATGGCGGAAAGTATAAGAGTTTTGAGGGACAAGGTAACCATAGTCTGGCTATAGGCGATGTAGACGGTGATGGGAAAGACGAGATTACATATGGAGCCTGTATGATCGACCATGATGGTTCAGGGGGCTATAATACACAGCTTGGGCATGGAGATGCTATGCACCTTACTGATATTGATGTTGAGCGTCCGGGACTTGAAGTGTGGGATTGCCATGAACATGTGCCTTCGCGAGCCGGATCAGAGCTCAGGGATGCCCGTACAGGGGCTTTGTTGTGGGGTATACCATCGGTTGAAGATGTGGGAAGGGCCATGGCCGCAGATATTGATCCAAGGTTCAAGGGGATGGAAGTCTGGACAACCCATTCTGGAGGGGTGTATACCGCAAAAGGAGAGTTGATCAGTCAAAAAACACCTTCCATAAATATGGGCCTTTGGTGGGACGGGGATCTAAATCGTGAGCTGTTGGATGGTTCAGGCGTAAGAAGAAGGGAACGAGTTGTTATTACCAAATGGAATGGTGATGGAGTTGACAGGTTATCACTACCTGGAGAAGAAGCTTTGGCTGCCAATAACTGGACCAAAGGTAATCCTTGTTTACAGGCTGATATTATTGGAGACTGGCGTGAAGAAGTATTGGTGCGAACAAAAGATAATAAGGAAATAAGGTTATATATTACACCATATGAAACACCTTACCGGTTTCATACTCTGTTGAGCGACCCTATGTACAGGTTATCAGTTGCTATACAGAATGTGGGCTATAACCAGCCTACCCAATTGGGCTATTATTTAGGTTCCGATTTGGGAAAATTCTGGAATAATGAGTACCGTTTAAAAAGAGGAGCTCATTCTAAATCAGGAATGTCGGCAGATGGTCATATTAATGATATGAATACCCGGTATCAGAGGGCACAACGTATTGTGATGGATACCATTAATTGCAGAACTGCGGAATATACTCTTGATGCCGGATTAAATTACGATAATTACCAATGGATAGTGAATGGCAAAAGAGTTGAAGCCAGTCGTAAACTTAAATTAATAGCTTCTGATTTTTCCGGGGATGAAGCAGTGAAGGTAGAATTGGAAGTCTTTTATAAGGGATGGGTATTTAAGGAAAAAATATTTATCAGATTTAAGAAAGATTAGTGGATATAAAAAAGGTATTATACTTTTGATAACTCGATGTAGGAGTTTGATCCCCAAGTGTAGTATTAATTATTTAAGACATCATATAACCATGAGATTAAAAATATTATTATTGATAGTGATTGTTTCAGGTACTTTTGTTTTAGCACAAAATCAATCACGTAATGTTATCACATTGTCCGATAACTGGAAGTTTACTAAAGGTGATGTTCAGGGAGCGGAAAAAGCAGATTTTGTTACCAAAGGTTGGCAAACCGTTAGTGTGCCCCATGATTGGGCAATATACGGACCGTTTGATAAGGAAGTGGATAAACAGACAGTAAGGATTGTTCAGAACCAGGAGAAAGAGGCCACAGAAAAAACAGGGCGTACAGGTTCGTTGCCACACATTGGAGTAGGGTGGTATAGAACAACATTTGATTTACCTGAATTAGAAAAGGGGAAGAAAGTCCTTTTGCAATTTGATGGAGCAATGAGCAATGCCCGGGTTTTTGTTAATGGTAATGAAGTGGGGTGTCGTCCATATGGGTACAGCTATTTTTATTTTGATATTTCACAACATCTTGTACCTGGTAAAAATACCTTGGCGGTGCGTTTGGAGAATCCGGGAAAAGCTTCTCGCTGGTATCCGGGAGCAGGAATTTACAGAAAAGTTCAGCTGATTGTAAAAGATGAAGTTTGTTTTCAGCATTGGGGAACTTTTGTAACAACGCCATATGTTGATGGAGGGGTGGCTAAAGTAAACATCAAATCAAAGGTGAATGGCAAGGATTTAAGCATAAAAACTATTATTAAAGATGCTGCCGGAAAAATTATAGCAGAGAAGGTTTCAAGTGAAAGGTATGGTGATGAGGTTGAGCAAAATATTGCTGTTAAAAACCCTGAGTTATGGAGTCCTGATACTCCGGTTCTATATTCGGTAGAAATGCAATTATATCAAAATAATGAACTTAAGGATGTTCAGGTTATCCCATTCGGGATAAGAACTATTTCCTACGGACCGGATAAAGGTTTTGAACTGAACGGGAAAACCACCAAGTTTAAAGGGGTGTGCCTGCATCATGATTTAGGTCCCCTTGGGGCTGCAGTGAATATTGCTGCATTAAAGCGCCAGCTTACTATTTTAAAGGATATGGGGTGTAATGCCATCCGTTCCGCCCATAATATGCCATCGCACGAACAATTGGAATTGTGTGATGAAATGGGCTTCTTGTTTTTGGCCGAGAGCTTTGATGAATGGGCAAAGCCTAAGGTGAAAAATGGATATAATCTGTATTTTAATGAGTGGGCAGAGAAAGATGTGATCAACCTGGTAAGAGCCACACGCAATCACCCCTGCATAGTTATGTGGAGCTCTGGAAATGAAGTGCCCGACCAGCATGGGAGTATAGGTGTAAAGAGGGCGAAGTGGCTTCAGGATATTTTTCATCGGGAAGATCCGACAAGGCCGGTAACAGTAGGGATGGATCAGGTAAATGCCGTAATGAAAAGTGGTTTTGGTGCCATCATGGATATTCCGGGATTAAACTACAGGGTTCATTTATATGAAGAAGCTTATGAACGTTTCCCACAAGGCTTTTTGCTGGGATCAGAGACTGCATCCACTGTAAGTTCACGTGGAGTATATAAGTTTCCTGTTGAAATAGCTAAAGGAAAGCAATATGCTGATGGTCAGTGTTCGTCTTATGACTTTGAGTATTGCAGCTGGAGTAACCTGCCTGATGATGATTTTGTTTTGCAGGATGATAAGGATTGGGTAATTGGAGAGTTTGTATGGACCGGTTTTGATTATCTGGGAGAACCTACTCCGTACGATACCTACTGGCCTTCGCGAAGTTCGTATTTTGGTATCTGTGATTTGGCAGGACTGCCAAAGGACCGCTATTATCTTTACCGTAGCCGTTGGAATACAAAAGAAGAAACACTTCATATTTTGCCCCATTGGAATTGGGAAGGGAGAGAAGGCGAAACTACACCGGTTTTTGTTTATACCAGTTACAGCAAAGCTGAACTTTTTATAAATGGAAAAAGCCAGGGCATACAAAGTAAGAGCGATGAATCAAAACAACACAGGTATCGCTTGATGTGGATGGATGTTAAGTATGAACCCGGAACAGTAAAAGTAGTAGCATATGATAAGGATGGCAATCCTGCTGCGGAAAAAGAGATTAAAACAGCAGGGAAACCTCATCATCTGGAACTGGTGGCAGACAGGGAGATGATAAAAGCTGATGGGAATGATTTAAGCTTTGTAACGGTTTCGGTTGTGGATGAGGATGGTAATATTTGTCCAACGGCTTCTCATCAATTAAGTTTTAAAGTATCCGGCAAAGGTACGTATAGAGCTGCCTGTAACGGGGATGCAACTTCATTGGAAATGTTTCATATGCCCACCATGAAAGCTTTTAGTGGTAAACTGGTGGTATTGGTACAATCTCAAAAAGAAGCGGGAGATATAAAATTAAAGGTGAGTGCAAAGGGTTTGCAATCGGAAGAAATTGTGATAAAATCATTGTAGCATTCTTAGTGATAAGAGCGCTTGTACAGAAGGATGCGACACGTATATTTTTACATTTTGCCATCTGTCAGGACTAGCCTGGTCATGGAGTTTTAATGCAATAATGTGCTGGTTTTTCCAAAGTAGCACGATATGTCCGGTTCTTTGACGGATTTTTAATAGTAAAAAAGACTATTATTCTATATTTTTGATGTTTTAATGATTTATAGTTGTTAATCAGAAACTCAATTTAGGTATTACGATGAAAAATTTGTGTCTTACATTTACTGCAGGCCTGGTGCTTTTGTTAGGAGCATGCAATTTGAATAATAAACCTGCATCCTCCGGGGAAGAGGTGACCGGATTTAAAAAATGGGCAGCCACTCCGCCTATGGGATGGAATAGCTGGGATTGTTTTGGTCCGTCGGTTGTGGAAGCAGAGGTAAAAGCCAATGCCGATTATATGGCAAAACATTTAAAAGAATCAGGTTGGGAATATATTGTTGTTGATATCAGGTGGTATGCCGATAACCAAACTACAGGTCATTATAATCCTTACGATGAAACAGATTTTGTGATTGATGAGAATGGCAGGTATATGCCATCGCCTAAAAGGTTTCCTTCGTCTGCAAATGGTGCCGGTTTTAAGCCCCTGGCAGATTATATACATAACCTCGGTTTAAAGTTTGGTATCCATATTATGCGAGGGGTACCCAAAGAGGCTGTATTCAATAAAATGCCAATAAAGGGTACTAATATTACAGCTGACCAGATATATTCAACTGAATCGGAGTGTACCTGGTTAAAGGATAATTATACTGTGGTAAGAAGCAAGGAAGGGGCTCAGGAGTATTATAATTCTATTTTGGATTTATATGCATCCTGGGGTGTTGATTATATTAAAGTGGATGATTTATCGCGCCCATACCATACCGATGAAATAGAAATGCTGCGTAAGGCAATCGATCAGACCGGACGTCCTATTGTATTGAGCATGTCGCCGGGGGCTACTCCTATTGATCAGCATGAGCATGCTACTAATCATGCCAATATGTGGAGGACAATTGATGATTTTTGGGATAATTGGGCGCAGTTAAATTATTCGTTTGGTATGTGTGCCAAGTGGGCTCCATATATTACAACGGGAGCCTGGCCTGATGCTGATATGCTTCCTTTGGGCAAGTTTATCAGGGGCGAAAGGGCTACTGATCGTTATACTAATTTTACTAAAGATGAACAATATACCTTAATGACATTGTGGTCGATGTTTAAGTCGCCTTTGATGTTTGGGGGTAACCTTCCTGATAATGATGAATTTACTAATTCGATTATTACCAATAAGGAAGTGTTGTATGTAAATAAGTATTCAAGGAATAATAAAGAATTATACGCTAAAGATGACATTACGGTATGGACTGCAGATGATCCGGCAAACGGAGATGTTTTTGTAGCCCTGTTTAACAATGAGGGCGACGGTTTTATAAAAACAAAAGACCTTTTATACAGGAGTGGAACCGTATCGCAATTAACAGATGGATTTGGAGAGCATATTGATGTAGAGTTGCCGGAAGGGAGTACAGAGCTTTACTTAATTGTAAATGATAGTGGAGATGGTATTGCATGGGATCATGCTAACTGGATTAATCCGGAGATTGAATTATCAACAGGGAAGAAGATTAAACTTACAGACTTGAAATGGCAGTATGCAACTGCAGGATGGGGTGAAGTGAGTGTTAATAAAAGTGTTTCGGGTAAAGAATTGAATGTGAAAGGTACTGTGTACAAAAATGGAATTGGTACCCATTCGCAGTCTATTATTATGTATCAGATTCCGGATAATAGTGTTCGTTTTACAACATTTGCAGGGCTGGATAAAGCTGCTACCGATGTGAAAGGCGGAACTACCGTTGAGTTTATGCTGGCCACCCAGGATCCAACCCCAAGAACGGTGGACTTGAGTAAAGCCATTGCCAATACAGGAAGAATCAGCAGGACTACCACTGTGAAATCCAAAGAGGTTAAGGCCGATATTTCGGGTGCTCAAAAGTTGTATTTGGTAGTAACGGATGCAGGAGATAATTCGGGTCATGACCATGCCAATTGGATTAATCCCACTATTTATAAAGAAAATGGGGAGGCACTTTCTTTAACAGATATAGATTGGGTTAGTGCATCTTGTGGATGGTCAACGGTTCAGAAAAACAAGTCTGTTGCAGGAAATAAATTAACCGTAGCAGGTAAAGTTTACAAAACCGGAATAGGAACGCACTCAAACTCTGTTATAGAATTTGATGTTCCTGAAGGTTATACCCAATTTAAGGCATTGTGTTCGTACGATGATGAAGTACTTGATGCCCCTGATGGCGTAACAATGGAGTTTCTGGTTTACACAGAAAACCCGGTTTTGGATAATACCATCAGTATTCCTGTTGATTTAGAGGGATTAGGTTTTAAAGGTGAATGTACTATTCGTGATTTATGGAAAAATGAGGATGTTGGTACGTATTCCAATACAGAATTTGCTCCGTCAATTCCAACACATGGGGTTGGTTTTTATAGGGTTTCCGGAGAAAAGAAATAGCTTTTAAACAGACTTATAGAGCTAGTGAAAAACATAAGGCAGCATCTGTAATAGATCTGCAAATTGACTAAAAAGAGGGTGTCTTAGAAAAATGACACCCTCTTTTTTCATTATATAGGTAGCTTTTGTTTGTTTTAAAATAAGATAGTCCATTAATATCAAAAAACCATCCATTTTTTATATCTCAGGAAAGGCAGATATTTGTATACAGTCAAAGGGAAATCGCTAATTTTTATTTATGAAAAATCTGATATTAATTATACTTAGTGTTTGGGGAGCAATTTCTGCTTACTCTCAAAATGTTTATAACATAAATATTGATAAACCTGAAAAGGAGATATTACGAGGGCATCTTGATTTAGGGGGCACAAATCCTGCAGGGGAAGAGATTACAGTAAACAGTTATTATATAGAAAAGGATGGCAAACCATTTTTTCCGGTTATTGGTGAATTCCACTTTTCCAGGTGTCCTGAAGAATATTGGGAAGAGGAGATCCTGAAAATGAAAGCAGGCGGTATTAACGTTATTGCCACCTATGTTTTCTGGAATTTGCACGAACGGAATGAAGGTAAGTTTGACTGGAGCGGAGACCTGAACTTAAGAAAGTTTGTGGAGTTGATAGAAAAGCATAAATTATTTACCATTGTCCGGATGGGGCCTTTTTGTCATGGCGAAATGCGCAATGGGGGTATGCCGGATTGGTTGTATGGCCGTACTTTTGAAGTGAGAAGCAACGATCCTGAATATCTGGAGTATGTAGATGCCTTATATGGTCAGATTGCTTCGCAGATAAAAGGACTTCTTTATAAAGATGGGGGGCCAGTTATAGGTGTGCAATTGGAAAATGAATACCAACACTCAGCAGCACCATGGGAGTTTACCTTTCCTGGAAGTAAAAAGGAGCTGACCGTAGCAGATTTGGATGCGGCCCTGGCACATGAACAAATTGCCGATACTGAAGGTGTAAACCCCAGGTATGAATATGGAAAAAAGCATATGAACAACCTGAAACAAATAGCATTAAAACATGGGGTTGATGTGCCTGTTTATACTGCTACAGGATGGGGTAATGCAACAATTGTAGAAAAGGGAAGTATCCCGGTTACTGCAGGGTATGCCTATCCTTTTTGGGCAAAACCACAAGCATCCGGTTTTTATCTTTTTAAAGATATTCATAAGTACCCCGATTATAGCCCGGTTAGTTACGATACCGATCTGTATCCTTCTATTCCCTGTGAAATAGGACCGGGTATCCAGCCAAAGTTCTCACGCCGTCCTATTGTGGCGTACGAAAGCGTAAACCCTTTGATGGTTCGCATTATAGGAAGTGGCTCAAACGGGATTGGGTACTACATGTATCATGGAGGAACAACCCCTCAATATGATGGAAAATTTTACAACGAACAGGCCAATGGGATTCCGCGGATGAATTATGATTTTCAGGCTCCTTTAGGACAGTATGGCCAGGCGCGTTACCACTATAAACACTTGCGTATGCTGCACTTGTTTTTGGATGCCTGCAGTGACCAGTTGGCACCGATGAAAACAGTGTTGCCGGAGACTAATGCATCTATAAAACCTGAAGATAACGAAACATTGCGATACGCAGTTCGTTCCTATGGTGAGTCGGGTTTTTTGTTTATGGTCAATTTTCAGGATCATATTGAAGTGAAGGATATTGAAGATGTCAGCGTGAAAATTGAAACATCGGGCGAAACCATCTCATTCCCGCTAAAAGGAACGTTTGACTTGCCGAAAGCAGCCAGTGCCATTTTCCCGTTTAACCTGAAGCTTGCTCATACCTTTATCAGGTCAGCTACCGTTCAGCCATTAACGGTATTGCATCAGAGTGAAGGAAATTGTTATGTATTCTCGTCTGTTGATGGCATAAAGCCGGAGCTGAATTTTTTGCAGGAGACTAAAATTTCAAAACTAAGGAATGCTTCAGTGGTATCGGTGAATGGTTTAAAATCAGTCCAGGCACAGGGAAATGCACCCTTTTCGTTTGAGATAAATGGTGATAAAATTATGGTGTTGTCGCAATCGTTGGCTCTTAATGCCTTGAAGGTGGGTGAATCACTGGTGATATCTGAAGCCCTTGTTCTGGAAGATCAGGGTAAGTTACAGTTTATAAGTCAGCGAACAGCAAATAAAATCCATCTTTACCCGGCAAAGGAGATTGCTTGCGATAAGGTTAATATAAGAAAAGAAAAACCGGTTTTTAAAGGATTTGCAACTTATGCAGTTGAATTTGATGAGGTAAAGCCTGAGGTTAAATTTGAGAAAGTATCTTCGCGTAAATACACCTTGGAGCTTAATTCGGATATTGCTAAACTAAATGATGTATTCGTTAATATCGACTATGTTGGCGATAGGGGATTGGCTTTTATTGATGGCGAATTGATCACAGACCATTTGTACCAGGAGCGTAAATGGGAGATTAGCCTTAAAAACTATGCCCCGCAGTTGAAAAATGATAAAATGGTGCTTGTTTTTGAACCCATGTACCCCGACTACAGCTATTTGGAAGATTTGACTCAGGTTCCGGAATTTGAAAATGGTAAATACCTAAAGGTTAATGGTGTTGAGGTTGTTCCGGAATACAAAACTGAGCTTGTAATTAAGAAATAGAAACGTAAAAAAGAGATTGGGATGGGCAGTGCAAAATATATGGTTGCGAAATTAGCTTTGATTGTGTTATCCGGGTTATTCCAGACAGGAATAGCGCAGCTGCAAAATATTAAGAACGACAGGTTTTGGGATACTGCCAACGGTGAACCTATTTATAGTCAGGGAGGCGGAATCTTTCTGTTTAAGGATCCCAAAACCGGACAGGAAAAATATTATTGGTATGGAGCCTATTATAGAGAGGCTGAATTATATCGAAAGGACCCATCATGCACACAACCCAGGGATAATTTCATTGCTGTAACCTGTTATTCTTCTACAGATATGGTTAACTGGAAATTCGAGGATTATGTATTGGATAGAAATGAAGTGGATCAACACTACGACAGTACCCGTTGGATGGGACGATTGGGAGTTGCTTTTGTTCAGGAAATAGAACAGTACGCCATGTTTATCCAACATGATGCCGGTGTTCTGATAGCCTTGTCGGATTCCCCCAAAGGACCATTCAAGTGGCATCAGCGTTTGGATATGACAGCTACCATAGGTACCCCTAATACGGGCGACCAAACTCTTTTTACAGATCCGGATACCGAAAAATCCTACCTGGTCTACTCTTATGGAAGAGGACGTCATAAGATCTATGTTTCGGAAATTGGAGTGAAAGAAGGCATGGTGGATTTGCTGGATTGTACTCAGGTTTTCCGGGGTAAAGGAAGGGAAGGTAACTGTATGTTCAAGTACAAAGGTAAATATTATATCTTTGCTTCAAACCTATATGGATGGGACTCATCGTATGCTTATTATTTGGTAGCTGATAATGTCAGGGGACCTTACTTGCCTACTAATGAAATGTTAGTTACTCCTGGGTGTATGGATGATTATGCGCATATAACGCAAACGGGATTTTTTGTAAATGTAAAAGGGAGCAGGCAGGAAACCGTAGTTTATTGTGGCGACCGATGGGCAAATTTTGCCGGAAACGGTTTGGGGTATAATCAATGGTTTCCCATGTCATTTGATGGGGAGACTCCTTATTTCAATTCGCTTCACTCATGGAACTTTGATGCGACTACCGGAGAATGGAGTGTTGCAGATGATAACAACTATGTAAAAAACGGAAGCTTTGAGGCAGACCGTCGTTATATTCCTTCCCCAAAAAAACCGATACAAGAACAGCTCAGGGGATGGAATACCCTAATTTACCAGGGCAATGTGATCGTAGTGGGCGAAAAGGAATCGCCGGTTTTAAATTACTTCAATACTCAGGCGGATAGGAAATATGTAGTTGGAGAAAAGAGTTTGAATATAGAGGATAAGGTTAGATTTAAGAGAAAAGTATACCAGACAATAGAGTCCTCGCCCTATGTAGCGTTAAAGGATGGAGATTACACTTTAACAGCAAAGGTTAAGTGTAATGGTATATTCAATAAACTTGAAATGTATGCCGAAAGTGGGGCAAAAATAAAATCAATCTCTATTGGCACCAATAATAGTTTGTGGGTTACTGTAATTCTTGATGATGTAAAGGTGAAAGACAATAAGGTTGAAATTGGTTTTGTAGCCGAGGGAGAGGCTGGTGCCAGTTGTCAGGTTGATGATGTGACTTTTGTAAAGAAATAGGGAAATATCCTCAAGTGTTCAAAAAGAAATTTTTGTTATGATGGTAGCAGAACAGACTGGAATTAAATCGTGCTGGAAGCACAGTTCAACCTAGCCCCAGGTATCACCTGGGGTGTATTGGATATGTCAATCAGCGTCCTGTAAGGACAGGTTAATAATTAATATCCATAAATTCTCTGTATTATACTCAATGTTATCTTCTTTTAGGAAAATTAAATACTTATATTTAAAAGACAGGCTTTTGTAATGTCTTTCTTCAAAAATGAATGAGCTGTCCCTACAGGACGTTGATTACCTCCTTACATAACCCCATGCGTTGCATGGGGCTAGGATAAGCTGTGCTTTCAGCA
>NZ_JAPDPI010000034.1 GCF_026013615.1 Plebeiibacterium marinum
AGTCAAATCAAATCAAAAAATCAAAGAACGTTTATATTGTATTGAAATATAATTGTTTGCAAAATATTTTTAAAAGTTAACGCATCACTAGTATTCTGTAATAATTAAAATCATAACGGCACTCTGCAACTATTTTATATCCCCCACGCACTTCGTCAATAACTTTTAGAGATGTAAATTGTCTGCTCATTTGTTCATTTTGATTGTCTAAACCTAATTGATCGTTTACAAAATGATTTATTGAGTACCGTGATTGTTTAAAGGTAAGTTCGTCTCCTTTTTTTAAACTAATAAATTGAGCATTAATGCTTACTGAAATTATTCCAACAAGAATAATAGTACTTAAAAATTTTTTCATGTTTAAGATTTGTTTATTAATAACTATTAATAGGATAATTAATTAACATTGATAATTATTACGCATAAAAATCAATATCAAAATAAAATATAGAATCAAGAATATAAGTACACAAAACCATTTATAGTATTTGATATTAGTTTAAACTGGAATAGTAGGTAAAATATTTAGGCTCTAAAAGGTTTTCATTTTAAAATTATATTATTTACTATTCTTAAGTTTATTATAGATTCCATGACACTTTCGTGTTTCTTGGAATCTATAAGGACAGAAGGAAAACTCAAACAGGTTATGATTTACTTAACCCTAAACCAATCAATATCAATATAGCCACCAATCTGGCTGGTAGCATAATTAAACAAACAAAACTTATTGCCTGTAAACATTTTAAGATTGAACTGCATTCTTAATTCATTGCCTAAAGCAGTATAATTTTCATTATCGAAACTATATTCAAAAGAGGCTATTTTGGAACTGTTAGAAGCTATAGCACGTAAATAAACTTCGTTACCTTCACTCATTGAAACAGACGAAATAGTTTGGCCATTATTAACCATAACAAGCTCTTTTTTTCCTTCAGTTTGCTTAACTGCGATATAGGCATATGGATCCTGAAAAATACCAACACCTGCAATGTCGCCATCCTTCATGTTTGCAACATCAATTTTAGCGGTACCTAACGATGGTGTTATCTTATCGTAATGCGAGAATGGACGCTGGGTTAATGTATTTACAGCTTTGGGTAAGCGATCCACTACAGAAGCTGTGTAAAGCCTGAGGAATCCTTTACGCTCAGTAAGCGACCACTTTGTTGAATCGGGGTTATGATTCCATCCCCATTGCATACCTAAAGAAGAAGAATCAAACTCATCAGACCTTGGAAATTCCTTAACTGGATATTCCTTGCCTACATTGGGCTTTCGATAAGTTACCACACCTCTCCCCTCAACGCCAACCATTGGCCAGCCAACTTCCCAGGTAACTGGTTGTAACGAAGGCATACGGCCAAACGGGCCACTGTCAACAAACAGCATTGTCCACCATTCGCCTGTTTGCGTTTCGATTAATGCACCCTGGTGAACACCAAAGGTGACGCCCGGAGTTTTATCCTCAATTACTACTTTCTGCTTATACGGCCCATAGATATTTTTTGATCGCAAAGCTACTTGAATACCAGCAACACCGCCATAGGTGCCATACAGATAATAGTAGCCATTGATTTTATATACATGCATACCTTCGAGCCCACCGCGGATATCACCTTTAAACACTAGCGAATCATTGCTGACTGGCGCAAAGTTTTTGTCAAGCTCAGTGATTTTTATATCCCCGTAACCATGTGCCACATAAATACGCCCATCTGTATCGAAGAACAATCCTGGGTCATAAAATCCTTTCGGTAGTTTTGTTACTTTCCAAGGCCCTTCTGCTTTGTCTGCAGAACAGATAAACCCGCCTTCATCAAGTGTAATAAACAACAAATAGAATTTGCCATTATTATACTTAATACTGGTGGCCCACTGGCCATGGCCATAGCGATTACAGTCATTCAGGTTGTAACAATCGCTAAAATCGAATCGAGACACAGCATTACTGCAATATTCCCAGTTAACTAAATCATATGATTTTAAAACAGTTACACCAGGAAACACCCACATTGTGGTTGTTACCATGTAATAAGTGTCACCGACGCAAATAACATCCGGATCCGGAAAATCGGCAGGGATAACCGGGTTGGTATAGGTACCATCTCCATTATCACTATGAATATTCTGAGCACTTAAAATGGAAATAGTCAGAAAAAGTAATGTTTCTAATATAATTACAAATTTTATTGTAAGAATCGTCATTTTCATATCCTCTATCATTAGACTTCTTAGTATTATCTTGATTTTATTAATCATAACTATTCATCTGTTCATAAGCATCAAGAAACAAACGCATAAAAAATACTCCGCCTGCTGTACAACCTTCATGAGGTACAAATTTTACAGTTATCCGTTTTTTCCCATATAACATAGCCTCCGGTATTTCATAAAAAACGTTTCGAAATTCAGATACATTCCATTTATCCTTAGTATCTTCTGTCACCAGCTTTTCGCCATCAATAAGGATATCTAAAGCACGGTTGCCCCACTCGTTGCCCCAATAGCGCACCATTAATGACAAGTTAGTTTCGCCATTTGTATTCAACTGATAACTAAAGAAGCCTCCACTACGGGCATTGCGCCAAAATTCATTCATATATATGCCTGTGTTAGAATTGGCTGATTGCACAAAATGATCGGCTTCGGGCTGTTGCTGGCCCGGTTGCACTTTATCAACAGTAAGTTTTTCCAACAATAACAACTTAGCCTCTTCGGCGGCAATAGAATCCAAAACCTCTTTATATTCATCATTCGACAATTGCATCCAATACATCATGTACCTTGAATCGTGAATGCCATAGAATGGCTCTAATTCAAGTTGATCACCGGCGTTTTCGATGTGCATCTGGTTCATTGTAAAATGAAGCGGCTTGCCTTCAACAGGTTTTAATACATCAGCTATTTCAGAACGGTTATCATCAATAATCACAGGCGCATCGTTAACAGGCAACATGCTGCCTCCAGCAATGTGTTCCCAACGGCCACTTCCGGCTACAAGGCCTTTTAAATCCTCTGAACCGGTTTTTGCACCCAAAACAATAGGGCCATGCAAGAACGTAATGTACGATGGCACATTTGGCAATGCTTCGGTAGTGCTGTGCATTGGCAATGAAATTTCAACCACATCGCCTTTTTTCCATTTACGGTTGATAGAAACATAAGACGATGGCTGGGCTGTTACATCCTGCTTTTTGCCATTAATTTTAATTTGGAGCTTACCTGCTTCAACCCACGAAGGATAACGTAGCAACATATTAAACTTTGCATTGCCTTGAGTAATTACCAACTCCGTTTTTTCCTCGTAAGGGAAATTGGTATGCTGTTCGAGCCCAACCTTTTTTGCTTTCCAATTAAGCGATGACGCAACAAACAAGTTTACAAATAATGAATCCTGGGTATGCGAATAGATGAACTCGCCATATTTTCCATGGTTTTCCAGGCCAGTACCTACACAACACCACATGGCTTCGTTAGGTGCCGAATAAACCCTGTAATGCCTTGGTCGGGCCGGGGTAAAATAAACATAACCGCCATGCTCAGGATGCTGGGTCGACAAAATATGGTTGAACATTGCCCGCTCATAAAAATCGGCATATTTAGCCTGAGGATTCATCCTGAAAAGTACCTCTGTGAGCTTAAGCATGTTGTTGGTGTTGCAGGATTCGGGACCTTCAACATCATTGATATAATCAGTGCATGAAGCAGCTGTTGGGAAAAATTCTTTACGGCTATTGCCACCGATCGCCAGACTGCGGTTTTGGGTAACTGTTTCCCAAAAGAAACTGCCTGCATCATTATATTTTGCATCGTTGGCCACCTCAGCTATGCGCTGAAAACCTACTGCTTTAGGCACTTGCGTATTGGCATGCTTGTTATCAAGTTTATCTTCGCCAGCCATTAAAGGGTTCAAAATATCTTTGTGCGAAAACCTTTTGGCTGTAGCCAAATATTTTTCGTTGCCGGTTATCTGATAAGCATCAGCCAAAACCTCATTCATGCCGCCATGTTCGTTGGCCAACATAGCTTCCATCTGCGCATCGGTTAAGCCAGCGGTTAAATCCACTGCCCAATCGCAAAACTTCAGAAATACCTCTTTGGCATCTTCATTACCACCATAAAGCCAGGCATCGCGCAAGCCGGCATAAGCTTTATGAACATTGTACCAAGGCACCCAATATTTCCAAATCAATTCGGTTTTGCCTTCTTTTATACCTTTCCACAAATCAGCGCCATTGGGCACGCCGCCAACATAGCCAACGCCCCAACCGGGATATTTTTTTCCATTGGCTTCCTGGCAAGCTTTTAACTCAGCCACCATATAATTCATGCGCTTAAAACACGCTTGGTTGCCTGTTGCAGCATAATGAATGGCCATTGCCGAAAGGTAATGCCCGCCAACATGGCCATCGAGCCCATCGCTTTCCCAGTTGCCATAATTTTCAGCTTTAGGCGTTAAACCGGCAGCTTTAAGGTAAGGTGCTAAAAAACGATCGGTATCGTACTTTAATAAAGTAACAATATTCAGTTCCTGAGCCTCTTTAAATGGGCCATCCAACAAACGCACATCTGATAACGGGAATGTGTTTGGATAAAGTTTTTCTTGTGCCATTGCGTTGCTACTGCCACAAACGGCAGCAGCAACAAGCACAATTTTTGATAGTTTTTTAAGGTTATTTTTCATTATAAAAACCGTTATTCTTTGTTATTGCACAATTACAACACCTCCATTACATGGAATAGAAAGGGTAACTTCTTGTTTGTTATTTAGCTTGCCTGATACTTTTTTTCCTGACAATTGGCTATCATCAACATACATAGTATAAGCGCCTCCTTTTTGAAGCATTGGCAATTTTATTTTCAATTTTAAAGTTTCTTTTTGGGCATTTACTCCTGCGATGTACCATTTATCCCCTTTTCGGCGTGCAAATACAACATACTTGCCAGGATAACCATCTATAAATTGAACTTCGTCCCAGGTTGAAGGCACTTCTTTCATAAAATCAATAGCCCATGCAGGGGCATCTTCTAAATTATTGGGTGCTAAAGCAAAATGCTGCACGCCACTTTGAAACAATACCGCAGTTGCTAAAGCAAAAACATCGGAAGTGATGCGTTTTGTGCCTTTATTTGGGGTATTACCTGCATTATAAAATTGATTCAAAGCGCTCCCACCAAAATCCATGCTGCCAACAGTATTGCGGATAAATGGGTGGATACAAGCATTAAAAGCTTCGGCATCGCAACTGCCTTGCCCAAAATGAAGGTTCTCGCTGGCTAGCACTGCTTCGCTTGACGCAAAGTTAGGATACATGCGCTCCCATCCGCGTGGCAACGTACATCCGTGGAAAATCACCTGAATGCCAAAATCATTGGCATCAGAAAGGATATCCTCATACAATTGCATGGTTACCTGCTTGTCGCCACCAAAGAAATCTACCTTTATTCCTTTAATGCCAACACTTTGCATCCATGCCATCTCTTCCCTTCTAATTCTTGAATTATGCATTAAGCCACGTGGCCCTTGTGGGGCATCGTTCCAATAGCCATTTGAGTTATACCACAAGTAAAGCCCAACATTTTTGCTTTCGCCATATTTAGCCAGCTCGGCAATTTTATCGCGCCCAATTTGTGTATCCCAAAGGGCATCAATCAATATGGTTTCCCATCCCATTGCAGCACTAAAATCGATGTACTCTTTTTGTACCGGGAAGGTGGTATTGTTGTCCATTTTAATGATCCAACTCCAAGAGCCTTTGGTATACTTATAATTTTTTGACGCTTCGTATTTAGGTTCAACTACATCAAAAGGGATGGTAGTTTCGACAATTGGCTTTAAAGTCTCGCCAACGGTAATCGTACGCCAAGGCGTTTCGCCCGGCAAAGCAATACCTGGAGTGGTTGTGCCATTGCCATTATTCTCGCCTTCTTGAGGAAAACCAATGGCATACAAGCCTCCGTTGCTATTAACCAGCCTGCTTGCACAGTAACTGCCATCAACGCCAGTTTCGGAAATTAATACCCATCCTTTATCAGTTACCTTAAACAGACATGGGAATGTATAGCCATTGCCCCAGCCATTTTGCCTAATTGGCGCATCGGCTGAATAGGCTGTTTCATAACTTGGCGAGGTACGTGCAAAACCGTGCATTGGCTCTGCCTGCGGGCAAAGAAATGTTGTAGTGCCTTCGGGCAATTTAAAGCCGGTTGCTTCGGCTTCAACTACACAAGCAAAATTTTCTTTTTGAGGATATACTTTATATTTAAATGCAACATCGTTATCGCTTACGCGGAATGTTACATCAATGGCAGCTTGGCCATCTTTTGTAAAACCAAACACAGTTTCGTTGGCTTTATAATTTACCTTGCTGAATTTAATGTTGGGCAATTCATAAGTATCGTTAACTTCATTTGACTTTACATCTGCATTCATTTCAAGCCCTGTTGAAAAATCGCCAACATTGGTTTTCAACCCAATTGGCGAACCTTCGATAAAAGCAACACCATTAAGGGCCACGCTATATTCTGGCGCCCCATTATTAGGAGACACTGTTACAACAAGCTTCCCATCGGGGCTTGCTACCTGTTTTGATTGGGCAATAAGACCACTAATTGTTACACATATCAAAAAGAAAACTACACTTAATTTCTTCATTTTATCTTATTCTTTATTTGTTAATCTTTAATATTTTTTTCGCTGAAACAGTTTTATCGGAATAGGTTTTTAGTTCAATAAAAAATCCGGTTCTATTATCAACATTGTTTATTCGCTCTCCGGTTAATGAATAATACTCTATTGAAATTGCAATCTTAGATGCCGTCGGCAGATCATCTATACCTACATCATTAGGAACCTCACCTGAAAGTGCAATTGTTTTTGTTAATACACCTATAGATGATATATTAACTTCGCCATTGTAATTCCCTTCAGAAAGCTCTGTCTTCAACCTGACATAAACTATAGTCTCTGCAAGATTACCATTTTGTGGTGAAAGATTAATCTCTGAACTATATGCTTGATTTTCATCTAAAGTAAGTTCATATCCTGTTGGAGCATTTATATAAACATCATCTGTCAACGAGCTTCCCCACACACTAAATGACTGATTATAGGGCATTCCATCATTGTCATAACTAAATCCATTCAATACAGTTGTTGATACATTAATTAGATCCGGTGTTCCATTTGCAGATTCAAATCCTTTAAAAGTTATATCATCCAAATAAAAATCAACATTATCAGCAGCTAATCCCCATACTACTTGTGTAGCTCCTGCTTGAAATGCTGTAGATGACGCATCCGATGCTGAAGATCCTGTTTCCCAATTAATATTATCGATAGAGTATTCCAATGTTAATTCTACATTTGAACTTCCCGAAACTGATGCTCGATACCAAACAGGTTGTCTAAGTGATGGAGAAAGATCTACATAACCATTTTTCAACATATTAAGTCCGTTATCAGATGTTGATTTATAAATTCGAAATTCAGAACGATCATCTGGTCCAACTGTATATACCAGTAGCAAATATCCTTCCATAATACCCTGTGTATATCCGGTTGAAGCACTGCCTACATTGTTAACATCTCCCCTTAATAACACACCTACTTTATAATAGGAATCAGAACCAACAGTTTGCTTCCATGTAACTGAATAGTCGGTACTTTCTTGCGAAAAAAGATTTAAATCCATTACGCCGGTTGAGTTTCTTTGTCCACAACTATATGGAGTTAACATATTACTTGTGTTTCCATTCGTATCGGTGTAGGAAACCACACCTGCTGTTGCAGTATTATTCTTTCCTATTGTTACATCCAATGCCGGAGGTGTTTGTGCAGAAGTAGTTACTACATCATTTGAAAAATCATAATACTTCGTAACCGGTAAGGCTACTACTTCCCCTTCAACACTTATTGAATAACCAGAAACAAAGTCAGAACCTACTGCTATTTCTCCGCTATATGAATGAATTGCTAATCCTTCTTTTAAACGTACATATATGGTAGTTGCTTCAACCTCTCCATTTGTTGAGGCTAAATTCAATGTAGATGCAAAATCTGAGTTTTCGACTAATGAAACTTCAAAGTTATCCGGAGCTTGAATTTCAATATTATTTATAAGGGAATTACCTGAAACGATAAATGACTGAGTTTCGGAAGGACCAGCGCTCTGTTCATAACTAAAATCTTCCATCTTAATTAAAGAAACAGAAATATTACCAGACAGATAAGTAATGTTATCCATTTCCCAGCTAAAATTGTTGGAATTTAGTCCCCATACAAGTTCTGTTGATCCGGATGAATATGTATCATCTGTAAACAAGGTTTCAGAACCTCCGACCCAGGTAACACTATCATTTGAACATTCAAATTTTAACTGGTTATCATATACGGTTGCTCTGTACCAGCAAGGTTTTCCGGGTTCGATGGTAAAGCTGGTTGTATATGTTGCCCGACTCGTAAGACCATCGGTTCCTGCAACATATGGCTCAAGGGTAACGGTATTATCGTCATTATTCAAAGCAATAAATAAATAGCCCTGTTTCATTCCTTCAGCGTAAGCAGAAGAACCATTATCACCAGTTCCTCTTAACAAAACACCTTTTTTTCCCCCAGTGGTTTCATAATACTCTTTCCATACAATTGAATAATTTGAAGAAGCTGAAGAAAACATATCCAAATCTGCTACAGCAGTACTATTCGTTGTGCCTACTGTATAAGCTTTAAAACAATTACTTGTTTCGCTGTTGGCATTGGTATAGGCAACAACACCAGCACTTCCGCTTTGCACTGTTACCAACTGGGCTGCAGGACTGCTTGATTCTGTTGATGCTATATCTCCTGAAAAAGTATAAACATTACTTTCTTCTCCCTGAGTAACAACAATGTTATCGAAAACGATATTATTTGTACCGGATGTATTAGCTTTAAAAACAATAACATTCTTGCCAGTATTTAATGTAACCTTCTGTGCATTAACACTCCAATCACTATCACTGTTGGTTCCTGTAAAATTTGGTGTTGCCACTTTGGTTCCATTAACATATAAATCAATAGTAGTAACATCTCCTGCGGAGGCTAAATATTTAGTCAACAACTGATAATCACCGGATCTGATCACTGTTACAGTATCACGGACACTTGCCAATGCATTAGTACCAAAACGTAAATATCCTTGTCCGGTATAATTTCGAATGCTACTGCTATATCCACTTGTAGTTATTCCACTAATGTATTTATAATCGAAACATTCTGCTTCATATTGCAGAGGTCCTGTATAAACAGCAGGCTGATCAGGAGCTTCAATTGATGCAGTTGTGTATGATGTCAGACGATCAGTTGCATTACCTGCACAATTGATTGTAATATCCAACGGTCCGTTATGTTGAACAGTTAAAGTAAAGACATCATCTGCCCAACTATTGCTAAGAACACTTGCCGTGTGGTCTGCTCTATCAACATAGGAGTAGGTTGGTTCAGCAGTACAACCGTATATCTTTAATTCATCCGTTTTTAAACTCGCATCATTTTCGTCATAATTACTTAGATATAATGTTACTTTATCTGCATATTCCTTCATTACTCCTGAGGTATACTGCGAATAAGTAAGATCAATCGATTCACTTGTATTGAATTTAAACGGAATATTTGCACTGGCCATTTGTCCTGTTTTATAGGGGTTATAGGTAACCCAACCGTTTTCGTGACGTCCAACATATAAATCACCGGTATATTCTTCTTCAAACATCGTATTAAACTCAGCGACCTTATTTGAAACAGAAGACCAACGAGTTGAATAAGCTGATTTATTCACAACAACATCAAATGATTGTGCCATATCATCTCCCAATTGAAAAACAGTAGGAACAGTTGGGTAGCGTCCGGTCTTTTTAAAGAAGCTTTTATTATCTTCATAATTACCGTCATTATCCATACGATAGAGTCCTTCAAACATAGTTTCCGGCGAGCTATATATTTGATCGGAAGAGCCTGAATTTACATCATTAACAACAACCAACTTGGTACGATCAATCACTTCCTGGCGTGAAGGAATACGGATAGTACCATCTATTATTTTCCTAAAAAGATCAATACTAAAATTATCGAATTGAGGAAAAGTTTCCCATCGTCGCTCCATATAACCATCTGTAGTATTAGCAGCATTCAATTCATGAAAACACTGTAACCAAATTAATTCCGGGGCATCTATCACTGTTTGCCCTGTTAGCATGATATGTTCTAGATGAGGAGCGCCACCTGTTGCCAAACTAAAGTTGGCATGCTCTCCATTGGCATTGGTCCATCCTGTGTCATCATATCTTATGCCATAGTTTCCACTATAACCGGAAAGATAGGAACCCAAACATATACTTTCCATATCGGATTGATAAGATTGTTGGGTATATTTTTCACATAAGATATAATTCTCGGTATACTTTAAGCAAGCCTCGGCAAAAGCAGGGTTTCTTTTTAACATTGCAACTGGGTTGATACTAGGACTCCATTGGTTTCCGCACCAGCTAACCACAAGATAACCTCCATATTGATTACACAATTTTAACAAATCTGCAAAATGTGCTATACGGTCGGTCCAGGCAGGAGAAAGAGGATCTGTGGAATCATCATACCCCCAAAATTGTTCGGCATAATTAAATCCAATGACATTAGGATAATCTTGAAAAAATTCGTGATATACAGATAAATCCGAATCTGAAAATTGGGCATATCCACCACTTGCAATCTGAATCATAGCCCACATTTGATTCTGAGCACATGTTCTTACCCACGATTTCGCTATTTCATAACCATATTCGGCAACTTTAAATCTACTCGTTTCTGTATCGTGACTAATTGACAATGAGATATTCATTACTACATAAGGACGAATATCTTCTGGAATCAAGTCAATAATTTTCTGAGGGTCAGCATAATTCCAGGTATCAATATGAACTAACCACATAGGCTGGTTTGGTGAAATAGGTCTGCGTAATTGAACTGTTTCCTGAGCATTAGTATTACTAACGCCTATTAAACTAAAAACAAAGACTGCAAGCAGACAAATCAGTCTTATTTTATTAATAGATTTTGTAGATTTTTTTTCCATTTGCATAGATTTTTATATTACAATTTGACGTTTTTGTAAATCACTGAGTTATTTTCTCATAAGGACTTTCGGGCATTTTCAGAAAAGATTCTTCAAATCCGCCATTATCAATAATGATTTTATAAAATACTATTCCCGGATCCAGTGGTTTTATCTTTAATATACAATTACCATTTTCTCGATATGGAAGAGGAACTGTTATTTCTAATTCAATCATTCGTGCAGCAGCCGTAGGATACATTTTTGTATAGCAATTTTTCCAAACCAACTCGTTATTGATATTGACAATTTTTTCCTTCCCCCCCGCAATAGCAACAGCTATACTATGTCCACCTTTTTTAAACGAAAGCGTACTATCTAAATACAGCCTCACTTTAATACTGTCCGAACCGGCATTTAATTTAAATTTATAAGAGAGGAATGAACCATCAGTTTTTTCGGTATAAGGCATTAAAGCAATGCCCGACAAGGTCCTTCCCATATTAGGTATAATCTGCCATTGGGAATTTGCTGCAGTCTGACAATTAAAATAATGTTCAGCCTCGATGGCCACCACCCCATTTTTTTCTGAAAATACATAACCGCCTGTTTGAACTTCATCGAAAGAAATACGGATTACTGTTGGCATAATATTAAACTGTGGCGCATGCCAGGAAGTATAGCCAATATGAACCTGATCCATCATGTGATTCCATTTGCCATTCGCTAATTTTTGATTATAACTATTGGTTAATTCTCCATCACGTTTAAAACAACGCTCAACCCTATCGGCCCAAAAATTTGCAGCCGTATCTTTTTCTTTAGCCAGTTTTTGATTCATGGCAACAGAATAATACATATCATAAACATTTGCCAAGGCTTGTACCGGAAACAGCACCAACTGAAAATATGTATCCTTGTAAACTTCGGGCATTTCAATATATTGCCTAAGGGCACGTGCTTCGAGGGCCAAAAACTCATCTCTGGCCATTTTAAATTCACCGCTTTGCAGGTTGTATGTATTTTCATCCAACATTTCGGGAGTAACACGACTGGCATATTTACAGTAAGTATTCAATATACAGCTTGCTTCTTGCGCCTGAGATGATCCAAATTGCTGTGCACAAAATTCTACATAATAATCGTCAAGGTGTTCTAAGGTAAAGTTCTTAGGATTCCATGCCATATTCAGGAAAAAATCCATGGGGTATTCGTTAGGTTTTAAATCACCAACATTAAGTATCCACAATTTATCTACACCATAATCATACGTTAACTGAAGCTGCTCCCACATTTGTTGAATTTGTGTAACATTAAGCCACTTATTAGCCCTTGGAGCTCCATAATATCCAACATGATAGTACATTCCGTAACCTCCCGGATGTTTCTTTTCGTTCAATTCCGGTAACCGTCTTACATCACCCCAATTATCATCACAAAAAGCAACAATCACATCATCAGGAACTTTCATACCCTGCCCGTAATATTCAAGCACTTCTTTATAAAGCGTCCAAACCTGAGGCATTTCAGATGCATTACGACCTGTGGCCTCTTTGATTATTTGTCGCTGATCTTTAATAATACCTTCTAAGATTCTAAAATTAGCTTCAGCACTTCCAGCATCCACCATAGGCTTATCATCATCACCACGCATCCCTATAGTTATCAAGCTCTCGTAGTCTTTAGTATGTTCAATACCTTCTTTAAAAAACTGTTGAATACCTTTTTTATTAGTCAGATAATTCCATTCTCCATTACCATAATTGGTCTTGTTTCGGATCCATTCCTGCTGCGAGCGTTGCATGGGCTCATGATGCGATGTTCCTATTACAATACCGTATTCATCAGCAACCCGAGGGTTTCGATCATCATCTTCATTGAAAGAATTACCAAGATAATTTCCACTTTCATCTTTTAGAATTGGCACTAAAGGATTATATTCCTTCATTGATCCCCACATTCCCGGCCATAAAAGATTTGCATGCAAACGTAAAAGTAACTCATATACACGAACATACATCTCACTATTCAGCCCTCCAAATTTTTCTTTGGCCCAGCGTTGCATGCATGGATTCTCATCATTAATAAAAATGCCCCTGTATTTTACTTTGGGCTCCCCGGAATAATAAGTCCCGTTTAAAACATAAGCAGAAGTCCGTTTATTTGGAGGAACATCGGCCCACCAATACCATGGCGAAACACCAAGTTGCTTAGATAATTCGTATATTCCATAAATAGTACCTCGTTTATCACTACCTGCAATTACAAGACATTTCGCTACATCTGGATATGGATTATCAATGGTTGAAATGACAAAACTTTCCCACTTTCCCTGCAAGGGTTCAATATCTAATTTGCCAGAGTTAGAAAGCTGCTTAATTTGCTGACTGTGGCCAATAGTTCCAACTATAATTTGATATTTAATTCCGGTGTTTTGAGGATTTAACTCAGGCTTGACGTCTGTAACTGAAAAAATATCTTTTTGTAAATCCTGTGCTGCTCTTATTACACCTTTGAAATCAGATTTATCATATACAATACTTGCCACTATCCCGGCTTGTGATACGATAGGAAAATTTAAATCACTTACAGGTTCATTTGAAAGGATATTTTCTATGCATCCCAAATTTATTTGAGCAAATGACCTTTCACAGAAAGGAAAGCACAAAATGAACAAGCAACTAAGCTTAATAAAAAAATACTTTATATCTCTCGTTTGCATCATCCTTTTATTGAAAAATCATTATTTCAGCTTGATATTTTTTTGTATTAATAACCTAATATTGAAAGCATCTTTTTTGCATATCGTTTTCCTAAAATCCGATATCCTTCTGCTGTAAAATGCAAATGATCACCTTTTGCAGGACAAGCTTGTGAAGAAATAATATATGAGTTTGGAATAACCTGGGGAAGTGAATTTATAATTGCATTCATGCTGGCACAAGCTCCACCTTCTGCTGCACTTACCATTTCTCCGGCCAGTAAAGGAACCTCTTGGGGGTTCAGACCTAAATCAGCAATTAAATTGTCATAAACAAGCTTAACTTTTTTTGTCCAAAGAGTGTCCCCGGTATTTGATTCACCCTGATGTATAAGAATTCCTTTAATAACACCTTCCTTTTGAGCCAACTTAGCCATCTCCACCAATCTTCCATATGGATCACCATCGTATTCTTTCACCATATTTTTTAACCAATCAGGGGAAGAATCCACATAAGCTTGATAGTTATCCTTATCAAAAAGTTCAATTTTACAGCCACCTACAGCCACATTAATAACCCCAACTTTTATATTCTCAGGCAATTCATCAATCAAAGTTCTTCCAAAATAATCTGTAGGCGTTAATCCGGTATGACAACGACATAAAGGCGGAATTGCAGTATACCATTTCCCTTTCTCTCTTCCAAGATCAGGACAATCAACTGTTGCCATCACTTGAAATCTTGGATTTACATCTATGGTATCCTGAGCTTCAATTCTGGCATTACCTTCCATATTGGATTGACCTAAACTAAGGAATATATATCGTTCTTCCTTTGGAGATATTTCATCACTAATATGGAAATAATCAAAATCAACATATCCACCGGATTCTTTTGTAGCATAATTGAAAAGGCCAAAACGATAGCCCATAAAATGAGGCAAGGTATATTGCATCTCTAAATTAGATCCTATTTTTTTCCACTTTTGCCCATCATGGCTATAATAGAAATAGGCAATATCGGGCCATCCTGTAAAATCACAATCTGCTTTTAAATAAATAGTTGACTGGTTCAACGGCAAGCTTTCTACTTCGGCCGGGCTTTCGGTTTGAGCACTCACCATGACAATTTTCTTAGCACCAGCTTCGTATTTTACGCCTACCAAACCATATTTTTTCTGCAATAATGCCAAGCCGGCAAAATCGCCCTCTTTCATATTAGACACATCAAGCATGGTTGAACCTGAACATGTTGGCCCGATGGTTCTTTGTGTTAAAGTATTTTTAGCTAAAAGAAAATCGTTATTAACCCTTCCGGTTGTTAAACGCAAATAACCTTCGCGCTGGCGGACAGACCAAAGTGCATTATCCGGATTATGGTTCCATTGCCACACCAAAGGCAAATCAGCCTCTTTTTTGGTTCGGCTAAATTCATCTGAAGCAACAATGCCAGGCATCAATCCTTTGCTGACAGGCAAATCAAGTGTATCCGGCACTGTGCCATCAACCCCAAGCACAGGCCAGCCATCTTCCCAACTAACAGGAACCATATATGGGATGCGCCCTACTGCCCCATTATCCCTAAACAGGTAAGCAAACCATTTTCCATCAGGCGTATCAATTAACCCGCCTTGCGCAACACCTTTATCCTGCAAAGCCAAACGCCCCTCATATGGGCCGGTTATTTTATCGGCACGATGGATAATTACAGTCCTCATACCTCCCCGAGGCCAGGTAATATTAAACAAGTAATATTTGCCATCAACCTTAAACAACTGAGAACCTTCGGCAGGCAACATTAGATTATCTCCGGCAGGCAACCCTGCATCTTCGATAATCACTTGTTCTGATTCAGGAATAATGCCATCGAGGTTTTTATTTAGCTCAACCAATTTAATTTTTCCACTACCATATACCATGTAAGTTTTCCCATCATCATCGAAAAACAGGGAATGATCATGCAACATTGGCTTAAACGCGGTTTTCTTCCAAGGCCCTTTCTCTATATTTTTAGTTGAATAGATATATGTTTTTCCGGTTGTACCTGCAAACGTTGAAACGTAATACCTGCCTTTATGATAACGGAGGCTACTTGCCCAGGAACCTTTCCCGTAAGTGCTTTTTCCATTTTCAAGGTTTAAATCATCCACATCGTCCAAAACATCATAACAATAATTCACCATTTCCCAGTTAACCAAATCTTTCGATTTCATAATTGGCACCCCCGGGCTCATGTGCATGGTGGTGCTGCTCATATAATAAACATCGCCAACCCTTATGATTGACAAATCCGGGACATCGGCATGTATTATTGGATTAACCGCATTGCCATTTTGTGCCAATGCGTTCCCCAAAAAAACATTGACAAATAATAGAAACGTGTACAGGCTATATATTCTCATTTCATTAAAATTTTGATTAGTATTATTCTTCTATAACTCAAAGCGAAGTTATCCATTGCATTAAGAGGCGCCTTTTACTCTAAGATATTTGATTTATAATATCAGATAATAACCGCCTTTTCAACAAGATACTCCAGGCCGGAATAAAGATATTGAATCACAACACCCCTCCAAACATCCTCTAAAGGGTGAGGCTAAAAATCCCCTTTAGAAGAAAAATAGGGGTAAAACAGAAGATAGAATCTTGAATTTATCTAGCAAATGAGAGCATATTAATTAAACTCAAGACAATTCTATCCTAATTATTATTTTTATTGGCGTTTCACCCAAGCCCGGCTTCATTTTTTTTTATTTTGGACGCGCCAGAATTCAAAACTCTATTTTCATCCCTTGATTCGCATTTATTACAAATACTTCTTCCATTATCTATTAAACTAAATCACTCCATAAATTGCCAATAATCGAAATTCATAAGGACTTTTTCAGTTTTGCCTTTAAAGATGAAATAAACACCATGTACCCCGGTTATCTTTTCAACATCTATAGTAATTAAACCCCACTTGCCATCACCACCATACATTGGCACTTGCACACTCCCAACTAAAAGGCCATCACGGCTATCGAGGCGGACTTCCATTATTGCGCCACTATCAGTTGAAGTGCCAAGTTGTGCTGTAAATTTGACAGCCCCCTTTTCGCCAAAATCAACACCTTTAACTTTAGTGAATGCATTATTTGTTTCGGCAGTGATGAAAACACCAACTTCATTATCCTCTTTATATTTAACCCCCTCGGACCAAGCCATTGTTTCAGCCTCATTTCTTTTGAATGGATTTAAATGTGCCACACCTTCTTTCACGCCTTCTTTTGTTGGGTTGATTAATGGAATGGTTCCGTCAGAATTATACTCAAATTGCTCAACACAAGTAGAGCGCCTAAAACCTCCGCCATTAGGCAACCCCTGGTTATGATAGAAGAAATATGAATTGCCTTTATAATCAATAACCCCTGCATGATTTGTAAACGCCAAGTCCTCTGAACGCTCCATTATTATCCCCTGGTAAGCCCATGGGCCTTCCGGCGATTTAGAGGTTGAATACCCAATGTATTCGGGCACGCCTTCTGCTGCGTAAATAAGGTAATAAAGATTGTTTCGCTTATAAAACCATGGGCCTTCAACGTATTTGGTACCCGAAGTGCCATCTTTTTTTACCCCTTTCCCAAAAGATTCAGCAACCATATCAACCGATACCACACCATTATTTCCAATACTTTTATCGTATGAAAGCATATCTTCATTCAATTTCACATACCAAACATTTGGATTTCCCCAGTATAAATAAGCCTGCCCATCATCATCAATATATATAGTCGGGTCAATATCATTCCACAAATGATCGCTATCTATCAGCTGTTTGCCCAAAGGATCGGAAAATGGCCCATATGGCGAATCTGCTACCAAAACACAAATGCCAGTCCCGTGAATAGGCACATAAAGGTAGAATTTGCCATTTCGTTCGATACATTGAACCGCCCATGCCCCATTTGTTTTATCCAGCCACTTGAAGTTTTTTAACGATGCCACTGCACCATGGTTTGTCCAATTCACCATATCAACCGATGAATAACAATGCCAATCGTACATTGTGAAAAAATTGTCTTTCGTATCGTCCTCATCATGCGATGTATATAGAAAGACAGTATCGTTATAAACCATTGGCGCCGGATCGGCAGTAAAACTTGTTTGAATAATAGGGTTCTGTGCATTTACCCTACCAAGAACTGTTGCCAACAACAGGGCAATTAAATAACTTCTTTTCATCTGTTTATATTTTGTTTTTTAAGGCCATATGGAACTCGCCAACTTAATCATTGGCTTCGCCGATCTTCGATTCTCATGTGTGAGGAAGTATTACTCATGGCTCGTTGCATATGTCTATTTTTTTTTAATGTTTTACATTATTTTCCAGGTTAACACTCTAAAGCTAGCACCGGTTATAACAGGTTAGCATTTTTACAAAATTCTAATAAGGCACAAGCGAGACGCTTGCACCCGTTTGTTCATTCAAAAAAAAAGCCTTCAGAAGGTTCTCATTAGTTATCAATGAGCCACCTCCTGAAGGCTAAATTATCGTATTAGTACAATTATGATTTTCAGTATTAGATATTTTAGTTCTAAAATCGAACAACAAACACCTATTACAAAAGCTTATAAACACTTATAACCACATAAGGTATTTCCCCGGGCTCTAACTTTGGTACTTGTATAGTTCCTAAGAAAATGGCGTGGTTCAAATACTCATACGGGCTATTCACCGGCGCCTCGAAATTAAGCACTGATTTTAAATAAGGTATTTCCTTGCCTTTGCTTTTTGACAGGTGAAACAACGCCTGATTAATTACCTGAATGACAACGCCATCATCAGTCTTCAACATATAACGGGCATTAAACTCAACATCCCCATCGGGCCTTACCAGCTGCCAATCTTCGCCGGCAGGAAGCACATCCCCCTTTATTTTAGGGCCTTTAAATGTGCCACCTGTAATTGGGATAACCTGCCTTGAACCATATTTGCTTTCACCTATCTGTATGGCTTCGCCAATGGTTACTTTTGCCTCCCACATAAACTCTGCCTTGAAATCGACATAAGTATCAATTTTGTCCAAGCCGGTTGAATCCTGTGCAAATGCTGTTGATTGCAAAGCCAAAGCAACAAGGATAAGCAATAAAACAACCTTAGTTTTTAAATGCACCATTTGTTTTACAATTGTCATTTGCAACAATTTATTTTGCCCACGCCTCCCCATTAGAAGTGCGCCTCCACTCAAAATAAGTATCCAAAACTTTCAACGATTCCTCACTAGGCACAGGCCCCAAATGAGGTGTAGAGCCTAAATACATTACTTGCTTTGTGTCATCATTAAATGCTGGCCACTCAGGAAGCCCTTCGCCATTGGGATTGCCATACTTGGTAAAGTTCACCCAATAATCTCCCATAGCACGGGATATTTCAATATCTGATTCTGAAGTATGAGGATTAGATGCATCTAGCTTTTGGAAAACATAGGCCACATCCTGCCCATGAGGCGAGCCATAACCAAATTGAGGGGAATCCTTTGGATAATCAGGATGTTGGTCGAAATAATAATAGTAAACATCTGACTTTCCGCCCTGCGATTGAAGCCTTGCCCAACTCCAGGTATGCCATCCAAAGGCTGCATCACGCATTAAGTCCCGCCCAGTTTTTGGCACACTTTCTTCGCCCAATGGATAAGCCATAATTAAAGAATCAGCAAATTGCCCAAAACGGCCCTTCACATTTTCAGCTGCCACCTGTGGATTTTTCTCCCACATAAAACTAGCCCCCTCATCGGAATTATAACCAATCAATACAGGCACATCATTATACTTTCCTTCCTGATAAAGCTTATACTGATCGCCCATAATCACATGGCCATCTACAATAGGCCAGCCTCCAGGCATTGTCCAACCAGCCGGAATTAGTTTTTCGGCTGGCAATTGCCTTAACTCGGCAAGAGAAGCTGCCCCATGTTGCTGGGCGTAGGCAATACCATCAGCTTCAGCCTGTTTTAAAGTTTTCATATTCTCACCCGGATAGGTTGTAGGGCGTGTTGGCCCAAATGAGCCGCCACTTTGTGAAATAGCGCCATGGAAAAGCCCTTTAGCCAATGGCGAAGCACACAACATACTTACCGAAATTGCCCCGGCAGACTCTCCGAAAATGGTTACCTTATTGGGGTTGCCACCAAAGGCTGCAATATTTGTTTGTATCCATTTAAGCGCAGCAATCTGGTCTAACAAGCCATAGTTACCAGAAACACCATCAGTGCTTTCGGCAGTCAGCTCTGGATGAGACAAAAAACCCAGCTGCCCAACTCGGTAAGCAATACTAACCAACACAACGCCTTTCTTTGCCAGCGCTGCACCGTCATATACCGGTTCCGAGGTAGAGCCAAAACTAAAGCCACCTCCATAAATCCAAACCAACACAGGAATCTTTTCTTCGGCAGATTTTGCAGGCGTCCAGACATTCAAGTACAAACAATCTTCGCTTTTGCCTGATGGCGGGTTGCCTCCCTGCATTGGAGCTGGGGCAAACTCTTTTGCTTCTTTTACACCTTTCCATTTTCCTGCAGGCTGAGGGGCTTTCCAACGCAAATCACCCACCGGAGTTGCAGCAAAAGGGACACCTTTAAAAACAGTCAATCCATCTTCTTCAACACCTTGTAAAATACCTTCTTGAACCTTTACCTGGCCAGGTTCAAGGCTTGTACAGGCATTCAGCATAATCATTAACAACCCAATTACCGGGCATATGTATTTTTTCATATTTACCTCCAAAATTACTTAAATAATACTTGAGAAAAATTATACAGATTATTTCGCCATACCGGCCATGAATGCCCTCCTGGATATTCGCTGTAAACATATTTTATCTTCATTTCATCGAACTTGCCCAGCATGATTTGGCAGTTTTTCCAGGCAATATCTTCTTTACCTCCCATCGAAATCCAGAAGCTTTTAAGATTTTTATTTATCAGCTTGGTGTTTTCCTTTATAAAAGCATACTGTTTATTAGCCAATTCATCTTGCATTGGATGAATCCATCCAGAACTAAACACTCCTAAATATCCAAACAACTGAGTATTGTGTAATCCGGCATAAAGCGTTTGCATCCCTCCCATGGACAATCCAGCTAAAGCCCGCGATTGAGCATCTGTTTTAACGCGGTAATGTTTTTCTACAAATGGAATAACAACTTGCGATAAATCAGCTTCAAAAAGTTTAAAGAAATCTTCGCTAAAACCCGATAAAGCCATGTTGCCATCTAACATTACTACAACCATTTGCTTTGCTTTTCCTTCGGCAATAAGGTTATCTAAAATCAAATCTATTTTACCTTGTGTAGCCCAGCCACGTTGGTCTTCGCCACCGCCATGAAGCAAATACAAAACCGGATATTTTTCTTTAGTGTTTTTATCATATCCCGGAGGTGTGTACATATAAAAATTGCGCCAAGAGTTGGTTAAACTTGAATAGTACCGCTTGATGCGAATATCGCCATGTGGCACATCTTTAATTTGATAATAGCCATCGCCACTAAAAGGCACCTCAATTCCACTAGCCATCCGACCCATGCCATAAAATGTTTCACTATTTGGATCAGCAACAGCAACGCCATCGATAATTAATGAATAGTAATGAAAGCCTTCGCTTAAGGAATCGGTAACCACTTCCCACACTCCTTCCTCAGCTTTTACCATATCGTATTTGCGCCCTAAGTCAACTTGTACTTTATGAGCTTCAGGCGCTTTTATGCTAAAAACAGCACGCCCATCGGGCAATGTTTTAGGATATTGCGCTGAACGCATTGCAGTTTCAGCTTTTACGCCAACACTATTTGCCACATTAAAAATTGAAGGATCAACAGGCTTAAACAATAATTGCGAAAAGTGATACAAATTGTCTTTCCACACTTTAAAATCGTGATAGCCATTTGGCAATACCTGAAAAATATGATTGACATTATTCTCTTGTAGATACTCATGGGTGCGCTTGGTAAAATTCATCAGGTTGTCCTTATCGCCACAAGACAGCCACAACAATTTTAGCTTTTTTTTGGCTTCAGCAGGATTTGGCACAAGTATTTGCGGCTCCCTTGTATTGGGCGCCGAAGAAAAACCGCCAACCCAGGCAAAGTAATCGAGGTTGCCTAACCCATAATTCAACGACTGGCCTCCGCCCATCGACAACCCTGCCAAAGCACGATGTTCCCTATCGGTAAAAACAGGAAAATTCTTTTCTACATAAGGAATTAAATCATTTAATAATTCATTTTCGAAAGTAGAGAAAGCTGCCACCTTTGCACTATCAAAAATATTGCCTATCGCCCTGTCATCTTTCATGGCGCGCCCATTTGGCAACACCACAATCATAGGCTCCACCTTATTTTGAGCATACAAGTTATCTAAGATAACCTGAGGCGTACCTTGTATAAACCACTCTTTTTCATCACCTCCAATGCCATGCAAAAGATACAGTACCGGATATTTTTTATCTCTTGAAAAACCTGGAGGCGTGTATACTAATGCACGACGATTACACCCAACAGTGTTTGAGTTATAAGTTAAAGTATCAATATTTCCATGAGCGATATCAGGTTTCTCTATATCAAAACCTTCCGGGGCAGTAATATATTTGCTTTGGGCATGCAGTTGATTAAATAATAAAAAGAAAAAAGAAAAAATCGTGAATAGGGACTTCATTTTTTTAGACTTTAGAGTTATACAATTATTCTTTATTGTGGAAATAAAATCTGGCATTGGCTTAATAATTGTATCAAGCTAATAAGATACAATAACCCATCATAACATGGGTCAAGTTTTGTAAACCATAGCTAATCAACAACAATAACGTACCACCTCCCTGACAAATTAATACAAAAGTGCCATTAAGTTCATTTACTAAATAGTCTCCATAATTGGAAATATATCCACTTGTTTCTTTGCTAAATTATTATTAATCAATAATGATGAATGTGACTTTTAGATATTTAATTTATAAATCCAGACATTTGAATCATTATTACTTTGCAAAGGTCTAAAAATGTCTTAGGGCAATCATAATATAGAATAAGGCGGAACAAGAATAAATCCTGTTCCGCCTTAATTTATGTTTTGCATCTTTCAATGTAAAAAGCAGTCCACATTAAATTTCAATAATACTTCAATATTCAGGTCACGGGCACGTTTAAAAGGCCCGTCCAAAAGCAGTACATCTTCCAACGGAAACTGACCTGGATAATAGTCTTTACTCTCCTTTAATGTTGTGGTACAAGCAAATAACATCATATTTGCCATACACAATACTTTGTTAAACATTCAAGCGACAATAGTGCCGTAATATAATAGCTCCTTTGCCTATTTTATATTTTTAGGCCAGTGTGGGTTAATGCCCAACTTGTCAAAAAACAAATCTAACTGTAATGCATTGTGGTTTATTATTTTGACGTCCATCATCGAAAACGATCTTCTATGCTCTTTGGGTATACTCAACCAATGAGTAACCTTGGCAAGATTAATGGCTGTCAGAGAAGCGTTAAAGTGAAAACCCAATTTGTTTTCGCTTCTGGTTTGACAATCATTTAAGCCAATATGCTGTTTTGCTTCTCTGTAAAGAGATGCAATTTGGAAACGACTTTGATAAGATTTCAGGATATCAGAAGCGTGCATGTTAATATCTGTTGAGAAACATAGTTTATAAACCTGTTTACCCTTTTCGTTGCAATAAAGGGCATGTACAACCTTTATGCTACGTTTTAAGGATATGGAATGTACAATGGCACTATGAACTACAGCGTGCTCATCTTTTGACACTAGCTTAAAGTGCTTCATGTCTATATTGTTATGATCAACCTTCCCATCGTATTTTTGGGGTCTTCCAGTTTTACTTGTTGGCTCACCTTGATACAGGTATCTCAAATTAGCATCATCCCTTAATCTGCCAATTAAAAAGCTCAGGACTAATAAATTCGCAAACTTTTTCATAGCTTAGGTTATTGATTTCATTTTAAATTGGCCGATTTTACACCATCTAACGTTTGAATCACTTTCTTAATTGTACCGTCTTTATTAAAATTCAAATAATCAACACAAACCGATCTGCGATAATTTCCACCGGTAGGTAAGACTCCATTATGATAGAAATAGTAGGTCTTGCCTTTAAAATCGATAATCCCTGGATGCGTTGTTGAACTTTTGGGAACAGTGTCTTGCACTACGCCTTGATGAACCCAAGGCCCTTCAATACTTTCAGAGGTACAGTACTCCACCGATTCGGGAAAATGGGCTGCGTAAACCAGGTAATAAATTCCCTTTCTTTTATAAATCCATGGAGCCTCTGTAAAATTTTTGGGTGTAAAGGTGTGAATCGGGCCGTCAACTTCAATCATATTATCCTTGAGTTTAACCCATTTGCAACTCCCGTTGCCCCAAAACAAATATGTTTGCCCATTGTCATCAATAAAAACAGCAGGGTCAAGATCGTCCCAGGAATGTTTCATGTCGGTTGTCATATCGTTCGTGATCAATGCTTTGCCAAGCGCATCTTTAAATGGACCGGTTGGACTGTCGCCAACAGCAACCCCAATAGCGACACCCCCTTTGCTGTTTTCTTCGGCTTTGTGGATGATGGAAATATACCAGTAAAACTTACCGTTTCGTTCAATACACTGAGCAGCATTGGCAGCATAGGCAGCCCATTTGAAATCTTTGGTAGTCAGGCATGGCCCATAGCTTTGCCAGTTTACCATATCGGTGGTTGAATACACTAGCCAGTCGGACATATGATAGGTTTTGGCATCGACAGTTGCCGTATCGTGACCAACATAAAGATACACGGTATTCTTATAAACCAATGGGGCAGGATCGGCGGTAAAAACATTGGTAATGATTGGATTTTGGGCAGTTGAGCCATTGAAAAACAAAACCAATACAACTAAAAGACTAGTAAGCCTCGCTATAAATATCCAATTAAAAATCATAAAATTCATTTTTATGTAGTATAAATGCAATTTAAAATATATAGAATCAATTATGTTCCAAGTTATTGGAACTTCCACCAATCAAAGTTCAACAATTCGCCTTCGCCACCTTTAAAAACCAAATAAAGATCATGAACACCTTTAATTTTCTTCACCTTGGCATTTATAGTTGACCACTTGTCGAATCCTCCTGTACTGTTCACCTCGCAAACGCCCAATAGTATGCCATCCTGCCCTCCAAGCCTTATTTCGATACTGCCTTTTGCAGAAGAGGCCACTTGGGCAACAAACTTTTTGGCGCCTTTGCCAAAATCAACATCCCTTATCTTGATATAATCACCATGGCTGATGCTTGACATATAAACGCCGACATTTTTATCATCAGCAGCTACAAGCCCATGTGACCATGCCATTGTTTCGGCTTCCACACGTTCGAATGGAATGAACTTGCCCACACTGGTTTTGACCCCTCCTTTTGTTGTGGTTAACAGGGGGATTGTTCCGTCGGGATTCAAGCTAAATTCCTCGACACAAACCGACCTGTGGAAACTGTTTCCACCCGGTAATGTTCCGTTGTGATAAACAAAATACCACTTCCCTTTAAATTCAGTAATTGCCTGATGGCTGGTTTGGCAATTATCGACTGGGTTTAATATCCGTCCCTGATAATCCCATGGGCCGATGGGGGAATTACTGGTGCAATATTCGATGGTAGATGGCAAACTTGATGAGTACGATAAATAATATTTCCCATTAATCTTTTGAAGCCAGGGGGCTTCTCCAAATTTGGGAACATTGGCATACTGAACCTCGCCCGAAAAACTAATCATATCGTCGTTCAGTTTTACATATTTGCACTTTCCATTGCCCCAATACATGTAAGCTTGTCCGTCATCGTCAACAAAAACGGTTGGGTCAATGTCGTCGAAATCGCCCTGATTGGGGGTCATATCAGTGGTAATGATGGCCGAACCTTTCGCATCGACAAATGGTCCGGTGGGACTATCGCTAACCGCTACGCCAATGGCTTTGCCTTTTTTCTCTCTGTGGCTGGTTGATATGTACCAATAAAATTTCCCTTTGTGATAAACACATTGGCTGGCCCATGCATCGCCATTTGTCCATTTAAAGTCGGTTACCTTCAGTTTTGGACCGTGGTCGGTCCAGTTTACCATATCGGTTGACGAATAAACCCTCCACTCATGCATACTAAACCATCCTCCTGTGGGTGAAGCCTGATCTCTGCCGGCATAAATATAAAAACGTCCGTTATGAACCAACGAAGCAGCATCGGCTGTGTAATTTGTCTGAACAATAGGGTTTTGTGCGTAGGAAAAAACAAGTAGTCCTACCACTAGGAATGAAAAAAATGTAAACTTTATTTTAAATAATAAATTCATATATTATAGCTGTATATTTATGAAATTGTCTATTCTATTATTTCCAACACAAACCCATACGAATAGGGCTTATTTCCATCGATTGCATATTGCTCCAATGTTCTCGCGCCCCACGAGTCGTTTCCTCCGACACCTTCAATATTGAGGTCGATGTTTACGTTCACATATTCTCTGCGTGGCAACTGGTAATTGTGTAGCATGTTTTCGGTATCCTCTTCAGAATAAGGCCAAGCACGGAAACAAAGCGGTTGCAAACCATTAATTGCCAGTTTTCTGCCCAGGCTGTTCCCAAACGAAAACCAACGTACATCGCAACGGTTGGCATTGTCTTGCGGCACTACATAAGGCGTAATAAATTCTTCCAACCCTTTTTTGTAGTAGCCAACTAATGCCCCAGTTTTGCGATCGGGGTAGTTTTCAAATTCGCCCAGGCCATACCATTCTACTTGGTTCATATTGGCAGGCAACCTCATGCGCATCCCAAATTTGGGTATCATGGCAATTCCTTGGGTTATTGGGGTGTAAATGGCTTCAACCTGTATTTTGCCTGCTCCGTTTACGGTGTATTTCAATTGATAGTTAGCACCAACCGGAAGCTCCATCTCGAAAGTAACCACTGTGAAGCCATTATCAGTATTGACTTTATAGCCTTTTACTTTTCGATTTTTGGCGGCGTTGCGCCATGCACCAAGGCGGTTGTTGTAACCATTGCGCCGTTGGTTTTCATTGGCGGGTTTCCAGAAGCAGGGTTCCAGTTCGTCCTGCAAAACTTCATCGCCATTTACCTTCCAGCTTTTCATAGCCCCAGTGGATTTATCAAGAACGATGGATGCTGTTCCTGTTGTAATTTCAATCCCCGTTGCCGTCTCTTTCACCACAGGAGCAGTGGCTTCTTGTGCTATTTCCGAAAAGGTATATGGGTTTAGCACAAACTGCTTTCGGGCCACTATGAAACCTTTTTCGGCCCATAGGGTGGGTTTGGGCAATTTGGCATATACGTTGAGCAATAGTTCACCCTTTGCTTCATCCATAAAAGGAATTTCAAGTATATCGTTGGCATTCAACGGTTGATCACCGGCTTTGATTACCCGCCCGTTGTCCAAAAATTCGTAGGCATATTCAAAATCGTTCAACGAAGTAAAATCAAGTTTACTGATAACTTGCACGTTTGAAGAGTTGGATACCATGCTAAAATCGATGTATTGCTGAACCTTTTGCGCTTCGTAATAATGAGGGTGCGGAATGCGGTCGGCACCAATCAGGCCGTTTATCAAAAATGATCCGTCGTTGGGCTTGTCGCCAAAATCGCCGCCATAGGCCCAGTATTCGTCAGGTTTGAGGTTGACCGATTGTGGGTTGTTGCCAAAAGCTAATGGCGAGCCATCTTGTTTTTTGGAAATAGCCTGATCGACCCAATCCCAAATGGCAGCTCCGGCTATGCTCTTATCTGCCTCAATCACATCCCAATATTCTTGAAAATTACCCAAAGAATTGCCCATTGCATGGGCATATTCGCGCATCATCACGGGGCGGTCTGAAATCTTCTCGGCCAATTCATTCAATTTCAGTGGAGGTAAATACCCATTGTCGTACACATCAGAAACCGAGCGATCTGAGTCAGAATAGACCAAGCGAGAGGAGTCAAGAGCCTTAATTGTGTCGCGCATACCACTCAAATTTAGTCCTCTACCGCCTTCATTGCCCAACGACCAAAAAACAATGCTCGGACTGTTCTTATCGCGTTGCACCATCGATACGGCTCGGTCAACGTGAGCTTTGGTCCATTGTGGGTTATCGCCCAACTCTTTGTTCCCAATTCCATAGCCGTGCGATTCTTGGTTGGCGTCGATCATTACATAAATCCCATAGAGGTCGCACAATTCATAAAAAAGTGGTGAATGCGGATAATGTGCCGTGCGCACCATATTGAAATTGCCTTGTTTGATCAACCGCACATCCAATTCGGTGGTTTTTGCATCAACATAACGGCCTGTGCGCGGATGGTGGTCGTGGCGGTTAACACCTTTTAGCTTGATGGCTTTTCCATTGATTTTCAACACTTCCCCATCAACTTCTATTCTGCGTACGCCCAAGTGATATTGGAATTTTTCGATTTCATTCTTTTTATCGCTAAGTGTTATGGAAACATTGTACAGATATGGGTCTTCCGATGACCATAACCGTGGGTTGGCAAGTATGTCTTTCAACACCACTTCTTGCGAATCGAAACCTGCAACCAATGGAACTGCTTTAACCAATATTTTTTCAACTGTTTTCCCATTTTTGTCGTTCCCCGTGATTTTAACTTCCAATTTCAAGTTGCCCATTTTTTTCTTATTTTGGTTTCTGATTGAAACTTTAGCACCAACTGTGGCCGAAGAAAAACCTTTTAATGGTTCGGCAATAATAAAATAGTCGCGGATATGAGTTTTGGGCCTTACCCAAAGTTCCACCGGTCTGAATATTCCACTTAATCGCCAGTAGTCCTGGTCTTCAAGGTAACTACCATCGCTCCAACGATAAACCTCAACGGCCAAACAGTTTTCCCCTTCTTTTATAAAATCGGTTACATCGAATTCGGCTGGTGAATAGGAATTTTGGCTATACCCAACTTTTTGCCCGTTCACCCAAACGTACATGGCCGATTCTACCCCTTCGAAATGCAGATAAAACTGCTTGTCTACCATGCCGGGTTCCACCTTGAATGTGGTAACATATGAACCAACGGGGTTGCGGTTTTCGTACGAAGTCCAATCCTTTGGCGGTTCGCTGGATACCTGGGGTTGGTTGCGATTAAACGGGTAGTTGATGTTGGTATAAATGGGCGTTCCGAACCCTTGCATTTGCCAGTTGCCCAGAATTTGGATATTGTCCCAGGCTGTTACATCGTAATCGGCTTTATAAAAATCGACTGGGCGTACTTCGGGTTTTGGCGACCATTTGAACTTCCAAGTGCCATTGAGCGAAACAATTTCTTTGCATTCGTTTTTCTTCGAAGGGAGCACCAGCGAACTATGGTAGGCTTCTTTATTGATCCCAATTACGCTTGGGTTTTCCCAGTCTGCAGGTGCTTGCGATTTGGACTGTAGAACAATGAGCATCAAGCCAATAATCAATATTGTTTTCATTTTATTTTGAAGCTAATCCATTGAATATATTATTCCTCTACTATTTTCCATTCAAACACTGTCCCATCTTTTCGGTCGGGAAGGGTTCCGGGGAAATCGGCTCCGTAAGGTTCGTTTGTTCCAGGGGTTAACCCCACAAAACGGTTGGTTTTAAGCGAAAGCAACATACATTGCCCATGCAACATATCCTGCCACTGAAATAAACCGGCTTCCGATTCTTCTTTGAGCATTCTTACATCGCCCGAGATACCAATGCCTACCACAGTGAGAAACCCCGTACCATTCAGGGCTTCAAGTGCTACCCGTCCTTTGCCACGATCATGTACTTTAAACCGTACACCTTTTCCATTTGCTTCAGGCGAACCTTTTCCTTGTGAGTGCATCATTCCGTGCGGATTGGCCCATGCCAATAAGTTTGTACCCAAATTAGTCAACGTAATAACCTTCCCAACAGGGATATTATTCGAGCGGTTGGCAAGTGGCTCATCAAGCTTGAAATCTTCAAAGTCGGCATAACCACCTTCTTTACCTTCGGTATTGAAAGCAAAAAGGGCATAACGCGACCCCTGAAAGGTTTTAAGCTGATAAGGCAATCGGATGGAATCGCCTACATTGGTAAACGTAACACCATCGGCACTATAGCTGAATTGGGCAATGTCTTCATCGTAATTGCCTGTAACTCGTAGATATACTTTTGCAGATGATAATATTTTATCGATGGTTTTATTCTGGTATTGATCGTAGAACCGAAGAATGAAACCGCCATCTCTTCTCACCATGCCCAGGCTGGCATACGGCATGTTCAGTATGGCAAGTCCTGCAATATCACCAGACTTTAGGGCACTTGCATCGAGTAAAGTTGTACCCGATGATTCAGGGCCAATTACTCGCTGGGTAAGTGTATTCCGTGCCCAAAGAAAATCTTTAGCTGGCAAGGTAAACAAGCGTAATGAGCCATGCTTCTTGTTCAACTCCCATTTGCCATCGGTTGGGTTGTGGTTCCATTGCCATACAGGTAGAAGCTTTGTTCCCGAAAAATCGTCACTACGCTGGTAAGGCGCAATAGGAGTTGTTTGTGTTGCAACATTGGGTTTTATCCAAGTGCGTGGCGAGCGACCAAGATTTCCTTCGATCCCAAAGTAGGGCCAACCGTCTTTCCATGTAACAGGAGAAAGAAAGGTTGTTCGGCCTACCGACCTGAAATCCATCATTGAAAAGCCCCACCAGTCGCCATTGGGCAAATCGACAATACCGCCCTGATGCAATGGTACTGCACCAAAATAACTTTCAGCATCAGGTGTGAGCTTAAACTTAAAACCAGGTTCGGGTACAGGGTGGCCAAGCCCTACATTATCGGTAAGCCACCCACATTTTGTGCCCATAGTTTCTTTTGCACTGATTACCGTTGTTTCGTAAGGACCATAGGGTTTATCGGCACGGGCGCATTGCATACGCCCGCAAGGCGCATAGTTGGCACTGATGATGTAATACTTCCCTTTGATTTTGTAGATATGATGGCCTTCGCCCATGTTATTACCAGCAGGAATAATCACTTTTTCTGTTCCTTCTACAACGCCACTCATATCGGGCTTTAATTCCACCATTCGAACTTCGTTGTAGTTATACACTGCATAAATTTTCCCGTCATCGTCGAAAAGTACGGACAAATCGTAAATCTTTGATTTCATTGGCTTTTGTGTCCACGGTCCTTTCGGATCCTTCGCCATGAAAACCTGCATTCCATGATTGTTCACATTGGTGAAAATATAGAACATGCCATTTTGGTAACGGATACAGGGAGCCCAAACCCCTTGACCATAGGCTTCTTTCCCATCCTGAAGGTTAAACTCAGGCCCTAACGACAAAGAATCAAGGGCATAACTCAGGAAAGTCCAGTTCACTAAGTCTTTTGAATGTAAAACAACCAAACCAGGCATGGAATGCATGGTGGTGCCAGCAAGGTAAAAATCCTCTCCAACCCGGATAATATCGGGGTCGGAAAACTCATCGTAAAAAAGTGGATTAGTATAAGTACCGTTCCCATTATCGGCTGTCCACGATTGGCTATATGAGTTGAAACTCATCAGGCAAATCGCTGCAAAAAAAAGTAGCTTCAAAAATTTCATTTTTTTAATATGTCTTTTAAATTTTTATCTAATCAATCTTAAACACTACCGAAGTGGCAACAATGACATTAAAGCTGTTTAACTTCATAAGTAAAATATTTTAATAAAAATACTCCCTACAATAGTTTAAATATCAACTAGAGTACAGCGGGCTAATGTATGTGTATAAATGAAGATTGTATTTTGGTTTAAGATATTTCGTTTCTAATATCAAACAAAACATCATTAAATAATACATTATAACAGCTAAAAAGATTTATCAAGAAATAGCCCCACTGCTAGGTTATTAGCTAAAATTGCCCATCACCTTAGGATACTTATTTGGCTCCTCAACTTTTCAGAGATTTAATTTAAGCATATGCATACAATAACTCACCTAAGTCAAAACATATAAACTTAATGCCATAACAATCACTAAGAAATAATTACTAAAGTATTTCTCCACCTACTTAAAAAGATGCTGGACATATTGATGCAAACACCTACGCCAGATGAGCCATTCATGGGCAGTGCCTTCTGACTCGTAAAAAACATACCTGATTTTTTGCTTGTCCAGCATTTTGCAAAATGCCCCAACAGAGCCGGGAAATGGTTCGAATTCTACAGTCCCTAACCCTAGCCATAAAACTTTTAGTTGTTTGTTTAAAGTTTTCGAGTCGTTATATTTTCCATCCAGGAATACCGCAGGATTTATTTCCTCTATACTAGGATAATTTGAAGTCCCACTAAAACCGCCATAATAGGCAAACTTATCTAAATGATTCATTACTACAACCATCTCCTTAGCCTTTTTATCAGCAATCAGGTTATCGAGTATCAGATTGGCTTTGCCTTGAGATGGCCAACCCGTTTCATCTTCGAAACTTCCATGCTGAAGATATAAAACAGGATAACGCTTTTGAGCATCCTTTTCGTAACCGGGGGGCGTATAAACAAAACAGCGACGCCAATCCTGTGTAATTTCAGAGAAATAATTCATTTCACTCACCAAGCCATGGATAACATCTTTCAATACGTAAATATCCCTGTCAACAGCAGGCACTTCAATAGCACTTCCCCAACGGCCGGCACCGTAAAAGTACTTAGTGCCCGGGTCAGGAACTGATGCCCCATCAATATTTAACTGATAATAAGGAAACCCTTCGGCCTGAGGGGCAGACTCCCCTGTCCAAAGACCATTGTTGTTCTTTTTTTAGGTAATACTTTACCCCACCAATATCTAACTGCACCATTTTGGTCTCGGGTGCAGCAACCTGAACCCTGACACACCCCTGGGAATTGACCATTGGGGATTGCTTGCCCGGTTGGTTTACCTCACTTGGTTTAAAATCTTCGATAACATTGTTGGTTTGTGCCTGAACAATTGCTGTATTGAAAGTCAATAGGCTACAACAAATCAGGATTAAACCATTGATTTTTGTCTTTTGCATGATAAATAGATTAGAATTTAACCACTTGTTGGGTTCCATCATACATCACCTCTTTATCGGCTTGTGATACCTCGGTGCCAATTCCATTCTCCTCAGAAACGATAACTACTCTAAATTTGCGTTTATTAAGCATGCCCGGGTATTCGCCTTTTCGCTTGCCAACAATCAATTTTTGGATGGCATCGTCCCAATGAAATTGGATAGTTGAATAACTTCCGGATTCGTAATTGTAATGATCGCCTTCATCTTCGTACAGAGTAAAAGAGCCATCGGCACCTTTATAAATGCGAATCTCTAAATTATCGTATGGCTTTTCTGAAGCATATTGCACTTTAGGGCCTATTGGAACAACAGAACCGGCTTTAACAAACACAGGGATTTCATCCAATGGGACATCAACTGTAATTTGCTGTCCGCCATCGTATTGCTTGCCATTTTTAAAATGATACCAACTTGCAGATTTTGGCAAATATACTTCTCGGCTTGATGCCCCTGCTTCGGTTATTGGCGCTACTAAAAAGGATTTTCCGAACATGTATTCATATGGCTGGGCTACAGCTTGCGCATCGTCCCTGAAATCCATTACCAATGCCCTCATTATGGTAGATGCATTATTGGTTACCTGCCACGCTTCTGAATAAATATATGGCATTAACGCATAACGCAGGTTCAACATTTTGCGCATGTTTTCTTCAACCTCAGCTCCGTATTTCCAAGGCTCTGTTTCAGACTGGTAACCGTGCATACGGAATATTGGATTAAATACCCCCCACTGAAACCAACGTGTTAGCAGTTCTTGGAAATTTTTATCGGTGTATTGTGCACCTCCCGGGCGGAAGAAACCACCTATATCGGTTGTCCAATAAGGCATACCGGTTATCGTATAATTTAAACCAGCTACAATCTGACGTTTGTAGGTATCCCAAGTACCGCCAATATCGCCCGACCAATTGATGATGCCATACCGCTGCTGTCCAAGAAATGCAGAACGGGTTAGAATACAAACCCTCTTATCGGAAGTGGTTACCCGTTGCCCTTCGTACACGGCTTTGCTCACCATCAACGGATATGTCAATCGGTAAAAATCGCCGGGGCCGGCATATGTCATTTCGCCTGTTAAAGCATCATTTTCAGGCTCAACAGCATCCATCCACCACGAATCCACGCCATAATCGAACATGTTGTCTTTTAATGTATTCCAATATTCTTTTCTTGTTTCGGGGTTAAAATAATCCAACCATTTGGTACCTGCTATAAACCTCTCGTTTGCCACATACTCTTTGCCTATTTCAGAATTCTTATCGGGATTAGACCAGATGGAAATATTAAAATGGGCATTCAAATCGTGAAGCTCTTTGATAAACTTTGAAGGGTTTGGATAATTGGTTTCATCAAACTGAGGTACACCCCATCCCCTGCTTCCCCAATATTGCCAATCCTGCACGATTACATCCATTGGCAATTCTCTTTTTCGGAACTCTTTTACTGTTTCAACCAGATGCTTGCTTGAAACATAGCGTTCGCGACACTGCCAAAAGCCATAAGCCCATTTCGGGAACAATGGCGCATTGCCGGAAAGATTACGATAGGTGCCAACCACTTTATCAGCCTCGGGGCCATAAAACACCACATAATCCAACATTTTTGTATGAGGAGAACGAAATGTGGTACTATTTTCTTTAAGCTTCCAGCTCAACTGAGGATTATTATCGGATTTACACACCACCTCTACTTTGTGTTCGCCGGCTTTTAATGGCACAAGGGCACTAATAGTAGGCGGCAACCATATATTGCTTTGGCCGATACATGCCTCTCCGTCGATGACTACAAAATGACGGTTGCCCATATCACCTAAATCCAAAAACAGCGAATATTCTCCATCGGCAGGAACGGTGAATTTTCCTTTGTAGAGAGATTGGTTTTGCGATACTTTTTGAGTACCGGCAGTTGTGGTTACTTCGGCCAACTCTTCGTTTTCATTGTTTTGTTGTTGCTTTTCCAACGTAATGGCATTATCAGCCGGGTTAAAATCGGTTAATCCATATTGATGCCACATTAAACCATAACCTTTGCTTGAATAAATAAAAGGCAGGGCTAATTGCGAATTCTCCTGTGTTAAACGGCGGCTGATGCCTTTCAGGTTGTAATGGCCATCCTGAAATTGCCCCAACCCGAAAATAGACTCATCTTCGGGCGAGTCGAAACCCTGTTGGGCCATGTAACATTTTTCGCCCAAAACAGAATCAGGCAACAGCTTACGGGAACCTTGCTTCTCATTAAGAAAGATATTTCCTTCTGAATCGGCAAAAGAGAGGATGCCTGTCTTTTTGTTGACAATAACATGGATATTCTTTCCTTTCACCTCAATTTCCGACGATGTTTCAGAAACTTCGAAAGGAGGTGTTTCCACTTTATTGGTTAAAACCAGTTCTGGTAAACTGCCAAGCGAATCCTTCATATATTTTACCCGCACCGCATTATCGGCAATAGGATAAATGACTAATGTGCCTTCTTTAAGGGAAACTGCAATACCATCATCAAGTTGTTTATACTCAACAATTGCATTATTGCTACATGAAGCCAGTAGTATACTAAAGGCTATATAGATAAAGTATTTCATTCTAAAATTGCTTTCAAAGGATAAATGCCTATCGGGAGATAGGAAAGTTGCAAAATGAGTATGGCTCTATACAATTAGAACCATATTCATTACCCATAATTCGCTAATGATTCTAATTATTTACCAAACTCCCAGGCATCAAAATTGAACAGCTCACCGTCATTACCTTCAAATACAAAATATAAATCGTGAACGCCTTTAACCTTTTCCACTTTGGTAGTAAATGTTTTCCAGGTATCAGCACTTCCAGTATTTGCAATTTCGCATACACCAATTAACTGGCCATCTTTAGCACCTAAACGAATTTCAATCTTTCCTCCAGTTTTTGAAGCCGCTGTCGCTTCGAATTTTTTAGCACCTTTGGCAAAATCAACACTGCGCACTTTTATGTAATCGCCATTATTGATTTGTGATACATAAACACCACGTTTGCTATCTGAAGCCGTTTTTAATCCTTCGGACCAGGCAATAGTTTCTGCCTCGTTTCTTTTGAAAGGATTCAGGTTTTCCAAGCTTGTTTTTACCCCTTCGACTGTTGGAACAATTGATGGGATTGAACCGTCTGCATTATATACAAATTGTTCCACACAAGTTGAACGCCTAAAACCGCCACCATTTGGCAAGGCTTCGTTATGATAGAAGAAATAGGAGTTTCCTTTATAATCAATTATTCCGGAATGGTTGGTAAACGAAAGTTTTGGATAACGCTCCATTATTAAACCTTGGTATTTCCATGGCCCAGTTGGCGATATTGAAGTTGAATACCCAATACTTTCAGGAACCCCATTGGCGGCATAAATAAGGTAATAAAGGTTGTTGCGCTTATAAAACCAAGGGCCTTCAACATACTTGGTTCCAAGAGTGCCATCTTTCTTTACACTTTCGCCAAACGATTCAGCAGCCATTTCCACAGACACAACTCCATTGTCGCCAATGCTCTTGTCGTACGAAATCATATCTTCGTTCAATTTCACATACCAAACACTAGGGTTGCCCCAATATAGATAGGCCTGCCCATCGTCATCGATAAAAACAGTCGGATCAATATCTTGCCATAAATGATCACTATCAATTAGTTGCTTTCCCAAATGGTCGATAAAGGGCCCGTAAGGCGAATCGGCCACCAGAACACAAATACCTGTTCCGTGGATTGGAACATACAGGTAAAATTTACCATTGCGCTCGATACACTGAACAGCCCAAGCTCCATTTTTCTTATTTACCCATGGCAAGTCTTTTTCTAACGAAGCCACAGCGCCATGATCCGTCCAGTTAACCATATCCGTTGTTGAATAACACCGCCAATCGTACATGGTAAAGAAATTAGCCTTTGTGCTATCCTCATCGTGCGATGTATAAACAAAAACAGTATCGTTGTAAACCATTGGTGCCGGGTCGGCTGTAAAATAGGTTTGAACAATTGGGTTTTGCGCATAAGCAGAACCCGCAAAAAGTAAAACCATTAAGATTAATAATGAAGCTTTTCTATACATATTTGATTTTTTATATTTCATATTGTTACATTTTCTTTACTAAAACTAAATTTATAACTGCGAGTCATACAGGCTCTGCTAGGAGTCATTCGTCTAATACTTCAATTCGTTTGTAATCCGCTTACTAAAGCGGAATATATTTTAGAATTAAACTTATTTATTATGATTTCTAATATTCTATGACCTGTTCTGTCCATGTCGGTCCTTTAATATAGAACCTGCCATTTTCATAATAAACGGGTTCGTAGCCCATTTGCGGTGTCTTTTCCCAACCTCGAAGTTCAGAAAAATAGGGATAAGGGCGTTTTTCATAACCCATATAGTGACAGGAACTCCAGATATTACCATCGGGGCCAATGAACAAAGCATTATGACCAGTTTCACAATAAGGGTCTTCTGTATCCTGAAATTTTAAATGGTCATATCCTCCCTCAATTGCAAGTTCCGGGCGATATCCCTTTTTTCTTGTACCGAAAATTGGTTCGTCCGACTCTAATTCCCATGGGCCAAGCGGATTTTTTGACTTTAGCAGGCCAACTTCATATCCGCGTGTCCAAGTTGAAAAGAACATAAAATATGTCCCGTCTCTTTTTATCACAAAGGGGCCTTCGATGCCGCCAACCATCCATTCTGGCCAGCCAGGTTGTTTCTTATCCAGAAATTTTTCTGCAGGAGTTATGAGCTTACCAGCTTCCAAATCGATTTTTGCTTGAAACAAGCCATTGCCACTACAGTAAAAATACACCTGACCGTCTTCGTCTTCAAACAGAGTTGCATCGTTATTATACTGAGGAGTAAGCGGCCCGTTAACCAAATCGTAAGGGCCGGTAACTTCGTTTGATGAAAATAGCCAAACGCTGTGTGTGCTCATTCCTTTTGGGTCTTCTTTGGTAACTTTCCCACTGTTTACTGTAAGCCAATATTTCCCTTGAATGTAATGAATTTCAGGAGCCCAAAACCTACCATTGTAAGGACAATCTTCAGGCAATTTGCTGGCATCAATAAGCCATGAATGTTGTTTCCAATGAATGAGGTCATCGGAAACCAACAATCGAACACCCGGATTCGGACCAGTCCATACTGGGTTTGACGTTCCTGTACAATACCATTTGTCTCCAACTTTTATGATACAATGGTCGCGCATTGAAATAGCAGTATCCCTTGTGATGGGATTTGTATATCTGAACTCATGTGTTTTACCTTCTGTATTTTTTTCATTTCCGGACTGTTGGGCTAAACTGGTCATTGATATGCCCAAAAGGCCAACAAACAAGAGTGTTATTACTTTTCTCATTTCTGTTATTTTTTGAGTAATCTATTACTATCTGTTATAAGGGCTTTCCTGCATTTTTAAATATGTAGGTTCGTATCCTCCATTATCAACTACCACCTTATATATTACCATTCCCGGGTCCAAAGGACGAATGGTTAAATCATATATCCCATCTTTGTTTTCAGGGATTGAAAGGTAAGTTGATGATTCTATCATCCTGGCCGCAGCGGTAGGATACATTTTATTGTATTTGTTTTCCCAGTTTAGGTCGTGGTTAATATTCCAAATATTTTCTTTGCCACCTTTAAATGACGCAGCAATGTTATGCCCTCCCTTTTTAAAAGGCAGTGTACTGTCAAAGAAAATCCACACCTTAATACTATCTGATTGTGGGCTTATATTCATTTTATAGGTTATAGCTGCATTTTCAGTTTTCTCGGTGTAAGGCATTAAGGCAATCCCTGATAGTGTGCGCCCCAAACTTGGAATCACAGTCCATTTTGTGTTATTAGTATTATTGGCCTCAAAGAAATGTTCAGCTTCCATTACCACAACGTCGTTTTCTTCATTAAACACATAACCTCCTTGCTTTGCTTCATCAGGGGAGATGCGGGTAACCTTAGGCATAATATTACCTTCGCGAGGCTCATCCCACGAGGTATATCCAATATGGGTCTGGTCCATAATATGGTTCCATTTACCACCGAAAACATTCTGATTATAATCCTTTGTGAATTCAGCATCCAATGCAAAACATTTTTCTACTCGGTCAGCCCAATAATTGGCTTTAATATCTTTTTCGGAAGCTAATTTCTTGTTCATCGCCAATGAATAATACATATCATAAAGATTGGCCATCGCCCGCACAGGATGAAGCACCAATTGCATATAGGTATCCCTGTATTGTTCAGGAAGTTTATAATACTGACGCATAGCCCTTGCTTCGAGCGCCAGATAGGCATCTTTCACAAGAAGAAACTCGCCACTTTTAAGGTTGTAAGTTCTATCATCGAGCATCTCTGCTGAGATGCGGCTTGCATATTTACAATACAGGCTAAGAATTTCAGCAGCATCTTCTGCTTCCTTTTCTCCAAACTTATCCTTACAAAAACTTATGGCATAATCATGCAAATTATCCTGATTGTAGGCGGTAGGGTTCCATGCCATGTGAAGAAAGAAATCCATAGGATATTCATTTGGTTTTAAATCGCCCACGTTCAATATCCAAACCTTATCGACACCATAGCTATAAGTTAACTGCAGTTGTTCCCACATGTGTGGTATTTGGGTCATATTCAGCCATTGATAGGCTCTTGGCGCGCCATGCAAGTCGACATGGTAATAAATGCCATATCCACCGGGATGCGGCTTTTCTCCCAGTTCCGGTAGCCGACGAACATTACCCCAGTTATCATCACAAAAAAGAACGGTCATATCTTCAGGTATTTTAATTCCCTGGTCATAATAATCCAATACCTCGCTGTACAATGCCCAAATCTGAGGTGTTTCTTTAGCAGGTAAGCCGGTCACTTTTTCGATAATGGCACGTTGGTCAGAAAATATCTTTTCCAGTAACCTAAAATTCTCTTCTGCACTGCCGGCATCCGTCATTGGAATATCGCCATCGCCTCGCATAGCCATTGTGATTACCTGTTCGTAGTTTTTATTACGTTCCAAACCATCTTCCCAGAATGCTTTCAATCCTTCTTCATTTGTTCTGTAATTCCATTCACCGTTACCATACTCATTTCGGTGATTGCCCCATTCTTTCTGTGAACGCATCATGGGTTCGTGATGTGATGTTCCCATAACAATGCCATATTCATCAGCAAGGCGTGGATTCTCAGGGTCGTCCTCATTAAAAGCATTCCCCCACATGGCTGGCCAAAGGTAGTTTGCCCTTAAACGTAGCAGTAATTCGAACATATGAGTGTACATTTTGCTGTTTACACCACCAAATTTTTCTTTTGTCCATCCGGTGAAGCAGGGCGCTTCATCATTGATAAAAATACCACGGTATTTTACTTTTGGTTCGCCTGAAGCATAACGACCTGACTTGATATAAGCCGATTTGCGTTTTTTGGCCGGAACATCAGCCCACCAATACCACGGCGATACGCCCAATTGCCTTGATAATTCATATATCCCGTAAATCGTTCCCCGCTTATCGCTCCCAACTATTACAAGACTGTTTTTGTTTTTTTTATTAGGATTCGGGATGGTGGTAATAACAAAACTTTCCCATTTGCCTTCAAGGTCTTTTACATTCAGTTTTTTTGAAGAAACCAGTTTGTCAATTTGCTTGTTTTTACCCAGCGTACCAATGATAATTTCATATTCAGAAGTTTTGTTTTCTGGAACAAGCAATGGTCTTTTACCGGTAACACTGTCAATGTCGTTCTGCAAATCGCGTATAGCACGTATTACTCCAGGGAAATCGGAATTATCGTAGTTGATTTCCGCAGCAGTTCCACTCATAGAAACAACAGGAAAGTCATTATTTGTTAAAGGCTTTTCAATAACAAAATCCAGTTCGAATGGATTATAGGTTTGAACAATTGTTTTTTGAGCCGTTACCAAATTGATTACTAACACCAAAAACAATAATAATAAAATTTGCTTTTTCATAATTATGCTTAAAAAATTAACTTATTATTTACCATTCAACTTCCACCAATCAAAGTTGAACAAATCCTTTTCCCCTTTAAAAACAAAATACAAATCATGAACACCTTTGATGTTTTTTACAGTTGCTGTGGCTGTTTTATAGATATCTCCTTCAGCCGAAGCTGTTATATCTACCAGCCCCAAAATAGGCCCATCAATTTTATCGGCATGAATTTCGATTTTACCGCCATACAATGCAGCCACACATACTTGAACGGATGAAATTCCTTTAGAAAAATCAACTCCCTGCACTTTAATATAATCGCCATTATGGATTGAAGTAACCACCACGCGTTCGGCCATCTTCTTGCCCCTATTCCAGGAAACATTTCGTTCCCACTCAATAACCTTTTTCGTATTAAGCCCTTCACTAAAAGCCATGGTTTCGGCTTCGTTCTTAATGTATGGATTTAACACGCCAATTTGAGTGTTTTTAGTTTCACCCCACCATGGTAGTTTTATTATTTCACCGTCTTTATCGTAAACAATTTTAGTAACACAAATCGAACGACGTTCGTAATGCTTCGACATTGTTTGTTTCAATATGTCATAATTGAAGCCAAAAACATAAGAGTTTCCTTTATAATCGATTATTCCGGGATGGTTGCCACTTGAGCGCTGATCACCTTCCATAATCATACCTTTAAATACCCAAGGCCCAGTGGGACTATTGCTCATAGCATAACCAATACCTTCGGGGCAACAGGCTGATGCATAAGCCATATAATATTTTCCGTTACGTTTCCAAGCCCATGGCCCCTCCTGATAATGGAAAACATCTTTTTCGCCCTTCACTTTTACAAAATCGGCCATTCTTGTAGGTTCGCCTTCAACAGTAATCATATCTTCATTTAACTTAACATACCATAACTCCGGATTTCCCCAATATAGGTAAGCCTGCCCATCATCATCTATAAAAACAGAAGGGTCAATATCCTGAGGCCCGTTTTTTATCAAGGCTTTTCCAATAGGATCGGTAAATGGCCCATATGGACTATCGGCAACCAACACCCCAATTCCAATACCGTTCGGCATGGGGCAATAGAAATAAAACTGACCGTTTCGTTCAATACATTGCGGTGCCCATGCTCCATTGTCATATGGCACCCATTTAAAATCCTTTAACGAAGCAACAACACCATGGTCTGTCCAATTAACCATATCTGTTGAAATATACAGCAACCAATCCTGCATTTTAAAACCTAAAGCATCATCTTCATCGTGCGATGTATAAAGAAAAACGGTATCGTTGTAAACCATTGGTGCAGGATCTGCCGTGTATTTAGTCTGAATAATTGGATTTTGCGCGTGTACCTGGGAATTAACTCCCAAGCACAGCGCTATTATTAATAGTGAAATAATTCAGTTCATAATTTGGATTTGTTATTCTGCAGAAATCGCCACTTTAAAAGTTTTCACAACCCCATTGTAATCGCATTTCACCGTTGCAATTCCAGGGAGCGCTTCTGGTTGCGAAATAGCCACCTTCACCGCTTTGTTGCTGGCAGTTGCAGTCACAACAGGTTTTTGAGTTGTTCCTGAAGGAAGTTTGACTTTTGCTTCATACAAATCGTAACCTACAATACCGTTTTGGTTGGTTGAACGAACAGGCGTTGCAGGCATTTCGATGGCCTTTCCGTCAACAAAAATGGTAACAGTTGGCGCTACGTGGCGTTCGATTGCTTTTTTGGCTGAGCTGAAACCCAATCCCATGAAATCGAACAACGCTTCTTGGCCGGCACCTTCGGCTACCAGGAAAATAGCGTGTTTCTTGTCCAAGCCGTCAACAAATTTGGCTACGTCGATAGTGAATTTGGTAATTTCTTGTTTTGAATTAGCAGGAACCACAATTTCGCCAATTTTCTTTCCTTGCCATGCGGCATTGTCCCATGGGCCATCTAACCAAACGTTCACCTTGAAACTTTTAGACGTTTTGGGTGCAATAAAAAGGTTGAATGCTGTTTTGTTGCCTTTTTTAGTGCCTTCAAACGCTTTCAGCCCCTTAGTGTCTTTTTTAAGCCCACCAAAACCAAAATATTTGAACCCAACAATGGTTCCGTTTTTCATATTGGTAATAGGCATGTGGTTGTCCCAAATGTCCCACGAATCTTGCTGCAAGCTTACATCCGAAAGGTAACAAGCGTAACCAGCTGAATAATATTGATAAGGATCGAGGCCATATAAATTGAAACCTTCAGATGTCACTTCAGCTCCTTTGTATTCAATACCTTGATTATCTTTTAATACCCAAATTTCATCTTTCGCGTATGGATCGTACCCCCTAATTACAGCTGTTCCACCTTGGGCAACAGGTTTTTCGTCCCACTGAATGGTGATAGGCTCTACCACTGCCTGACGTGCAAAACCGAAGTTTCGTGGTGGGCGGTGATAGAAAACATACCACTGTCCATTGATTTGTTCAATACTACCATGCGTATTGTGGCCACCGTTGGCTGTCACAATCTTTGAACCATCCTGATTCAATACAGGGCCGCGAGAATCAACCAACACACCTCCGCTTTTCCAAGGCCCTAATGGAGAATCAGCTACAGCATAACGTAAAGTAGAGTTAGAACTGCCTACGCCGTATTCAGGGCCTGAATAACCACTAAAAACTGTGATGAATTTGTTGCCAACCTTGCGGATAGATGAAGCTTCGAAAAAGTTAAACGTACCTAAATCCTGATCGGCATATACGTTAGGATATTCCGTTCCCTTAGGATCTTTGATAACGCCATAGCGTGCACTGGCAGGGATCATAAAGTTAACAACCTCGGTGCCCGGGCGTAAAGAATACATCGTTTTTTGATCCAGTTGTGCTGCATTGGAGCGTTGAAAGCCCCAAAAACCATAAGCACGGAAACCGATTTCGAAATCGGGATCGTTGGGGTCGGTTACATATTCAATAAAAACAGCAGGGTCGAAACCTAAAATACTGCCGGGTACTGTACGCGTTCCTTCTTCGTTCAGGTTAATTGGGGTAAAAGGGCCGTCGGGACGAGAACCTTTGCAAACCATGGCTTCGCGGCCACGGCCACGGCTATGCGGAAACAGGTAATAATCCTTGGTGCCATCTTTGCGTTTCACCTCAACCAAGTCAGGGGCATACATCACATCCCATTGGCCTTCGATATTGTAAGTAAAAATTGGGCCTTCGTCGCGCCATTCGTTCAGGTTTTCAACGGGTGCCGACCACATCCGAATGTCAGGGCCACAATAGCTGTTCATCCTTAAATCATGCGACCCAATAATATAAGCACGAAATTTTCCCGGGTTGTCGGGATCTTCAAATACGCGTGGTTCGCCATCGGGCAAGTGTTCCCACAACGGCAAATAGGGATTCCCTGCAGCACGGTGCACAAATTGAGCGTCCGATTGAGCACTCTTTTGCTCAGCCCCATTGCCGTTAGCGTTTGCAGCAAAGGGCAACGCCAAAGAAAAGGCGGACAATAATACCAAGTACTTTTTCTTCAATTCAAACTTTAATTTCTTCATGTTGTATATTTATTTTGATTTTCATTTAAAACTTAGTATTTGCATAAAGTACACTCACCTGATTTCAAAAGACGATAGTGTATTTCGACGCTCAAAACCTTGTAAGGCATGTTGTGCTTTATACGGGCAGTTGAAAATGCCTATTGGCGGTTGCTGAATTTGTAAAACAACACCCCGTGTGCAGGCACTTTTATTGCCAGCTTTTCGGAACCAGCATCCAAATTGGCAATATCTTTCTGGCGCCAAAGGTCACGTACGGTAACATCTCCTTTTATGCCTAGTTTTTCGAAATCGCTGTAATCCATATCCACTATCTCGATGCCGAAGTTACAGAAGCCAACCGCACGGCTACCATCTTCAAGTTCTTTCACATAAATTTTCAAATCTCCGATAGTTTGAAGACAGGTACCTTGTTTGCCAAGCGGGTCTTGATTTACATCAATCACCTCATCGTTGGTAAGCAGGTTCAAGGTGAAATCATCCAGTTTCTCCATGTCGCAACCAATCAATAGAGGGGCCGCAAAAAGGCTCCACAAACTAATGTGCAAATATTGCTCGTCGGGCTTCAACTTACTTGGGTGTGTATTTCCCCAACCAACATGGCCAACAACCAACATATCAGGGTCGTTCCAGTTACCAGGCTTAGCATAAGGAGCCGATTTATCCTGGTCCAGTGCAATATTCTTTACACTTACCCAAGTATCGGTAATATCGTTGGTGGTACGCCAGCAATTGCCACCTACTGAACCACCCCATTTCCAAACGTCGGACATACCGTATTGACATACGCTATAAACAATATCACGAGATTGCTTGCGAATGTAATCGCCCATCAATTTAAAGGGTGCCATGGCTGTTTCCAATTCCCCGCCACCGTTGTATGAAAGCGATGACACTTTATAAGGGTCATTATCAGGCAAACCATCAATTACGTTTCCATAACTACACCAATCGTATTTAAGGTAATCGAAGCCCCACTCAGCATAAGTTTCTGCATCCAACTCTTCGAAACCATAACTGCCGGCACATCCACCACACGACCATGGGCCAGGGCTGGAATAAAGGCCTATTTTCAAGCCAAGCCCATGCACATAATCGGCAAGGCCTTTCATATCTTCGAATCGTTTATTGGGTACGATTTTTCCATTAGCATCCCTTAATTCCCCTCTTAAAGAACCGTCTTCTGAATCGCGGTGGTTATTCCAAAAATCATCAATATTTATGTATGTCCAGCCATGGTTAATCAGTCCACTTTTTACCATAGCATCGGCAGCACTTTTAACTTTTTCGGCAGAAACCTCGTGGGCAAAACAGTTCCAACTGTTCCAGCCCATAGGCGGGGTAAGGGCAATTTCGTCTCCACAAACAATACGAAAATTACGCTCGGCTGTGCCAATAGCGTTTTCGGCCTTTAAAACAACTTCATAAGTCCCTTTTTTAGACAGTTTGCCTGTAATAATGCCAGTTTGGGAGTTTAACGCTAAGCCCTTTGGTAAACCTTCAGCCGAAAATTCCATTGGCCTGTCTCCGGTTGCCGTAACCATGAATTGAAACGGCGAGCCAGGGCGTACACCAAAAACCTTTGCCCCAGTGATTCGTGGTTCTGCAGATGGTTTTGGCGTTAGAATATAAGGTTCGCTTGCAATTGGGTTAAAGGTTTCTAATGTAGTTACACCGGCCACCTCAAATTTAGCATCGGCCCAGTTGGCATGGTCGTAGTAATTGCCATTGCCTCCATCGGCCACTACCAGTTCTACTTTTTTAATGCCGGCTAATGCAACAGAACAATCTTTGGCAGAATCACCTATATGCATCACTCCACTGGACCAAAGTTTCTGTCCATCGCCATATACTTCAAATTCAACGGCAGGTTCGTGGCCTTTCATCTCATCATCAAGCCCAACTTTTGCAGTGAATGAAGTTGCTTTTCCTTCAGTTAAAACCAGCAACGAACTAAACGCATGAGTTGCAAAACCTCTTTCAAATGTTTGCCCGGCAATAGTCATGGTGTTGCCATCTAATGATTTGTTTTTAACTGGTATGCCGTACCCTTGAGTTACAGTACTCAAATCCAATTCATCGAGCCAAACGGTATTCTTCGACTCATTTAGTAAGCCACAGGATGTAGCCAATAGTATTAATCCGATGATACCTGTTACAGAAAATAATTTCAATGTATTCATTTGTTTATTTAAATTTAATCTCCAGTATACCTTAAAATAAAGAAAGCCTTTGCACTGTTACTTACAACTAAAGCAACAAGCACAAAGGCTAAATTATATACTTAAGCACTAAGCTTATTTCACTATAAGATAATTCATTGTTAATATCAGACATAAATGCATAATATCAACAATTTTACTTTCTAAGAATTAATAAAACTAGTCAATTATACTCGGCATTATACCAAAGCCAATAAAGCTCATCTTAACATAAAAATGGTAAAAATTATTTAGCCCATTCTTTTCCTTCAACTGTCCTTCGCCAGCTAAAATACCCATCAAGCACTTTTAATGACGCTTCGCTTGGCACAGGGCCTACATGAGGCTTTTGCTGCAAATACATGACCTCCGGCGTATCATCGCTAAAAGCAGACCACTCAGGAATACCTTCCCCATTCGGATTGCCATATTTTGCAAAATTTGTCCAATAGCTCCCCATAGCTTCAGATATTTCAAGATCTGACTTTGATGAATTATTAGGATCCAAATGCTGAAAAACGTAAGCAACATCTTGCCCGTGAGGTGAACCCTCAGAGTTTTCAGCATGCTGGTCGAAATAGTAATAGTACACATTTGATTTGCCTGTTTGAGATTGAAGCCTTGCCCAAATCCATGTTTGCCAACCAAAAGCAGCATCGCGCATTAAGTCCCGCGCGGTTTTAGGCACACTATTTTCCTCAAGCGGATATGCTTCTAATAGGGCATCGGCATACCTTCCGAAACGATGTTTAACGCTATTTTTTACATTCTCCGGATTTTTTTCCCACATAAAGCTTGCGCCTTCGTCGGAATTATAACCTATTAGGACAGGTACATCATTGTACTGGCCTTTCTCATAAAGTTTATATTGATCGTCAGGGATAACCACACCATCAACAACAGGCCAGCCTCCAGGCATTGTCCATCCGGCAGGGATAAACTTTTCGCCCTCCATTTTGCGCAAATCGGCAATAGAAGATCCTCCGTGTTGCTTCACATATTCAATTCCGTCAGCTTCAGCATCCTTTAAAGTTTTCATATTTTCGCCAGGATAAGTAGTTGGCCGCGATGGGCCAAACGAACCCCCACTCTGAGAAATAGCACCATGAAAAAGCCCTTTTGCCAACGGCGATGCACACAACATGCTTACTGAAATGCCACCGGCTGATTCTCCAAAAATGGTTACTTTATCAGGGTCGCCTCCAAATTGTGCAATATTTTTTTGCACCCATTTCAATCCGGCAATCTGATCTAACAAACCATAGTTTCCTGAAACACCATCAGGGCTTTCGGCACTCAATTCAGGATGCGCCAAAAATCCAAGCTGTCCTACGCGATAAGCAATACTTACCAACACAACTCCTTTATTAGCCAAGGCTTGCCCATCGTAAACAGGTTCAGAAGTACTTCCAAAACTGAAGCCTCCACCATAAATCCATACCAACACCGGCACTTTTTCATCGGCAGATTTTGCAGGTGTCCAAACATTCAGGTACAAACAATCTTCGCTTTTTCCTGATGGCGGATTACCTCCCTGCATTGGGCCCGGGGCATATTCGGTTGCCTGTTTTACCCCCTCCCACTTTTCGGCAGGCTGCGGGGCTTTCCAACGCAATTCTCCAACAGGAGGCTTAGCAAATGGAATACCTTTGAAAATGGTTAAATCGTCTGTAACAACACCTTGTAAAATACCCTCTTCAACCTTTACTTGCCCTGGTTCTAAAGAAGGCTTGCAAGATGTAGCCATTACCATTGCAAATATGCTTGCTAAAAATGTTAGTTTTCTCATGAATCTATAATTTTATTATCTAAATAATTTTGGAGCCAATTCCCTTAAACTACGGCGCCATGTTAAAAATTCGTGGCCTGTATTCTCCGAAACATATGAAAAAGCATTTAATCCGGCCTCGTTTAACGCTTTTACTGAAGATTCAACCCTTTCAGGATTCTCGCGGCTACCACAACTTTGGAAAATAAGTTTCACCGTTGATTTATCTTTTATATCCTCAGGCGAATATACACCGCCACTTAAAAGTGCATAATACGAAAACACATCAGGCTTGTTTAGGGTAATTAACCTTGTTTCGAAACCGCCCATCGACAAGCCTGCCATTGCACGGTTATCTGAACCTTTAAGCGTGAGGAAGTTTTCTTCGACATATGGGATTAATTCATCAACCAATACTGTCTGAAACGGAGTAATGTCGAATGATTTTAACCCTCCAAATTTTGTTTCGTTGGTCATTCCGTAAGTCATCACAATAATGAACAGCTTAGCTTTTCCTTCAGCAATAAGGTTGTCCATGATAAGGTTAGCACGCCCTTGATTTGACCATGCAGTTTCATCCTCGCCCCATCCATGCTGAAGGTATAAAACCGGATATTTTACAGAAGAGTTTTTACCGTACCCGGGAGGTGTATATACAAATGCCCTTCGGATTGAATCTGTACTCTCTGAAGGAAATAGAATTTGCTCTACTTTACCGTGAGGCACATCTTTTAATGCATAGAAATCACGGTCATGGGCAGGTATTTCGATACCGCTTTCCCAACGAAGTGAACCAAAGTAATTCATGGCACCCGGATCGTTAAAAATACCGCCATCAATAGTTAAATGATAATAATGAAAACCCTCGTCCATTGGGCCTTCGGTAGTCCCCATCCAAGTGCCGTCTTCCACTTTTTTAAGAATGGTGCCGCCCCTTCCGCCAAGGCCTAAGCTAACGCGGACACTGTCTGCATCTGGCGCCTCTATTTTAAAACGGGCATATCCTTGCGAATTGACCATTGGATATTGTTTTCCCGGCTGGTTCAACACCGAAGGCTTAAAATCTTCGATAATATTAGCAGGCTCAGTTGACTCTGCTTGCTCAGAAGATGCTGTTGGAGCTGTTGGGGAAACACAACTACTTACTGCAATAGACAATATAACAGCAAAGTTTAATAAATGCTTTTTTTTCATATGATTATAATTTCTTCAATTTACCATATGGAACTCACCAATTTAGTCATTCTACAGTGTGAGAATTATTTGCTCATGGCTCGTTACATACCGGGTTTAATTGATTTTGGTTAATATTATAAAGATTGGTTGACTGGCTTTAACAAGAAACACTACCAGTGCCCCAAAGCCTTGGTAGTGCAATTTTTCTTGATAATGCCAATACTAATCCTAATTGATTAGTTAATGGTAATTTTTACTGCTTTTAAATCCTTTTCATCCGAACTATTTCCGTAGAATATTTCATATTCGCCTGGAGTTACAGCCATTTTTCGTTGCCCCCAATCGTAAAACTCAAATGATGATGCAGGTAATTTAATCACTGATTTTTGACTTTTCCCGGGCTTAATGGTTAACCGCTCATATCCTCTTAAGGTTTTTAACGGCCCATCAATGTCATTAACCTTGCGCACATATACTTGAACAACTTCTGTTCCTGCATGTTTTCCTGAGTTTGTAACAGGAACCGTTAATTTAACAGTTTCGTTAGCCGCAATTTTTGTTTTGCTTAAAGAAGCTTTTCCAATTTCGAATTTGGTGTAGCTCAATCCATATCCAAATGGGAAAAGTACATCGGTTGTGTAACGGTAAGTACGCCCCTTCATTGAGTAATCTTCGAAATCGCCCAACTTCTCTGAATCTTTGTAAAAACTTACAGGCAGTTTTCCTGATGGATTGTAGTCGCCAAATAACACATCAGCCACAGCTTGCCCGCCGGATTCACCGCCATACCAGGCTTGTAGAATAGCATCGCAACTTTCGGTTTCAGGTGCAAAACCAATAGCCGAACCGGAGCAGTTTACAAAAACCACTTTTTTACCGGCAGCTTTTAATGCCTTTAAACAGATGCGCTGTACCGATGGCAATTCAATATTGGTGCGGTCGCCTCCTTTAAATCCGGGATAGTTAACCGGCATCTCTTCTCCTTCTAACAAAGTAGATAAACCACCAACAAACACCACCACATCAACACCTTTCAACTTATTAATCAGGTTGGTATAATCTACATCCACCTCTTTTCCGAAGTTAAATTCAATGTTGGCCTGCCAGTTATTTTTCTGGGCATATAAAATTTCAATTTTGTATTTCGTTCCAGCTTCTACTTTAAATGGAATTCGAGATGGGATTGTCCTCCAATTATTGTATTGCGCCAATGACTCTCCATTCACAATCAATTCAAAATATCCAGTTGCTCCTCCTTTAAATACAATTTCCTGGCTTTCTTCTGGCGTATATTCGGTTTCGTACTTGGCCGAAAACCCTTCCAGCTTAACACCAGATGCAAATTCGTGCTGCCCGGCAGTGGTTAATTTCATTGGATTTTCAATGCGCGTTACAGTAACAACATCGCCACTCCTATCGGGTGTATTCCAATAAGTGGCTTTAAACCCTTTTTTGCCTTCGAAAGAACATTTGCCAAAATATGATTGGGTAATTTTATCTTCAACCAAATCACAGGCTTTGTCATAAACAATACTGTTTTCTGAGATTTTTGTTTTTATGCCATCTAAAATGGTAATGGTACGAACAGGCGTGCCGTTATAATTCCCCCAAAGCATTGGCTCGTCATCGGCATTTGGCCCGATAACAGCAATTTTTTCGGCCGATTTTGACAAAGGCAACACATTGTTTTTATTCTGAAGCAAAGTCATTGACTGTTGCGCCATTTCCAAAGCAATCTGGCGGTGCTTGTCATTATTTAAAATTGAAGGCGAAATTTTAGACCAAGGTACAATGGCATCATCATCCATCTCTCCTAAATCAAAACGGCCAATTAAAACACGCAATAAACTGGTATTGATATCGTCCTCTTTAATCAAGCCACGCTCTACAGCTTCGGGCAGATTTTTGAACGGGTAATTCTCCCAAACACACTCCACATCTGTTCCGGCAAGAACAGCTTTTGCAGAAGCATGGACTGCATCGGAAGACACCTTATGGGTAGTAAAGAAGTCGGTAACAGCACCACAATCAGAGACTACTAAATATTTATATCCCCACTCATCGCGAAGGATTCGTTGCAACAAACGGGTGTTTCCACAACAAGGCTCATCGTCTAAACGTTGGTAAGCACACATCACCTGGCGCACATCGGACTCCTGAACCAAAGCCTTGAATGTTGGCAAATAGGTTTCGTAAAGTTCCCTTGGATCTACATTATTCAGGTTCAGCTCATGGCGGCTCCACTCCGGCCCTGAATGTACTGCGTAGTGTTTTGCGCAAGCTAACAACTTACGGTACTTGGCATCATCTGGCCCTTGTAAACCCTTTACTACTGCAACACCCATCTTTGAAGTCAGGTAAGGATCTTCTCCATAAGTCTCTTGTCCCCTTCCCCACCTTGGGTCACGGAATATATTCACATTAGGAGTCCAAACCGAAAGGCTTAAGAAACGCTTGTTCTCTTCGCCTTTTTGACGCGCTTCGTTGTATTTGGCACGCGCTTCATCAGAAACTGCATTAAATATGTCATATACCAACAATTCGTTAAAAGAAGCAGCCATACCCACCGGTTCCGGGAATACCGTTACATTATCGGTATTGGCATAGCCATGCAGAGCTTCGCTCCACCAGTTAAAACGCATTATACCAAAACGGGGAATTGGGTCGGACTGGTCGCACATTAACGCAGCTTTTTCTTCCAAGGTCAGCCTTGAAATTAAATCTTTTGCCCTCTCCTCAGAACTTAGTTCCGAATTTTGAAAAGGATATTTCTGCGCACATATATTAATTGTGAGCAAAAGCATGGCAGATATACTCAGCCATTTTCGTAAGTTTGATAGAGGTTTCGTTTTCATTGAATTTATTTTTTTCACCAAGTTGAGATTGGATTTCATGCAATTCTTTAAGTTGATTCAATATTGATATTAACTCCTGATTCTAATTATTTAGTGGCGTTAATTCAGCAGCAAAACCACCACGGCGCAACATTTTCACATCAATGGTACTTGTATTATCCACCACCAGATGTTTTACAGAGAAGGTTTTATCATGAATGCCATCGCTGATTAATGTCAGTTTATATTTTACATTTTCAGATAAGAAACTGAAATTCAGCTTTTGCGTTTTTTCTTTCTGTATCCCCGAAATTCCACCAATGTACCAATTGGCTCCTTTTTGGCGCGCCATAACAGTAAATTCTCCCGGATAACCATCCAATAGTTTTGTATCATCCCAGGTATTTGGCACGGTTTTCAAAAAGCTTTTAGCAGCATCGGGCAATTCGTAATATCCTTCGGGACGGTCGGCCATGTGCTGCATCGCAGATTCAAACAAAACACTTAATGCCAATTCGTGACCATAAGAAGTAATGTGAGGATATTGTGAGTTGGTAAACGTTACCGGCGTATAATCCATTGCCCCTACTACATTGCGGGTAAATGGCAAGGTTGCATTATGTTCTGGTGCTGTTGTTGTTAACTCAGGGCTGTTATTGTACCATTCTGCCCCTCTTACCCCTTCGTAAGTCATTAAATGCGGATAGGTTCTTTGCCAGCCACGAGGCACCAAGCAGCCATGAAAGTAAACCATTATCTCGAATTTTGCTGCATCTTCCAAAATATCGAGGTAATAATTAATCATGTCTTGTTTTTCGCTTTCAAAAAAGTCGACCTTCACACCTACAATGCCTAATTTCTTTAACTTGGCAAACTCTTCCATACGATTCTCGTGAGTTAACATTCGGTCTTTTGGTGTAGCGCCAACCCAGGTATGCTCACCTCCCGAATTGTACCATATCAATGGTTTAACTCCTAACGAATGGATATATCTTAAGGCATCTTCCAGATTACCACCATTAGTCATGGCATCCCACTCCCAATCCAAAAGCGTATAATCCCATCCCATCGAAGCTGCTAAATCGGCAAATTTGCATACTGTTTTATAATCCTTTGTACCATGATTATCTGACCAATAGTTCCATGATGCAACACCTGGCTTAATCCACTCGGTATCAACAATCACCGAAGGGGCAGATACGTCATTTACCAAAGTAGATTCCACAATATCCGCAAGGCTACCCATTACAATTACCCTCCAAGGCGATTTCCAAGGAAGTGTTACAGTTGGTTGTACTTCGCCAGTACCCCTGCCATTCCATTCATCCGGGAAAGTTATTTTATATTTCGTTTTGTCTCCGTAATTCGTTAATTTTGAACCACAAAAATTACGGTTAACATCGGCTTCGTGAATTAAAAACCAGCAAGAGGTATCGGGTGTGCTAAAAAGTGCAGGATAAGCCCAATCTTTCTGTTCCGTGCCATCGGCCATTTTTGCATAAAGCCCTTCGTTAGCCGGGTTGAATTTTTGTAGCCAACGCATGGTACTGTCTGGAATAGTATAAGCTGTTAGCTCATCCGTTACTTTATACGCTACATTTTTGCCAGGGAATTCATAACAAAAAGCAACGCCATCGTTATAAGCCCTGATTATAAGGTTTACTTTTGCTTTTCCCGAATTTTCGAAAAAGGCTACTACCTCATTGCCGGAATTGCTACAATCTGTTTTCTTCCCGTGCAGCATGGTGTAATTTTCCTGTATTGATTTTGATTTTCCGGCTTTTAAGAATTTAAGCCCTTTTGAGAAATCGGCCTCAGAACAAACAAGGCCTAAATCTATCTGAGGAATAACTTCGGTTTGTTTACCACCGTTTTTGTAATTGACTTTTAAATACCAATTGCCACTTTGTTGATTAAAAAGTTGAACATTCACCTTTCTGTTAGGAGATATAATAGAAACAGTTTGAGAATTGACAAAAGATATCGAGATTATAAAAATTAAAGTTATAGAACCAATTCTTTTTTTCATATAAAAATATATAACATTACTTAATACCGAAAACAAGCTGATTTATAATACTTAAATCTTGCCTTTAAAAACAACTAAAATATTTAATTTTAACCTACCCATTTATCGATTTTAGATATATGAATTATGAAATTGGATAAAAACCCAAATAAGATTAAATTCTAAACACTTATTTGGATTTTAATAAACCTTAATGATTAAAAATCTCTTCTAAATAAATCACATTCTTATCATATATAAAACAATAGGCTTTGTTGCGTTCATTAAGTTAGATACTTTTAAAGTAACCGTCTCCGCATAGCCCTCCCCCCCCCAAAAAATGTCCCATCAAATTCCCAACACCTCAAAAGTGGCAAACAAGCCTTTCACCCACCCACGTGCGGTATTTGTTCGAACCTCGTTCTTAAACGTATTCCTTTCCTTAAACTTCAACCAACATCCATTTTCAAATAACCATTGACCAATGAAGCCACAAAAACCTCCCTCTGCCTGTAACATTTGCCATTTTCAATTTACATTACGCTTAGTCAATGGCAAACCTTACTTTTACCCACAAGCCTATGTTTGCCACTTCCCTACCCTTCTGGTGCTGTTATTGTCATACCTTTTGCCCTTACACACATTCGGTATTTAAGTCATTCCGCTGTTCATACTTCACAACTAAAAATGCCCTAAAAACCGAGCCCCAAGTAAACTTGGCGCGCCACTTAGCATTTGCTTAAAACTGTTTTTCTTTTATTATAAATCTCGGATTCACTATTGTCAAATGACCAATCCACTATTAACTAATTGCGCAAAAGCTGATCCCTGGCAAAAGCAACGCCAAAAACAGCACCCCAAAGCTGCAATAACATAATGCGTCCCTATATAACTTGCCTATCTTCATTTGTGTAAACCTGGTATATCCGGCAGTCCTATAGCGGCATTATGTTATCGAGCCCCACGGCCCGAGCTCCCCGACCCACGCCACCACACACAAACAGCCCATTAAAAAATCACACTACCTGTCCCGCAAACCCAGCGGGAAGCCTTACCCTCTTGCTGCCTACGCTAAAGCTCCTGCAG
>NZ_JAPDPI010000035.1 GCF_026013615.1 Plebeiibacterium marinum
TTACAATTCGCTTAAAATCAATAAGATAATAATTTTGCCATAAATTATTCAATGTATTTAGAATCAGCACATTATAAAAATTTAACGAACTAATGTAACAACGAAGCACTAAATAATTCGAAATAACTCTATTATGACCATATTATTTATCAACTCCATTAGAAAAACAAAATGGGGAGGAGGGGAAAAGTGGATATTAAATACTGCAAATGGTCTTAAATCGTTAAATCATCAGGTTGTTATAGGTGCTCGTCAAAATTCAATTTTAATAAACAAAGCACAACAACAGCAATTAAATACAATTAAAATAAAAAACTATACTGATTTTAGTTTAATTAGCTGTTTACAACTTGTTCGTTATATCAACAATAATAATATTCAGGTAATTGTTGCCTGCCTAAACAGGGATGTAAGAATTGCCGGGGTTGCTTCAAAATTATCTAAAATCAAACCTAAAGTAATTAGCAGACAAGGTGTTGAATTGATAAAAAATCAATGGAAATATAAATTTACTTTTACCCATTTAACACATGGCATATTAACCAACTCTTTTTCAATGAAAAAACTATATGATAGTTTTGGTTGGTGGGATAATAATTTTGTAAAAGTAATACATAATGGTATTTCAACTAAAAAAATAAATAATTCCAAATTTGATTTAAAATTAATTACAGACATTAAGCCTTCTACAAAAATTATTTTAAGTGCTGGAAGACTTGATAAACAAAAAGGTTATATTTATTTATTAGAGGCCGCCAAATTCGCTATTGAACAAGGTAAAGACTGGAAATTTTTTATTGCTGGAAAAGGCAAACAGTATAATTATTTAAAGCAACTGATTGATAAATATAAACTCAACAACAACTTCTTTCTACTGGGCTTTATTGAAAATATCCATCCTCTGCTACAAGCAGCTGATATTTTTGTATTGCCTTCCCTTTACGAAGGTATGCCAAACGTTTTGTTAGAATCAATGCTTGAAAGTGTTCCTGTAATAGCCACTCCTGTAAATGGAACGCCCGAATTGCTAGAAAATAACAAAACCGGCTTATTTATAGAAATAAAAAACTCAAAAGATATTTTTGAAAAAATAGAGTATATTTTTGACAATCCGGAAAAAACAAAACAAATGTCACAGTTGGCCAAAAACAATGTAATCAACAATTTTAGCCTAATAAATTCTATAAAAAAAGTAGAATTATATTTAAAGGAATTATTAGCTAACTAGATTTTTTATTGGTCATATCAAAGTACTTTTGCATAACCAATAAAGAAATTAATTTTTCCCTTTTCTTGTTTTTAAACTGTGCAACATAGGCGTTTGCATTCTTTATTATTTCTAAGGCTTTATCACGATTTTTAATATAATAGGTATTTTTTTTATCAAAATCGTAATAATCTTTCTTAATACATATATAATGAAATTATGTAGTTTTGCGGACTATAAAGGTTTTATAATGAAAAGAGAAGATATAGAAATAATGGCACCTGTAGGTTCCTATGAATCTTTAAGGGCAGCCATCAAGGGTGGGGCTAACTCTGTATATTTTGGGATTGAAGGATTAAATATGCGATCGAGGTCGTCAAATAACTTTACAATTGATGATTTACATGAAATAGCCAGAATTGCGCATAAAAACAACGTAAAAACCTATCTAACAGTAAATACAGTATTATATGATCAGGACTTAAACCTGATGAAAAAAGTTATCCTTGCGGCAAAAGAAGCCAAGCTTTCAGCAATCATTGCTTCAGATGTTGCAGCCATATCTTTTGCACGAGAAATTAATGCTGAAGTTCATTTAAGTACCCAACTTAATATTTCCAACATTGAATCGTTGAAATTTTATGCAAAGTTTGCCGACGTAGTGGTATTAGCAAGAGAGTTGAATCTGGATCAGGTGGCTCAGATATATAGGGAAATAGAACTGCAACAAATAAAAGGACCTGGAGGTAAACTCATTCAAATAGAAATGTTTAGTCATGGAGCATTATGTATGGCAGTTTCCGGGAAATGCTATTTGAGCTTGCACAATACGGACCATTCAGCCAACAGAGGAGCTTGTTTACAGACTTGCAGGAGAAGCTATGTGGTTACAGATAAAGATACAGGACAGGAACTTGAAATTGATAATGAATACATTATGTCGCCCAAAGATTTGAAAACCATCCATTTTTTAAATAAGATGGTAGATGCAGGTGTAAGGGTATTCAAAATAGAAGGAAGAGCAAGAGGACCTGAGTATGTTTATACAGTTGTTAAAGCATACAACGAAGCCATAAATGCCATATTGGAAGGTTCATTCGACCAGGAAAAAATTGAAAATTGGAACAAAGAGTTGAGCACTGTGTTCAACAGAGGATTCTGGGATGGATATTATCTGGGTCAAAAGCTTGGGGAATGGAGCCATAACTATGGAAACAGGGCTACAAAAAGGAAAATGTATATTGGAAAAGGAACAAACTATTTTCCGAAGATTGGAGTGGCTGAGTTTTTACTGGAAACACAAAGCCTGAAAGTTGGGGACGAAATATTGATTACAGGCCCAACTACAGGCATTGTAAAAATGGTTGTTCCGGAATTGAGGGTAGATTTAAAACCAGTTAAAGAAACTATTAAAGGAGACCGTTTTTCAATGCCTGTGCCCGAAAAAATCAGGCGCTCAGATAAACTATATAAAATTGTTCCTGCCCATCCAACTCTAAATCAATAATAACTTTTAATTACAACACCAATGAAATATTCAGGAAACATAGAAAAAATGAGGAGTAACCTTGCTGATGAAGTTCAATATTCATTACCTATAGGAGATAGTTTAATTCTTATGGAGAAACTAATAGGAAAGCAAATTTCCCTTCATTTTTTAAATCAGATAAACTGTGTTTCCTGTGGTAAAAAAACAAATAAATCCTTTGGTCAGGGCTTTTGCTATAACTGTTTTGTAAACGCACCTGAAGCTAGTGAATGTGTTTTACATCCTGATAAATGCAAAGCCCATCTTGGTATCAGCAGAAATATGGAATGGTCAGTAAACCATTGCCTAACACAACACATTGTGTATCTTGCAAACTCTTCAAATCTGAAAGTTGGTATTACACGAAAAAGTCAGGTACCAACAAGATGGATTGACCAGGGAGCTACTGAAGCAATGATAATTGCTGAAACTCCAAACAGACACATTGCAGGTACTATTGAAAAATTTTTAATGCAATACTACTCAGATAAAACAAGTTGGCAAGCCATGCTTAAAGGCAATCCTAAGCCTGTTGATCTCGTAGGGGAGAAAACTAAAATACGGGAATTACTCCCAAATGAGCTAAAAAAATATCTTATAGACTGCAACGATATAGCGCAAATAAACTATCCAATAAATAAATTTCCTGTAAAAATTAAAAGTGAAACTTTTGATAAAACAGATAGGGTAGAGGGGGAATTAACCGGAATTAAAGGACAATACCTGATATTAGATAATTCAAGAGTTATAAACATTAGGAAACACAGAGGTTATTTGGTTGAAATTTCATATTAGCCTACATAAACCATTTTAAAAACACATATAGTGATATTATTCCGGTAAAACATCACCATATGAGTTCTTTTTGATGATTTTAGTTTTCTGCGAAAATTTAATAGATATATTACTCATTAAATAACTGTCAGTTACATTTTCATTAATTGATTTAATTTTAAAAAAATCATTAGTAAAAAACTTTAACTCTTTATTTCTTTTTACCGGTGCTTTAAATAAATTATAGTGCCCTTTCCATTGTTTTGTAATTAATTCACTCACAATTTCATTATTAGTGTCAAAATAACTCATAATAACAACTGGGGCGCCCGATGATATATCATGTACTTTTTTTAATAAATTATAACTTAATAATTGCCTTTTTGAAGGATTGATACCATTACCTACATTTAATTTAAACAAATAAAAAATATAGCCTGTTTTCAGGTATTTAAACTTGTACCATGAAACTACTTTATTCCCAAATGAGTTTCCCTTGTTTTCAAACTGCGTAGAAGAGGTTAAAAGACTAATAACCTTTTTATTAATTAAAAGAAAGTTATTAAATGATAATGAGCCTTTATAGATGGTATCGGTGCAAAGTATTTCATATTCATTTTCATCAATTACATTCTTAAAATGTTCGAACGAAAAAAAACCTCTTACCTCCACAATATCTGATTTCAAAATTTTAATAAAGTTTAAAATAGAATCTCTATGTGAAGATGATTTTTGAGAATAAGAATTGGTAAAATCAAAAGAAACAACTGATATTTTATTATTTGTATTAAAACAACCAGTACAAATAATAATAAGGAATAATATAAATAGCAGTACTTGTTTCATTGAATTGATTTTTAGCCAATATAAAATCAATTCAAACGCAACAACGGATATATTACATGAGAGTTATAATATTATTGATAGTAAGGCTAATATTTTACATTATCGTATTTATCAATTGAATCGATATGAATGGTAACACCAATATTATGGACTTGTTTAACAAGAATTTCATATTTTGAAGCAATAGTATGTGCTTCTGTTAAACTCATTGCTCCCGGAAGTGAGATATGAAAAGTTAATTCTGCGTGATGCCCATATTGATGGATTAAAAAATGATGCGGATCCAGATCCCTTTTAAACTCATTTATTCCAATATCCTGAATACTTTCTTTTAATTCTTCATCAATTTTTTCTCCTAAAAATATTGATAAGGATTCTTTTAAAATTTTGTATGTAGTATAAAAAATCAAAAGCGAAACCACTAATCCCAATACACCATCAATCCACCAAAAATAATGGCCCAGAAATAAACCACCTAAAATAATTATACTGGAAAACGCATCACTCCTATGATGCCATCCATCTGCAATCAAGGATTTAGCATTGCTTTTTTTTCCATAATAAATAGAATACTGAGCCATAGCCTCCTTTACTACAATAGAAATTAAGGTAACTATAATGGCAAAATTACCATATTCAAAGGCCTCATGACTACGTAACTTTATAACAGATTCATAAGTAAAATTAGCACCAACCAACGCCAGTAAAATTCCAACAAAAATTGTGGCCATTAATTCAGCCCTCCCATGACCAAAAGGATGTTCCTGATCTGCTGGTTTAGACGAAACCTTAATACCAACCAATACGGCTACTGAAGAAATTGAATCCGTTAACGTATGCCAGGCATCAGCTACAAGAGCAACAGAATGTGATACAATACCGGCCCAAAACTTTAAAAAAAACAACAATATATTCAGCAATATTGATAGCCATGAAATAATAATCCCAATTTTAAATTTATCCATTACTTTATCTTTTCTGCATCAATGGGGTAACCATTCTTTCGCCATTGATTAAATCCACCTTTTAATTGATAAACATCTTTATATCCAAGTGTATACAACCATTCTGCAGCCGCTTTTGTTCTTTGTCCTTCTTCACAATAAATAAAAATTACAGCTTCTTTATCAATTTTTTTCAAATACTCTGAAAATTTTTCTTTTGTATCTGCTAATACTGCATCTATTAGCCTACTTTTAATATACTCACTTTCAATGCGTAAATCAAACAAATGCACATTACGCTTATTTTCGTATACTTCGCTAAAAAATTCATTGCTTGTAAGTATATTATTTTCCGCTTTTTGGATAAAACCAGAAAATAACATAAAGCAATTCATTAATACAACTGTAAAAAAACTCCGTGTCATAAATTATTAAATCATAAAAAAATCTGAAATAATTTGATCCGTAATCATTTTTTTATCATCAGAAACCATTATAAAACCTTGCTCCATTATAACATTTTTATTACGAAGCTGAATTTCTAATTCTTTATAAAAATGTTGCCAAATATGCTCATTAAACAACTCTTTTAAACTTGAAATACATAAACCTTTTCGGGTTCGTAAACTAAGCATCACTACCTCATTGTACCGATCCTTTTCTGACAAATACTCTTCTGTAAAATAATCAGCATTATTAAATAATCCGTATATATAATCTTTTATGCTAGAAACATTCCACCTCCTGATATTACCATATAAGGAATGGGCTGCGGGTCCTATTCCAATATAGTCTTTACCAGTCCAATATGAAGAATTATGTTTGGATTCAAAACCTGAAACAGCAAAATTTGATATTTCATAATCTACAAAACCCTTACTATTAAGCTCCTTGATTAAATAAGAATACTGTTGTAAACTATCATTATCCGAAAGTTCAGCGATTTCCCCTCTTTTAAGTTTTTGATAAAAGGGCGTTCCTGTTTCAAAAGTTAAATGATAGGCCGAAATATGCTGAACATTTAACATCAGGGCAGTGTTGACAGTTTTTTTCCAACTATCTAAATTTAAACCTGGTACCCCATAGATTAAATCAATACTAATATTTGAATAACCAACTTTTTGGGCAAGCGAAACAGTTTCCCGAGCCTGCAACGCACTATGCCTCCTGTTCATAAAATTTAATACGCCATCATCAAAACTTTGGGTACCTATGCTTAACCGGTTAAATCCCACCTCAAGCAGGTCTGTTAAATACTCTTTTGTAACGTCATCCGGATTAACTTCTACAGTCATTTCTACTACTCGGGATTTATCAACATACTTAAATATTTCTGAAAAAATAGCTTCAAAATCATTCTTACTTAGCAAACTCGGTGTTCCCCCTCCAAAATAAATTGTATCAGCCCCATTAGAGATAATTTCTTCTTTTCGTTGCAATATTTCTTTTTTTACAGCGTCAATAAACTGTTTTTTAAAGCTTATATCTGTAATACTGTAAAAATCACAATAACCACATTTTTTGATACAAAACGGTATATGAAAATAGATACCTGCCATTTAAAATAACTATTAAAATCTTTTAACATCAACGTTTCACGTGAAACATTTATTTTATACTATATTGCGAACAATTGTTAATAAGTTCCGTTGAAAAATAAGGAATTGTTGAAAACTTCACTATTGAAAAATGCATATTTTAAAAACATATTGGAGAACATTAATTGTAATAGCATTTATACTCTTTTTAAGTCTTATAAATGTTAACAAGATCACTCCAAATAACATCCATTTTTTTAAGCACTTTGATAAGTTTGCCCATTTTATTATGTACTTTGGTTTAAGTCTTATCTTTTTTTTAGAGAACTATAAAAACAAATATTCTTTACGCAAATTTTGGATTATTATTGATACAATTTCTTTTGGAATATTAGTTGAGTTTCTCCAACTTATTTTGACCAATATTAGAACTGCCAATTTTTTCGATGCTGTTTTTAATAGCATTGGGGTAATATTCGGAGCTGGCTTATTCCTTTTAATAAAAGATTCAGCCTTTGTTTATAAGATTCTCTTATTCAAAAAAACATATTATAATAAATAGTAGTCATCTTTATTTTCTATCCTGTCAATAATATTCTTAAGCGTTTCTGATTTAAACATATCATACATATCAGCTCTGAGCTTGCAAAACTTGTCGTGTATCGGACACGGCAGTTTTTTATCGTGTATAGATTTACAGGAATTTAATCCTATCAAACACATTTCAAACATATCCATTCCGTCCACTACCTTTATTATATCCAAAAGTGAAATATCTGACGGATCCATAGCTATTGAAAAACCACCATGCGGACCTTTTGTTGACAACAACATTTTTTGTTTTGCCAGTTGCTGCAATATTTTACCTAAAAAAGGAGTTGGTATATTTAACTCTTCTGAAATCTTCTTAATTCCAATTTTCTTTTCCTCGTTTTTATTTAAAGCTAAATATATAACTGCCCTTACCGCATATTTACAGGTATTTGATAACATAATAAAAGATTTTTATATGCAAAAATACATAAATAAAATAAATCACAACAACAAAAACACTATGCCCCTAGTATCCAATCACTTAAATAGTATATTTTTAAGTAAAAACAAAAAAAAGGCTAACAACCAAATATAGTTATTAGCCTTAAAAATTAGATAGAATATTTCTTATTTACATGGAATTTTTTCTATACGCGCCATATGGCGACCTCCTTCAAAGGTGGTATTAATAAATGCAGTAACTATTTCTTTAGCAACTTGCGTTGAAATAAACCTGGCAGGTAAAGAACAAACATTAGCATCATTATGTAACCTGGCCAACTCCGAAATTTCCTTATTCCAACATAAAGCAGCTCTAATTCCCTGATGTTTATTAACTGTCATATTAATACCATTTCCACTACCACAAACAGAAATACCAAAATCTACCTCATTGTTTTCAACAGCGGAGGCCATTGGATGAGCCCAATCTGCATAATCTGTACTTTCAGTCGAATGTGTACCAAAATCAATAACCTCTAAACCTAAGTCACTTAAAAAGTCTTTTAAGACTTCCTTTAATTCATAGCCTGCATGATCAGCGGCCATACCTACCTTTGTATATTGCATTTTTGTTTTCAAAGATAGAAAGAAATCAACACTTTAAAAACATGTTGATAACCGTTTAAACACTGTTAATAAAATGTGAATTCAGAAATTAGAATTTAAAGAAAATAAATTTGGAAAAATGAAATTAAAATTAAATTAAAGTCATTCCTATTCAAGTCAAGAAATAAAACATCTTTTTTAAAGCCAATTTCAAACAGTATTTTAACAGCTTAAATAAGCTATAAACAGATATTCTTATTAAATTTGCCAGCTATTAACAACATGTTAATAAAGTAGGTTAAATATTTGATTTTAAACAATAACTACAGTAAAGAAATTGTTAATTGAATATTAATATCTCGATCGTAGATGTTTATGAAGATATAAAGCAAACGATTTTCCATATTTTTATAAACTTTACTAACAGGATATTATCATTACTATAGATTTTTAAATTTCTCTTTTTATATATTTATTATAATGGAAGTAAAAGAAAGTTGGATTAAAAATGGTTTCGTAAATGAACCTTGTGATAAGATTGAAAATATTCGTGAAGAGTTTTTAAAATTGAAAAAAGAGAAGAATGCCGTATTAATGGCGCATTTTTATCAGGAAGACGATATTCAGGATATTGCAGATTTTGTTGGTGATAGTTTAGCATTGGCCCAATATGCCAGTAAAACTGATGCCGATATTATCATTGTTGCAGGAGTTCACTTTATGGGTGAAACAGCTAAAATATTGTCGCCGGAAAAAACGGTACTGATTCCAGATCTTAATGCAGGGTGTAGTTTGGCCGATAGCTGTCCGCCTGATGAATTTGAGGAGTTTATTAAAAATTACCCAGAGCATAAAGTGATTACTTACGTAAACACCTCTGCCAAAATTAAGGCACTCTCTGATGTTGTGGTAACTTCAACCAATGCCAAAGCTATTGTTGATAGTTTTGATAAAGAGGAAAAGTTAATATTTGGTCCCGACCGTAATTTGGGTAATTACATTAATGGTATTACTGGTAGGGAAATGGTGCTTTGGAATGGAGCATGTCATGTCCATGAAAAATTTTCGTTGGAAAAGATCCTCGATTTAAAGAAGGAGCATCCGGATGCTAAATTATTAGCTCATCCCGAATGTAAAAAACCTTTGTTGATGGTTGCAGACCATGTAGGATCGACTGCTGCTTTGTTAAAATATTCCTTTACCGACAATGCAAATAAATTCATTGTTGCTACAGAATCTGGTATTTTACACCAAATGCGCATAAAGAGCCCGAATAAGACCTTTATTCCTGCTCCGCCTAATGATTCTACATGTGCATGCAATGATTGCAATTTTATGCGCTTAAATACGATGGAAAAGCTATATAATGCCTTGAGGTATTCCTGGCCTTCTGTAGAAGTTGAGGAAAGTATTAGGGTAAAGGCCGTAAAACCTATTGAAAGGATGTTGGATATATCTGAAAGATTAGGTCTGTAAATCATTTTAAATCAATATAATCTAAAAGTATTTATGAATCCATTGAATATATTATTAGTTGAGGATAATGTATTGAATCAAAAGCTCATTTTTTTAAACTTGTCAAAATTTGGTCATCAGATTGATGTAGCCGACAATGGAAAAGTAGCAGTAGATAAGGTGAAGAATAATAAATATGATATAGTAATTATGGATTTGATGATGCCAGTAATGGATGGTATCGAAGCAACAAGGAACATCAGGGAATGGGAAAAGGATAAAACTTTTAAAACCTGTATTATTGGTTTAACCGCTAACACCTTTGATGCCGACCGGGATAAATGTCTAGCCAACGGTATGGATGAATATATGGCTAAACCTTTTAACCTTAAATTGTTTGATAACTTACTTAGGGAGTTGGATATTGTTAAATAGTATTATTGATGCAAGATCAGTTTGATATACGTGAAGAGGGCTACCAGTCGGTAGAAAATGAGGTGGAGAATAAGTTACGGCCTTTAAGCTTTGATGATTTTCAGGGACAAAACAAAATTGTTGAAAATCTTAAGATTTTTGTACAGGCTGCCTCCATGCGAAATGAAGCTCTGGACCATGTTCTTTTGCACGGACCACCTGGACTTGGCAAAACTACGCTTTCCAATATAGTAGCTAATGAGTTAAATGTGGGTTTCAAGATTACCAGTGGACCTGTTCTTGATAAACCTGGCGATTTAGCCGGAATTTTGACCAATCTTGAACCCAATGATGTTTTATTCATTGATGAAATACATAGGCTTAGTCCTGTAGTTGAAGAATATTTGTATTCTGCAATGGAGGACTACAGAATTGATATAGTGATCGATAAAGGACCAGGAGCAAGAAGTATCCAAATTGATTTAAATCCCTTTACCCTTGTTGGTGCCACTACCCGAAGCGGACTGTTGACTAGTCCACTAAGAGCCAGGTTTGGTATTAACTGTCATCTTGAATATTACGATTCTGATGTTTTGTCAGGTATCGTAAAAAGATCTTCGAGTATTTTAGATACCCCAATTTCAGAGGACGCAAGTTATGAAATAGCTGGAAGAAGCAGGGGGACTCCCCGAATAGCTAATGCTTTGTTACGTAGGGTCAGAGATTTTGCCCAGGTTAAGGGTAATGGAAGTATAGATCTTAAAATTTCTGAGTTTTCGCTTGAGGCTTTAAATATTGATCAGCATGGCTTGGATGAAATGGATCATAAAATTTTATTGACTCTTATTGATAAGTTTCAGGGAGGACCTGTAGGCATTAGTACTATAGCTACTGCTATTGGCGAAGATGCAGGTACTATTGAAGAAGTGTATGAACCTTTTCTTATTAAAGAGGGATTTATAAAGAGGACTCCCAGAGGACGTATGGTAACTCCTTTTGCCTACGATCATTTAGGAAGAAGTAATAATAACCAGGAACAATTTTCATTGTTTTAAAAACTAAGCTACTTGAGTAAGTTAAAGTCGTTGGCAGGAGAAACCATAATTTATGGAGGGGGTACTATTTTAGTACGTTTGTTAAATTGGCTTATGATGCCTTATTACATTCGTACTATGGATCAGCTTCAATATGGTTATCTTACTGAAGTTTATAGTTATATCGCCATCTTTTTAGTGATTTTAACTTATGGATTTGAAACCACTTTTTTTAGGTTTTCGAAGGAAGATAATTACAAAAGAGTTTTTACTACCGGGTTATACAGTATTGTAGGAACAAGTATATTATTTCTCTTCATTTTATTTATCGCCATTAAAAATTTAAATTTCTCAAATACATATGGTGCTTATGAGAATTTGTTGTTAATAGCTGGTTTGATAGTTGCTATTGATGCTATATCTGCCCTTATTTTTGCTAAAATGAGGTATAAGGGACAAAGTATTAGGTTTTCTCTTATTAAGCTCTTAAACGTATTTATATTGATTTTTTTTAATGTCTTTTTTTTATTTATCTGTCCTCTTTTAAAAGATCTTGATTTTTTATTGGATAGTAATTACAGCCGTTTTATTAATTGGTTTTATAATTCAGATTACGAAGCCTATTATGTCCTTATCTCTAATCTTTTTGCATCCTTGGGTGTTTTGGTCTTATTATTGAAGGATTTTGTTAAAGATATAGGCATATTTGACCTTGTTTTGTTAAAGAAAATGTACAAGTATTCTTATCCTATTTTGATTGTTGGTATTACCGGTATGGTTAATCAAAGTATTGATAAGATTCTTTTACCCAGATTAATTGGAGGAGAAGAAGGATACAATATGGTAGCTTTGTATGGTGCAAATTTTAAGATTGGGGTATTAATGGCCATGTTTACCCAATCATTTCGACTTGCTTTTGAACCTTTCTTTTTTAAACATAATCAAGAATCAAAGGATAATACAATTTATGGTCTAATTCTTACATATTTTATTTTATTTGGTTTATTGATCTTCTTGGGGGTTACCTTTTTTATCGATGTTATTAATATTATTTTGGTACCTGCCTATAAAGATGCCAACGGTGTTATTCCGCTTGTTTTACTAGCTCAATTGTTAAGTGGTATTTATTTTACCCTGTCAATTTGGTACAAAGTTACTGATAAAACCATTTATGGTGCGTATATGGGTATTGTAGGTACACTTGTTACCTTGATATCTAATATTTTATTAATTCCCGTATTGGGCTATTATGGGTGTGCATTAAGTGGAGTTCTATGCTTTTTAAGTATGGTTTTATTCAGTGTTTATTGGGGGCACAAAAAGTACCCGATAAGTTATAATTGGAGTAAAATTTTAGGATACTTTATACTGGCATCTATTTTGTATGGGCTGGGTGTTTTTTTATGGCCTAAATTTGTTTTATATGTGTATTTAGAAGATACTGTTTTGAGTAATATTAGCATTTTAATGGGTCGTATTTGCTTATTAGTTGTATTTTTGGCAGTTGTGTATAAAGTAGACATAAAGAGAAAAATTGTTTTTTGAAATGGGAATACAAATTAAAATTGTAAACAAGAGTAATAATCCATTACCACAGTATAGTACTAAGTTATCTGCAGGACTTGATTTAAGAGCTTATTTAAGTGGCGATATTATATTAAAACCCCTTCAAAGGGTTTTAATTCCTACAGGTCTGTATATTCAATTAGAAGAAGGATATGAGGCTCAAATTAGACCGCGTAGTGGTTTAGCACTTAAGCATGGTCTTACTGTTTTAAATACTCCAGGTACTATTGATGCAGATTACCGTGGTGAAATTAAAGTAATTTTAGTTAACCTTAGTAATGAAGATTTTACTATAAAATCTGGCGAGAGAATCTGTCAAATGGTTATTGCAAAACATGAAACTATCGAATTCCTGTTAGTTGAGGATTTGGACTCCACAGCAAGAGGTGAAGGAGGATTTGGACATACCGGAAAAAATTAGTAGTTAAAATAAGATTAAATGAGATATTTGCTTTCTACCATAATTATAAGTAGTGTTTTAATAGGTTGTAATACTGTCAAGAAGGTACCGCATGTTGTGCAGGAATCTCCATCAAAAAATATAGTTCTTTCATCCATGGATAAAAGGAAATTCGACTATTTTTTTTACGAAGCACAACGTTTAAAAGTACAAGGGAAAATTGATAAGACTAAAATGTACCTTGTTGAATGCTTAAAAATTGATTCATTATCAAGTGCTTGTTATTATGAGTTAGCAAATATTGAAATTGGATTTAAAAATTTTGAAGGAGCCCAAGAGTTACTTACCCAAGCTGTTAGGTTAGATCCCGGTAACAAGTGGTATAAAATGTTACTAGGTGATTTGTATCAACAGAATAAGGACTTAGCAGGATCAATAAAAATTTATGAACAGCTTGTTTTGCAATATCCCGATAATGAGGAGTTTTTGTATATTCTTTCTCAATTATACGCTCAAAATACTCAATATGAACAAGCCATTAATTCTTATAATCAATTAGAAAGTAAACTGGGCATTAATGAAGTAATTTCTTTGGAAAAAGAGAAGTTATATATAAAATTAGGGAAAAAGAATCTTGCGTATAAAGAAATTGAAAACCTTATAAAAGATAATCCTTATGAACCTAGATATTATGGTTTTTTAGGAGACGTATACTTTTATAATAAAGACTTGGAGAAAGCTAAACAAGCCTATTCAAATATATTGTCGTTAGATCATGGAAATGGTTTAGGTTATTTTTCTTTGGCAAATGTTGCTCTTCAAGAAAAAGATACGATTAATTTTTTCAGTTATTATAAGAGTGCTATCAAAGATAAGGATTTAGCTATAGATATTAAAGTGCAAAGATTATTACCTTTTCTTTTCAGTAATGACTTTAAAGGGTATAGTGATACTACAGTCATTAATAATCTATTTATATCTCTTACTGAAATTCATAAGGATGAAGCTAAGGGATATAGTGTTTATGCTAATTATCTTCAAAATAAAGGTAATTTAAAACAAGCTATTAGTAATTATAAAAAGGGACTGGGAATAGATAATAGTGATGCTTCAGTATGGCAGGAAATGTTTTTATTACAAATTAATATTGGAGATTTCCAAAATTTATTGCTAGATACTAAGGAAGCTTTAATTATTTTCCCTAATGAGCCCGTTTTTTGCCTATTTAATGGTATGGCCTTTATGCAATCAGGAGATAATAAGTCCGCATTAAATGCATTACAACATGGCTTGGAATATGTGGATGAAAATAAGGTTTTAAAGGGGCAATTCCATTCTTATTTGGGCGATGTATTGTATAGTATGAATCAGAAAGAGAAAGCATTTTCAAATTATGAAATGGCACTACAAATTGATGAAAATAATGTGGTTGTTTTAAATAATTTCAGTTATTATTTATCATTAGACAATTCAGATTTAGAAAGGGCAGAAAAGATGATTTCTAAATGTATTGAATTAGAACCAGGTAATGCAACCTATCTTGATACTTATGCCTGGGTATTATTTAAACGAGGAAGGTATTTTGAGGCCAAATATATCATCGAAAGGGCTATCGATAATGGTGGAACTGAAAGTAATGTTATAGTGGAACATTATGGTGATATTTTATACAAGAATGGAAATGTATCTGAAGCTCTGATACAATGGAAAAAATCTTTAGATATGGGAAATCAATCAGAGGTTTTATTAAAGAAGATAGAGAAGAATATATATGTTGAAGATTAATATTTGTTGGATTTCATGTCTGATGTTCTTACTTTTTTCATGTAAGTCCGCAAAAACTTTTAACGTTGGTAAAGTGTCAAATATTACTGATGTTAAACTCAGAAAAGAGTTGAAAGATAATGAATTAAGTTATAATAAGGTTTATCTGAAGAAGGTTAATTTTAATTATAATGATGGAAAGCAAAAGCGTTCCTTTAAAGGAAGTTTTGTTGTTCAAAAGGATAGTCAGATCGTTGTTTCAATATATGCTTTAATGGGTATTGAATTGGTTAGGGCTAAATTAACAAAAGATGAAGTAATTATTATTGATAAGCATAATAAAAAGGTATTTAAAACTGATTATTTATATTTTAAGCGGAATTTTGGAATAGAGCTTAGTTTTAATGTTATACAATCTCTTATAACTAATTCTCTATTCTTATATCCTGATGAAGAAGACTATTATGATGGATTAAAGAAATATAAGCACCATATTGATACTGATTATTACTCTTTTAAATCAATTAAAGATAAGAGAGTCAATAGATTATCAAAAAGATCTAGAAATGATTTGATAATACATGAAATAAATATTTATCCGGAGAGTTTTAAAATATTTAATGTATTTATAAAAGATTGGGGTACGAATCAAAAATTAGTAATTACTTATGATAATTTTAAAGATTTTAGCAGTATTTTTTTTCCAGAGGATATTTCTATAAGTGCTAGTCAAGGCACCAGTACCGTTGATGTATCACTAAAAGTAAACTATATTGAAATAGATAAAGGAGGTAGTTTACATTTTAAAATTCCATCATCTTATGAATTTAAGGAGTTATAAGATTTTAGTTATATTTTTTTTTATTTCAGGTTTGGTATTTTCTCAATCAAATGAAATAGAGAAATTGAAGAAAAAAAGAATTCAATATCAAACTGAAATTAAAAATGCGGAAAGACTTTTGAGTAAAAAGGGTAAGTCTAAAATTAGTTATTTAAATGAATTGAAAATTTTAAATTCCAAAATTGCCTCTCAAAACAATGTCATAGCTACGTATAGATCCGAAATTGACGTAATTAGCAAAAAAGTTGAAGAGAATAAGGAGTTTATACATCAACTCGCCCTTGAGATTAGTACTATTAAAAAGGGATATGAAGCTTTAATATTAGAGGCTAACAGGCAACTTGGCAGTAATATGAACGAGTTTATGGTTGTGTTCAGCTCCTCGTCTTTTTCAGAAGCTTATCGACGGTTTAATCTGTTAAAACAATATAGTTCTTACCGTAAAAGGCAAGGATTGGTATTGTTAGAAACTAAAGTTAAACATGATAGCATATTAGCTAAAAATAAGATGATACTTCAACAGAAAACAAATACTTATAATTTATTGAATGAAGAATTAGAATCGATAAAGTTGGCTATTGCATCGAAACAAAATTATGTAGGTAAACTAAAGAAAGAAGAGAAGTGGCTTAAAAAGGATATAGAGATAAAGAAGAAATCATCTAATGATTTAAAACTGGCTATTGAAAAATTAATTTTGGAAGCCAGTAAAAGTTCTACATATACATTTAGCAATTTTAGCAAAGCAAAGGGGCAATTGGTTTGGCCTGTTAAGGATGGAGTGGTTACCAATAAATTTGGTGAACATAATCACGCTATTTTAAAGGGCGTAAAAGTAAAGAATAATGGGATAGACATCACAGCCCTTAAAGAAAACGAAGTTAAATGTGTTTATGAAGGTACTGTAAGCCGCGTCATTGCTATCCCTGGGTACAATAAGGCAGTAATTGTTCGGCATGGTAAATATCTTACCGTTTATGCCAATTTGGTGGATGTATATGTAAAAAATGGAGACGTTATTCAAAGTAACCAGGAAATAGGTCAAATTTATACAGATTCTAATGAAAAGAGTGGTATCTTACATTTTGAAATTTGGGAAGAGAATAAAAAGATTAATCCGGTTGACTGGTTGGTGAAGTATAATTAATTAATCGATTTTTTTTATAGAATTTAGTAACTATTTATTAAAAAAATAGTATACGGGTTAAACGTATATAATTTGCAAGTTAAATGAATCTAATTGTGGAAAAAATAGTAATTGATTCAGATGTTAAAAACATTAGCTTAGTAGAAAAATTGATTGATGAAATATCAAATCAATATAATTTACATTCTGATGTGTATGGAAAGTTATTATTAGCTGTTGTTGAAGGGGTTAATAATGCCATAGTGCATGGAAATAAATTAAATTTAGATAAAAAGGTTCAGATAGAATATTGTATAACAAAAGAAGCTGTTGAGTTTATAATATGTGATGAAGGAAAAGGTTTTGATTATACTGCTATACCTGATCCTACATTGCCAGAGAATATAGAAAAAACACATGGTAGGGGTATTTTTCTTATGAATCATCTAGCTGATGAAATTGAATTTGAAGAAAATGGCAGTAAAGTTAAACTAGTATTTGATTTATAGTGATAACTTTTTATTACGAGGAAGTATCTGAAAATCAGATTAATGAAGATGTTATTAAGAGTTGGGTTAAAAATGTTATTTCTAACCATGGCTCTTTTTTAGGTTCTATAACCTATATTTTTTGTAATGATGAGTATATTCTTAAAATTAATAAAGAATATCTGAATCATGATTATTATACAGATATAATTACTTTTGATTATTGTGAGGGTAAGGAAATATCTGGAGATTTATTTATTAGTTTAGATACTATACTCTCTAATTCTAAACTATTTAACTCTTCTTATCATGAAGAGTTACATCGTGTAATTATACACGGAATACTTCATTTAATTGGCTATAAGGATAAAAATGATGACGAAGCAGTGGTTATGCGTCAACAGGAAAATAATGCCTTAAATCTGCTTAAAACAATTTCTTAGTATTTCTGTTGTTTTTTTATAAGTAAATTACTGGATACTTGTACCTTTGCATCCTTATTGAATTGTTATGGATTTTAATTATGATATTATAGTTGTTGGTGCCGGACATGCTGGCTGTGAAGCTGCTGCAGCTGCTGCTAATTTGGGCTCCAAAACTTTGTTAATCACCATGGATATGAACAAAATTGCACAAATGAGCTGTAATCCAGCCATTGGTGGAATTGCAAAAGGACAAATTGTTCGTGAAATTGATGCATTAGGTGGTTTTTGTGGAATAGTAACAGATCGGGCATCTATTCAGTTTCGTTTATTGAACCGATCTAAAGGGCCTGCTATGTGGAGTCCCAGAGCTCAATGTGATCGTATGGTATTTTCGCATGAATGGAGAAGTGTTTTAGAAAATACTGATAATTTATCATTTTGGCAGGATACTGTTGTTGATTTGAATCTCGATGTTGAGGGAGCGTACAAAGTTATTACGCAATTGGGAGTAGAGTTTGAGTGTAAGGCTATAATTCTTACCAATGGAACCTTTTTAAATGGTTTAATGCATATAGGTAAGGTTCAGGTAGAAGGTGGGCGTATTAGTGAACCTTCCTCTTATGGTATTACAGGTAAATTATTTAAAGCTGGTTTTCAAACTGATAGAATGAAGACGGGTACACCTGTGAGAATAGATGCCAGGACTATCGATTTTTCTAAATGTTTGGAGCAAACGGGTGAGGATACTTTTTATAAGTTTTCATATTTGCCTAATGTTCAGCGAACGTTAAAACAAAAGAGTTGTTGGCTGACTTATACAAATGAAAGTGTTCATACTTCTTTAAGGAATGGTCTTAATGAATCACCTTTGTATGATGGAACCATTCAAAGTATCGGTCCAAGGTATTGTCCAAGCATAGAGACAAAGATTGTTACTTTTGCAGATAAAGATAAACATCAACTTCATCTCGAACCTGAGGGAGAAACAACTATAGAATATTATCTCAATGGATTTAGTAGTTCATTGCCTTTAAAAGTTCAATTGGAGGCATTAAAGCAAATCCCGGGTTTAGAAAATGCTAAAATTTTTCGTCCAGGTTACGCTATAGAGTACGATTTCTTTGATCCTACTCAATTAAAGCACACCTTAGAAACCAAATTAGTAAATAATTTATATTTCGCTGGTCAGATTAATGGCACTACTGGTTATGAAGAGGCTGGAGCCCAGGGATTGATGGCTGCTATTAATGCGCACCAAAAATTACAAGGTAAAAATGAGTTTGTTTTAGGAAGGGATGAAGCTTATATTGGTGTTTTAATTGATGATTTGGTCACTAAAGGAGTAGATGAGCCTTATCGAATGTTTACTTCCAGAGCAGAATATCGTATTTTGTTGCGTCAGGATGATGCTGATGTAAGACTTACAAAAAAGAGTTACGAAATTGGTTTAGCTAGTGAGGAGCGTAAGGTGCTTTTAGAGGAAAAAATTAAGGTAAGGGATGAAATTATAGATTTTATTGAAAATTTCAGTATAAAACCTGTATATATAAACGAATACCTTGAATCAGTTGGAACTACTCCTTTAAAGCAGACTGTAAAGTTAAAAGATATTTTGCTACGTCCTCAAGTTGAGATTTTTGGACTTATAGATGCAGTTACTCCCTTTAAGAAATTTTTAGATATTGTGCCACTAGATAGGAGGGAGGAAATTATTGCTTCTGCTGAAATTTTTATTAAGTATCAGGGCTATATTAATCGGGAAAAATTAATGGCTGAGAAACTCTCCAGGTTGGAAAATTTGAATATAAAGGGTAGGTTTAAGTATGAGGAGATTAAATCTATTTCAACTGAAGCGCGTCAAAAACTCTCTAAGATTGATCCTTCAACTATTGGGCAAGCCTCTCGTATTTCCGGTGTGAGTCCAAGTGATATAAATGTATTATTGGTTTTGATGGGAAGGTAATTATCATGTTCCACGTGGAACTTTTATATGCTATATTATGACTATAGGTGGACAAATTGTTGATATTATCAATAGGACTATCTTTAATGGTGAGATCACAATTAGAGATGGTATTATAAAAAGTATTGTACGAGTAGATAAAAAATTCTCTAATTTTATTCTTCCCGGGTTGGTGGATTCTCATGTTCATATTGAAAGTTCTATGCTTACCCCGTGTTTTTTTTCAGAATTAGTTGTTCCACGTGGAACCGTTGCGGTGGTTACGGATCCACATGAAATAGCAAATGTTGCTGGTATAAAAGGGGTGAATTTTATGATTAATGACTCTAAAAATACGCCCTTAAAATGTTTTTTTGGTGCACCCTCGTGTGTTCCTGCAACCTCTTTTGAAAGTAGTGGAGCTGTAATTCAATCTGATGATATTGATGCTTTAATGCAAAAAAAAGAGGTTTGTTGTTTGTCTGAAATGATGAATTTTCCTGGAGTTGTAAATAATGAAAAGGAAGTTTGGGATAAAATAAATATTGCTCATAAGTATAATAAGCCCATTGATGGCCATGCACCTGGATTAAAAGGGGCTGAACTGGATCAATATATCAAAGCAGGTATTTCTACAGATCATGAATGTGTATCGGTGGAAGAAGCTGTTGAGAAAATTAATAAAGGGGTTATTGTTCAAATAAGGGAAGGGAGTGCTGCAAAAAACTTCCAAGCCTTGTTGCCTTTATTTGATTCACATCCTGATAACATTATGCTTTGTACAGATGATTCCCATCCGGATGAAATAGTTAGTAAAGGACATATAGATAAAATTATACGTTTAGGTTTAAAAGAAGGTATAGATATTTTTAAGCTATTAAGGGCTGCCATTCTAAAACCAATACAACATTATAACCTTCCTGTTGGTTTATTAAGAGAAGGGGATGCTGCTGATTTTATTGTGGTAGATAACTTGGATGATTTCAATATTATTGAAACTTTTATTGATGGCAATAGGGTATATTCCGATGGGAAAATTCGTTTTAATATTTCTAAACCAGAACCTATAAATAACTTTAATATAGATAAGATTGCTGAAGAAGATATTAAAGTTAATTATGTAGAAGGAAAAAGAATTAGGGTTATAGGAGCTGTTAATGGTGATTTGTTGACAGAAGAATTGGTATGGAGTCCTACTTCAAAAGATGGATTTATTGATTCTGATATACAACAGGATATTTTAAAAATAGTTGTTGTAAATAGGTATAAACAGTGTAAACCTGTAGTAGGATTTATAAAAAACATAGGCTTAAAAAAAGGGGCTATTGCTTGTAGTATTGCCCATGATAGTCATAATTTGATAGCAGTCGGTGTTTCTGATTCAGATATTGTAGATGCCTTAAATATTATTATTGAAAATAAGGGTGGTATTTCTTGTTCAGAAAATGGTATTTCCGATATTCTTCCCTTGGAAGTGGGAGGGTTGATGACATCCGTTTCTGGTAAACAAGTAGCTAAACAATACCAAAAAATCAATTCAAAAGCATTTGAGTTAGGGGCAACATTGAGTGCACCATTTATGACTTTATCATTTATGAGCTTATTGGTTATTCCTAATATTAAAATAGGGGATAAGGGTTTGTTTGATGTGACTAAGTTTTCTTTTACAAATCTCTATACAGAATGAGTGGCCGAATTAATCCTAATGTAGAATATTTAAAGAAAAAGATTTCAGTATTACCATCCGATCCCGGAGTTTATCAATACTTCAATAAGGATGGTAAAATTATATATGTAGGTAAAGCCAAAAACCTTAAAAAAAGGGTTTCTTCTTATTTTTCCGGGCGTCCGGATAATGGTAAAACTGCCTTATTGGTTCGTAATATTGCGCACATTGAACACATTGTTGTAGATACAGAAGAGGATGCTTTGTTGTTGGAGAATAATCTAATAAAAAAGTATCAGCCAAGATATAATGTTTTACTTAAAGATGATAAGTCCTTTCCTTGGATTGTTGTAAAAAACGAACCGTTCCCAAGGGTTTTTTCCACCCGTAATGTTATTAAGGATGGGAGTCTTTATTTTGGTCCTTATACCTCAGTTGGTATGGTAAGGACTTTATTAGATTTATTTAAGTCGATTTATCCGTTACGTACTTGTAAATTGAATCTTTCCTCGCATAATATTGCTGAATATAAATATAAAGTTTGCCTCGAATATCATATTGGTAATTGTAAAGGTCCTTGTATTGGTGAGTATGATGAGTCTTTATATAAAGAGAATATAGAAGCTATCAAAAACATACTTAGGGGAAATATTCATTCGGTTATACATTATCTTAATGAAATAATGATGCAATATGCCACTGAGTATAAATTTGAAGAGGCTAATGAAGTAAAGCAAAAGATTAAACAGTTGGATTCCTACCAAAGTAAATCTACAATAGTAAGTTCCAGTATAAATAATGTAGATGTGTACTCAATAATTGAGGATGAAGATTCTGCCTATGTAAACTTTTTAAAAGTAGTTAATGGTGCAATAATTCAAGCTCATACTATTGAGTTGAAAAAGAAATTGGATGAGTCTTTACCGGAATTGTTATCCTTGGCTATTTTAGAAGTAAGGGAACGCTTTCATAGCCGTTCTCGTGAAGTTATAGTTCCTTTTAAACCTGATACTGTTTTTGAATCGGTTAAGTTTATTATACCTAAAATAGGGGATAAGAAGAAACTATTGGAGTTATCTGAGCGCAACGTAAAATATTATCGTCTGGAAAAATTAAAGCAACAATCCTTGCGAAAAAAGGAAACCAGGGAAGATCGTATCTTAAATACTATGATGAAAGATTTAAGATTAAAACAACAGCCTAAACATATTGAGTGTTTTGATAATTCCAATATACAGGGTAATTTCCCGGTTGCAGCATGTGTTGTTTTTAAAAATGGAAAACCAAGCAAAAAGGATTATAGGCATTTTAATGTTAAAACAGTGGTTGGACCGGATGACTTTGCCAGTATGGAAGAGATTATTGAGCGAAGATATACCAGATTGATAAAAGAAGAAAGTGGACTGCCTAACTTAGTAATTATAGATGGTGGAAAGGGGCAACTTGGGGCTGCAATGAAAATATTCAGGAGACTCAAAATTGATGATAAAGTAAATGTAATTGGTATTGCAAAAAGGTTAGAAGAAATATTTTTTCCAGGAGATCCTGTGCCATTGTATTTAGATAAAAATTCAGAAACTTTAAAAATTATTCAACATGCCCGAAACGAGGCTCACCGTTTTGGTATTACTTTTCACAGAAATCAACGATCTAAAAATTTTGTAACTTCTGAGTTGGATAGCATAAAAGGAATAGGAGAGAAGACTGCTAAAAAATTATTGGTAGAATTTAAATCAGTAGAACAGGTTAGGCAGTTAAATTTTGATAATATTCAGGGCGTTATAGGCAAGGCTAAAGCCCAAATAGTATGGGATTATTTTCATAAATAAAACTTAAAAAATAGCCTGTAAAAACTCTTCCAGGTCAAGTTCCGGGTTCTCTTCAAACAAAACACTTAGGCTTATTTGAAGTGATTTTTTATCATGGAACTTATTTTTTAATTCTTCTTGTAATTTATTTAGCCATATTTTTTTTATTGAATTCGACTTTATTTCAACCTCATTAATTAAACCCTTTTGCACATTTAAGATGAATTCAAATCGTTTTCCTGTTTTTGATTTGATTCTTTTTTTCAAAATATATTTAGGACTATATCCATAGTTCCATTCCCAGGTATTATATTTTTTATTTACCAGCAGATTTATAACAGAGTAATCATCCTTATTTAACTCGTAAGGTTTTCCCTGGTAGTTAGTATGGATGTATTTATATAGCTCATCAGTAAAAGCATTGATTTCTTTTTTATCAGTTATATGCTCATGGATATTGGTAACCTTGCTTCTGACTGACTTTACTGCCTTATCCTTAAATTTTAGAGGATCACTTTTAAGAGCCTGGGTTAAGGAGCTGAGTTCGCTTTTGTATAGTAAAGTTCCATGATGCATAACCCTACTTTTAAAAACATGAGATGCGTTTCCACTAATCTTACATCCATTTATTAGTATATCATTTCTGCCACCAATAGAAGCATCAATATTTAGTGATTGCAAAAAGTCGACTATGGGGGAAATAAATTTTTTAAAATTCACTAACTCTCCTTTCTCACCTTTTGTAATAAAACAGAAATTTAAATTACCTAAATCATGAAATACAGTTCCACCTCCGCTTAATCTTCTAATGACTGGTATTTCTTCTTTATTAACAAAAGAATAATTTAGCTCAGCAAGTGTATTTTGATGCTTTCCAACAATAATACTTTGAGTGTTTCTATAGAGGAAAAAAATGTCCTCTTCAAAATTTTTTAATAAATATTCCTCAGTTGCAATATTAATGTATGGGTCGTTGTTTTTACTTAAAATGATGCGCATATTCATGTATAATTTATCGGGCATTGGAATTTAAAATAATCTAAGAGCTTTAAATATTTAATTAAAGCTTTATGTAAACAGTGTAAATATCAATATTATAATTAAATAGGTTAAAAATATAAGTTATATACTCTTCTTTGTATTATTGTTATTCTAGAAAAATTATGCTCAAAATATTCCTTTTTTGAGCAATTTAACAAATATTTGAGCTTTAAGTTTTAAAATAATAATATATAAAAATATATACATATTAGAATTAATATAATAATGAAGGCAGTTATTCAAAGAGTTTCGGAAGCTTCTGTTTCTGTAAACGAAAAAATTAAGTCGGAGATAAAAAATGGTTTATTGGTTCTATTGGGAATAGTAAATGATGATGAAAAAAGTGATATTGATTGGTTAACCAATAAAATTGCCAACCTAAGGATTTTTGATGATGAAAATGGTGTAATGAATAAATCTTTGCTGGATATTGGAGGTGAAATTATTGTGGTTAGTCAGTTTACGCTGCATGCTAAAACAAAAAAAGGAAACCGGCCATCATATATTGATGCAGCGAAACCTGATGTTTCTATACCCCTTTATAAGGCTTTCGTTAAGAAAATGGAAGATGTTATAAGCCAGACGGTACAGACTGGTGAATTTGGGGCTTATATGAAAGTATCAATGGTAAATGATGGACCAGTGACCATTATTATTGATACCAAGAATAAGGAATAGTCTATGGGTATAGGGCGTTTATATTCATCTATCTTAATAGTTTTAAATCGTTAATTAGCTTATAATCTTTTAAATAAACATCTTTACCATATATTATTTCATTATATGTTGGATTAAACCAGCATGTAAAATAGGTAATGTGGATCGGAATAGGTTTGTTGTAAAAAACTTTTACAGGAAATCCCTTCTTTAAATAATTGGATGTTAATATGTTTTGCTTATCAATTTTGTTTAAGGAAAATTCAGCAAGTTGTAGCGCATTTTCAACCCGTATACAACCGTGACTAAAGGTACGTACGGGTTTTTTGAAAAGTTTTTGTTGGGGAGTGTCATGGAGATAGATTGAAAAACGATTTTTAAACATGAATTTAACCTTTCCTAAGGCATTAGAGGGTGAAGTTCGCTGGAATACCTTAAAGGGGAAATTAGAGCTTGAATATTGCGAAAAATCTATACTATCAATCGGTACTTCTGTTCCGTTTGTGCAAATAAACATATTTCGGTTTTGCAGGTACAGCGAGTCTTTTTGAGCCCCCCTTAAAATTTGGGTAGTTGAAATTGATTGGGGTATTGTCCAGCATGGATTGAATACCAGGTAATTGATGTCAGAAGTAAACACTTCAGTTTGGTTCTTAAATTTTCCTACAATTACTTTTGTTTTGAACATGCAGCTGTCGTGTTGCATGAATTCGAGCGTTTGAAATGGGATATTAATGAAAATTCCCTGGGTAAACTGATCGTTTTCAAACCATCTCAGTCTTTCAATATTTGCTTTTATGATGCCTATATAAAGAGTGGGTTTCCATTGTAAATAATGATATGTTTGCTTACCTGCAATGCCATCAGGTTCTAAACCATGCTTAGCCTGAAACTTTTTTAATGCAATGGATAGCTCTTCATCAAATACCATTGAAATTGCAGAATCCCGGCATATATTTAGTAGTTGCCTTTTTATAGGAAGTACATATTGGTTCGAATCTCCTTTTTGTATCAAAAATCCAGGGTCAGTAATTTCTTCTGTGGGATGTTTTGTTTTAGATTCATAAATGTTTTTCAGTTCCTTGGCCAGTTGGGTATATAGAGGGTGTTTGGGGGCAAAAAAGCTGTTTAAATGGGCTGTTTTTCCGTGTTTAACCATATTTACCCATATTGTATCGTGTGGTAATGGCTTTGGCGATTTATAATTCCAACCTTTGTGGTAATTTAAGGGATTTATTGGGGAGAACCTTTTGCGGTAGCCACATTTTCTGATGTTTAAAGTTAATTCTATATCTAAACGGGCATAATTGCTTATATATTTTGAAGAATCCTTTTTTAATGCCTGGTAAAGACTATCAATTTCTACAATATTAAAATTCAATGGGTTCAGTCCTTCATATCTTGAGTTTTTAAGCCAGTTTATGCCTTGTTGAATACTACTGTCATTTTTCCAAATCAGTTTGTTTGAAAAGTTTTTATATATTGAAATAATGGTTGAGTCACCTAATGTATTTAACTGATGTACAATTGAATCTGAAATTTCATTTTCTGGGAAATAGACTGTCTTTTTTTTCTCATTACCAGGGGAATGAATAACGTTTTTCTTTCCTGAACATGAAAAAAGAATGGCAAAAAGTATTATGTATATGGTATTTCTTATCATAGGCTATAATTACTGCATTCTTCAATGTAATGTTACAAATCTTTTAAATCATAGCAGTGTTCGTGTTTTAATTCGCCCATAACAAAGGAACTTTGAATATTAGAGATGTTTTGTATGGTAGAGAGTTCTTTAAGTACAAATTGCTGGTAGTGCTCCATGTCTTTAACTACTACTTTTATAAAAAAGTCGTAATTGCCAGCTATATGATAACACTCCATTGCTTGCGGAAAAGTGTTAATTTTCTCCTGAAATTCATCTACATAGCTTTTGCCATGCCGAGTTAATGATACATGGCAAAATACAGTGAGTCCCCTGTTTATTTTTTTTGGATTTAATAGCGTAATGTATTTGTTTATAATACCGCTACGTTCCATTTTTCTGATGCGTTCAAATATTGGTGTTCGGGTTAGGTGTAATTTTTCGGCTATTTCTTTGTGGGGAATTTTAGCATTTTGTTGCAGTAATTTCAAAATATCCTTGTCTGTTTGATCTAACTGTGGCATAAAACAAATGTTTTGCTAATTGATAAATATTTGATTGAAAATAGGCAAAATGATTAAGATATACCTTAATATAAGTCAAAAAGACTAAATATTTAAGATGTAATAGTTTATGTACCTATGAGTGTTTAATGTCTTCATAACTTTGATACAAATCATTAAACTAATAATATCTCATGAAATCAGAACCGCATAAAATAAAGACTGTACGAAACCTGAACATTACAACTTATTACGAACGTTCAGTTATTTTACGGGAGGCATTTTATAACACCTTCAATATACACAGCAATAAGGTTACATATGATTTGGTTAGCCAGGGGAGTAGTGCCAAGAGTCAGGATCAGGAAGCCGGCAGTTTGATTGGTGATGAAACTTACGCAGGAAGCCGCAATTTTGAAAAGCTTCAGGGGATGGTAAATAAAACCTTTGGACATCAATATGTTTGTCCTACCCATAACTTGCAGGGGGCCATAAAACTTATTGTGGCCACCATGGTAACTAAAGGTGCTGTTATTCCTTCCAATAGTAGTTTTCCGGAATTATTGATAAAGGATTTTGGTGGAAAATCAGACTTGATTGAAAAGGGCCATGATAAGAAATATAAAGGCAATATTAAACTGGATGCCTTGTCTGTACTGTTGAGTGAAAATAATAATGTGCCATTTATTTATTTCGATCTTTATGTGGATGGATATAAGCCTGTGTCGATGCAGTTTTTGAAAGAAGCCCATGTTTTGGCTTCAACCTATCAGGTACCGGTTGTTGTCAATGTATCGCAAAGTGTAGAGTGGGCCGGCTATGTCAGGGATAATGATGCAGAATATTCAGGGAGGTTATTGTCAGAAATAGTAAAGGAAATGGCTTCATTTTGTGAGGTTATGGTGCTGGATGCTGCCCAGGATCCAAGATGTAACGTTGGGGGGCTGATAGGTTCCAATAACTTTGCTTTGTACGAAAGGTATATGAATGAAGTGGTAGTATATGAGGGGCTTCATACTTATGGGGGTATGGCAGGACGAACAATGGAGTTGTTTGCAAGGGGTATTGATGAGATGGTTTACGAACCTCAGGCCGGGTGGATTAAAGGGCAAATAGAACTGTTGTCTGCAAAAGTAGAAGCTCCTCACTATGTTGGGGCAGATGGTATTTACCTAAAAGCGTACAAAATTTTACCCCATATTAAAAGTGAGCAGGCCAATGCCCTGGCGGCTATGCTGTATTTAAAAGCCGGTATGCGATGCCTTGTTCAGGGTATTTATGATGATTATTCTGTTTTACCGGTTCAATTGCCACGATTGGGGTTTACAAACGATCAAATTGATTTTTTAGCCAGGGCTATTAACGAAGTGTATTCAGAAAGGGATAAGCTAACGCATTTTGTGTTGTTGAATATGCCACAGTGGATAGACCAGGCTCAATACAATTGGAATAATCCCACATTGAGCCTTTTTAATTATGAGTGTGAGGCTTACCGGATTTACACTATTGAATATATAGGTGTAACCACCAAAGAGGAGCGGCAGAGTATTTGTAAAGAGGTAGGCTATAATACCTTTTTATTGCCCTCAAAGGATGTTGGTATAGATTTATTGACTGACTCAGGAACTTGCGCGCAAACAACCATACAATGGAGTAAATACAATGAGGGGGATGAAACCCCGGCATCGAGCAAAGACTATTTTGAAATGGTTGATATGCTTAAAGAGGTTACTGGATACAATTATATAATTCCTACCCATCAGGGGCGGGCAGCAGAGCATATCATGTCGCAAATATTGATAAAAGACGGTTTTGTGCCAGGTAATATGTATTTCACAACTACCAAGTTGCATCAGGAAATGGCAGGAGGAACCTTTGTTGATGTAATTTGTGATGAAGCACATGATCCTCAATCAGATTTTATTTGGAAAGGGAATATAGATATTAAAAAGATTGAGACCATATTGGATGAGCATGGTGAGGGCTCTATACCATATATTAGTTTCGAATTTAGTGTGAACCTTGCCGGGGGACAGCCGGTGAGTATGGACAATGTGCGCGAAGTGTATTTGTTCTGCAAAGCGCATAATATCCCGGTTATGTTCGATGCCACCCGGGCGGTGGAAAATGCCTATATGATCAAGAAAAAAGATGAACGTTATCACCATGTTCCTATCAAAGATATTTTGCGCGAATTATTTAGTTATGGTGATGGTTGTACAGTTTCGAGTAAAAAGGATTACCTGGTAAACATTGGGGGCTTTTTAGGTATCAGAGAAGATCAGGATTTTTATGAAAAGGCACTTTCTATGATCCGAATTTATGAGGGCACCAGAACCACCGGCGGCATGTCGGCAGGGGATATGTCCATGCATGCCGAAGGGGTGCGTGAAATGCTCGATTTCAACTATATTATGGCCCGGGTAGAGCAAACTCAGTATTTGGGCAACCGTTTGTTGGATGCAGGTATCCCTATAGTGGAACCCATAGGTACCCATGCTGTTTTTATCGATGCCAAGCGTTTTTTGCCCCATATCGACCAGGATAAGTACCCAGCGCAGTCCCTGGCTTCTGAATTGTATATTGAGTCTGGTATCAGGGCAATGGAAAGGGGCAATGTGTCAAGTGGCAGGAACAGGATAACAGGCGAAAATTATCGTCCTTGCTTAGAGCTGGTCCGTCTTACCATACCTCGGCGGGCCTATACCAAGTCGCATATGGATTTAGTGGCAGATAGCATTATTGAACTGTATAAACGCCGTGATGAGATTAAAGGACTGGAGTTTGTTTACGAGCCTGAAAACCTGAGGTTTTTCCAGGGTAAATTTGAGCATGTGGATTAAATGCAGCTAAATGTTGTTTTTAATTAAACAGTAGTTTATTATGTTTTTACCCCCATCCCCATGCAATTTGCATGGTACTTCCCCCTGCCAGGGGAAGATTTTGATTTACATGATGGTTAATTACCCAGCTCAGTAGGTAAGTTATTTTTAAAGTTGAATATTATTTCAATGAAATGTTTTGGTAGCTAGTAATAATACGTAATGCGAATCAATCTTCCCCTGTCAGGGGGAAGTACTTTGCCGCAGGCATAGGGATGGGGGTTAGAAAAAAAATACCCCATCCTCATGCATATTGCATGGTACTTCTACCTGGGTAAGATTATGATTTACAAGATGGTTAAATTACTCAGTTCAGAAGGTAAGTTATTTTAAAATTGAATATTATTTCAATGAAATGCTTTGGTAGCAAGTAATAATACGTCATGCCCATCAATCTTCCCCTGTGAGGGGGAAGTACTTTGCAGCAGGCAAAGGGATGGGGGTTAAAAAAGTATGCTACAAAAAAGATCTATTCATTTTCATCCATTCCGTATAAAACTCAATAATGTCATTAATAATAATATTTGGGTGTTCCAGCGCTATACAATTTTCGTATCTCAAAATAGTTATTCCGTAATTTTTAAGATACAGATCCCTGTTTTGGTCATATTCTTCAGTATATACATGGCCTTCTCCATCTAATTCAATCCCAAGCTTAATTAGCGGACAATAAAAGTCAATAATGTAGCAATTAAACGAGTATTGTCTTCTAAATCTTAATCTTTTAATTTGTTTGTTTTTAAGAAGTTTCCATAAATAAACCTCAGCAAAAGTAGATTGATTTCTGAGTTTTTGTCTGTAATACTTTAGTTCAGGCCGGTTGATTTGTTTCATGATTTTACAGTTTGAAAAATAATATAATGAAGTTAAAAAAATAGTATGTATTTGAAGAATTGATAACTAAATTTTTACCCCCATCCCCATGCAATTTGCATGGTACTTCCCCCTGCCAGGGGAAGATTTTGATTTACAAGATGGTTAAATTACTCAGTTCAGAAGGTAAGTTATTTTTAAAGTTGAATATTATTTTAATGAAATGCTTTGGTAGCAAGTAATAATACGTCATGCCCATCAATCTTCCCCTGTGAGGGGGAAGTACTTTGTCGCAGGCAAAGGGATGGGGGTTATAGTACAAATACCCCATCCCCATACCTAATTCAAGGTATTTCTACCAGTGTAATATTTTTATTTACAAGATGGTTGATTACCCTGCTCAGTAGGTAAGTTATTTTAAAGTTGAATATTATTTCAATGAAATGCTTTGATAGCAAGTAATAATACGTCATGCCTATCAATCTTCCCCTGTGAGGGGGAAGTACTTTGCCGCAGGCAAAGGGATGGGGGTGATACTACATTAAATCAAACCGGCATAAAATGCTGTATTCAAGTTTTATTTTTTCAAATTCTATTTCCGGGACTTTCGCTTTTTCCATATCTAATGAAGAAGCATCCCCTTTCATATAAAAGGCATTGGAAACCGCCGGACGATAGAGCATGTAGTTTTGTTCTTGTATAAATATGGCTTTACCTGCAGACTGGTTTATGGCTTTAGCCAAATGGCCGGCTTTTTCTTTGGCTGCTTTAATGGCATTGATTTTTACTTCGTTTCGTAAATCTTCAATTTCACTATGGTCTACTTTTTCAATCGAAATATTTGAAATACCAATTTTTTCCAGTTCCAAAAACACCCTACCTGCAGTTTGTCCGTTTTTTACCAGTACCTGATATTCTTTTGAAAGCACAATATCTTTCTTTTGCAGGAAATAGTATTTAAAATTACTTGAGATGTCCTTTAGTTTTACATCGTTTTTAATGTCAACACCGATTTTCTCCAACTGGTTAATCATTTTACGTTCCAGTTCTTCTAGCGAAATCTTGTTTTTCGTGTCTTTTTCATCGATGTCAACCTTAATGTAAATCATATCGGGTTGCACCTGCATTTCTGCTTTGCCGGTAACTTCGATATAAGGGTGGTCAATAAAATTTTTTTGTCCTTGTTGTGCAAATGTTGCTGTAGTTATCATTACAGCAAGTGTTAAAATTAATGTCTTCATTGTTTTAAAATTATAATTTATCAATTTGGTTACTGGTAAAGTTAATATCTCCAATGGTGTATTCGCCTTTTTTATTTGGTTCTAACTGAAGCGTTAATATTTCTTTTTGTTCATGATCTTTACCAAAGTTAGTATATACCGTGGCACGGACGGTTACATTTTGTAATGTGGTTTGTTTTCGGGTTCCATAAAAGTTGGCTTCAATGGTATATGTGCCATCAATCGCTTTTTTAAGGCGGAATTCTTCAGGGCCGTAGCCTTGGGTAATATCATTGGATATCCTGCCACCAATGCGGGTGTTTTTGTTCTGGTAGCTGCATTTTTCCCCATCCGGGTCTGTAACCCATAAATCAATATCCGTTTCATTGGCATCCCAGTCAATTACAATTCTGATGTCTACTGGCATTTGTTTTATAAAGCAAGGTTTAATAAACGAAATATCCAACAGAGAGGCGTGTTTTTCAATAATATTATTGATATCGTGTAACACAATTAGTTCAATGCCGGGGAAACGTGAAATAATATCTGGATCCCACTCTTTAGATATTACAGTATATAGTTCGTTTATGGCCTTTTGGTAAGTTCCTTGGGCAGCATAGGCCAACCCTAAGTCTATGTACGAGTGTGGCTCAAATGAGCGTTGACTTAATACTTCCTTAAATATTTCAATGGCTTCTTCGTAATATGCATATTCAGATAGTTTACGGGCCAGTGTGCGCATCAATTCAGTATTTTCTAATTCCAGTTCGGCAAGGTTGGAAATAACCCTTAAACCTGCTTCTTTTTGATTTTTTTGGAACAGGTAAGTTGCCACATCAAAGTAAAAGGATGGGTTATCTGCATTCCCATTTTTTAGACTAAGGTATGATGCGTACAAATTTTCGGGATTGGTGGCTTTTAAATCGGTCATATACCCAGCATTGCTTTCCCATTTTACAATATTCATTGAGGAGGTTGTTACATGCTTTGGGCTACGGTTCAATTTTGCAGCCTTTGATACAGAAAGTCCTTGAACACGGCCTTGTAAGGCATTCATAGCACGGTTATCAGCATAACCTGTAACAACAGTCTCTTCTTCGGCCATCTCAAAATTTACACTGATTTCAGCATCATCTTCCACAATTGACAATACATCGGCCACATGTGCCGAACGTTGCGGAGGAGGAGGAGGGGTTTCGCCTGATTTTTTATGAGGCTCGTATTTTTTTATAGTTACCGTTTCCCACCAGTTAATATCCGATTGAAACATATTGCAAATCCTTTTTATGCGCATTTCTTTATTATCAATCCTGTTTTTTTGTTGTTGTAACAGAATTGAATTATAGGTATTTAATAACGATGGGGGAGGTGTGATTTCATATCGAACATAGTCATGCACATCATCTAAAACAATTAACGATGTACCGGGCGTTACCAGGCTAAATTGCTTTCCGTGTTGCTTTATTTTTTCAGGATTGTTTTTAACCAGCAGTGTTTTGAGTTTTTTCTGAGCCCATATCCTTTCGCCCAGGTTATTGTCAATTCGTTTGGTATTGTCTACCATGATGGTATGCGATTCTGTAATCTTATTTCCATAACCAAAATAAAGGGTAATGTTGTTTTGCGCCCCTTCTGCAATACCTGCACAACTGAATTTCCCGTCCATACAGTTTCCTTTGGCAGGATAAAACTCTTTGATCTGGCCATGATCATATTCTGCCTTTATAAACTGTTTTGATTGGTGTGTTAAAGCCTTTATTATTTCGTTAGCCGAAAGCTCAAAACCATTGAGGTATATACCGCCCGATTCCGAGGCAAAATACTCCAGCAGGTTATGGTCGGCAATATTAGAGGTATTAATCGTAACAATTGGCTTTGAGAAGCTAAATCCTGACTTTACCCCAAAATTGCTTATACCATCCGAAAAACATATGATTTCATCGGTATTAATACTACTAAAATCAACACAATGCATATTGGTACCCCCGTCGTATTGAATAGATGCTAAAGTGTTTATTAAACTTTCGCATTTTCCATTTTTAATAGGAAAGGATAGCTGGCGGTGTATGGTGTTTGAAAAGGTAATGAGTTCAATGTTACCATGGTGTATCCACTGTAAATAGTTTTTCAATATTTCTAATTCTTTTTCAATATTTCTTTTTTGTGCCGATGATGATTCATCCCATATTATACTTATGTTTTGTGGTTTGCGTTTAACCTTGTCTTCATTTTTTAGGTTAAGATGGATGTAAAAGTAGTTATCAGAAGTTACCTTACCCTTATAAGTTGTTACCTTGTTTATTTTTTGTGGCATAGGTGCAGTAAAGGCAAGATGTGTGTCAAGGGTTATGTAGCTGGCATTGTATTCAGCTACATATGCGTTATGTTCCTGGTTAAATTTCAGGTTGATAAAAGGATCATTGTTCTTAGGGGTTGTGGGTTTATTCATCACAACCTCCACTTTTACGCCAAATTGCTCTAACTCATGTTTAAAATTTAAAGGTAACTGATAAATATATTCATTGTTTTTACCCCAGAGCTCCTGTTCAAATGCAATTACTGCTTTTTTGTAACCCTTGGCTGGGATAGGGTATACCCTGCTTTTAAAGTTATTGCCACGGGTTACTTCAACCAATCCCGGATCAATATTCCTGCGGATTACTGCTTCAAAGGCTTGCGTGGCTTTTTCCTTTTCAACCACTACGCCCTCTCTTAATTCGCCATTTACATCAAGGGCAAAACGTGAAACGGTAACATCCCTTGCCAGCGGAAAGTTAAGCTCTCCTTCCATTACACGGCTATTTTGGTTGTAAAATTGCATTTCGTATGTGGTTGTGGCTATGTTTTCAACCACAAAAACCGAAATGCGCAGTTTTTTGAGTTCAATGGGCATATCGTTTGCCGAAGGAGTTTGTATGGTTGGCCATATGATATTATTTTGCCCTGTTGCTGAATGGAATATAACCACCAACAATAATGTGAAAAGTAAATTCTTCATAATTTGTATAATTTGCGACAGTAAGGTTTAAAAATAATGTGGGCTTTTATTTTAATCCCTTGGTATTTCCTTTTTTTCATCCTTACGGTCTATTAAACCATGTTTCCCTTTTGGGGATAGGATGCTGTCAGGAATAGAATTCCATAAAAAGATGTTCTCTTTTTATGGAATCTTATTATTTGATTGTCGGTAAATGCAGTGATACTTTGTTTTTTGGCGGTTGATATATAGATGTTTATAGGATTTTTCTTCGGTAATATAATTTCACCTGTTTAAAGGGATTGGGAAATTACCGGCTCATCCATTCCTTCAAATCTGGCAATAGTTCTTCACTATGCATAAAACCCATGTTATAGGCCTCCTTTAGTTTGTTTTTATTGCGCTCTGTCCGGCCAACAGGAATACTGCTTTTTGGTCTGAAAACAAAAGCTTTCCCTTCTTTTTCAAGTTCGCTGATCAGGCGCAACTGGTTGTTATATACCTGATGCCTGTTATTCAATACAGCAAGCAAGTCAGGGTAGTTTTTGTAAAATAATTTTCCAATAGTATTAAAGTGTGTTTGGGGCTTAATAAATCCTTGTGGCTGAGTTAATACCACAATTAATTTGTCGCATCCATCATCAAAAGCTTTGGTAATGGGAACCGGGTTGCATATACCTCCATCCAATAACTTTTTACCCTGAAAATCTACTATTTTGGATGCAAAGGGCAAACTGGTTGAGGCCTGTAAGGCTTTGTTGACGGTATGATGTTTAAAATCAGAAATATAAAAGGGTTTTCCCGTAATGCAATCTGTTGTAACTACAACAAACTCTTTATCAGATGAATAAAAAGTGTCGTAATCAAATGGTATCAGTTTATCAGGAATTTCTTTAAAGATAAAATCCATACCAAATAATTCACCTTTAGTAAAAAGGCGTTGTAAACTGATGTACCTTTTGTCGTTTACGTAAGTGTATGGTGTACTAAGGTTTCTGCCCGGTTGTTTCGATATGTAATTTACTCCGTTGCAGGCTCCCATCGACACACCGATTACATAGGGTACATCAATATTGTTTTTGAGAAAACAATCAACAACTCCGGCACTATAAAGACCGCGGAAACCGCCTCCTTCCAGTACCAAGCCAATTTTTGCTGACATATTATTATCAATTCTTTAGTTTTCAACAGAATACCTAAATTCTTCTGCTAGTTTGTAAAATTTGGGATCTTCACCAAATTCAACAGTGCGGACAACTGTATTGTTACAAGACATGCATTTTCCCTGGATTACAATATCGTTTAACGAATTTAAGGTTACTTTTTCTACCGCCACCCCTTCTTTACAAATCTGATCACATTTACTGCAGTAAACACCGTTTTTTAATAAATAATCCAGGTCCTGTTTTAAATCATCATCTAGCAAACTGTCCACCTGAACAACGGTAAGTTGTATATCCTTCTTTCTTCCCATAAATAAATTTTGATGTTGCAAGTTACAATTTATTGCTGTAAAAAAAATGCAGGAGTGTTAATTGCTTGTTATAAAATGTATTTCAATTCTTTTGTTAAAGCGGAAAACTTAAAATAAAACGGCATCCACCTTCCTTTAGGTTTTCTGCTTTTATTTGCCCATTGTGCTGTTTCATCACCAAATCGGCAAAACTTAATCCCAGGCCGTATCCCTTTACGTTATGTATGTCTCCAGTAGGTACACGGAAAAACTTATCAAAAACCTTATTTATATATTCTTTTGGTATTCCTGGCCCGTTATCACTTACTGCTATGTACGCATGTTTTTCGTGTTTCCACACCTCCAATTGAATCTGCACCTGGTTTCCTCCGTACTTAATACTGTTGTCAATCAGGTTTCTTAGTATACTTTCGATGTATACTTTATCAGCATTTACATTAATAGATACTTTAGGTGATGAATAATTGACTTTTATTCCTTTGTTATTGTACAGTAAGTTTATGGAGTGGGTTAGCTGCCCCGAAAAAGAGGTTAAGTCTGTTTTCTCTAATTTTAAAATATGTTTTTGTCCCTCCAGTTTTGCATGTTCCAGTACTTTTGAGGTTAAGCTATCCAAACGGTTCATTTCCTGAAATACCATTTCAAGGTATTCCTGTGTTGTGTTTGGATCGGCGTGTAAGCCAAAGTTTTTAAGAGCCTCCAATGCTGCTTTAACTGTGGCAACAGGTATTTTTAATTCGTGGGTAATGTTATTTATAAAGTCTGATCTGAGCATGTTTAGCTTTACCTGTTTAATATATCCCCGATAGGTAAAAACCAATGCAAATCCGGTTATTGCAATTAATACAAGGGCAAATAAAAACTGGGGCAGTATTTTTTTAAACAGGTGTTTCTGATATTCAGTTATGATCGCTTCAACTTCGTATTTTTTTTCGTTGTAATTGTACCTCTCAATTGCAATCATATTATCTTCAAACTGCACATGTTTATCTTCAGGAAGCCAATCGATTTCCACATCAATATTGTTACTCTTAATTAAACAGGAATATAGCCATCTGTATAATTCAAGGTCAAAGGGTATTGTATTGGTGTAATTGTAACTGGCATAAGAATCATAGGCTACCCTTACCCCATATCTGTGCATTATGTTTTTCATGTCCTCAAATATCCTGAGTGCATTTTCATCAGCATTGTGTGAGGGGTAGTCTTCGCAGAAACATTCATCCAGTTTTGTTATTAAATTGTCGTTTTCACGATATATAGCCATTACTTCTTTTACTAAAGCGGTTTTTTTGTCGAGTGTCATGGTAATATAATCGAATTCCAGGCTGTCTATGCTCAATGTATCATTATGTTCTAATACTTTTGAAAGCACACATTCGTAAACCTTTCTGTTAATCATGTCTTGTTTCGACTTGTAACTGATTTCCATTATTTTTGACCGGAGTTGATCCTTCTCGTTTTGATATTGGTTCACCAGCCAGTATGAAACAAACAGGGTAAGCAACAACTGACTTACAATCATCAATACTATATTGCGTATTTTGTTTTTTTGTAAAGATCCTTTTCGCATCTAAAATGTGTTTTTAAACAATAAGCATACAAAAATAGAAGCTTTAAAAACGTGGTGGGGTGTTTGTTAACCTAAATTAACCTTGATTTTCTTGATGTTAACTTTAGGTTTGATGTGGTTTTATTTATTTAGCAGCATAAAATAAAAACATGCATAAATATAAAATTCATATTGCTTTTGCCCTGTTCTTGTCGTGTGTGCCGATTATGGCCCAGCAAACGCTTAATGTTAAGGGAGTGGTTGTAGATGGGATGGATAAAAAACCCTTGCCTGGAGCTACTGTCTATTTGAAAAACACAAGAGATTCAATCAAATCGGAAGGAACTATTACTGATGTTAACGGGCTTTTTTCTATTGATACCCCCAAAGGTGACTATGCCCTTTCTGTGTCATTTTTAGGATTCAATAAGTTTTTGGATACCTTGATTGTAGGCAATTCTTCTTTGGATATAGATACGGTGAAGCTATATGAGGAAGATTCTATACTGGAGGAAATTAATGTGGTGAGTACCCTGGCACCTACTTTTCAAAATGGAGATACAACCAATTATAATCCTGATGCATTTAAGGTTAACCTGGACGCCACAGCGGGTGATTTGTTAATGAAAATGCCTGGTTTTTATACCGTAGAGGGCAAGCTGATGGCAATGGGAGACACCATTAAAGAGGTTTTGATGGATGGTAAAAAATTTTTCGGCGATAATATATCACAGGCCCTGGAGATGATTCCTCCTAAGATTATTGAAAAAATTGAAGTATATCAGTACAAAAGCGAAGGAACAAAACATTCCGGTTTTGAGGAAAGTACAGAAGGCAAAACCGTAAATATTGTTACTAATTTGGATAAGAAAGCATTTGTCAGAGCAGAAATTTCTGCTGGAGCCGGCAAAGATGAACGCTATGCCGGAGAAGGTTTTTATAGCCGTTTTATGGAGTCGAACAGGTTGGGCATCAGTGCCCAAAAGAATAATGTTGCGGTTCCTTTGAGAATTAATAGGGGTGGGGGCGAAAATTCTATATCTGGGGATCCGGTGGACAATAATGTTTTTTTTGCAAACTTTGGCTTATCCGGGGCTACAGATTTTAATGTTAATTATGCCTTCAATAAAGCAGGTGCTGAAACAGAAAATTCTTCAAGTCAGGAGTATGTTACAGGTTCTTTACTCGGACAAAGTTTAAATAGTGAAAACTCCTCAAACAATACAAACAACAATCATGATGTAGGGATAATTTGGAACAGTAAAGAACAAGAAAAATACCATTTTTCATCCAATATTAACTTTTCATCCAATACAACAAAAAACAGTACATATTCCCAGTCCGAAACGCATCTGTATGATGATCTGATAAACTCAAGCAGTAATAATAGTCAGATGAATAATTCAGGGTACAACCTGGATGCAAAACTGGAGTTTACCAAAAAATTAAATGATCGGGGCAGGTCAGTATCATCTCATTTTAATTATGCATTCCATAATAATACAAGTGACAGGTTGCAGGATTCGGAAACACAAAACGGGAACAGCGAAATATTGCAAAATATCAATCAAAAATCAGAGAGTGAGAGTTCCAGCAATAATGTCAGTTTTGGTGTTTCATACAATGAAAAAATAGGTAAAAACAGTCACCTTTCGTTTGGTTACCGTTTCCGAAATTACGCCCAGGTTTCCGATAAGCGGACAAAAGACTATGATGAAACGCTAAACTTGTTTTCGCAATTGGATTCGCTTACATCAAACAGTTTTGATAATAACTCCTATGTTCATGTTGGAAAACTTGGCTATCGATGGGAAAAGGACAAGTTTAAGAGCTATGTTGGCATGGATTTGATTAACACTACCATGAAAAGTGATGAAAAATTCCCTGAAAAGACCTCGTTTAAGGAGTTGTTTACATCATTTAGTCCCCAGGTTAAGCTATCTTACAGTTCAAAGAAAAAACATCGTTATTCATTGATTTATGGGATGACTCAACAGATTCCTTCCATTAGCAAGTTGCAGGATATTGTTGATAATACAAATCCTTTATATATTTCCACTGGAAACCCCAATTTAAAGCTATCTTCACGCCATTCGCTTACATTTTCATTAACCAAGTCTAATGTTAAAAAATCTACCTTTACTACCATACAGTTCAGGGCAAGCCTGGCCAATAATATGGTTGCTTCAAACAGGATAGTAGCCCTAAATGACACGGTAGTTTTAGGGTCTTACTTTTTGCCGGCAGGCGGGCAGTATAGCAGGCCGGTCAATTTGGATGGGCAGTATTCTTTGGGTATTAACGGTACTTTTAGTTTCCCGTTAAAAAAATTAAAATCAAAGGTCAATTCAACTTCCAGAATAAATTATAGTCGCACACCCAATATCCTGAACAATATTAAAAATGATGCAAGTCGGATTAACCTTACGCAAGGTTTTACGCTGGCTTCCAATATCAGCGAAAAAATTGATTTCACACTTAATACCAATACAGGGTATTCAATTGTTGAAAACACTTCGAACACAGCAAATTCATCATCATATTTTTCGCAAAGAACGGGTGTGAATCTCTATTGGAATTTTTATAAGAGATTCATATTTAAAACCAGTACAAATCAGGTTTATACAGGGGCTTCAGGAAGTTTGGCTAGTAATAACCGTTGGTTTGTAAATTTAAGTCTCAGCAAAAAACTATTTAAGGAAAATAATGGTGAAATAACTATTTCGGCCTATGATATTGCCAACGATCAGAGTGATATTAACAGAACGGTCAGTGATTTATATATTGCCGAAATGTACCGGCGTACATTAAATAAGTTCTTCATGGTGAGTTTTTCATATACGTTGTAAACAAACGAGTTGGCAGCATAACCTGCAAGTACACTATAACCGGTGGTTACTCAAAAGCTTCCAGTTTTTGCATGACTTCTGTTTTGTAGCTCCTGCTAACAGGTATCATTTTCGTATCTATTTCAACGTATTCATTGGTAAAAGAAGTTATTTTATCCAGTGCCACAATATATGACCGGTGGGTGCGGATGAATGCCCCGGATGGCAGTTTTATTTCAATATTTGAAATGGTTTCGCGTGTAATAACTATTTGCTGGTCAAGATGTATTTTAATATAGTCGCTCAGGCTTTCAATATAGGCGATGTCATAGAAATTAATCCTCACCATTTTTCTGTCAGATCTTACAAAAATAAAATCATTTTTTTCTTCAATGTAATCAGGACTGTTAGCAGATTGGACTACCATATTTTCCTCGGTAAATTTGTTAAGGGCCTGTAAAAGTCTTTCGAATGAAATTGGTTTTAACAGATAATCAACAGCCTTTAAATCAAATCCTTCAACGGCATAATCTCTATAGGCTGTTGTAAATATTACTTTTATATTTCGGTTAATAGTTTTGGCAAAATCCAAACCTGATATTTCAGGCATGTTGATATCCAGAAATATCAGGTCGATAGGCTGTGCACTTAAATATTTGAAGGCTTCAATGGCATTTTTACAATATGCCACTACGTTGATTTGTTCAATTTTTGACAGGTGCTCTTTTAAAATTTCCCGGGCAACCGGTTCATCATCAACTATTAAACATGATATGGTTTTATTCATGACTAAGATCTTTCAGGTTATCTATTTTCAGTTCAACTTTATACCAATGGTGCCCGTGTTCAACCTCAAGCTTATATCTGTTTGGATAATACAGTTGTAGTCGTTTTTTGATGTTTTCCAATCCTAAACCATGATGGCCTTCGGTTATATGGAGTTCTTTAACCGAGTTTTTGATCGTAAAAGCTAGCTGGTCACCAATTATATCGATATGAATGTTTATAGATAAAAATCCATCTACCATTTGACCGTGCTTAAATGCATTCTCAACAAAAGGGATGAGCAGCATCGGGGGGATTTTGTGTTTATTGCTTAAGTTCGAGGCATTCATTTGTACCCGTAAAGTATCGCTGAAACGCATTTTTTCAAGACCAATATACTCTTCAATGTGTAATACTTCTTCCTTTAAATTAACAACCGGTTTATTTATTTGGTATAGAATATAGTCAAGCAGGTTTGATAGCTTTAAAATGATATCAGGTGTGTATTTTGATTGTTGTATGGCAAATCCATATATGGTGTTTAAGGTATTGAATAAGAAGTGGGGGTGGATTTGTCTTTTCAGATAATTTAATTCCTGCTCTTTCATTTGGAGCTGTGTGGCCAGAATCTTATTTTCTAGTTCCTTGTTTTTTGAATCGGTTTTAAAATTGTGGTTTAAGATACTTACAAAGCTTATTACACCTACAACCAGGTAAACCAAAATCAAAATAAACAGAAAATTTTTGCTCATTGGCGGCATTATTGAAACATTGAAGCGCAATAAGAAAATAAGGCAGGCATATAAGGTAAGAACTGTCAGATATGAGGATATGACAAAGGTATAGAAGCTATATAGGGCAAATAGACCGTATTTTTTTGTTAACAGGTATTTGGGTATTAAAATTCGTTCCACAAAATAGGTTATTCCAATTGTTAGGGGTAATAAACCACTTGAAAACCATATGTTATAGGTATTGTTATTTGAATTATAACTAAAGAAATAGTAATAGAAAAACCAAACGGCAATCCAAAACACCAGATGATACCCGATGACTTTAGTTTTTATAGGGAAGAAACTATTCATTGTTACAATATTACTATTTTTCTATCTTAAGAAAGAAATTAATCGATGAATAACGGTTTAATGGCCACTTGTAACAAAAAAAGTCATTAAGTGTGCAGTTTGTGAAGTATGCAGCCATTAAAGTGCTTTTTGTCGAAAAAAAAATTTTTGTGATAAAAGCTGAATTAATTTTGGTTTAGTAATCATTTAAAAACTTTAGTTATGTCTGCATTATTCGACAAATTTAACGATGGAGGTCCCATTTTTTCTTACCCTATTATGATTATGTTATTAATTGTAGTCTTTTTAATAGTGAAAGGATTTATCCAGGGAAACAACAACGGAAAAACGATAGCCTTGCTAAAATCAGTTGGGTGGTTTGCCCTGGCGTGGGGATTTTTAGGAAGAACCTTTGGTTTGATAGTGGCTTTTGACAATGTTGCATCACGCGGGGAACTAACACCTTCGTTACTGGCAGAAGGCTTGAAAATGGCTATCCTGGGACCGCTTTTTGCAATTATTGTATTTATAATTGCCCGAGCCGGGGTGATTTTCTTTTTAAGCATGCACAAAAAAGGAGATTTTCATCCGGATGGAAAGCTAAAAACAGATCTTTGATTAAGCACTAACAAGGTGTAACGTTTTTACATTTACCTTACAACATCCCTGACCAATAAGTCGGGGATTGTTATTATTTAGCTGTTCTACAACAACTTTTTAAATAATTTTATCTTTACTATTGTGTTTTGATAAGTTATCCCTTAAATTGAATTGGAAAATTTAAAACACACATTTTATGAAAAGATCTTTTATCATCCTATCTGGTGCCTTGCTGTTATTTTCATGCACTTTAACTGAAACCAAAACCGAAATTTCAACCAAGTCGTTATCGGAATTAGCTATGTTAAAAAGTATCACTTATGTTGCAGAGGCGGGTGATTCTGTTTTAAAAATCACATCATTTCTTAATGAGTTTAATGAAAAGGAAATGGCCAATTTGGCAATGGTTAGTTTTAATGGCGTTTGGATCGCTATTGATAATTTAAAAGATGTAGCCAAACTGATTGATTTAGAACTTAAATTCAAGGATTTAAAAGGCCAATCAAGTTTCGTTAACCAGCATTTGGAAGTATATGTTCCCAAGGGGAGTAAGACTGTTTTTATACCCGAAATGCTTGAAGATAAAGATTGTGATTACAAGAATCCATCCTTTGTCCTGGAGGGGAATACTCCCATAGAGGGAGCTGAAAAAAGCACGGTACAATTGAGTTTAATATTTGATGGAGACCATATTGTTGATCAGGAAGCAATAATAATCAATTAATATTTCAATCTTGCTTTTGCCATTGCTCCAGGGCGTTAAGTAAAAGCAAGTCCTTTTCATTACCATTCGTGGCAACACGAAAATACTTATCAGTCAATCCCCTGAAATTGGAAGCATCACGGATTAAAAGGCCATGTTTATCAATTAAATATTCTTTTAATTCTGATGCTTTTCCTTTTGCCAACTTTACCAGGAAATAATTACACCTGGAACTTATTACACTGAAATTTGTTAGTTGGTTTATTTTACTTTGTAGTTCGCTTGAATGATTCAGTAGTTCATCTATACTCGCGCTGTTTAAATCAAGGTGGTCTAATATATAATTCCCGGCTTCTTGTGCCAATACATTAACCGCCCAGGGCATGTGGAGCTCTTTTAATTGTTTGATAATGTTAGTTGATGCAGCAATAAAACCTAATCGAATGCCTGGTATGGCATACAGCTTTGTAAATGACTTGATGACAATCAGGTTGCTGAAATTCCGCACAAAAGAGGTAATACTTTCTCCTAATACGGATAAATTGATGTATGCTTCGTCAATGATAAAAATAGTTGAAGGATTTAATTTAATTAAATCCTTTATATAATCAGGTTTAATATATTTTGAATCAGGATTATTAGGGTTTCCAATCCAAATAATTTTATTTGTAAGCTCCAGGTCTTCAAAATCTGATTCATTTGGAACAAATTCCAGCGAATGCCCATATAATTTACAGGCATCCTCATACTCTGAAAACGATGGTGTTAAGATTATTGATGTTCTGCATTTAAACAAGTGGGCCACCAAATAAAAGGCTTCAGTAGACCCGTTGCAAACCAATACTGAATCCGGTGATATTTTATATTTTTTTGAAAATTTTTCCCTTAAAAGGGTGCAGTTGCAATCCGGATAGTTTTTTACGGCATGAACCTGGGTTTTTAAATACTCAATAATTTCATTTGTTTCCGGGTTGTCAAAAACATTGGTGCTAAAATCTGCTACAATTTTGTTTTTATACTGGTGAATATCGTTTCCATGACCGTTTATCATGATTGTAAATCTTTATATATCTTTTCCATATCTATATTGTCTCTTACAAAAGAGGCTAATTTGTCATATTCCTGGTTTTTGAAATCACGGTAGTTAGTAATTTTAAGTTCCTTGCCTAAAAATGGTTCCAATATGGATTTTAATACTACCGGGTTATCAAATATACCATGGATGTAAGTCCCCCATACTCTTTCATTTTTGAAAAAACCGTCTTCAAATCCGTTATTTAGTTTTGCAACAGGTTGTTGTTGTTGTAAAAATGTAGTTTCTCCCATATGTATTTCATATCCTTCGCAAGATTCGGGGTTGTCACGGAATTGAAATAGGCTTTGGGTGCTGTTTTTTTCTTTTGTAATGGTGGTTTCCAGGGGTAATATGCCTAATCCTTGTATTTCGTCTTCTTTCCCTTCAATATGCATTGGATCCAGAATTTTATGCCCCATAATCTGGTATCCGCCGCAAATACCGTAAATACACTTTCCTTTGACGTGCCAATTTTTTAAGTGTTCCGAAAGACCGGTTTCGTTCAGGTATTTCATGTCGGAAATGGTGTTTTTTGAACCGGGTAGGAGTAAAATATCAGCTTTGTTAAGTTCTTGAATATTATCTGTAAAATATAGGTTTACTTCATTTATTTCTGCAAATCGGTTAAAGTCGGTAAAGTTTGACATGTGCCTTAATGGTACCACGCCAACATTAACCTTGTTTTCTGCAGCTGTTTTATTCATTTTTAAAAGGCTTACCGAATCTTCTTCTTCAATGGTAATGCCCCTGAAATAAGGGATAACAGCCACAACCGGAACTCCTGTGATTTTTTCCAGAATCTTGCGTCCTTCAGTAAATAAGTCCATATCTCCCCTGAACTTGTTGATAACAATTCCTTTAATTAGTTTCCGTTCCTCTTCGGGCAGGAGTTTTATGGAACCGTAAACAGAGGCAAACACACCACCCCTGTCGATATCGGCAATGAGGTAGGTGCAAGCGCCTACGGCTTTGGCCATGGGCATATTAACAATGTCGCGTTCGCGAAGGTTAAGTTCTGAAATACTTCCGGCCCCTTCCAATACAATCGGGTTGTATTTCGATTCCAGTGTTTTGAATGCTTCTAGTGCTTCCTTAAATAGGTACCGGTTGTTATCCTGTGTAAAATATTCTTTTGCCGAACGGTTTCCAATTGGTTTTCCCAGCAAAACTACCTGGGAGTCCTTATCGCCTGTAGGTTTTAATAAAACCGGGTTCATTTCCACTTCGCATTCCAGTCCGCATGCTTCAGCTTGTACTGCCTGTGCCCGTCCAATTTCTAATCCATCAGGGGTGGCATAGCTGTTTAGCGACATGTTTTGTGCCTTATATGGTGCCGGGCTGTAACCGTCCTGAAGCAGAATCCGGCAAACGGCAGTATTGATGATGCTTTTCCCAACATCGGATCCTGTTCCGACAAACATAATTGGTTTTAATCTTTTCATTCTAAAAAAATATATTTACCAGGATATAACAGAAGAGAGGAGTTTCCCTGTGGCTCCTTTTCGCTTTTATCCCGAAAGCATTTTGTTATCTGGCAGGTCTTCTGGCTCGTCCTTAACTTTGATGCCTTCCCATTTTATCCTAATAAATCAGGAACCTGCCTTTGTGTTTCATCAGCAGGTAATAGTGGCTACAAGAATATCAAAGTAATCATTTAGACTTACAGCTGCGGGTACAGCTCCGGACTTTTTCAGGCCGACCTGAAATCACCGGATTCCCATATTAAGGTTTCTCCTGATGGGAGAAATCCACCAAACATGGCGCAAAAGTAATAAATAGAAAAGAATTTATAGTGATGCAAGCATAAATAATGTGCCTAGTCCAAGTATCAGAAAAAACAGACTGGCTTTTAGGTTTATACGGCATGAGTAGGTGATGTCTTTTGAAGTTAAGATGGTTTTTTTTTCGCCTATGTAGGGCTTATTCACCACTATGCCAAAATACTCTGATGGTCCACCAAAACGGCAATTTAATGCCCCGGCCAAAGCGGCCTCAGGATAGCCGGCGTTAGGACTGCTGTGTTGGTTGCCATACTTAAAAATATAGGTGAATGAGCGCGATTTAAAGCTTACTGCAGCAATTAAAAGCGCTGTTATTCTTGCCGGTATAAAATTAAAAACATCATCCACTTTAGCGGCAATACATCCAAAGTCCTTATAGCGTTCGTTTTTATAGCCGATCATTGAATCCAGGGTATTCACCATTTTATAGGCAAACATGAAAGGGATGCCCCCGATAAAAAGGTAAAATAGCGGGGCAATAACTCCATCGCTTAAGTTCTCAGACAAGGTTTCCAAAGCAGCTTTGCGTATCGATTGTTCATCAAGACGGCTTGTGTCCCTGCCAACAATAAAGCTTAGTTGTTTCCTGCCTGCTTCGAGGCCTTCTTTTGAAAGCACTCTGTCTACTTTTCGAACTTCGTTAATTAGTGTTCTGTTGGCAAGACCATAGAATACAAATATTGAACCCACTATAATTTCCATATAAGTATTCAGCGAAATCATCTTTTCAATACAAACGAAAACAAAATAAGTACATAAAATTAACAACACGCTCATAATAGCACCTTTGGCAAAACGCTGGTTGCCTTTGTTCAGGATGGTTTCTCCAAAATTAATGGCTTTGCCAAATAGTTTTATAGGATGGGGCATTGAATAAGGATCCCCAATTAGTAAATCAAGGATAAAACCGATGGCTACAATAAGTAATGTTGTTGTTATCATTTGAGTGTGTGAAATTTGGAGGTGCAAAGATATAATTTGGTATATTTTTTTATCAATGAATTGGATAAGTTTATAATAACAATTTACTTTTTTTTCATAACTGCTGTAACTTTACCAACACTAAAGCGTCACACATCAAGAAATAAAGAAAAGTAATGGGTGTCATTTCTTTTTGTCTTATTAATTAAACCCTACTAAATCCGGATGACGGTTAAAGAATATAATAATAGTGTAGAGGCATATTCAGATAATATCTATCGTTTTGTGTTGAAGAATATTAAAGACTCGGAGCGGGCAAAAGATGTGGTTCAGGATACCTTTGAAAAAGTGTGGAAAAACCATTCGGATATTTCCTGTGCAAAGGTGAAAAGCTATTTGTTTTCAACAGCCTACCACACTTTGATCGATTCGATTAGAAGAGAAAAATACAAGGCCTCCTGGGAGGATGCGGATGCAAATAAATATTATACAAATGAATCCTATTCAGATGTTAATGAGGTACTCCACGAGGCCTTGGATCGTTTGCCTCCCGACCAAAAAAATGTTATCCTGCTTCGGGATTATGAAGGGTATTCTTATCAGGAAATTGCTGAAATAACCAATCTTAGCGAATCGCAAGTGAAAGTATATATTTTCAGGGGAAGGCAGTTTTTGAAACAGTACATTGGTAAAATTGAAGTTTTAGTTTGAGTTATGAAGATCACTATAGATAATTACGAAGAATGGATGGTGGATTTCCTTGATGGAACATTATCTGAAGAAGATCAGAAACAATTTGAGCAGTTTTTGGATGAAAATCCGCATGTGAAAGATGAAATGGATGGTTTGGATGAGTTGGTTTTGACTCCGGAACCTGCATTTTATGATGACAAATCATCTCTGATAAAAACTGAAGCTGAATTCTTTGAAATTCCATACCAGGATTATATAGCCATTAAAGAACTGGAGATAGGATTAACCCCAAAGGAGCAGAAATGGAAAAAAGATTTGTGTCAATCACATACTGAAAGTAAAACTTTATTTAAAACGTATCAAAGAACAATAATACATAGTGATAAGAATATTTTGTATTCTCATAAGAACGACTTAAAAAGAGCCAGTATTCTTCCTTTTGTTTCTATTTCTACATTTAGAAAAATGAGTGCGGCAGCAGCCATCGCTCTTTTGTTAGGTATTGGTGGTATTCCAATATTAAAGCAGTCTGGAAACCAATTGCAAACAGTGGTGGTTAACGATACTCCATCTTTGATTGAAATACCTAAAAAAGAGCAGCAAAAATCAAAAGAAGTTTCCTTGGAGAAAGATATTTTATCTACACAAAATGCAAACAACAAAAAGATAGAAGTATACAAAAGGGAAGAAGCATCCGAAAAAAGTACTGTAAAACTACTTAAGGATTCAGTTAAACCAATGATTGCAAAAGGAATTGATAACAGATTTTATAATAAAACATTAAATGCTTACGAAATTGGACTAAATTCCATGATGCCCATTGTAATTTCGAATAACCTAAGACAAACAGAAGAGGACTTGATAGCCCTGGAAAATCATGTGAGCCTGGAGAGTCAAAAGTTATCCCGTTCTGCAAAAGTGGTTAATAGTGGTATCAAGTTTATCAACTATTTATCCGGAAACCCAACTACGGTTAAAAAGTATCTTAACGAAAATGGGGAAATGGTAGCTTACCAATTGGAGTCGGATAATATTTCTTTATCCCGTAAAATTAAATCGTTGCCTGTAACAAATTAAGGTATCAGGCGTCGTAAACATAGAAAAGCTTTTCACGAAATAATAGTAATTGTAAAACAAGTAAATATGCAAAAGTTATATACGCTCATAATATGCACCTTATTAGTTCCATCTATGATGTTGGCTCAAAGCTCGGATGATTCAAAGAAGGGTGAAAAAGACAATAATTCGGTGGATATTATTGTTATTGATGAAAATGAGGAAAAGGCCATAGTTGGTTTTCCTAAGGCTAAGGTTGAGTTTGATGAATGTAACGATACCATAACAAAGATTACCCTGGGGCATAAGCGTTGGGAATTTATTGAGGAAGACGATAAAACTAATGTGAGGATGGTTCATATCCCCAGAGAGAAATTCAAAGGTCATTTTTCCGGTGTGCAGCTGGGGTTCTGTAATTATATGGGGCCAGATCATGATGGTTCATTGCCTGCTGGTGCCGACTTTTTGGAGTTGAACTCAGGTAAATCCATGGCCGTTTCAATTAACCTGTTGCAATACAATATTGGTTTGCAGAAGAGGAAAAAGAATGTAGGATTGGTAACCGGATTAGGATGGACGGTTTATAATTATCGTCATGACAATCAGTATGGTATTCAGGTTAATGATCAGGGGACTACCTTTGGAAACCCTATTGCCGAGCCTGTTGATAAAAGCAAGATTGTAGCTTCTTACTTAAATATTCCCCTGTTACTTGAAGCACAGATTCCATCGGCTAAGGACAGGTGTACTGCTTTTGTTTCGGCCGGGGTGTATGGTGGATTTAAATTGGGATCGCATACCAAAATAAAGTATGCCGATGGCGATAAACAAAAATCAAGGGATGATATTAATATTAATCCGTTTCAATATGGTGCCATGGTTCAGGTAGGTTATAAAGTACTTAAACTATATGCTACCTATAATTTTTCTACTTTATTTGAAGATGGTAAAGGACCGGAAATATATCCCTACAGCGTAGGTCTTACATTAGTGAATTTTTAGTTTAAATAGAAATTACAACATATTATTATGAAGAAAGTTACAATGTTCATTTTTGTGGTTTTTTTTCTTGTGGGTGCCTATGCCCAGGAAGATAAATCCTTTCTTAAGGCCTATCAAAAGACCTGGGAAATAGATGATGGATATTACCGTGTAATGCAGGATGGGAAAATGGGATTGGTTGATGGAAATGGTAACATCATAATCCCCTGTGAAAATGAGCAGGTTTGGAACCTTCAGGACAATGGTAATATAAAGGTGATTAAAAACGGGAAAATTGGTATTTACAACATTAATGGCGATTTAATAATTCCTACAACATACGATATGGTATGGGATTATGAAGACGGGAGAGCCAAAGTATTGAAAAATGGGAAGATGGGCTATGTAAATGAAGCCGGCAATGAGTATATCCCTTGTAAATACGACCAGATATGGGATTTTGAAGACGGTAAGGCCCGTGTGTTCCGTAACGGAGGAATGGGGTATATCAACGAGGCTGGCAATGAGTTTATCCCTGCTCAATATCAGAAAATATGGGACTTTGAAGACGGCCGGGCCAAGGTGTTGAAAAATGGGAAGATAGGAATGATCAATGAAAGTGGTTATGAGGTAATTCCTGCACAGTACCAAAAAATATGGGATTTTGAAGATGGGATTGCCAGGGTGCTGAAGAATGGTAAAATGGGATATATAAACCAAGTGGGAACTGAACTCATACCTTGTCAGTATCAATATATTGGCGATTTTGAAGATGGTGTGGCAAAAGTGGTTAACAACGGAAAGGTATCTTATGTGAACTTAAATGGTGAGCAGGTGAATGATCCTGAAATTTATGAAGATATTGATGATAAAGTTGAGGAGAGTAACTACTCGGTGATAGAAACCGGTGATGGTACTACAATTATTACCAATGCTAATGATACTACAACTATTAGGTTGTTTGGGTCTGATATGGAGTTGGTTGCGGATGACAGTTCTACAAAAATAAGCTTTAAAAAGAAGGATGATAACGATAAGCCCGGGATCATTAAAAGAAAGAAAAAAGATGTAAGAGGTTTTGATGGCCATTACTGGGGTGTAGACCTTGGTTTTAACAATTACCTCAATAAAGATGGTGATTTGTCGTTGGCTGATGAATATGATTACCTGTCGCTTAATACAGGAAAGTCAGTAGAAGTCTCCATTAATATCCTGGAACAAAATATACCATTAAGCAGGAAAGGAAATGTAGGTTTTGTTACCGGTTTGGGTTTTACTTACAATAATTACAGGTTCGATAACCCAATCACCTTGATAAAAGATGCACAGGGACAGCTTACTTATAGAGATATAGAAGGCGACCTGAATAAAACCAAGTTTACCAGTTTGTATGCAACCGTGCCATTTCTTTTTGAGCTCCAGTTTAGTCAAAAACGAAGGGATGGGTTTTATATTTCTGCTGGTCCGATAGCAGGTTATAGATTAAGTTCACACACAAAAGTTGTGACTGAAGAAAATGGAAAGAAGTCGAAAGATAAAGATAGGGGAGGGTTCAATTTAAATGATTTCAGATATGGGGCACAGGCCCGAATCGGATATCGTGCCATTAATCTTTATGGTACTTATTATTTATCGCCATTGTTTGATAAAAACAAGGCACCTGAACTTTATCCAATTTCAATAGGCTTTAGCATTTACCCCGAATGGTGATGTCAATGAACAATGAACAATGATCAATGATGAACTGCTCATTGTTCATTGTTCATTGATCACTGTTTATTGCGGATTATCCGCTTTTAACGAACCTATTGCAATAACCACCAAACCTAACAATCCGGCCAGGGCAATAGGAGCATACGAATCAAATAGTTTATATGATAAGCTGAACATATAGGGACCTAAAGCACTCGAAAACACAATCATTTGCATATTTACGCCAGAAATAGCCCCCAGGTGCTTTCTTCCAAAAAAGCGAGGCCAGGTAACAGAAGACAAAACGGCATACAAGCCACTCATGATCCCAACTCCCCCAATTAGCAAATAGAAGCCCATTCCTGACGATAACAAAGCCAAGCCAATAGAACATACCATTGAGGCAATAATCATGGCAAAAAGTAGCTTTTTAAGCTTTATTTTATCGCTAACCGCATTGCAAATAATAGAGGCTACCAACGAAACTACCGACATGGGCAAAAAGAAGCTCAAAGCCTGGGTTTTGTCGTAGCCTACACTTCCAAAAACAGAAACAATGTGAAAGGTTAACCCGGTTACAAAGTAGCCATTAAATGCCAGCATCAAACCATACATCCAGAATGCCCGTGTTTTTATGGCTTCCTTTCGTGTAAATTGTTTTATTGAAGAAGAGCTTTCTTTAGCAGATGTTTTTTTCAATAAGTTACCATCGGGCTTTAAATCATATTTTTCAGGACTGTCTCTAAATGTGATCAAAATAACTAAAGCCATTACAACCAATCCGGCACCAATCCATAACCAGGCGTGTTCCCAGCCGTAGCCTTCTATTAAATAATCAATCCATAGTGGCGAGATGGAAAATCCCAGTGAAACAGCAACCGAACTTATGGCGTTTACCCTGCCTCTGTATTCTTCAAACCAAAGCATGATCATGTTCCGGGATGACAAGGTCAATACGCCCTGACCGGAAAAACGGATCATGAAAAAACACAGCATGATAACTATGAAAGGGATAACCCAAGTAAAGTAACTAATACGGCTTTGTATCCAATCTGAAACATGGGCACTTTGCGAGGCTATGGCCACAGAAAGGGCTAATCCTGCCGCAGCATAAAAGGAAACTTTTCGGGCTCCATATTTATCGAACCATTTTCCGGCAATGCCTAATATCAGCGAACTGCCTATAGTTCCTAAAGCATAGGCCAGGCTTATCTGGTCGCGTGTTAAACCAAGTGCCTCTTTTACCGGATCGGTAAAAGTACTAACGCCTACTGTTTGTCCGGGTACACTCACCCAAACTCCAATAGTACCTACTAAAACAATGATAAAACCATAAAAAAAAGGCCATTTATTTATAGATGCCAAACGTGTCATGAAGTAGTTTTTTGTGAAGCGACAAATTTAGGCATTGTCTCGATACTACTGTTCATCAATAACTTTATTTAACTTATTGCAGTAGAAAGGATCGGATATTTAGTGTTTTAACTTCTGAGGGTTTTGTCTATTGTCCCAAAAGGTTAATAGGATGATTTCTTTTTTGCGTGGCCTCACTTGGTAAAACAAGCTGTTGTGCTTGGTCACAAAACCCTTGTAAACATTCTTTCTTTTTGTTGATGCAACAAAAGCTTTGGAGTTAGTAGCTACTGTTTTTATGGTATCATTTGTTTTGCCGACAAAATCACTTACTTCTTTTATTCCCCAGTTTTCATGTATATACTCAATTACGTTAAGATAATCCTGTTTTGCTCTTTTTGTCCAAATTACTTTCATCCTACAATCCGTATTTTAACTTTACCTCTTTCATAACTTCTTCATGAGGTATTGTTTCTCCACGGTCTGACTGCTCTATTGATTCATCAATAGATTGTTGTACAGACAAGGGTAATTCGTCCCACCAATCGGCTTCCTTTTCTTGTGAAAGCAAACTGCTGACTTTATCAAGTAATGACAGACGGTCTGTGTTTAATATCAACTGTACTAATTCCAGTTTTTTAGCCTGTAAGTTCATAACTTTCATTGTTTTTATCCTTTACAAAGTTAACGATTAATATTCAGTTTTTGTTTCTATTTTAACGAATGATATTTATTCACATCCATACTAACAAAGCGTTGTATACGGTATAAATAGTTGTTCCTTATTTGCATTAAAACGTAGTTTCAAAGTTTATCTAAACCTAACAGGTTTCAAAAAACTGTTAGGTCTGCTGACAATATGTGTTGAATGTCAGTAATCCTTTATTTTTTTAAATAAATAAGAGCTGCAAAAAATGGCGCAGCTTTTTTACGTTACCATCTGATTTTAAATTATGACAGTAGAATTTCTACTGAAGTTACCATTGAAGACAAAACAGCCTTGGAGCAAATGCGACTGATACAACAGATTTGCAATGATAACAAGTAAGCCATTTTTAAACTGATTGATAAAATGCTTATCAATAAAAAATTCAAAGACTTCTTTAATAAAAATATTGCAGCGCTGTAATCAGTTTACATACTACCGCATAAAACAAAAGCCGCACTCTAAAATGCGGCTTTTGTTTTATTTACAGGCCAGAGGCCTTGGTTAATACGACATAGCGAGACGCTATGCCGAGCCGTTTTCTTACTTAATCGCTACGATCAGC
>NZ_JAPDPI010000036.1 GCF_026013615.1 Plebeiibacterium marinum
GGTTTGTTGAAAATACATAGTCAGTTGTTCACGTAAACTGTTCATAACACATTTACCTGTCATTGAGAAAATACTATAATGCTCAATTCTTTTATGTTTACAAGAAGCGATCATATCCAAACATGAACTAATCGCAATACTATCATCCCTACATTTCATAACCTACATTTTAATTAAACTGCTAAATGATTACCAAAAGCTTAACGCCTTTGGTAATCAAACACAAACTAATACAATCCAGATTTCCAACTATATATGTAAAATATCAAAGATTCATTATGTAATCTAAAACTTTTTGTTTAAGAATTCCTTTTCCCTGTAACATCAAAAAATCTCATAAACGATCCTTCCAGAAGATTCTTATTTTTCTCGGAGATCCTAACTTTAAATCCAACATCATGCCCACTCCAGTTATACCTGGTATTTAAAAATCCATCCTCAATTATTATTTTTGTAATATCTACCGTATCTCCACCCTCTTCAACAATCTCACCTATAATTGATGAATCCTTTTCCGATAGATTCATTGTAAAGCTTAGTCTCTCTATATTTGGTAATTCTTGTATTTCTATTTCCCAGGATCCTATGTATCCACTATAATCAGAATCTCCTTTATACCTATTAGTACAACTAATGAACAAAACAACCCATATTATAATAAGAATTCTACTTTGTATTTTTTGCTCCATATCAATGATTTTTGCGAATAACCTGACTGTATTTACAATGCTACAAAAAGGGCTATAGTTATTTGTTCAGATTATATAGATTTTAAATAAATACGTTCTCTCCATATGAGATGAACGCATTTTTAACGGCAGATGCAGACAACCACTCTGTTGTAATTTATTAAATACCATTGTATTTAAACCATTTTCTTCACATTTCACACCTGCCTATTCACATAACTACTATAATCTTTGATAATAGGTTTATAATCTTGGTGAAATAAAGAACTGGAAACTACAAAATCGGCTGTTGCACGATTGGTTGCGGTTACAACATTATATAAGGCACATATTCGCAACAAAGCTTTTACATCAACATCATGGGGTTGAGGTTGCATTGGATCCCAAAAGAAAATAAGCATACTTACTTTTTCTTCACTGATTAGGGCTCCCAGTTGTTGATCACCACCTAATGGGCCAGATTTTAGACGAGTGATTGATGGGACAACCATATTATTCTCTTCACATTTCTTTTCCAGAGCATTTGCTACTAATGAACCTGTGGTTCCGGTACAGACTAAATCATGCATGATTAGTTCTTTCCAATTATACTCAACCCAATCAATTAAATCCTGCTTCCGGTTATCGTGCGCAACTAATGCTATTAATTTTTTCTTTTTCATAATTATTTATTAAAAATGCAGCAGAAATACAGCACATTTAGATTTAAACCCCGTTATAATTTCCCCACTAAATGAACTATATTTTCTACCGCATAAATCCACACAAAAATTTGTTTATTAATATATATCCAAGCACTTATCCCGACAACACACTAATCAAATTTAAAAGTCGGCTATTAACATTTTTCTTATTCTTTATAGCCTTTATAAAAGGAACATATTCAATTTCATCCTTCACCATACCAACCATTATGCTATTTTGTCCCTCTAATAATGCATCAACGGCTGCCACACCTAACTCACTGGCCAATATCCGATCAACAACTGTTGGAGAACCCCCTCGTTGCAAGTGTCCTAATATAGTTACCCTGGCATCATATTCGGGGTGCTCTTCATTAACTCTATTAGCAATATCAAGGGTGCTTCCCATATTTTCACCTTCTGCTACCAAAACAATGCTACTTTCTTTTTGATAAGAATATTGTTTTTCTAAAAACCCCTTCAATTCATCGTAACTTGTAGGCTTTTCAGGTAAAAGAACTACTTCTGCACCAGAGGCTACACCTGCGCTCAAAGCAATAAAACCAGCATCGCGTCCCATTACTTCTATAAAAAATAACCTACTGTGTGCAGTAGCAGTATCTCTTATTTTGTCTACAGCTTCAACTACTGTATTTAATGCCGTATCATAACCAATGGTTAAATCTGTACCATACAAATCATTATCAATGGTGCCTGGTATTCCAACAACAGGAATATTAAACTCTTCTCCGAAAATATTTGCTCCTGTAAAAGTACCATCTCCACCAATAACAATCAAAGCATCAATACCATGCTTCAGTATATTTATATAAGCTTTTCCCCTTCCTTCTTTTGTTCTAAAATCTTTACTTCTGGCAGACTTTAAGATAGTACCTCCTTCTTTCAGTATACCACTTACTGATGAAGGATCCAATAATCTGATATTATCATCAATCAGTCCCTGATATCCTTTAACAACACCTACAATCTCAATCTTCTCATAAAAACATTTCCGTACAACAGCCCTTATTGCTGCATTCATACCAGGCGCATCTCCACCCGAAGTTAACACACCTATTTTATTTAATTTCTTCATCTGCTTTATCAAAATTTATTTGCTAAGCTGTTCTTCTGTGTATACTCCTCTGGATACTAGTATTTCTTCCAGATTTTCCTTCATTAACAACTCTGGTTCTTCAAAAATAGCCGGGATTTTAAAAAAATGAGTGTTGGCATCTTCATTTAAATCAATATCTTGTTCACGTATAATCTTCACAACAGCATCAGCTGCTGCATTTGCCAAAATCTTATTGGACTTATACACAGACATCAATACATTACCTTTTAAGATATTTCTGCAAATATCCAGGTTGCCATCTTGCCCGGTCAAAAGAATTTTCCCTAAAGCTCCCGCTTCCTCAACTGCCAGTAAAGCACCTTTGGTAAGATCATCTGAAGCACAAATAATAGCATCCGGTACATAGTTATTTTGAGATAGGAAACTTTGTACTTTTATAAAAGCACTTAATTCACTCCAGTCTTCGGTACGTATACTCTTTGTGCTATACTGCTTATTATTTCTCAAAACGGAAAAAACACCTCTTCGCACTAAAGCGCTATTATAATCAGTTGATGGACCACCAAGGTATAGAATCCTACCTCCTTTTAATTTTGACACAACTTGTTCAGCCATCATTTCGCCTACACGTACGCTATTAAAAGAGACGCATAACTTTACATCCGGATCAAACATAAACCGATCATAAGTTACTACAGGAATGCCTGCTACCTTAGACAAGGACACAACAGAAGTGTCATTAACATCAATGGGCACAATAACAATACAATCCACTTGATCCTGAATTAACTTCTTCGCTGCCTCGGTCTGCTTTTCTGCCCTGTCAAAACAATCAATAAACGTTACTTTAGCACCATGCTCTTCCATTCTTGACTCAAAATAATCCATATCATGATGCCACCTTTCACTATAAAGGTCGGCTAATATAAACCCCACATGTACAGAATCTCTTTGAGCAAAACCTGCAATTGGCAATAATGCAAAAAGTAAAAGCAGTATGTTATTAATCTTTTTCATTTAACATTTCATTTAACAATTAACTACTCAATATTTATTCAATAGTTCGTTAGTTTTTTATAAGTGTAAGATTATGAGATATTTAATAAAATCAACTTAAGTTAGGTAAAAGTCTAATTTTAAGCATCTTACAAATAAGCCTCTTATCTCTTATCTAAAATCTAACGATCTGTTATTATTAATACATCAATTTAATCACCAGCTCTTTGTTGGCTTTCAAAGCAAAACTACAATCCTCAAAATCGGGACCTGACAAACTTGGTTTATAATTATTAGAGAATGCATAACCTTCTTTAGGGATTCCCAGAAAGGATCGATCCATTTCTTTGTTGTTATTTTTGTCGTGGTAAATCACCAAGGCATAGATACCCTCTTGTAAATCACTTATTATAAATTTCCCATCCGATTTATCGATTTTAAAACGATAAATTTTATACTCTTCATTTTCTTTTAAAAACGATTCTTCGCTATTAAATACACTGACCTGTAATTCTCCTACCTTAGGATCAATATTCGGCACATTAATAGTTAAACTTGGTGTCTGAGAGAACACATACTGTCCTAAAACCACCATAAAAACTAACAATGATATATTTTTCATAATCCGGATTTTTATTTTTATTTGCAGCTAATACATAATGGTATGCCTGAAACAACTTTAAACTGGACAGGCACACCTTTAGTAAGGTAGTATTTTTAAACAAATGATTCCAGCATAAACCTTGAGGACTCTTTTAATTCCCGTTTACTTTCAGGACTGTCTTTACCCAAAGTAGTAAAAGCATGAAAACAGCCTTTATAAGCTTCAAGCTCTATTTTTACACCAGCTTTTTGAGCTTTTTCGGCTACCTTTTCACTATCTATGGCTAACAATTCACCTTTATCATATACTATTCTAACAGGTGGTAGATTTGTGAAATCTGCATAAATTGGAGAGATATATGGATTCGTTAAATCCATATCAGGAGCATACATTTCTGCCAGTTGTTTCATACCGCCTACAGTAACGGTTGTTTCTGTTTTTACATCACTCCTTTTAATAAAATCTGACATATCTGCAACAATACTATTTATTACAACTGAGGATGGACATTGCACACCTTCATCTCTGGCTCTTAGAGCCAAAACTAATGACAAATAAGCCCCTCCACTTTCTCCAATCAAACTTATCTTACTGTCGGGTTGATTCTCTAACAAATATTTATATACGGCATATGAATCATCAAATCCTGCAGGGAAAGGATCTTCCGGAGCCAAACGATATGAACAAGACACAACCTTACATCCTGTTTCTAATGCCAACTGAGACGAATATGGACCGGCCGTATGTCTGTCTCCTGTAACCAATCCTCCACCATGTACATAGTAAACAATATTATTGCTTTTAGTAACATCTGGAGTAAATACAGCTACTTCCACTCCATTATATGTTTCATACTTTACAGTTACTCCTTTTTCTACCTTATGGTTTGCATATGCCTTTTCAAGTTTTTGGCGTATAAGCTTAACATCCATTTTATCGGCATTAAACATGCCCTTACTCATTTTACGCACGATAAATCGTACTATTTTCATTTTAAATGACATAATACTGTGTTTTTAATTAAGAAATTGTTTTACCAAATTCTTTCTATAATTCATTAAATGATTTACTATAAAATTAAAATATGGGTTTAATAACAACCGTTCTATTAAACAATTGTGGGTAAACTCTATATGCATTAAATATTCCTCTTGCAGTTTCTCCAACACCCGTTGTTTTGTAATCAAGATTTAAAGTAATTCCATTAGACTTCTTTAATTGATATGTATAACGAGCCTTTGTTAAATTCTCGGTTGAATAGTGATAAGTATTAAAATTAAATAACTCATTCATTGATATTTCAACTCCAACACCTTTATTATCAATCATTCTAATCCAACGATTATCAGTTCTTAATCCACAATCCTGAGGAATCAGGTATGGTTCAAACATATCATCCACTTTTGATTGATAAATACCAACAGGAGACCCCGTTTTACGATCCGGATAATTCTCCTCTGGACCTCGACCATACCATTCTACATTTGATAACTCATCATTCAATACTAGTGCTAAACCAATTCGAGGAATAAATTGAGGCATACTGCCCAAAGGTTTAACTGTATTGGTTAAAGAAATTTTTCCTTCTCCATCAACCTTGTATCTATAAATACACTCAAAACCATCAAATTTTTCACCCTTAATATATTTATCTAATTGAGCTTCTTCTGATTTACCTCCATTTAGCAATACCTGTTCACGAACATAAATATTTACTTGCCCATCCCCATCTATTGCCCTTACTTCTACTGGAATAGGTAGTAGATTATCAAGTCCATAAGAATAGTACTCTGTGGCAATCATCCAACCAAACTCCTCTTTCCATTTTTCTGATTTGAAACCACTGGAACTCCAGCTATCAATTTCGGTGGCTATTGGAGCTCGCCATAAGTTTAATTTTAATGGAGACTGAAGAACTTCTTTTCCATTTAGGAGAATCGAGAATAACTCTCCTGTCTTTTTATTGAATCGATATTGGAAATCTTTACCCGAAACCAAATAATCATTTTGATTTTCTGTCAAGTTGGCATCTGTTTTAGATACGACTTTTTTAGGATTAACATACCAATCTGATAACTCAAACTGAGCCCAGGATATTTCAAATCCTTCTTCAGCCCAAATTTCTTTATTTTTTAACTTAGAACTTATGTTAAGACGATACTCTTTACCTGGAATAAGTTTTGGCATTTTAAAAGGAACTTTAATCTTTCCCCTATCCATTGGAGATACATCTATAATTAAATCCCCCGATTGAAGAACCTTATTATCTTCTGTTAATGTCCAGCTGTTATTCCAATGTGAAGCATTAACAAAGCAACTTCGATTCCATACTTCGACTATACCTTTATCTGAATTTAACAAAGTAAAAGCAAGCGGTTCCCCTACTTTTTTTATCTCCTGCATTTCTGGTTGAGGTGTCCTGTCAGGCCATATAGAACCATAAGTACGCGCTCCAATTCCATAGCTATAAAATGTTCCATTATTATCTTCTCTCTCAAAGCTTAACCAAAGCGCTGCATCTTCACTTTTAAGATTCTGTCCGTCTTTATTTATTGAAGTGAAAATGCCTACATTGTCAATTAGGGCATCACAAATATATTCAGATGTTCCATCACCATGCTTTTCAAAATCACGACCTATGTTAACAGGCCAGGGAGTATTAACAATATCTCCAGAAACTTCTTTTAAAGACAATTCTGCCCCATCGATATTTAGCTTCATCACTTTACCATTGTAGGTAGCAATAATATTATGCCAATTACCCTCCCAATTTTCAGGTAGTTCAGCTGATACAACTTGTTTTTTACCATTAAAAATATAAAATTCTAATGTAGAAACACCCTTTTGTATAATACCAAATTGATTACTTCCTTTTGTAATGTAATATCCTCCAAAACGACTCAACTGACGAGGAAATACATCCATTCTTATTATTAACTGATCGCCTGAAATATTCATATTTTCGGCATTATATACTTCTATCCATTGGTCGTGCCCGTTTAAATCAATTGCTTTCCCGGTTTTGCCTTCGACTAATTTAGCACGCCCCATGATGTGAACAGGCGTTTTAAATTTTGAATCATCATCCAGTTTCCTGATTGGTTCTGAAATACCAGGACTAACAAAATCCCAAATTGCGCCACCCATTAGTTTTGAATGACTATATATAACTTTCCAATAATCATTAAGGCCTCCTCCTGCGTTACCCGCTACAGAAAGATATTCATCCATAAAGGAAGGGCGTTTATCTATATTATCCATACCAACTTTAACTTCCTGTTCTAATGGAGTAGGATAACGAGGGCCAATTATATCTTCAGCATCATGTACATAGGAATTTCCACCATACATCCAATATCTTGAAGGGTCTAACTCTTTACCAAGTTTAACAACTTCATTTATATTATTTCCTTCTCCACTTTCATTACCAGCACTCCAAAACAAAACAGAAGCATGATTCCTATCTCTCAAAACTGCCTTTCGAGTTCTATCACGATACATATTTTTATAGTCCTTATTTTTAGACAAATAAGGAGTAGCATGAGATTCAACACTTACCTCATCTACAATATAAATACCATATTCATCTGCCAATTCCACATAACGGTGTGTGGGTGGATAATGAGAAGTACGTACTGAATTAATATTGAATTTCTTCAGAATCTCCATATCTTTTCGTATGGTTTCCTCTGTCATAACCCGTCCTTGTTCAGGATGTTGCATATGCGAATTGATACCATTTATTTTTAATGGTTTACCATTTAGCAAGAAAGTATTTCCAATTATTTCAGTTTCTTTAAATCCAAAACGAGTTTTTATTTCATCAACTAGCTTTTCATTTTTATCCAACAGTTTTATATGTAAATCATACAATTTTGGAGTCTCTGCTGTCCATAACAATGGCTTCTCAATATATTTATCAAAAACAATTGTTTTTCGACTGTTTTTATCCATAAACAGTTCTTGCTTTTCGATTTCTGAAATGATTTTTCCATCTTTTAAGATGGTCACTAATACACTTAAATCACCTCCTGCCTTATCATAACTTTTTAAATCTACATTCAATTTCAGGTTGGCGTTAATATAATTTTCATCTAAATCAGTAATTACTTGCCAATCAAACAAACGTACTTTTGGTGTAGCAAAAATATGCACATTATCCATTATCCCTGCTAATCGCCAGGCATCAACACCTTCTAAATAATAACCTGCGGAGAATTTAGTGATTAAAACAGATAGGTTGTTTTTACCCTTTTTAAGGTATGAGGTGATGTTGTACTCTACTGGTTCATGTGAACCTTCATTAAAGCCTACTTGCTTACCATTAATCCAAACAAAAGAGGCCGACCCTATTTTATCAAATCTCAAAAATACTTCTTTCCCATCCCAATTATCAGGAACCACAAACGATGTTCTATATGCCCCAGTAGGATTATATTCTACTGGAGTTTGAGGAACTGGTGTCGGTTTTAAAGGCTTACGATCTGTCTTTTGTCTCCAACTTTTTGACATTCTTCCTAATTGATAACCTGCACCAACATTACGGAAAAATGGATCTCCATAACCTTGCATTTCCCAATTTGATGGAACAGGGGTTTTATCCCATTCACTATCTATAAAATCATTTTTATAGAAATCAGAAGGAATTTCTTCTGGAGTATTCCCATAATAAAACTTCCAGATTCCATTCAATAACACATTTTCTTCAGGGATAAAATATGCACGTGGTTCTTCCTGCCCATATTCAAAAATGTCAGGATTTTCAATGTAATAATAAATATCTTCTATAAAATTCGTCTCTTGCGCAACTATATTCGTAATTACAAAAGAAAAAAATATGGTAAGGAAAATTGTACTTATTTTCATTATATCATGTTTTTGGATGATAATTTACTTAGAAAACTTAAAACCAATATGTTGTATAGCTTAGAAATAGCGCATTTTAAAACGAGCTAAAATCTTCTTTCGTCAATTTAACAACAGGTTTAATTATATACCTGAATCCAAACGATTTACCGCTTGCATTAATTCGATACTTCTCCAAAGGAACTTTTCCCCAGGAATTAATTCCTCCAACACCTGTTCCTTTATCTACAACTCTCAAATAAATATCTTCACTACGGTTTAATTGGTATGGATGAAAATTAGATACTGATGGATAAAAGGCCGGATCAAACCCTTTCGAAAGCTCTTCTGGAGAATAATGATTTGCGTTAAAATCAAACTGCTCCATTCCTTTAACCAATAATCCAAAACCATCATCATTTGTCAATGTAAGCCATTTAGCATCTACACTATTTCCCATTTCCTGTGGACTTGAATACATAAATGCTCTTCCATCAACCGTATTGTTCCAAATACCTATATCATTTCCATATTTACGATTTACGTATGTGTCTCCGGGGCCACGTCCATACCACAACATGTTGTTATATTCTCCGTCAACCATGATGAAGCTTCCAATTTCGGGAACATATGGAAATGCTTTGTTCTCAAACTTAGGAAAATAGTAATCAAAACTAAGTTCAATCTCTCCATTTGGATAAATCGCATAACTGGTTTGATATGTGAGTGGTTCCTTTTGAATCTTGTTTCGTTTTGGCAAACGAACAGGCATTGTTCCTTTAATGACAACAATAACCTTATTACTTTCTTCTGTTAAGGTTACTGATGAAGTTGACCTCTCCTTTGTGCTTTCTTTCCATAATAGGAAATTTCGAGCCTGAGATTTTCTTTTTGCATTCAACGCTTCGCGTTCTCCATCAACCGGTGCCCTAAATAAATTTGGAACAGGTCCTGAAGCCAACAATTCTTTCATCTCACCTTTATCATTTTTTGCTTTGTATGAAGTAATTAATCCGTTAACCCTATCAATCAAAACAGAGAAAAAATCACCTGTAACCAATATTTCTGATGCTCTATTTCTATCAACATTAATTTTACCATTCCGAACCATAGACACAGCACTTTTAATAACACCGGGCTTAACCCCTGAATGATTAATACCCTCTTCTACATTTTTAGATAAGAAATCAATCATCGCAGACTCACCACCTTTCAACAAATCTTTAGGAATTACGGGTTCAACATAAAAACCTGTTCCACTAATTATGTTGATACCTGATCTTTCAGAAAGTTGCTGAACCTTCCTCATATCAGCATGACCAGGGTTTGGTATTGGATCCACTAATGACTGTCCTCCAATCTTTTTAAATGCAATCAATTCATTTACATAGAAGTCAAGTTTATTTTTGAACATAGCAGGTGAAAACAAAGCCTTCAGTAATACGGATAATGCTCCTTTAGATTCACCTTTTGAGGAATCATCTTTTTTCACATCAATATCTTTAATCATTCCTTGCTTCGCAGTTCCATTTTTTAAAGCTGCCTTCATAACCATTGCAGTTCTAAAAAGGGTATGGTCATGCATACTAGTCATTCCCAGATTAGCAGGATCAATATCACGACATACGGTCGTAATTTTTTCCATAACTTTTTGATATGTCAGACAACTATTGGAATCTTTTTATGAATTCGATTGTTTCTTTTAGAACTTGATAACTCTCTGGAGAGGCCTTTCCAATTATAGGGAAAGCATGAAAAGTACCCTTCCATTCCTGTATTTCAACATCTACACCTGCTTCTTTGGCCTTTTTATAGTAAATTCTCGAATCATCACTCAAAGTTTCTTCAGCATCAATTACAAGTTTTGTTGGCGGCATTCCAGTCAGGTCTCCTTGTGTTGGAGAAATATATGGATTTCTTGGATCAGCACCATTCAAATACATCTTAGCAATTAAAGGTTCAACATCTGGACGCACTGTAAAATCTGTTTTATCGTATTTAGTCCTGTCAATTGTCCCTGTAAATTCAAAAGGTCCGCTATAAGAAATCAATCCTGCAGGTAAACGAAGTCCCTGATCTTTTGCTTTTAATGTCACAGTCATTAAGAGATTTGCACCGGCACTTTCACCCAATAAGAAGATTTTATTATCGGGGTATTTTTCCAGTAATCCTTTATACATGTTGTACCCATCATCAAAACCTGCAGGAAAAGGATGTTCCGGCGCAAGTCTGTATGTCAAGGAATAAACTCGCATTTTTGATTCGGATGCAAGATGAGACGCATAAGCTCTGGAAGTAAAAGCATTACCCACCATAAAGCCTCCACCATGCATATAAACTAAAATATTGTCACTTTCTATAACTTTTGGAGAACACATTTCAACTTCAATATCATTCAATGTATCTTTTTCAAAAGATACACCTTTTACGGGACGCTGCTTTTTTGCCATGCCTTCAATTACCTTTCTTAACTTAAGAGGATCTACATTGCCATCAAAAGTCATTCCTGGCTTTTGCATTTGCCTTTTCATTATCCAACGGATAAATTTCATTTTAAAACTTGCCATATTTTTTTTAAGTTATTTTTTCTATTTGCGCTAACTTTAATTGATTAATAATCAATACCCTTATTGAGTTAACCCTATATTTGCCAACCAGTTCAAAAACAGCTCAGACCATATATCTGAAGCCATACCTCTCTTCCGTAAAGAAAAACCATGGCCTCCCTGGAAAAAGCTATGCATTTCAACAGATTTACCTGCTTTCTTCCAATGTTCGTATAGTATAGTGTTGCCTTCAGCAATAAAATCATCCGTAGCAAAAGCCAGAAACATTGGAGGAGCATCCTTTTTTATTGTATAATCACTAATTGGTGAACAATAAGCATAGATTGGGGCAACAAAATCGGGTCGACTTTTTGAATCATACGACAGAGCAACTATTGCTGAAAGTGTACCTCCCGCAGAAAATCCCATAATCCCAATTTTAGTTGTATCAATATTATATATAGTGGCGTGGTTTCTAACATATCGAATAGCCTCTTTCCCATCAGTAATGGCATATGGAACATATGGTGCATTTACTGAATCTATCTCTGCAAATTTTTTTTTCATCAAACCTAACAGCATATCTTTTTTTGTTCCTGCTGATTCAGGTGTTAGCCGGTATTTTAAAACGAATGCTGTTACACCTTTTGAAGCTAGCCATTGCGCAACTTCTATTCCTTCTCCATCCATTGACAAGGTGCGAAAACCACCACCAGGACACACAATTACAGCCACGCCATTTTGTTTATCTGGTTCAGGTTGAAAAACTGTCAGCGTAGGCATTGACACATTAATGACTCCAATAACATCTCCTGTTCTGTTCGTCAACTCTTTTTCCTGATCTCTAAACAATTCACTACCATCTGGCTTTTCACCACTATAAAGTGGAATTACTTGTTGGCTGAAACTAACTGAAGCAAGAAATACAAGCAATAATAAGAAAGAAATATTTTTCATTTATCAAGTTTTAAGTATATAGTTCTCACCATTTATCTGACTTTAATATATTCAAACCAATCAAAATCAGCATTTGTAACCGATGTTTTACCATTACCCGTGGCATATAATCCAACATAAACCCCTGTATAACGACCAGCAGTTTCTGAACTCAAAAATTTTGAATCCACGGATTCAATATCTGTAAAGTCATCATTATTTTGAGAGTATGAGAATGTAAATTTGGATTTCTGACCTATTATTCTTAAATCAACTGGACCTGGTTTTATTTCTATAACTTCCGTTTTGTAAGTTATAGATCCAAACTGCAACTTAACAACAAGACACTTCTTTCCATCTATATTCATTACCATAATATCAAAGTGAGATCCGTTGTTAAGTAAAATCAGTCCTGCTTCTTCATTTTCACTTTTCGGTTCAAACTCTAACCTAGTTGTTGCTGTAAAAAATAAATCCTGTAGTCTTCTTCCAACGAAAGTTGGAGATTTCCATCTTTTTTCTCCAATATTATAGGCAGACCCTTTTAATCTTAAAAAGCCTTGGCGATCAACTAGTGTATAGTTAGAAAATTCGGGAAGCTGTATGTAATTCCATTCCAACCCAAGGCTTTTATCCGAAAAATCTGTTCTTAATTGTTTAGTTGGGAGTGGTTTTAAAGGAAGTGTTGGGCAAGTCATATTTAAATCAATGGTTCCATTGCCATTTACAACCGGCCAACCATTTTTAGGCCAAATTACCGGAGCCAAGCACGTTTCCCTCCCCAAAATATGGTGTGGTTCTTTAGCTATAGATCTATAGCCATGAAAGACCATCCACCAAGAATCATCATGAGCCTGAACTAAATCGGCATGCCCTACTCCTTGGATGGGCTTACCCTCACCTGCTGCATTTGCATGTGCCAAAATAGGATTGGCAGGATTTTCAATATATGGTCCCCAGATATTATGGCTACGGGCAATTGTTTCGGAATGACACTCCTCTGTACCACCTTCTGAAGCCATCAAATAATAATATCCATCTTTTTTATAAATATGAGGTCCCTCAGCATATCTTCCTCCTGAACCATTCCATATTTTGCGACCTTCTGATAATAATTCACCTGTATTGATGTCAATCTCGTACATATACATTGTTGCATCAACTAAATATACCTTACCATCATCATCAAAAAACAGATCCGGATCAATTCCAATAGTATTTATCCAAATTGGATCAGACCACGGACCTGAAGGATCTTTTGCTGTTACAATAAAATTACCACCACGATATGCATTTGTTGTGATCATATAAAATATTCCTTTATGATATCGAAGCGTAGGAGCATAAATATTCATTCCTTTAGGCAATTGGTCAATTCGATCTATGCAATAACCTATTTGTTCCCAATTTACAAGATCTTTGCTATGAAAGACTGGGACTCCCGGAAAATACTCAAATGTACTTGTAATCAGATAATAGTCTTCTCCTACTCTACATACACTAGGGTCAGAATAAAAACCTGGAATTACTGGGTTATTATAGGTAACTGCTGCATTCTCTTTAGAAATAACTTCAAAAGGATTTCTCAAGTCAACACGTACTTTTTGTCCAAATAATGACATACTAAGCAGAAAAATGCTAAGTAAAACTATACTTTTTATAAAATTTCTATTTATACACATACTATCTAATCTTAAAATTCACACTATTATATCACTAAACTATTAGTCATTGTATTTATCGTTACTTCACCTTAACCCAGGTATTAATACGTACAGGTTCTAATAATCCAGCGGGGATAAGTTCTGATTTCTTTTTCACACCACCGTTTAGTATTCCGGTTCCTAACCATGTTTGTCTTTTACTTTTTGGTAATCCGGCATCGTAAACTAATCGATTATACCAGGTATTAGACACTTCTATTTTTATAGTGTTCTTACCTTGTTTTACAACATTAGTAATTTCGATCTTATAAGGAGGTTTCCAAACTACACCGATATCAGTGCCATTTATTGTTATCTTTGCCAAGTTCGCTACCTTCCCTAAATCCAAAAACAATCTTTTTTTCTTATTGAATTGTTTCTTATCCAATTCAAACTCTTTTGAATAAGTTGCGGTACCAGAAAAATGCTTAATCTCATCATCTTCACTATCAGTCCACGAGCCTGATTTCATTTTAACTTTTCTCACTTCTCCTGTTAATAAAGGGAATGTAACATCCCATTCTCCATCTATATTTTTCGGTTCAGGTACTGCCTTTGATTTTACGGTAACTGACTTTCCTTTATTTGTTTCCATCGACCATACGCCATTTTCAGAGCACCATTTTTCATATCCGGAACCATCTGCATTCATATCTATTTTCAAACCGGAAGTCCCTTTTTGTCCGGAAAAGTTAACCAAATGCTCAACCGACTCCGATGACTTTCGAAACACCAAGAACACAGAACCGGAGGGATCAAAAGTATAAGGAATAATTGTTCTTCCTTTTTCTTCACGCCACACAGCAACATCTTCAATTAATCCACTGTCGGGATGCCACAATTCAGGTATTTTCCCTGTCTGACGAACACTAATCTCTGTAGAAATATTTTTTTGTTCCTGATTTGAAAGAAAATAAAAATCACAATCTTCAGTTGAACGATGATTCCACATTAATCCCCATCCCTTACGGTCAGGACCATAAGACGTAGCATCGACCCCAGCAGGTTGATATGCTGTTGCCTTAAATGGTTGCCCTGTTAATGATTCTTTCTGATTTATATAAATCAAATCAGGCTCAACACCAATGACCGATAACACTTTATCCATTGGCAGTCCCCAAAAAACACGTCCTGCTCCATAGGTTCTTTCTGTGCGATTCACACCATCAAGATCACCCCAAACCTCATCCACAATTTCTTTAATTTCCCTTTGTGCCTCAGTTCCGCTCTCAAGACTAATTGAGCCTAATGGTTTTGCACCTACTACCTGTGCACCGGATGCAATAAGCTCCTTTATTTTTTTTGCAAGCTTTAAAGTAATCTTTCTATCAGGATGTAAAACCAGCACACGGTAACTTACACCACTAGGCAATACAATTCTACCATCCTTTACAGTAGCTAAATTAAGTAGTGCATCCTGATTTACCGAATCATATTTATAACCTTCGGGCAAGGCTGGATTCATAACAAAATAAGACCCATAATTTGAAGGTAGTAAGGCCCTACAAGGAACATCTTCACCTATAAAATACAATGCATCACAATTGGAAATTCCATTCTGTAACATAACCTGGGCTCTTCTTAAATAGTCAATCCATTCTCTGCCAGGCTTAATCCAAGGTGTGTTTTCATTAAAATATAGGCCTGCTGCACCAGTAAAACCAGGTTTCTTATCAAGATATGGTTGTCCTGCCCAAAGATGAATCATCATTCGGTTGATACCATCAACATAATGCATATCCCCCAAGGCTTTTAACCCATAAGGATCTTCCTTCCAATTCCGCCCACCTGTAAAAGCCTCAGCAATAACAATCTTTTTTCCATAAATATGTGCTCCGGAAACAGCATCTCTAATATCACAAGGTTTCCAACAGTTCCATTTATCACACCAAAATTCACTTGATGTTTCATCTACATTTTTATAAACTAATAATCCGTCAGACGTCATTGTTGGATTTGTCACCTCAGTATTGACCACATCTCCCTTTTCATGGGCAAGTCTCTGTAATTCACCAAAAAAATTATCGCTAATTAAATCAGCAATCGTTCTACGAACATCAAAAAGAAAACTTTCTGTTACGTTAGCATCTTCAATTGGAATTCCTGCCATTAAAGGTAAATATTTGGTTAAATCATACCCTCTTCGCTTTTTAAATTCTTCTTTAAAAATGGGAGACCAATTCTGTGAACCACATTCCCAACTATCAATATTTAACATGGTAACGACACTATCAGAAAGGTCTTTGCCCACATAATCAAGTATTCTTTCATAATATCCTTTAAATGCGATTTGAGCTCCTTCTTTTCTAAATTTATCTGGTTCTAAACCCTGTCCTGCACCACTACCATTTGTTCTTGCCATGGTTGTGTAACCAAATCGCATGATTTTCCATTTTCCTTTCGGAGCCTCCCAATAGATATTTCCTTCTGCATCCATTTTATCAGTTAAATCAATGATCCCGTCTAATGGAATACAAGCCTCTCTTGGCAAATCCTCGTTAGTAACCCTACGACTTTTCCCCCAGGTCAGTGCTGTTTTTCCTTGCCAATGATGCACTATTGCTGTACTTGACAGGGTTACAGAAGCTAATGATATAGGGTCTGTCATTTCCTTTAAATTGGCAAAGCCAATGGGGTCTCCTTTTCTTTTCGGCCCAAAACCTCCCGATGTAAAAGATGCACCAACCATATGTTCATCATAATTAACTGGTGGAGCAGGATGATAAACTAACCTAAAATACTTTGCTTTGGATTGTTGTATCGTATGTGTCAATTCAGACATTTGTGTTTGATGGCCACTCAACATTACATCAAGGTTACCTACTTTAGTAAAAACCTTCCCATCGTTACTCTTTTGTACCTCCATTGTATGGGCTGGAATATTCAGTGTTCCTCCTGAGTTTATTCTAATGGATCTCAATAAAAAAGGATTTTCAAATTCAAATTGAATATATCCCTGAGCCTCTGTTTTGAGAACAACATTTGTATTTTCACTATCTAACAATTTTGAAATATCACTTATAGGCAAGTTAGTAGTTACTTTAGCATTTTTACTAATATTTGTTTCTCCCCAATCATCTGGCATTTTGTATGCCAATACATTTAAATCATGATAATATTTATCCCAACTTTCCGGATGCTTTTCAGGAATTCCAATTACTTCATGAGTACCACCTGTTCGTTTGGGTTGTTCCAATTTTCCAGTTAACTGTTTACCGCCTTCAATAACTTTCTCACTCCATACTATTTGCTGTTGTGATAAATCTGGAGTAATCCAGTCTCCTCCTGCTGTAGCCCATCCTGCACTGATTTGAATAGCTAATTTAATACCTAAACGATTAGCTTCTTTTACCGCATAATCAATCAATTCAAACCATTCAGGAGTTAATGGCTCTGCAGGATTGTCTATTTTGGTTCCACCACCAGATCCCATTCCTCCACTTGGAAAACTAAACAAAGTCGCACCTGCAATGCCTGCTTCTGCCATTCCTTCCAAATTGCTGGTTATACCTTCTTTAGTTTGGTTTGCAGAAGTCCAGTGCCATACAACCCATGGTCCGTATGAATAATCCGGGTTGATAAAAGAAGTTTCCAAAGACTTCGCTATCCCGTTGTTCTGACTATACAGAGTTGTTGCTGCACAAACCATGCACAATGCAACAATGAAACCTCTAATTATTTTAAATTTTAATCCTTTCATTTTAGATTTGAATGATTATTAATGCGTTCCTTTATACGACAACCTGGCAACCTCCATAATCTCTTCCTTATCAGCAGCCAGTATATGTCCTTCCATAATGTCCTTATTTAAAGAATTTTCAAATTTTTGTAAATATTCATTTATACCACCGGGGTATAATTCATCTAATTTTTCCGGAGAAAATGGTTCTGTGTGTCCAATTAATAATGCATTAAAACTTTCAGATGAAGGCTGACTTGAAAGTACTGAAACAGGAACATCCATCCATGGAGATCTGATTCCTCCTATTATGTTACCCAATTCATCGGTAACAGCATGTGCAGCCAATTTATTATCCGAATCAACTACAATTTCAAGCTGTTGTGTTTTTTCAGGAATAACACCTTCTCCTATCCATTTTTGTAGCGCACTCATAGCTGCCTCCAGTACATAATGATGCTGAGGTGCATTGTTAAAAGGTTTATCTAATTTCATAAATAACATTTTATTAGTAGGCTCATATGCTTTAGCAATATCAGCATAAGATCCCCCACAAGTATCAACTCTGCTTACTTTATGAAGATATGAATCATGATGCGCTGTACCAGCCACTTCCCATATTCTTAATTTATCATTTTCAGGCTGACGGGCAAGAAAAGCGCCAATCATACCCATCTTCTCATTGATAACACCCAGCACATCCGTTTCTGTTGTGAAAACTAAAGTAGGAACTCTTAGTTTTGTAGTAAGCTTCATTGGCGTAGTGGTATTTACAAAATCGATAATATCAACACCTTCCAATGGAGCTCCCAAACCTAAACGTGAATGGATGAAAAAACCATCATATACCTTTGCGATAGGATCAACTGCGTTGACATAAGTGCACATATAAAATGCAGATTGAGACTCTCCCAATGCAATAACATGTTTTGGCTTAAGTTTACCTAATACAACAGATGAGTTATCTCCCTTCAAAAAGCGTCCGACTTGTGAAAATATATCAAATGAAAAAGCGTCTCCAGGATGTTTCACTTGTGTATATCGTCCTCCTTTTCGTTCCTTTAAAGGCATCGCAAATCCACCAATAGTTTCACCACCCACTAATCCAACCTGCTGCGCAGAAACAGCAACATAAATAGCTCCACTTCTGGTAATTTCTTTCCACATCATATTTCGCGATGGTGTAAAATCAAATCCTCCGGTAACATTAATCCAATCAACAATAACAGTTCCGTTAAATTTCGAATCATCCTTAGGTTTCATTACTACAATTCGACTAACGTAACTAGCTGTATCCTTTTCTTCAACAGTCCAAACACCGTTTCCATCAGGTGCTTTAGTTTGCATATAAGAAGTTGCATTTCCTGATATAATATATTCTTCCACTTTATAATCACTACAAGCCGGAAGTTTAAAATCTTTCATATTGAGTACCGGGATTCCTGGATAGGATATTACATTTGGTTCTGGTAGTTTTATATCGTTATTACTGTTACATGAAACAATTACTATTACCATAATAGTTAATACCCATGATTTTAGTAAATTTTTTTTCATCATTTGGATTTTAAGTTTATTTCTATTTTTTGTGTAAGATTACTTATCTCCCTACCAATTAATAACCATACATCTTTATCTTAAATACTTTTACTTCGCCAGGCTTAATTATAATACCACCGGATGCAGTTTCATCACCATTTAATCTATGATTTATAACCTTGCCATTTTCAGACATAATCTCATCAACCGAAGTAAATGCAATATTTTCCCATTTGTTTTTTTCACTTTTAGAAATGCTAATAGAAACACCCCCAACACCTCCTGCAACAATAAATTCATCATTCTGTAATTTGATAACAATTAACCCAATTTCGCCATTATCTTTGACTACTTCCATCTCAATATCAACTCCAGTTATATCAAACGAATTACGTATTGAATTCCTTTTTACATTAATCACATAATCCCCTATATCTAACTGGGCATCTTCCTTCTTTTTATCCAAATATATTCCTGACATATTATCAGTACCTGCATATTTTGTAATCAAAGGCATTATACTTTGTAAGCAATTATATACTTGGCTCAATGATTCATCATTGACATCTCCAATCGTAAACATTCCACCTCCATCTATGTTAAACGGCGAGTAACCAATTGCATCATACTCCCCAATAGCAAGTAATGCACGAGCTGCACTAGCTGCACCAAGAGATGTTTCCGGGATAAAAAGAGGATTATCAGATCTCTTAAACTCAGAACACACCCAATCAAATATTCTAACAGTATAAATATCAGGCGCTATAAAGTCAATAGATGGGGCAGCTGCTCTCCAAATATCCAACACCTCTGGCAATGGTCCCCCAGAAGGGAATTGTCCAGGTATTGGTCCTTTCTTCTGGCGTAACCATGCATTGGCAAACATAGGTAATGGATATTGCTCCTTACCTTTTTTTGAAATTTCACCAACGTATTTGGCATAATTCCAGGCCATGAATAACTCTTCGGTGTATTTCGAAAAACTGATTTGCCAATCACTTCCCCATTCTTTTTCAACACCTTGCCCAAACACTTCTTCCCAGGTTCCATTGGTTTTATATCCATTTGCTTCCCATACATTTTTCAGTTCAGGATATAAATTATCTTTATGCTTTTGAATATATTTTATCAATTCTGCAGGAACTTCTTCATTAAAAGCTTTATTACCGACATCACTATAATCTCTATCGGACCCCAGAATACCAATTTCATTCTGAACCTGCACCATAATTACCGTTTGCTCTTTTTCATCAATCTTTCTAATATGCTTCATTAACTTAGCAAAGGCATGTGCATCTGCATTAAGACTATTTTGACTTAATGTAGATAGTATTGGAAGTTTCTTTCCTGTTTTATCCTGCACCAATGGAAAACGTTTGGTATCTGTTTTTACCCACTCAGGCACATAACTTGACTTGCCGTTTTTCCAGCTACCAAACCAAATAACTACCAATTTTAAGTTCTCTTTTCTGGCTCCGTAAATCATGCTGTCAACCAGTGAATAATCAAACACACCCTCCTGAGGTTCAATCAATTCCCACGAAACAGGAGCAATTACTGTATTTAGATTTTTCTTTGCCATAACTGACCACATATCACGCATTGAGTAAGCACTCCCACAACTGGAATTATGCAATTCTCCGGACAACATTATAAAAGGTTTGTTATCTACATAAAACTGAACAACACCACTCTTATTCTTCGCTAAATATGGTAACGGTTTATTTTGAGCATAACTACTTGCTAAACCTACAAATAGTGTTAGAAATAAACTGATTATATTTTTAGTTTTCATAATTTATTAATTAAATGGTTTTTATTACTGAATTTTTAACCTACCGAGATTCTCTTTTTCTCCCATACGGACATCAAAGGGTCTTAATTCATATGATATTTCGACAGGTTTTGTTTCTAAATAGTAAGGGCGCAAAGCACCTGGCCCGCATGAAGCACTCCCTAATCCATGATGGGCTGCATCTATCGTAATGATAGTTTCATTCCTTTGACTTAACTCATACGCATAATTTGCTCTGTGTAAATCTACAGGGGTATAATGTAAAGCACTGAAATTTATATAAGTGCTATCTGCCACAAACTGCAAACCAACACCATCTCTATTGGTAACGGTAAACCATCTGACTTCGCTACGGTTACCCATTTCCTGAGGCCTTGCATAATGTTCCACCATATCAGTTACAGTGCTCTTATAATGACCAATAAAGGCTCCTTCAATACGGTCGCTATAGCTTTCAAAAGGGCCTGCTCCAAAGTACTCAACCATTTCAAAGTCTTTTGGCATTTGAAGTATATGGCCAATACGGGGCAATATTTGCAAACCGTTTTCAGCATCAGGAGTAACTACAGCTTTCACCTTTATTACTCCATTTGCAAACACAGAATAAATAGTTTCTGTTTTTGTGGAATAGCCTGCCGGTGTTATATAATTCACAGATGTTTTTACTTCAACATTCTGTTTACTTATCTGTTCAACATTAAAAGAGTGAACATATGGCAACTGTCTGTCCAATTGTAACTTTAACCACGATACACCAAGCCCCCTGCCATTTGAAAGGTCGTTGTCGGTTGGGGCACGGTAAAGGTTCAACTGTGGGCCTGCTACCTCTTCTTGGGTAATTGTGTCAGTATAAACCACCGGTGACTCCTGTTTTACACCATAAATAGCTTCAGGTTTTGTTTTTATCAGTTCTGTTGCGCCATAAGTATAATCAGTAATTACACCAACGCTTTTATTAAATGTAACCGAAAACAGTTTTCCATTTATAGTTACAACATCATCTTTATCATTGAATGAAATTGCACCAACGCCCTCTAGACTCATCTCTTCTGCTGGTACTTTTTCATAAGCGACAGAAAACTGTTCATCAGCCATTTCATAACCTTTATGAGCCCACTTTTCATCATTTGCTAATGTAAATGAGATATTCAGAAAATATTCTGCTCCGGCGCTTAATTCAGGCTTAGTAAAAGGTATTGCCACCTCTGCCTTATCTCCGGCTTTGATATCTAACTGCCCGATACTACCTGACTGAATAGCTCTTCCATCGCAAGTCAATTCCCATGATAAATTAAACTTATTCAGATTAATAAACTGATATGTATTCTCAACTTCAATTTTCCCTTGTAATATATCGATAGGTTTTATTTTAATGTATTGATACACATGCTTTACATGTAGCATCTTGGAAGTTACCTGCCTGTCTGACGTAGTTAAACCATTCATTAAGAAGTTCCAACGTGTTGGGCGATCGCCATAATCTCCACCATAAGCAAAATATGTTTCTGATGGATTACCCGGTACAGACCTGACAATACCCTGATCAACCCAATCCCATATACAACCTCCAATTAACCTGGGGTATTTTTCGAACATCTTACAATACTCTCTAACTGATCCGGGTCCATTTCCCATAGCATGAGCATACTCACAAAGGAAAAATGGCTTTGGATCTTTGGATTTTCCTAATCGCTTCAAAGAGCCCATTGTTTTGTACATTCCCGACTCAACATCAGCATTCTCGCTATCTCCTTCATAATGCACAGGCCTTTCCTGGTCGATTTCTTTGATAGCTTTATATGCGGCTGCAAAATTCTGGCCACTACCGGCTTCATTTCCCATTGACCACATTATAATTGATGGATGGTTTTTATCTCTTTCTACTGAGCGAACGTTTCTATCCACGTGTGCTTTTTGCCAGCTGATTGTATTTCCTAATCTATCCTCTGGATTACGAGCCATTCCGTGAGACTCAACATTAGCCTCGGCAACTACATACAACCCATATTCATCGCATAACTCATACCATATGGGATGATTAGGATAATGGGATGTACGCACGGTATTCATATTCATCTGTTTCATCAGTTGAATATCCTTTAACATAAGCTCCTTGTTCATAACCCGGCCCCCATATGGATTGGTTTCACAACGGTTGGCTCCTTTAAAGTAAATGCTCTTGCCATTTACGAACAGTTGCTGGTCTTTAATTTCAATATCCCTGAACCCAAAATTGGTGCGGATTACTTCAGCAATATTCCCACTAGGAGCCTTTAGTACAAATAGCACGTCATAAAGGTTTGGTTCTTCTGCCGACCACAATTTAATGCCGTCAACATTAGTTTTCATGTCAACAGACAAGCCTTTTTTTGAAACCTTATTTACAGGCAGGTTATATAATTTTTTTGCTTTATCAATAGAAGCACCTTTTTCAACTAAAAGCGCTTCGAGCTGGTAAGTTCCTTTGCTGCCAAAATTACGAAACTCTAATTTTGAATGAAGCGTTGCCTGCTTGTAATCATCAGACAAGTCAGCCTGCAAGAAATAATCCCACAGATGGGTTTTGGGCACTGAAAACAAAAATACATCCCTGTATATACCGGATAATAACCAATAGTCCTGCCCTTCGAGATAGCTACCATCGCTCCATCGAAATACTTTAACAGCCAAAGTATTTTTTCCCGGTTTTAAATACTTGGTAACATTAAATTCTGCAGGTGTCATACTACCTTCGCTATAACCAACCTTTTGTCCGTTTACCCAAACATACATAGCACTTTGAACGCCTCCAAAGTGAATAAACACTTCTCTGCCATCCCAATTTTCAGGTACATCAAATTCTCGTCTATAAGAACCAACTGGGTTAGGCAAGTCGTTTTTTGTATATTCTTTAGGATAATGATCTTCCATTACCAAAGGAGGATGAACATCAAATCCATTGGTAAAAGCATAAGTACTATTGGTATAATTGGGTATGCCATAGCCTTCTACTTCCCAATTCGACGGCACTTTAATATTATCCCAATAACTAACATCTACATCGGGATTATAAAAATTTGATGGTGCTAAATCCGGATGTTTTACCCAATTAAACTTCCAGGTTCCATTTAATGAAACATAATAAGGAGATGCTTCAGGATAATTAGTTAATGCTTGCTCTGCATTTCCATATGGAATATAAAAAGCATGCCCCTCCTCTTTATTTATGCCAATTACCTGTTCATTTTCCCAATCGTGTTGTTGGGCAATTGACACCTTGCACAACAACATACATGATATGATTCCAATGAAATATTTTAACTGATTCATATTCCTGTTTTTAAATCTCCTTATTAAATTCAATTAATTACTTTTAACTTTTATATATCTTCTATAATTTGACTTCCTTTTATTTTCTGGATTTGTTTTGTTCTCTTCTCCAACTAAAATACTCATCATATGCTTTCATCTTTTCGATATGTGGAAAAGTGATTTCTTTAGAATTTTCATGAATGAGTAGTACTTTTTGGTTATCACTATCATATGTTGGCCAATTCTGTAAACCTTCACCATTTGGATTACCATTTTTTGCAAAATTAATCCAATAGGTACTAATTTGATCCATCATTAACTTATCTGTATCAGTTAGTTTACCCATATTTATTCCCATAGGAAACTGTAATACAAATGGGACTTCAGCACCATGATCACATCCATCTGGATATAGTTCAGGATTATTATTATAATCAAAATAATATACATATGTTCCATACTTGCTTTTTTGCGAATGCAAATTAGCACTTGCCCAGGTTGGCCACCCGAAATAAGCATCCCTCAATAGATCCTTTTGAGATTTAAAAGTTTCATCCTCTGTTGAATGTGGATAAGCCTCCAAAATCTTTTCCGATGCAATCTCGTATCTATTATTAACAAAGTCATTAAAATCTTCAGCTGAAACTCTTTCATGAGGTCTTAAAAAGAAATTTCCTTCATCAGAATTAAATCCAATCATCATGGGTACATCATTGAACTTTCCTTGTTTATAAAGCTCATATGAATCACCTCTAATTGTTCCCCCATCTGCAGTAGGCCAGGTAGAAAAAGAATAAAAGTCAGGCATTGAATCTTGTATGGACTCTGCACTTATTGAACGAATATCATCTAATTTATATGCATCAAATTTGGCCATTAATTCTTCTCCAAATTTTTCTGCTTTTTCCAAAGATATATTTAAAAGTCCAGCCTCGTTATCATACATAAGAGGAGACATATAGGCACCACTTTGGCATATCATACGATGAAAAAGTCCTTTTGCTTCAGGTATAGCAGATAACATGCTAACGGAAAAACCGCCGGCTGATTCACCAAAAATCGTTACATTATTTGGATCTCCCCCAAATTTTGAGATATTTTCCTTTACCCACTCCAGTCCTGCTATTTGATCCTGAATTCCATAACATCCAGATCCTTTTCCACTCTCTTTACTCAATTCAGGATGAGCCAAAAAGCCCATTGCTCCAACCCTGTAGCCAAAGCTTACGTACACTATACCTCTTTTGGCAAATGGAGTTCCAAAATAGGCTGGAATACTCGTTGCTCCCCCTACAAAACCTCCTCCATGAATCCAAACCATAACCGGCAACTTTTCTTGTGGCTCCTTAGCCCCAGACCAAACATTTAAATAAAGGCAATCCTCACTCATTGTTGCATTCTGGAAATATTTGGTTGCAATAGTTTTTTCCTGTACGGGGGCAGGACCAAATTTTTCAGCCACTAAGGTATCTTGCCATGGAATAACTGGCTGTGGAGCTTTCCAACGTAAATCTCCAACCGGAGGAGCTGCATAAGGTATACCTTTAAACACTGTAACTCCCCTTCGTGTTTTACCCTTTACAATACCTCCGGTAACCTTTGCAGTTTGAATATCGTGAGCAAAAGGATCCTCTTCTTGTTTACAGCTAACTAAACTTGCTATGAGCAATAATGCTAATACAGTGTATTTCATAATTATAGTGTTATAAATTAGTTTCTTTTATTCCATGTGAAACTTGCAGCTTTCACTTCCTCTGAATTAGTACCAACATAAACATTAAAATCTCCTGACTCCCAATCCCACTTTAGCTCAGAGTTATAAAACTTTAAATCCTCAGTACTTATATTAAAAGTAAGTTCCTTTGATTCTTCCGGTTGTAAAAAAACTTTTTGAAATTGTTTCAATTCTTTAACCGGTCGGGTAACTTCGGCTACCGGATCATTTATATATAATTGTACGGTTTCTTCTCCGGCATATTTACCTGTATTTGTAATGGTAATTTTTGCCAGCAATGTTTGCTTTTTACCAACAAGCAAAGTATCACTTAATTTGATTTCACCATATTCAAAACTGGTATAACTTAAACCATATCCAAATGGAAATAATGGAGTATTCACTTGGTCTAAATAATAAGATTGGAATTTCAACCCACCTCTTCGTTTTTTCTTATCGTTCTGATCAGGTTCTGTAAAAGGACGTCCTGTATTTTTGTGATTGTAATAGATTGGAATCTGTCCTACATTACGTGGGAAAGTCATTGTCAATTTACCTGAAGGATTATAGTTTCCAAACAAGATATCAGCAATAGCATTCCCGGCTTCTGTTCCCAGCCTCCAGCTTGCAAAAATAGCATCTGCATATGGGAGGTCTTCCTGAATGGTTAAAGGGCGACCATGCGTCAATAATAAAACAACTGGTTTTCCTGTAGCCTTCAACTTTCTAAGCAACTTGCGTTGGCAATCTGGTAGTGAAATGTTTGTCATACTCTTAGCTTCGCCTGACATATTTCGCGATTCCCCAAGCACTGCAACAATTACATCTGCTTTATTAGCTTTTTCAATCGCTTCTTTTTCTAACTCTTCTTGTTTTTCTATATCAAAAAATCCATTTTGTCGATTAAGTATCATCTTATCATCAGTCACTTGTGTCCCTTTGGCTACTTCAATATTCGGATTCTGCTTTTTAATTCCTTCATAAATGCTGGTTACACTACTTCCATCTCCCATAAAAGACCACATACTAAACATTTCAAATTGATCAGTTACATGAGGTCCTATAAGTGCAATCTTACAATCCTTTTTTAATGGTAAAATATCATTCTCATTTTTTAAAAGAACCATTGATTTCAAAGCAGCTTCTTTAGCTATTGCTTTATTCTCATCAGATAATATATCTATTTTTGGTCTTTCCGGATCATACCCCCTATAAGGATCATCAAAAAGACCCAGTTTATATTTTGCATCTAAAACTCTTCTACAAGCTATATCAATATCTCGTTCAGAAATTTTACCTTCTTCCAATGATTTTGTTAAAGTCGCAGCCATGGATTCACTTGCCATATCCATATCAACACCAGCCTTTAGTGACTTGATTGCAGCCTCCTGAATATCTGCTGCAACACCATGAGGAAGTAATTCTTGAATACAATTATAATCAGTAACTACAAAACCATCAAACCCCCATTCTTTTCGTAATAGATCAGTTAACAACCATTTATTTACTGTAGCCGGTACTCCATCAATATCATTAAAAGAAGTCATTATACTTCCTGCTCCGGCTTCAATAGCAGCTTTGTATGGTGGTAAGTAATTTTGATACATATTTAACCTGCTCATGTCAGTAGTGTTATAATCCCTACCGGCTTCTGAGGCACCGTACATTCCAAAGTGCTTAACACAGGCCATTAACGAGGTTGGCGAGGTTAAATCATCACCCTGATACCCCTTTACCATAGCAGCGGCTATTAAACTACCTAAATAGGGATCTTCACCTGAACCTTCCATCACCCTGCCCCAACGCGGATCTCTGGTTAAATCAACCATCGGTGAAAAAGTCCAGTTATATCCATACGAAGTGGCTTCAACAGCAGCTACCCTGGCCGTTTTTCGTATTAAAGAAGTATCCCATGAACAGGACAATGCTAAAGGAATTGGGAAAACAGTTTTATACCCATGAATAATATCCAGGCCAAACATAAAAGGGATTTTATGTGATGTACTATCTACATAAGTATACTTTCTATGTACTGACTTAGGAGATCCCATTACTGAATAGATATTACCGGCTGAGCCATCCTTTAATTTTTCATAAACATTTTTTGTAGCAAATGGCCCTGTTTTAGAGGTTGGAGTAACCAAATTTAATTGTGCTATTTTATCTTCAATGGACATTTTTTCCATTAACAAGGTAATAATCTGATCTTTTTTTATTTCTTCTTTCTCCTTACATGAAGATGTTAGCACAGATACACTAAAAAGAATTAATACTATTCGCTCTATATTTTTCATAACGTACTCATTTGATTATCCTAATATAAACGCAACAAACAAGGCTATATATTTAAATTCATTAAATCTTAAATTAAGCTTATTATTGCCCTTTCCAAACAGACCTTAAATAATGGGCAGCCATTTTAGGTCTTCTATCACGTGTAAAAACACCTTTTAAGTTATATCCCCCAAATCGAATCATAGACTGACTTGTTTTAAAATCAGCAAAATTCCACACATGCATACCTGTTACAAAATCTTTTGAGTCGGCAACATCCAGATATGCTTTAATAAATTCTTTTTGATACTCTTCTGTAAACATTTCAGGGGTAACGGCATTGAATCCGGCATAAGTATCTGCCCCAAACTCAGTAACCATACACGGCTTTTTAAACTTGCGATATAATCTATCCAACTCTTTGCTTAATGTATTTGCTCCTTGTTCGATACTACCTGGTGAAGTATACCATCCCCAATACCGGTTAATAGCTATAACATCAGTTAGCTTAAACCAATTTATTGGCCCCATCATCACTCCTACGTACATAATTAACCTGGTGTCATCTAAACTTCTGATTTGAGTAAATAATTTTTCAAACTCTGCTTCAGCCTTGGCCTTATCCTCTTTACTACTTGCACTCATTTGACCCAATGCCACTTTATCATTTGGTTCATTAGCTACACACCACATTATAACTGAAGGATGATTTTTATCCCTTAGATACATCTCTTCAATATATTGCTTCATAATTGTTTGTCTGGCCTTTAATTCCGCAGAATCTCCACTAAAATACAATCCTACTCCTGGAGTTTCTCCAATAATCATAAATCCTTCTCTATCTGCCAAATTATAATTTTCTTCATCATACGGATAATGGGCAGTCCTAAATGAATTAGCACCAGTCCATTTCATCAATTCAAAATCCTTAACTATTAAAGAATTTGAACTTGAACGACCTAACACCGGAAAATCTTCGTGTCGACCAAAACCTTTTAAATAAACAGGTTTACCATTTAATAAAATTTGTTTTGCATTGGTACTTACAGTCCTAACGCCTGTTTTCAATGAATATATATCTTTTGGATTACTTTTTTCACCCAAACTAACGGACAGCATGTATAAGTAAGGATCTTCAGGACACCACAAACGAACATTGGGTATTTTTACCTTGGCAATGCCTTTGTTATTTTGTATTTTAACTGGTACTGTAATTTCTTTTCCCTGACCAGATATAGTCACGGTTGCTTTTGTTGCTTTTCCTTTGGTTTCTACTATAACATCTAGTAAACCGGTAGTTCCTTCATAATTGGGTTTAACAGTAATATCCTGAATATATGTTTTGGGTAAGGAATAAAGAACAACAGATCTGTTTAAGCCTGAATAAGGAAAGAAATCGTAATTGGCAGCAGGGTTACTTGCAAGTGAACCACCTTTAACATTACCTGTTGGAACTCTTGAGGGTGATAGTTGATTTTCAACTTTAATAACAATTTTATTTGATTGATCCCACTTTATTACATTAGCAATATCGAATGCAAATGGAACATGACATCCTTCATGATAACCAACAGGTTTTCCATTTATCCATATCTTAGCTGAATATGTGGCATCATTTACTCTTATAAATATATTTTGATCCTTCCAACTTGAAGGAATATAAGTATCTGTTTCATACCATACCCAATCGAGGTAGTCTCGCATATCATCAAATTGTGCATTCCAACTACCAGGTACTGATATTGTACGACAATTTGTTAAGCCATTATAATAGGCTTGTTGTTCACCAATATTAGCCGAATCTTTTTTAAACTTCCACATTCCAGATAAATCCAATACGTTTCGTACATTATTTTGGATAGGAGCAAGAGCAATATCTTTCGGTTTGGAAGTTTTAAAGTCGGTTGCATAAATATTAATTCCAAATAATAAGAATACAAATAAAAATGTAAATTTCATTTTGAATGAGAATTAAAGAAAATTATAATGTTAAGATTAGCACGTAACGATTTGGTTTATAAGATGTATCTATTAAATAAACTTTATAATGAGAAGGAATTTATAACAATTCCTTCTCATACATTGTGAATAGTATTATTCTTCAACAACTCTTTCTCCAGTTGCATCAAACATATCCATCAAAGAGCCTTCTACTTTATTATCTTCTACTTTTTCAAGAAATAAATAAACGTTATACCCACCTGCAGTCCAATAAGCAGTCAGTTCAGTATCTGTAATCTCAAGTCGCTCAACTGGTTTAAATTCACCGCCTGCATCCGATTGCATTAAGCAAACTATTTTCCCATCTTGTTTCTCAACACGAACTTCCATATTTGAATCTCCTTGTGGTGTACCTTCAACGATAACATTCCACTTTCCAACAAAGAATTCTCCTTCAGCTGCCTGTGCGTTAACAGAAATCGCAACAAGCATCAATACTAAACCCAATAATACTTTACTTACCTTTTTCATCACTTTTTCATTTAAATGTTTGATATTCTACTAAAACTTGTAATTGACTTTTAATTCTATTGTTCTTGGTCTAATAGCACTAGCCACAATTGGCTTTCCTATATAATCGCCAATATCTTCTTTCTGTATTTGAGCAGCACCTTCTATTTTTCCCTTTACACCTGCCTGATCTAAGAAATTAACAACCTGCAATTTAAAGGTTAAGTTCCTACTTACGTAATAATCGAATCCACCAAAATTCTCCCACCATGGATTATATGTAAATGCATTTGTTTCATTAGCATACTGTTTACCAAAGTAGCGTAAACTTACCCATGCCTTGTATTTGCCTTTTCCAAATGTATAACTTGGGTCTATTTCCATTAATACCTGTGACAAGCTTGGTATAATATTATCGCTATAATCATAAGTTTGTCCAAATCCGCTTACTGAATAATCTTTATACTCTGGTTTTTGCAATGTCAACAAGTAATGAATACTAAAATTTTTGAATGGTTCTGACATAATATCTGTTGACCACCCCATAGTTTGTATATTGTAAAACTCAGGTCCAAAATCAGCACGCACCCCCATCATTGAAGTAGGATCATCCAATGTAGCAGAACCAAGAATATTATTTTTTTCGATATAAGTTAGTTTAGAAACCAAGTTCAATTTTTTACCAATGTTCAAGTATACACCTCCACTTGATTTCAATACAGAGATTTCATAATCCTTAGGCTTTGTTGCCCTTGGGTGACCAACAACCAATCCTGTTGACGTAATATGAAAACCGGCTGTATATCCATTTTCATCTATTGAAGCTCCGTTTTCATCCCGGTAAGGATAATCCCAGGTAGTTTTGTTATCTACGTTATAGCATACATCTCCTAATAATCCAAAATGATTAGTTAATTTATAAACAAATTTCCCATAAGCTACTTTGTTCCATTTATTTTTAGCCTTGTATTTCAGTAGTTCTTTATCTTCTAATCCTTCAAAATTCTTATATGGATCGCTATACGTAGTAAAATCTTGATGTTCTAAACGAGCTCCAATACTTAGATCTAACCTTGAACCTACTTTAAAATCATCCGATGCATAAAGAGCCTGTTTTTCCCACTTATCATCAGCATAAGAGCCATATGCATAAGGATTATACATTGGATCATCACTTCCTGCTGTTGTCGTTACAATAGTAGGATTTGCCTCTACTGTCATTCTCCAGCTACCTGTAAGCACATCATATGCACGGTGGAACATTTGAACTGTTGTTCCAAAGCGTAAATCATGATTTTTTATTTTTTTTGTCATTTCAGCTCTTACTGTATACATTTCACAGTCAGATTGAGGAGACATTTGACTATACATTGACTGTACATACTTACCTGTATATTCATTAGTAGTTCCTAACTTATAGAAGTGTCTCCCGTTCGCATTTTGTTCAGCGACATTTAGAATACTTAAACTTAATGGGAAAACAATAGATAATGGAGAATTCATTTTTTGATATATTCCGGAATAATTTAATTTCCATCCATTATCAAACTCATGATCTCCAACAAGATATATATTATGAGACTCAGTTCTTGAAAATTCATCAGAATTCAAATCGGCCATTACAGTATTTTGATAACGATCAACTGTCGGGATTATACCACTACCGGGCAAATACGAATCCTTACCTAAACTAAAATTATCCAATGCTTTGGTCTCTCCATCACCCATATATAATAATGGGTTATATGAAGATACTGCAGGCTTATTATCATCAACATATTTATAAAGTAATTTAACACTACCTTTTTTATACTTTTTTTGTATAGATAACTTAGCCATAGAGGTTCTTGATGACCATGATGAATATTGATAATTAGCGCCATTAGCTCTATCATTAAACTGATAGAAACTTGCCATATATCCCCAACCATTTTTCAAAGGCCCCGTAAGAGTCACATCAAAACTAGAACTTCCCATGCTATTAATTGATGAAGAAGCAAAGCCTTTAAACTTTCTGGAAAAATCACGATCATAGCTAGATACTGCAAATCCTACTTTTCCGTACAATAACGCTCCCTCTTCAAAGGAAAGTAATCCAATTCGAGATAAACTATTATCTACTCTCCATGCAGATGTTGGGAAAGTAGGATAAAAATAATAAACCACAGGTACATCATTTTCAAGAATTACGATATCACCTTGAAATGGCAAACCTATATTTACATCTCTTGGAGAATTAGCACTTTCAGCGTTTAGCATTACATTTCTGTTCTTTTCTTCTTTAGAACTTGCGCTAACACTTGAGACTTTAGTTGAGTCGTTTTGTTCCTGCGCATTTACTCCACTTAAAAGAAAAATGGATAACACAAAAAGAAAACAACCAATTGACATTTTTTTCATAACGTGAAATTTAATTAACAATTAAGGGTTCTACACTAAAATTTGTATTCATTCTTTTAAAATTTTTAACAGCTTTAACTGTTATTATCTAAATCAACATTACAAACTTAAAAATGAAAGCAGTGAATTGTATTCTGATAATATTTCCCACAGGAAATGCACGTTCACCTAGTACAAATATCCATGTTCGCATCATGTAGGCAATTGTATCTCTGCACTATACAAGCATTAACATTTATTAATATTAAAATACTAAAAGTGATGTTTTTTTGCCATTTAATGTAAGTTATTAACATTTATTTGTAAACAAATCACCTTTACCCAATAAATAATTAAGATATTTAGTATGATAAAAGTTGCTATATGTCAATAATAAAAAAGGTAATTTACATATAGAAAATAACATTGTGCTAAACCATTCAGTGAAAAATGTTACTTTGCAACTTAAAAACACATTAAATACAAATGTCAATTTTTCTACCCATACTATTTATAGGATCTGTTCAGGCTTTCTTTTCTGCCTTAATGATTGCATCAAAAAAAACTTCTGGCCCGGAGAAAATCTATTTGTCTTTACTGTTATTGATTATATCATTAGAGTTTATTTTTTATATCCTTGATATTTATAATATCATTCAATATCAATTCCCAGTCTTTCAATTTACCATTGGTCCGCTTATATATCTGTTTATAAAAGCAATCAAATCAAAAAACTACACTCTAAACATTGCGGATCTATTACACTTTATACCATTTACTGTATTCTTGTTTGTTTGGATCTTCTTTGTATACAACCTGGCTTCAATAAAATATAGTGATAAAATAAATTCTTATAGCAATTCCACCATCACATTTCTTATGGGTATTGCTTTATTTATAACACTTTTAACATACCTAATCTTAAGCTTAAAAGAAATTTATTCATACCAAAAGAACCTCAAATCTGTATTTTCCTATCACTCATTTAAGAATTCTCTAAATTGGATTAAGGTCATCGTTGTACTAATGGTAATTGGGTACACCTTAATGTTTACTTATTCATCATTGCTTTTATTTAAAATAATAAATATAGCTTTTAACCCTTTAGGAATCATTACTATTTCATTCACAATACTATCTTACCTGATTGGCTTTTACGGTTATAATCAACCAGCCTTATTTAATCAGAAATTTAACCACACAAATACGCAACACCAACCTACTGAAGAAAAAAACACACATAAATTAAACAAGAAAGAAACCGATCAGATAACAAAAAAGATAGAAGAAATAATGATGGAACAAAAACCTTATACTAAAGGCGATTTAACAATTGACGAATTAGCTTCCATATTAAACATATCTCGCTCTGGCTTAACACAACTATTAAACCAAAACATGGGCAAGAATTTTTACAAATTCATTAATGAATACAGAGTAAATGAAGCAAAAAATCTACTTGTAGATCCTGAATTTAAGAACTTCTCTCTTGTTGCTATTGGATATGAAGCCGGGTTTAATTCAAAGAGTACATTTAATTCATTTTTTAAGTCTCAAACCGGCATGACCCCAAGTGAATTTAAAAAAAGATACTCCCAAAAGAAATAAAGTTCGGAAAACAACTGTCCGTTAAAACAAAATTCCTTCTGCCAGTTCTTGTATATCTGAACCAAAACAAGAGAGCATTTTAGAGTTCATATAAAATCACTCTGCTAATACACAACAACCTTTATTTAGCCTAACATCCCATCACTACCAGTCTCTACCTCCCTGTTTTTCTGCCTCCTACACCAAACGAACACCTCAATCGCTTTGATTAAGACGTTATTTTAATGTGGGAGATTCTATTCAAACAATTCACCCAAAGCCAATTCATACATTTGATCATTCAGATAATTAAAAATAAATCGAAATGATAAAAAAGATCTTCTTTTTTCAATTACTACTTTCTTTTCTTTTGTTGAATACCTCAGCACAAGAAAAGTATGTAATGAATTTAAAGCAAATGCTGGAATTTGCGAAACAGAACAATTATGAAATCAAAAAGGCTAATCTGGAAAAGCTTAAAAGTGATCAGAAAATCAAAGAAGTCCGTGGTAATGGTTTACCACAGATAGAATCAACGGTAGAGTACAAAGATTACTTAAAGCTACCAACCATGATATTACCTGGTGAGCTGGCCGGAACCCCAGGGTCTGATTTACAGCTTTCGTTTGGTACTAAATACAATTTAGATGCAGGAGCCTCACTATCTCAATTACTATTTTCATTAAACTATTTAAGAGGTCTTCAAGTTGTAAAAAAAGCTTCCGAAATTAGATCATTGCAACAAGAGAAAGCTAAAATTGAAATGATTCAATTGCTGGTAAATGAATATTACAGTTTAATGGCCATTTATAAAAATCTTGAGATTATTGAAAGCAACCTTGAATCATTAGGTCAAACAAGAACAAAAACAAGACATCTGGTTGAAGGTGGTTTAGCGCTTAAAACTAACTTAACCAGGATAGACCTAAACCTTGCCAACCTGCAAACGCAAAAAGATCAGGTTTTAGCAGGAATTGAACTTCAGGAAAATAATTTAAAATACATTATCGGATTAGACGTTAATTCTGAATTAGTAGTCGATACAACAAACATATCACAATTATTCAGCAACAATGAATTAACAATATCTAAAAAAACAAACAATGATGTTCAATTGGAAAATTTAACTGAGATAAAACTTTTAAATGAGAATATTGAACTTAATAAATTGCAGATAAAGCAAACCAGGGCTGAGGCACTTCCATACATCGCAGCCTTTGCCAGTCATACATATCAGGCACAACGAAAAGAGTTTAATTTCACTGATAGCAGCAAAGATTGGTTTGGCGTTAGTGTTGTGGGTTTTACGGCTACAATTCCAATTTTCTCTGGGTTATCTAACAAGGCTAAAGTAAAAACAGAAAAGCTGAAACTTCTAAATACCCAGGATCAAAAAGAACATGCGCTAAGTGGATTAAAAATGCAATTTATGAATGCACTTATGCAATATAATACCAGTGTTAAAAACTGTATTGTACAACAACAAAACATTGACTTGGCTAAAGAAATAAAAGATCAGGAAGAATTGAAATACAATGAAGGTCAATCTACTTTAACCGATCTGTTAATTGCTGAGCAGGATTTAAGAAGTGCAGAAATCAATTATGTACAAAACTTTATTTCCATGAAGCAGGCTGAAGTAGACCTGCTAAAATCAGAAGGAATTTTAGAGTTTCATGAATTCTAAAATTAGGGTTCGCTAAAAAATATTTGCAAAGTCGAGAAAGACTTCATTTAACTATATAATAAAATCACTTAAAAATATCTGAGATGAAACGACCTATAAAAGTCCAAAGATCAAAAAAGTCAAATATTTCTCAAACAGAAGAGGCATAGTAAGGAAGTTCCATCGAATACAATAAAAATTTTAAATTATAATGAGATGAAAAAGATGATAAGAGTATCTGTTTATATTGCATCAATTGGAATATTATGCTTCCTGGTGTATTTTCAACTAAAGGGAAATAAGGAAGCAAACAAAGAAATTGCTGAGCTGGCCAACATTACAGGAAAATACTATCCGGTTAAAGCACTTGTCATTAAACCGGAACAGTATAAAACCTCATTTGAAACTACGGGTTTTTTAAAATCTCTTACTGATTTAAATTTAGTAGCAGAAACAAATGGTCGTATTACAAACATTTACAAACGAAAAGGAGATAATGTTACGGCCGGGGATGTTATTGCAAAAGTTGATGACCAATTACTACAAGCGCAACTGAATGCCACAAAAGCAAGCTATGATCAACTGGAAAAAGAAGTTAAAAGATTTACCAAACTGGCTAACGAAAATGCAGTTACCAGTCAGCAGCTTGAAGAAATAAAACTAAACTTTGAGACTGTTAAAGCTCAATATATTGCTGCTAAAAAGCAATTAGATGATACGAATATAAAGTCTCCTGTAAGTGGCTATATTGAAAATGATTTCATTGAAATTGGACAGTTCATCGGGAACGGAACGGTAGTATGTAACATTATAGATTCTAAAAACTTAAAATTAAACATCGAGATACCTGAAAGTGATTACAAAAAAGTAGAATTAGGAAAAACCGTAGACATCATTTCATCAACATACCCAGATCAAAATTTTACCGGAAAAATCATTTACATCGGAAAAAAAGCTGGCTATGGCAATAGTTTTAGTACTGAAATTCAAATTAGTAATAATACACATGGCTTATTAAAAGCAGGAATGTTTGTTACAACAAAAATTGATTTATTAGGTGATGCATCTGATTATTTCATTCCAAGAAAAGCAATTGCCGGATCTTTAAAAGATGCTAATATCTTCATTGTAAAAGATAACAAAGCCATTTTAACTAAAGTTATCACAGGAAATGTTATTGATGACCAGGTTCAAATAGTAAATGGGCTGAAAGAAGGAGATACAATTGTCATCGAAGGTAATTACAATATCTATGATAAGGCTAATGTCAAAGTAATGAATCTATAATATAGATTTTACACACTAAATTTAAAACGAATGAAACGAGCCATGAGAATCGTTAGATCGACGAAGTCAAAATTTTCTCTTACAGAGAAGACATTATAGGCGAGTTCCATCGAATACCTATGGAAATAAAAATTATAATGAGATGAAACGAGCATGTAAAATTTAATTATTTAATTTTTCACACAAGCGAATGAAATATAACGTATTCATGAACACCGCTGAAAAATGAAATTTAGTGAATAATAAATTTTCTTGAGAGTTCCATGCAACAAACGAATAATATAAACGCATGAAAATAGTAAGTACATCTATAAAAAGAGGTACAGTACCTATTGTACTGTTTACCATTTTAATTCTGCTGGGATTATTTTCTGCAGCAAAAATAAAATACGCACTTATTCCTGAAATTACCTCTCCTACTGTTATGATTAGCACCATATATCCTGGAGCCAGTCCTAAAGATGTAGAACAATCAGTCACAGTACCTATTGAAGATGCAGTGGCCTCAATGGAAGGTATTGAGGAAATGACTTCTTCTTCAATTGAAAATTTATCTTTAATTACGCTTTCTTTAGCTTTTGATGCTGATGTAAACATTGCAGTGCAGGAAGTAACTCAAAAAGTAAATAGTATTGTAAATACACTACCTAATGAAGTAAAAGCTCCTTCTGTTGAGAAATTTGATATTAGTGCATTACCTATATTTATTGCCGGAGTAAATTCAAAACTTTCCGATAAAGATTTCTTTCAATTTGTCGAAGATCGAATCAAACCGGAATTAGCAAGTATACAAGGGGTTGCCAACGTTGGTCTTGTTGGTGGGGTTGAAAGAGAAATCAAAATTATGATTGATCCTTTAAAACTTAAAGCCAATAAGCTGAATTTGCTAAACGTCACCCAAATGATTCAGTATGCAAATATGGAATTGCCTACCGGAAAATTGCGTACGCCTACAAATGAAATGACAATTCGTCTATCTGGAAAAATCAGAACCATCGATCAGTTAAAAAATATTATTGTCGGAGTTGACAAATCAGGATCCATTCTTAAACTGGGCAATATTGCTGATGTTTATGATGGTATTGCTGATAAAGAAAAAATTACACGTATTAATGGCCTGGAAACAATAGGAATTGAAATCAGCAAGCAAAAAGATGCGAATTCAGTTGATGTTATTCGTTTAGTAAAAACTAAGTTTGCTGAACTTGAAAATCAATTTTCAACTGAAGGCATTAAATTTCAAATTGCAGAGGATCAATCAAAATTTACATTACAAGCTGCTACTGCCGTAGAACATGACCTAATGATTGCCATTATTTTAGTTTCGGTAATTATGGTTCTTTTCTTACATAGCATACGAAACTCTATTTTTGTGTTAGTGGCTATTCCCACATCTTTAATTTCAACTTTTACAGCAATGTACTTGTTAGACTTCTCTTTTGATTTGATTAGTTTAACGTCCCTTTCATTGGTTGTTGGTTCATTAGTTGATGATGCCATTGTGGTTATAGAAAACATATATAGGCATATGGAGATGGGCAAAAATAAAGTCCAGGCTTCATTTGATGCTCTTAAAGAATTAGGTATGACAGTAACTGCTATTACATTAGTACTTGTTGCTGTATTCCTTCCTATTGCTTTTGTAACCGGTATTGTAGGAGATATACTTAGGGAGTATGCCGTTACAATCGTTATATCAATGTTGTTCAGCCTTTTAGTTTCGTTCACACTAGTTCCCTGGATGACTTCAAAATGGGCAAAGTTGTCAACTCCAAAAAATAACATTTTCGGAAAGTTCTTAAACGGATTTGAAAATGCCATTGAAAGCATTAATAAAAGAGTCGTTATAGCCATGCACTGGTCTTTAAAACACAAAACCATTACGCTTATAGCCACGTTACTTGCTTTTTTCGGAACTTTTTTACTATTTCCTGCTGGTTATATTGGTGGTGAATTTGCATCTTCCGGAGACAGGGGAGTGTTTATGTTACGTATGGAATACTCTCACGATATTAGCCTTGATGAAAATAACACTGTGACTCGCAATATCGAAAAGTACTTATTGGATCAGAAAGACGTAAAAATGGTTTATGCTACTATAGGTAAAAAATCAGGTACAATAAGCACGACTTCTACTCCATATTTCAGTGAAATAACAGTTTATATGACGGATAAAAATGAAAGAAATGTTTCAACCAGTGTCTTTGCCCGTCAAACAAAAGCTACGTTGGAAGAAACCATTATGGGTGCGAAAATTAAAGCAGTTTCAGTTAACATTATGGGTAGCGAAGATGTTCCATTAAGTTATTTTGTAGTGGGATATGATGTAGATAGTGTTATGCAATATGCAGAACAAGTTAAAGAATGCATGGCCTCTATTGATGGTACTATTGAAACAGAATTGAGTGTTGATAAAAATAATCCTGAGTATGTGATCAATGTTGATAGAGACAAAATGTCAAAATTAGGCTTAGATCTGGCTTCTGTAGCAGGTATATTAAGAACATCATTTGCAGGTAATACCGATAATAAATTCCGTGATGACACAAAAGAATATGACATTAATATTCAATTGAATGCAGCTGATCGAAGAAACAAAAGCGATCTCGAGAATATTGTTTTCCCTTCAATAGCTACTAACGAATTAATTAAACTATCTCAATTTGCTGAGATAAATGAAGGTGTCGGTCCGTCAAGATTAGAAAGATATAACAGAGTTCCATCAACACAATTAACAAGCCAGATAATTGGTGTTTCTCAAGCTTCTGTACAAACAGCCTTTGAAACTAAATTAAAAGAAATTAAAGCTCCTGAAGGTACAAAAGTAACCACATCAAAACAAACCAGAATGATGGCAGAATCGTTCATATCCCTAGGCTTGGCTTTTTTAGCTGCTATTATTTCTGTTTACTTGATTATGGTGGTACTTTATGATAGTTGGGCCGATCCTTTTGTTGTGATGTTTTCTATTCCATTATCAATAATCGGTGCAATTTGGGCTTTAGCATTAGCAAATCAAACGTTAAACATTTTTTCTATTTTAGGTATTGTAATGCTGGTTGGTTTGGTTGCTAAAAATGCCATTTTGATTGTTGATTTTGCCAACGAATTACTAAATGAAGGTAAGAATCTGGTTGATGCTATTGAAACTGCAGTTAAACTGCGATTCCGTCCTATTTTAATGACTAATATTTCTATGATCATCGGACTATTACCTCTTGCATTTTCTCAAAGTGAAGGTGCAGAATGGAAAAATGGTATTGGTTGGACTCTTATTGGAGGATTAACAGTATCGATGTTTCTATCGATGATTATTGTCCCTATTGTATTTTATATTGTAAAAAGAATGCAACAAAAATGGGGAATTACCTCTCATTCAAAAATCCAGGTTGAAGAATAATTTTCAATAACATTCGATAGCAAATAGAAAGGTCTCTCAAAATACTGAGTGACCTTTTTTATTAATCAATAAGTTAAAATTTCTTAACTAGAAATAATATATTTGTAAAATGGATGATGCAATTATATACATCGGCTTAGCGCAGTCTGTTTTTTCAGCTTTTCTTATTTATTTCAAAAAGCCTTCTCTATTAGCTAATAAAATACTTGGCCTTTGGCTTTTTATGATAGCCTTATTATTTTCATTAAATGTTTATAAAATAAGTAATGAGATAACTATTGATTTATGGCCTATCTCAGCAAATATTATCATTACATTTCCTGTATTTTTATTTCTATATACAAAATATATAGTTACTGAATATAAGAAGTTTATTCTCTCGGATTTAATTCACTTTACACCTCTTATCATTGGGGTCGGAATTGCCATATTATATATCCCTAAAGATATTGACTTATACACTCCACTCATTGAGTCATTTGATGATAAACTTAAAGCATTAAGCTGGATTGGATATGTTTTTAAGTTCTCAATTTGGTTTTACAGCCTGTATGCACTTATCATTATTTATATCTATCGAACAAAAACAACAAGCTACTACTCTTTCTACTCAAACAAAATTAATTTAAGATGGTTGGTTGTATTAATAGTTTCTTTCTTTATTATATATAATTTAATCATTTATATAAGTTCAACTTATCACTTAAGTAGATTAATTACACATATAGAAAGATTCAGAAGTGGTTCCCTACTTATTTTTGTTTATATCGTAAGTATATGGGGATTTAGACAACATCAGTTATCTTCAAACGTAGCTCCCCCCGACCTCAACTTAAATAAAAAACCTTCAGAACTAGACTCAGAAAGATATACTAAATCAGGACTTAAAGATGAGCAAGCTGAGAAGTATATGCAAAAGTTAATTGACTATATGAACAATTCTCTAATCTGGCAAGAAAATGAATTATCCCTTGCCAAACTTGCTGATGAAACGCAAATTCCTAAACATTATATAACCCAGGTTCTAAATGAGCATATTAAAAAGAACTTTTACACTTTTGTCAATGAGTATCGTACTGAATATGCCATGAAACTGATTAAATCACCTAAATACAAAGATTATTCATTCGTTGCTATTGCCTTTGAAAGTGGCTTTAATTCTAAAACCGCATTTAATATCTTCTTCAAAAAATATACAGGTATGACTCCAAGTGAATTTAAGAAGAAAGAATAATAATTTAGGGATTATAAAAATGAAATCACTATTAACAATCCTACTCCTAATAACTTTCACCACAATCTGGTCTCAAAAACAAACATTACGTATTGCAACCTGGAATATAGAACACCTTGGATCTGCTGGTAGAGGTTTTCCTGAAATCAAAAAACAACTACCTGCACGGACCTCATCCGATTTTCAAATGATAGCAGCTCTTATAAAAGACACGTTAACATTAGATATTGTTGCAGTTCAGGAAATAAGTATAACAGGATTTAAAAGCGAAACAGCCTATTCTAAAGAACTATATCAAATCATTAGTTATTTAGGATCTGATTGGAAATACTATCTGGCAAAAATAGATACAACAGAAAGAGAAACTGAAATGCAAAATGCATTTATCTACAACACGAATAGTGCTCATCTTTCAAAAGTCTTTGAAATGAATATAAATGATTTCAAAGTTGGAGCAAAATCAATATTTGATAGAGTACCTTTAGTTGGCTATTTCAAAGCAACCAATCCCAAAGTAAAAAACGAAGACTTCCTCATCGTCAATCTCCATCTGGCTTCCGGACAAGATAATGACGAAAACCATATTGTTGCCATGATCATGGTAGAACAAAACCTAAATGAAGAACTAAAAGCACATGGAATAAGCACTCGCGAATACGATCGCATAATCCTGGGTGACTTCAACGATAACCCTTACTTAAAAGACGAAACAGGCAATAATGTCTACCTCCCAACACTATACAATTATATGAAATTAAAAGGCTACAAAGATTATGTCGATGAAACATTTCAAACAACAAGGATGAGCAAAAACATGAACAGTATTATCGATCATATATTAGTAAAAGAAAACTTACAAGAAAATATCCCAAGTTCAAAGGCAACCATATACAAACCAGATGTTAAAAACAAAAGTACTTTAAATAACTGGCGCTCTAACTATAGCGACCACTTTCCGATATCTATAGAAATCGATTTTAATTAATGAATCTTTCTTTGCAAAACAAAAATATTTTTCCAAGTGCAAATACATTGCACTCTACCTCGTTAATCTTGTACTGACAAAATAATTAATTAATCTTTTAAAATTTAAATGTTATGTACAAGTATTACGTAAACAAAAACCAACAATCAAATGGTGATCATGAAGTGCACAAAGAAGGTTGTCGTTACATGCCTGCTGCAGAAAACAGAATTTACTTAGGGGAGTTCTATTCGTGCCAGGGTGCTGTTAGCGCAGCCAAACAATACTACCCACGTGCAAATGGTTGCTATTATTGTAGTACTTCTTGCCACACAAGCTAAATGTTTATGGGGGATTTAGATATACAATTCTGATCCCCCATAAAAATATTATCACAAATAGCTATAATGTCGATTGTAAACGGATTAACCTTTTTACATCTTTATAAATAATCTCAATTAATCTATTCAATGTCATATCGATAGGAATCTTTACGGCCTGATAACGCATCTTCCCAAATTTATTAAACCCTCCTTTTTGTGGATAAATTTCCTTTGCTTCTTCCCAATTAAATTGAAACCATTCTTTTTGCTTTAAAAGTTGATGTGATATATTCTCGGTATTGTTATCACCCCAGGCAAATACATAATTCAGATAACGTTGACCATCCAGCATAATCCCATAGATAATGTTATCCTCATCAGAATAATCAATATTCATTACACCTTTTCCTCTTACCATATTAATAGAGATTACGATTTTACCTCGGTCTTCTTCGTGAATATACCTTTTCCTTTTAATCACTTCTTTACTAAAAGTATTATTTTCAAAAAGGTAAGCATGTAATTTATTTTGCAGATAAGAAAATTTTATTTTAATATAAAAATCATGCATTCTTATATCCTGAAAATATCGATATTGAGTTCCATGATAATCATACATCTCTTTTTCTGTATTTTCAGTAAGACCTTTTCCAACAATAGAAAGTCGTTCAATAAATAAGCAATAATCTTTAATTAAATTCTTGTGATACTTATTATCTACATCAATTATATCATAAAGCTCCTCAAGCATCTCCAATAGATCTAAGTATGATATTACATCCCATTTTTCAACCCTATCAAATGGAGGTTCAATAAGTGTCAATAAAATATATTTAGATGCAATATTACTGTTACTATAATTTATAAGCTGTTCCTCATCCGGAATACTTTTGACTTTATTTTCGATGACAATTTTTTCATTTGTTTCAAATATTATCGTTAAGTCAAGATTTTTGTTTTCTCTTAAAACTTTATGAATCACAAGTTCTTTTTCCAGAAACCTGGATGAAATAATCTTACCAAATTCAACTTTGTATTCATCACATAACCACGCAATAAAGTTACTATGAAATAACTCTTTTGAACTTAACGAAAGATTAAATAGTGGTGATCTTTTTAGAGCTTCAATAGTATTACTAATATGTGCTGTCATCATTTTTGTTTTTGTTCAGAATAATAAGAATGATACATTACTTTTATTTTCTTTGCTATGTCATCTCTAATATTCTCTGGTAATAATATTTCAACAGAATTCCCATAACTCAATATTAATGAGTAAAACTCATAATTAGGTATAAGTTGTAAACTAATCTCTACGTTTTCATCTGTCTCTTTAATAACCTTTTGACTATTATGAATAGGTTTGGTAATAATATATTGAGCCTGTTTAATATCTATTCTTAAAACAATATCCTTAATATTTTCATCTTTAGGCAAAGTAATCCCTACTATATCTTTAAAATACTTTTCTACTTCAACAAAAGTGTTTCTAATATATTTCTCCTCTGATAAACTTACTGCTTCAATCCTATCCAAAGCATAAATACCTACACTTTTATAAGTTGAACTATAACCTATCAAATACCAACGATGATTATATTGTTTTAGTAAATAAGGATGAACAATGAATGTATTTGCATTAGGCGATTGAAAAGGTTTATATGTCAACTTTATTGGTACATGATCATTAATATATTTCATTAGTGAAGAAATATATTCTACTCCCTTTACCTCTTTTTGTTCAAATGCAATAACTCCGTTCCTGCTATCATTTTTCAATAAATCACCTTGAAACTTAGCCTGAACCAAAGCCAACTCTTCATTGATTGAAAGTCTCGGAAAGTTTTTTAATAATCTTAACGCATCATTAATAGCTTCAATATCCGTCTCTGATAATTCCGAATGATCTATGGAATAGTTTGGGTCTTCATATCTAACCTCATTATTTTCAATTTTAATAGGAGCATCAAAACCTCTTGGAGGTAAACTTCGCATCAATTCAATATCATACCTGAAGGTGCGTAAACTTATTCCTTTATCAATCCCAAAATGTTCATATAGCTGATCTCCAATCTCATCTATTAATTCCTGTACTGTCCAGATACGACTTGTATTTCTCAAACAATTGTTAATAACTCGGTAACGGAAGCTGGCCTGTTTATTCCTCGGCATGTGTATTTTTTAGTTAGTTTTGTGCCAATAAAATTAATTTAATTTCACCAGTGCAAAAAGATTGCACTCGCATCTTTTTACTTTGCATTAAAATAAATCAAATAATATGCTCACAGGACAACAACGTAATGACATAGATAAAATATGGAAGGAATTCTGGCAAAACGGAATGACTGACCCTCTTAGTATCATTAAACAAATTACTTACCTTCTGTTTATTCGAAGTATAGATAAACAACAGGAAGCAAAAGAAAAGCAAGCCAACAAACTTCGTATGGAAGTGCAAGATCCTATATATACCGAAGATCAACGTGAATTACGATGGAATGTATTCAAGGATAAGGATCCGGAACAAATGTTTAGTCTTTTTCGAAAAGAAGGTGGAGTCTTTGATTTCATTAAAAATCTGGGAGCCAAAGGAGGTTTATTTGCCGAAACCATGCGCTATGCAAATTTTGACATCAACTCGCCAAAGCTTTTGGACAGAGTGGTTCAAATGCTGGATCAAATCAAATTAGAAGATCGTGATACCAAAGGAGACGTTTATGAATACTTACTTTCTAAACTATCCTCAGCAGGTATTAACGGACAATTCCGAACACCAAAGCATATTATCCGCATGATGGTAGATTTATTGCAGCCACAAACTGATGAATTGGTCTGTGATCCCGCTGCAGGTTCTGCAGGTTTTTTGGTTAGTGTGGTTGAATATTTAAGAGAAAACTATCCCGACGAATTTTACAAAAAGGAATTCCGTGAACATTTTAACAATGGAATGTTTAACGGTTTTGAAAGTGACAATACCATGGTAGGTATCAGTGCCATGAACCTGCAAATGCATGGTATCGACAATCCTAAACTAAAATACATGGATGCCCTTTCTGGTGATAACGCTATTAAAGACAAATACTCTTTAATATTAGCGAATCCACCTTTTACGGGTTCTGTAGATTACGATGGCATAGAATTAAGTTTGAAAAAAGCGCTTAATCTGGGTAAAACAGCCAAAAGTGCTAAAACAGAATTGCTATTCCTGGCCCTTATGCTACGCATGTTACGCCCGGGAGGACGATGTGCAGTTATTGTTCCTGCTGGTGTGTTATTTGGAAGTACAAAAAGTCACTTAGCTGTTCGTAAGAAACTTATTGACGAAAACCAACTGCAAGCTGTTATTTCCATGCCTTCCGGAGTGTTTAAACCATACACAGGTGTAGCTACTGCAATTTTAGTATTTACAAAAACCGGAACTGGTGGTACCGACAAAGTTTGGTTCTACGATATGAAAGCCGATGGCTACACCTTAGATGACAAAAGAGAAATATTGGGTAAACCGGATGAAAAAGAACCCGAAATACCCACTTTAAGAACTTACAAACACGAAGAAAACAATATTCCGGACATCATAGAAAAGTTTCATCATATAACCCAAAACCTGTCAGCGTCTAAAGACCTGACAGCGTTTGCACAAGATCGCTCCTCCCAACACTTCTTCGTATCCGTAGATGAAATCAGAGAAGAAAACTACAACCTATCATTTAACCTTTACCAGGAAATTGTTTACGAAGAAATTAAATATGATTCGCCCAAAGTAATAATCGATAGAATTAGCCAATTGGATATGGAACGTAAGGATTTAATGAAAGAGTTGGGAGGATTGTTGGGATGAGTTGGAAAAAAGTTAAACTTGGCAACACTGCAACTTTTACTAATGGATATGCATTTAAACCCCAAGATTGGGATTCAGAAGGGAAAGAAATAATTCGTATACAAAATTTGACCGGCAAAGGAAAAGATATTAATTATTTCAACGGTGATATTGATGAAAAATATAAAGTTACTAAAGGTGACTTATTGATTTCATGGTCAGCTACATTAGGTATTTTTGAATGGCAAAAAGAAGACGCTTGGTTAAACCAACATATTTTCAAAGTAGTGTTTAATAAAATGGCTATTGACAAAGCATTCTTCAAACATTTAATTTCATCAATATTAATGTCGTTTTCCCAAAGAGTACACGGTTCAACAATGAAGCATATAACTAAGGGAAATTTTGACAACACCGATGTATCTATACCTTCTCTTCCCGAGCAAAAAAGAATAGCAACTATATTAGACAAAGCCGAGGCCTTATGCCAAAAAAACAAAGAACAACTGGCCGTATACGATGAGCTTTTGCAATCTGTATTTTTAGATATTTTTGGTGATCCGGTGAGTAATCCTATGGGGTGGGAGAAGAAAGTATTGATTAATCTTATTTCAAATATTGATGGAGGATGGAGTCCAAAATGTGATGGTTTTTCTAGAAAAAGTAAAGAAAATTGGGCTATATTAACTTTATCATCCATATCAGAAAGAACATATAAAGAGACTTTTAATAAAAACCTACCTGAGTCTTTGTCTCCCAAAACAAACTTAGAAGTTAAATCAAACGATTTACTTTTTTCACGTAAAAACACAAAAGAATTAGTTGGGGCGTGCGCATATGTTTTTAATACTCAGCCTAAACTAATGATTCCTGATACGATCTTTAGAATCAATTATATTCCACTGAAAATTAACGGGGTTTATACATATTTTTTATTGAACCATATTAATTTCAGGAAAAGTATACAAAAACTTGCTACAGGCAGTGCCGGATCAATGCCAAATATTTCAAAAGAAAAACTTAAAAAATTATATATTCCACTTCCTCCAATAACTCTTCAAAACAAATTTGCTCAAATAGTTGAAAATATTGAAGCTCAAAAGGAATTATTAAAAAAGAGTATAAACGAGAGTGATGATCTATTTAATGGATTAGTACAAAAAGCTTTTAAAGGAGAATTATAGACAAAACCAATCACTTAAAACCTAAACTATGGGAAATGATACTATAAAAATGATACTAAGCATTATAATTCCAATATTTACTGCTTTTGTATCTGCTGTAACAACTCATTATTTTAACAATAAATCATTTCGTTCACCATTTAAAAGAACAAAAAAATTAGATGAGTTAAAAAGTCAAATGAACTTTTACGAAGAAATAGATACTGAATATTATAAGTTTATTAAAAAGAAATTTATTGAAGATGACTTTTATCTACAAACAGGTATTCATACCGATTATGATACTATTCCGAAATATATTGAATTCAGAAATCAAATAGGAGATAAATATAATTGGAAGCAAATCAAAAGAGCTCGTTCATACTTTTCAACTATATCTGAGCAGATTGAAGTAAGTATAACCAAAATCGAGAATATTATTATGTGGATTTTTTCAGTTATAGGTTTTCTTTTAATATTTGCTGCAGTTGTTTTTATCAATATTCAAAAAGATGGAACCTTAACAGAAAAACTTGCCCTTTTATCATTAGTTTTTGTATCCGTATTTTTTGGCTTTGCATTTATAAAAGCTGTAGATCCTATTTATATAGCAAATCAAATGAAAAAGAGTTTAATCAAATCTCAACAAGTATAATGATTAGAATAGATATTCAAAAAAAGATTGATTATAAGGTTACTCTCGCAATTGAAGAGTTATTACAAACAGCTAGAACCCAGCAATTACATCCATGTGAACTATTATTGGTTCAACAACATGGACATTTTTGGAATATCAATGGTAAAAAAGAATACATGATTGGTCCTGGTGAAGTAGGATTAAGTGCCTTTTCCCATATAAATTATATTTATCGTCAAGCCAGAACTTTTCACTGGCAAGAAAATCTGGATTACAAAACCATCAATAAAAACCAACTTACAGCAATAGAAGATACTATTCACTCAGAAAAATTATTATACCTAAAAATCTGGGAAAACAATTACCTATTAGAACTATTTACTCAACTTTCAATTTTAGCTCAAGGTAAACATTACGATTGGGATCTTGAAATACCGACAACTCAAAAAAGCAATACAAAAGCAGACCATATACGAAATAATATAAAAAATCCATTACAAAATTTATGTCCCAAATTTTATGAAATTTTAAATAAATCCTATTCTCAACAATTACGGAATGCAATAGCACATTCTCAATATGAATTCATTCAAGGTGGCATTAAATACTTGAATTATAATCCTAGTAAGTTTTGCACTATTGAAGCAATGGGTTATACAGATTGGGAAGAAAGAATTGCATATACATTTGCAATATTCTTTGGTTTACATCGTCTCATGGATATTATTCAAGAAGCTTATGCTAAAAAAACATTAGCCCAAGGAAATTCAATTGAAGTGAAAATTCCATACAAAGATGGATATGCTTACCAATTCTTAACATATATAGAGAATCAAAAAAGATGGGTTTTTAAACATTAAAAATTATGTTCTTTTTTAAAATATTGCAATTAAATTGCAATATCACAGAATACAATTGCAAACAATACTTCTTTTTGCTATATTTGTAAATAAATTACAATAAATATAAATAGAGATGATACAAGAGCTAAAAATAAAGAATTTCCTGTCATTTAAAGATGAGGTTGTATTCAGTTTTGAGGCTACATCTGATAAAACATTAGAAAATTACTATGTAGCCGAACAACCTGATGGTACACGACTTTTAAAGTTGGCTATGGTATATGGGGCAAATGCCTCAGGTAAAAGTAACTTAATAGCTGCTTTTCAGTTTTTGAACGATTTCACTTCCAATATACCGGAGGAAAAGGGAATGGATACACAGTTTGTTCCATTTATGTTTGACAAAACAATTTTAAAACCTGGAGTATTAGAACTGATATTTTATCCTAACGGGAAAAAGTATAAATATCAATTAATTATTAATCCATCCGAAGTTTTAGAAGAAAAACTTTTTTTCTATCCGGGAACGCAACCTGCCGTTGTATTCGAAAGAACCTTTAACGAAAAAAGCAAAACATCGATAATTGAATTTGGTGCAAAAATTAATATTTCAAATCAGGCGAAAGAAGCTATACAATTAAAGACATTAAAAAACACTTCTGTTTTAGCAGCATACAATCAGGTAAACCTTTCAATAGCCGAAATAGATACGGTTAATGAATGGTTTGAAGATCAATATTTAAATTCAATCGATCCATACATGGATCTTACCGGATATTCTGATGATGCGATTCAAAAAAGTAATGACGTAAAAGAACACGTTTTAGAATTTCTTAAAGAAGCAGATTTTAATATTACGGATGTCAAGTTCGAAGATAAGATAAGAAAGTTACCCGATTTCTTATTAAAAAATATTGATTCATCCCCTTTTTCTGACGAACAAAAGGAACAAATTAAAAAAGAAAAGGCAATTCATATTGAAGAGACAGTTTTTACACATAAAGTTTTGATGGATGGAGAAGAAAAATATTTTTCTCTACCGGAAAGAAGGCAATCAAAAGGAACCTTAAGATATTATGGTCTTTCTGCTCCTTTTTATCACACTATACAACGTAATGCTTTTCTTCCAATTGATGAAATCGGTTCGGCTCTGCATCCACTATTAGTCATTCATTTTATTTCAGAATTTCTTAAAAAATCAGAAAGAGCCCAATTGTTATTCACAACACATAACATGTCTCTTTTAAATGAAAAAGATATTCTAAGAAAAGATGCTATATGGTTTACAGAGAAAAAAGAAGATGGAGCTACTGATTTATTTTCGATGTCAGACTTCAACTTCCGTAAAGAGTTGTCTTTTTTCAATGCATATAAAATTGGAAAATTTGGTGCAATACCTGAACTGTAATCTATGAGAAGAGCAAGAAAAGAACGTCGATTCAAATTAAAATATGCTGTCCTAGGTGAAGGCATTACTGAACAGTGGTATTTAAGTCATCTCAAGAAATATAAAGGCTATATATATAATATTAGACCTTCATTATTTGCAGATGTTAGCATTGAAAAAGCAGAAGGTATTATTGACGAACTGCTTTCAGGAGGATGTGACCAGATTACTTTTTTAACAGATTACGATTCCATTGTGAATCAAGGAAAGAAAGATGTATTCGATAAAATTGTAGATAAATATAAAGATATTGAGGAGGTCTTAATTTGTGATTCCATGCCTAGTATTGAATATTGGTTTTTATTGCATTTCAAATACACAACAAAAGAGTATCTTAATTGTGAGCAGGTTATCAAAGATCTTAAAACTCATATTTCTGACTACTCTAAAAAAGAGGTGTATTTAAAACAAGATAAATGGTTTAAAAGATTAATAGCAAACGATGGTTTAAACAAGGCCATTAGAAATGCCAATAACGGATTAAAACAATACGAAAAGGGGAATGTTGGAGATCATTTTCCATTTTCAAAAATACATGAAGCTTTAAATGCTTTTGAAAATCATATAAAGAAAAAATAGATACCAGATAAATTAATTACAAACTAAATGGAGAAATAAATAGGACAAGAATAAATAAAACATAAGAGCTTAAAACTCAAAAAGCGAATATCTATCGTTCCGCCAAGACACCAGGATATTCACTTTTTGCTACGCAGATTTTGATTTCCAGGAAATCCACAAACCTTGCTCGGGCTTGTTGTATCCGCACATTTCGTTTGCGAAAATAGAATTAATAATTTAAAAATAAAGAAAACATGGGCAAAAATCAACATGTTGTTCCTCATAATAACAAATGGGCAGTAAAAGGTGCCGGTAATAATAAAGCTACGAGAATCACTAATACTCAAAAAGAAGCTATTGATATAGCTAAAAGTATTTCTAAAAATCAACATTCAGAGCTTATTATTCATCGTCCCAATGGACAAATCCGTGATAAAAACAGTTACGGTAACGATCCGTTCCCTCCACGAGGATAGATAACTAAATGTTTAACAGAAGGAGAGTTTCCCTCTCCTTCTAATCAAATTTAATAATAATGGTAAAAAACTATAAATCACTTTTAGAAAATCAGGCAAAAAGAATGAATCCTGATAAAATTGAGATACAAAGATCCCTTTTCGAAGAACTACAAAGAACTCCACATGATGACTTAGTTCAATATATCAAAAAAGCCATGTTTGGTGGTAAGCATCCGGTAAACCACGCATAGGAAGCATTCATGCCAATATCTAAGTTTGGGCAAACTAAAAAATATTGGTATGTTGAATGAGAGAAAG
>NZ_JAPDPI010000037.1 GCF_026013615.1 Plebeiibacterium marinum
CCGGATCCGGTCTTTATAAGCTCTTTGTAAATAAGATCGGATCCGTATAATAATATAGCTATTAGCTGATAGGACGGCTGCGCCTTTAGGACGCTTCGCTTTAGCTTAATTGCTTGCTACTACAGCATTTATCTTCAGGAACAACATTTCCCCGGATCCGTTCTTTATAATCATCTCCTTGTAAATAAGATCGGATCCGTATAAATCAGGTCAATAGTCAATAGCCATTAGTTGATAGGACGGCTACGCCTTTAAGACGCTGCGCTGTAGCTTGATTGCTTGTTGCATGGTACTTCCCCCTTGCCTCAGGGCAAAGAGGAAGATTGGTTTTTGTAGGAGAAGGCTGCTCTCCGCTCTCAACCCTCTGCTCTTTGCACTCCGCACTTGCCATTGCTCATTGTCTCAGCGCAAGGGATAGCAGCGGTACCCCACAGCGGTGTTATATACCAATGCTTTGTTGCATATGATTGTGTTGGTTGGTGGTGTAGTTGTATGAATATAATAGTGGTAGCGAGGAGTATTAGCGGATAGCCCGACCCGACCTGGAGTGTTTTGCTGATTAAACAAGGGCTTTGGGGAGGGATGCGCCCTAAAAAAAGAAACAAGCTGCTTAAAAAAATAAACAACTTGTTTCAAACTACTAAATCAAACTATATAGAATTATAATGCTCTTGTGATTGGATACCCATGCCGGATTAAACCAGGCATGGGAGGTTACACCTCTTATAAACCTCACTTTATAAAAAGTGTAACGAGGAAAATATGGTTGATTTAAATTTTAATCCACCAAAGGGGGAAATTATGCATTAACTGTTTCTTTGTTTAGTTCAGCCAGAAATTTTTTCATGGCTATTTCGGCTGCCTTGCTTGTTGCAACAGAGCCAGGGCCGTTGATGCATCCACCTTCGCAACCCATTACTTCAATAAAGTTGTAGTCGGGTGCTTTGGCCGTAAAAGCTTTAAGCAACTTGATGTTTTTCTTTGTCAACCCGTTTACCAGGTATTCTTTAAAAGCATATCCATTGGGGATGCTCTGTTTAATGGCATTGGCCACACCTCCACTCAATGCAAAACCACGGGCTTCGGCCGAAATGGTTGGGTATAGTTCAATTTCGCTGGTTTCAGGGAACTTGATGTTGTAAGCCATAAATATGGTGCTGAGTTCCTCGAATGTTAGTACGTAATCGATGTTTCCTGCTTTTTCTGCTTCGCTGCGTTTTGCCAGGCAAGGCCCAATGAAAACACGCTGTGCATTAGGAAACCTTTCTTTTGCAATTTCAGCTGTATATATCATTGGCGATTTGGTGTGTGACACGTTGGGCTGAATATTTTTGATGTGTTTTTCGCTTAATAGTGTATGTGCCGGACAACAAGATGAGGTAAGGAAAGGTTCGTTTTTCTGAACTGTTTCAATCCACTCTTCTGTTTCGTTTTTAGCTGTGATGTCAGCACCTTCAGCTACTTCTATGATATGTGTAAATCCTATTTCTTTTAATGCGCCCAAAAGGTTTTCGGGTTTGGCCTTAAACTGACTGAAAATTGCCGGGGCAACCATGGCTACCATTTCTTTTTTTGCCTTTAGGTTATAGGTTAGGGGAATAACCTGCGATTTTTCCATAATGGCACCAAAGGGACAGGCAGTCATACATTTTCCACAATATATACATTTGTTGTAGTCGATAACTTCAATACCGTTTTCATCCTTTTTAATGGCGTTTACAGGACAAGCCTCTTCGCAGGGAACCGGAAGGTAAGCAATGGCATGGAATGGACAGGCCTTTTGGCAAAGTCCGCAGTTTACACATTTCTGGTGATCGATGATGGCTTTACCGTTTAATACCCTGATGGCATCTTTAGGGCAGTTTACCTGGCAAGCACGGGCTTCGCATCCCTGGCACAGGTTACTAACCGTGTAGTTTACCTGTACGCATGAGCTACATGCCTCATCGATTACGGTAAGGTGGCTTTCTGGAATCTCCGTTTTTTCAATGGCCTTTAGTGCATATTCTTTTAAAGGAGTAAGTTCGTCCTCTTCATCCTCAACACAGTAACCCATCATGGCCATGGCCTTATACTTAATTACAGCCCGGTCTTTATGCACACAGCACCTGATAGGAGTTTTTGATTTAGGGCGCATTTCCAGAGGTATGCGGTCAATTTTATCAAATAACTCATCATCTTTAAGCAGTTTTATTAAGCGGGTTAATAACTCTCTTTTTGTTTGAATCGCATTGTTAAAATAGGTCATGATATGTTTTGTTGTTATTTATTCAAAATTTACTTGTTCTAAAATCTTTGATTTTAGTTTGTTAATGCTGGCCTGTGTAATCATTTCGTTATTGATCCAGGCGATGGGAGGCTTTTGGGAACGGCACATATCTGTGCATACATCCTGACAAAGTACCCCTTTTATGTTAATGCTGTCGATAATGTCTTCGGGAAGGTGGTTTTTGATTAAATGTAAACCTGAACCTCCTGTGATATAGCAATTGGTGCCACAACATATTTTTACTTCTATTTCTTTTTGCATAAACTGTTATAAATATGTTATGTCGGTTATTTTTAAAAATTTCTTTTCAAGGGTTTCGGTAATTCTTTTTATTACGTTTCTCCTTATTTCAAGCTCAACCGGAAGGTTTGGATCCTGATGGGCATTGTTTATTCTGGTGCCGGATATAAAGTGGATTTCATCACTTTCGAGCATCATTGAAATGATTTGTCCTGAAATTCCGGGTGATACACCCGCGTTAGAATCATATTTCTGGAGTTCTTCAGAAACGCGCGCCAGAGTAATAACTCCTTCTGTAACCAGGTCAATTCCTTTCATGGTTGCACGGGGAGGAAGTCCGGGTGTATAATTAGCCAGATCTATCTCTACCTCGGTATCCAGTTCGCGGGCTACAATTTTAGCTGTTGTGCCCCCGCAAATAATGGTTTTTCCCCTGAACTGATTGATGCTTCTGGCCAAATGTACATCGTTTTCTTTGTGATACGGCGGACCGGAAACAATCAATAATTTCCGAGGCTTTCTGTAATAAAGAACACAACAGGATGCATCGTCTTTTAAAGCTCCTTTGTCAATGTTAATGGCTTTATTCATGATGCTTTGTGCCAGTTGTTTGGCCGAGATTCCGGGCTCTTCGCTTACTGTTTTTTGTATGTGTTTTTTTAGTCCGTTTATTTGTAAGCCAAAGTGCATTTCATCGCTACCCATGCCGCTTTGGGTAATTCCATCGCTCACCAATATAATCCGGTCTTCCTTTTGTAGCGAAAAATTATATTGATATAGTTTATTTCTTTTTGTGTGCAGATGGTTTATTGTTTTTTGCTTTTTAGGGATGTCGATAAATTTTCCGTCCCGTAACACCAAAACCGAAGGGTTATCGTATTCAATAACCTTTACTTCGCCCCGGTAATTAACATCTATAATAGAAAAGGTTGAATAGCTCACTTTTCGAAAGGAATCTTCCGGTAGCGTTTTGGTGATGAACTCAGCTGTGCGCTCAATCGATTCTCCCGCTAATGTAAACTGAAGTGCCATGGTGCTTGTCATGGTAGCCGAAATGTTTGCCTTTGCACCACTTCCCAAACCATCAGACATAACGGCAACAAAACGGTTCTCTTCTTTCACTTTACTGAAAAGAACGGCATCGCCGCAGATGACCTCCCCAGCCTTTGCTTGACAAATATTTTCGGCATCAATAACAAACTTACTATGCATGTGTGCTGGCGTTTGGGGCGTTGTTGTCGGCTTTTTCTTCAGAGTAATCGGTGAGGATAGAGTTGAGTAAAGAATCGGTAAAAGATGCATTTTCGCCCAATAGTGCTGCAATCTTTTGTGCTGTTTCCATATTTTTTTTAATTACAACCCTTGTTCTCTTTTCTATAATATCACTTTTAAATTCTTTGCTTTCAAAATTTTGGATGATGCCGGCTACCAACTTATATTTTTGTATGTTAAAAATGGATAGCTGGAAACTCTTTCCATTTTGTACAATAGGCAATTGGTTGTATTCTTTACCTGTGTGTATGGCAGTAGTAAAATGCTCGGTAAAATAACCCAGTTCGTTTATATGTTTATTTAAGATATTGTTGCTTGCTTCATCCTTATGCCAGGGCTGGTGTCCAAGCATATTGATGCAGCTTTGGTTTATTTCAATAATTTTTAACTGCTGGTCGACCAAAACAACTCCTGAAGGAATTTTTTTGAGCAGGATGGAGGCCTGGTTATAGGCTATTTTCTTTAAATGAGAAACGCACATATTGGGTTCTGCCATTCCGCTTAAAGTTGCAATGGCAAATTCGCGGCATGTATTATACCCGCAACTGCCACAATTAAGCTCATCTTTTGGAGATGTTTTTCCAATATTACTTAAAGCCTCCTGTATGGCTTCATGTTTATATTCAGGTTGCTTGATTGGGGTATAGCCAAAGTAATCGCATTCAATATTTAATAGCGCCAATTCTTTGAATGGCACTTCCGGTTTGTTCGATTTGCTGTTTAAAATCTGAATTTTGTTTTGAACCGGATTGTTTTCGCTATTGCACCCAGGGCCATTTACACAGCCTCCTTCACATAACAATAGTTCCAGAAATACAGGTCCGTCATGTTGAATGGTATCTAAGCGGTTTAATACTCCCTTCACTTCATCAATGCCGGCAAACGATAGCTTTAGCAAATTGTTATTGCTGGAAAAGGTGTTGATCATACCCCCTTCAATTGGGTAAATATTTCCGGAATTGGCCTTGAAGGGAAAAAACTCAACATCCTCACTGTGGTTGCTATTATTTGTACCGGGTTCATTCATCCAGGTTTTAAGTTCGTCAAATGTTATCGCCGTATCAACAAGAGAAGGCCAATTGTCGGCCTCTGCCTTTTTAGCAATGCATGGTCCGATAAAAACTACTTTTGCTTCTTTGTTGAGTTCCTTTTTTAAGCTTTTGGCATGAGCCAGCATGGGTGAAAGGAACGGAGTGATATTTACTATATATTGAGGGTAATATTTTTTAATCAACTCAACAACCCCAGGACAGGCAGAAGATATATATATGCCTTTGTTCCTGGCTTTTAGAAACTGCTCGGTATGCCCGCTTACAATCTGGGCACCCAAAGCAGTTTCTGAAATGTAGTTAAAACCAAGTTTTGTTAATTGGGTAATAAACTCTTCGTCAGAAAAATGGCTGAATTCTGCACGAAAAGATGGGGCTACCGATGCAACAGTAGTAGCTCCTGAATTAATTAATTGTTTTACTCTTGATAAACCATCTCTGATTTGTTTGGCATTGGCCGGACACACAGAAACACAACGGCCACAATAGATGCAAAGCTCATCAATTATCGATGCTTTTTGCTCTGTTATCTTAATTGCTTTTGAAGGACAGTTGCGAATACATTTGTAACAATCCATGCAATCATTTTCAATGGTATATATGGGTTTCGTGTTCATTTCAATTAATGATGGTTAATTGCAAATTTTGGTGTTATAGTTGTTCTTGTTTGATCAGATCAGTTTTTCCATTAGTATTTTTTCTACCTGGAACGGCTGAACTTCTTCAAACGACTCACCATCAATTGTTATAACGGGTCCCCTGTTGCAGTTTTCGTTACATAAGTGCCCCCTGAAATCGAGTGAGGCTGCAATGTTTCTTCCTTCAACAAATTTTTGGATAATCTCGAGATTTTCAGCATTTCCTCGCGTGTAGCATGAACTGCCTAAACAAATCCTGATTACATGTTTTGTGTCTTGTGTTTTCATATGATACCAAATTTATATGATGGTATTACCAAAAGTTGGTTTATGAATAACTATATTTGTGCCAAATCATGTAAGTGGTTGTAGTAGATGTGTGTAGTGATTGTATTCCCGGTGATTCAATATGGGAGTGTCCTAATGTATGACATCTTTAAAGTATTATAAATGTCCTAAAAAAGAACAGTGTTCCAAATTAGAACACTCATGTGGTATAGTAAAGCTTAAGAACTCTCTAATCTCACTTTCCACCTCTCATCTCTTATCTCTTATCTCTCATCTCTCATTTCTCAAGTATCCTCTCTTTTAAAACTTAGGATAAAGGCTTTTCTATACCGTATTTTTTCAATTTCTGATATAGAGTATTTCTTCCAATGCCCAATGTTTTTGCTACTTTCGACATGTTTCCCTTGTGTTTTTTGATGGACATACTGATATGTCTTTTTTCCAAATCCTGCAAAGTCATATCGGGAACGGTATCTGCATCAACCGTATTTTCATTGGAAAAGGAATGTTCTTCTTCTGCTGTTTTAAGTTTATGGAAGCTATCCAACGATATTTTTCCATTAAAGTTAACCAATTGTTCAATGTAGTTTTCTAGTTCACGAACATTGCCTGGCCATTCGTAATCAAGCATTTGTTGTAAACTTGAGTATCCCAGGTGGGGGATGTCTTTGTGGAGTTTAAGGCTCTTCTGGTTTAAAAAGTACCTGATTAATGTGGGGATGTCTCCTTTGCGCTCGCGTAAGGATGGTATATATAAAGGAATAACACTGATACGGTAAAATAAATCCATCCTGAATTTACCTTTGTCAACCTCGTTCTGCAGATTTTTATTGGTTGCGGCAATAATCCTTACGTCAACCGGAATTACTTTGTCGCCACCTACACGGGTAATGCTGCTTTCCTGAATTGCCCTTAATAGTTTCACTTGCATATCGGGCTTCATGTCGCCAATCTCATCCAGAAACAATGTGCCGTTGTTGGCAAGTTCAAATTTTCCCGGGTGCCCTCCTTTTTTTGCTCCTGTAAAGGCGCCATCATCGTATCCAAACAACTCGCTTTCAATAAGGTTTTCGGAAATGGCAGCACAGTTTATGGCCACAAATGAAGCATTTTTTCGGTTGCTGGCATTGTGAATACTTTGTGCAAACACTTCTTTACCAGTGCCGCTTTCTCCCTCAATTAATATGGTTGACGGACTGTTAGAGATTGTTTCGGCATACTCTATGGCCTGGCGCATGATTTTGCTTTTGCCAATAATGTTGTCAAATGTATATCGGGCCTGCATTCCTGTGTACTTGTTTACCAATTGGTAAACTTTTTCTATGGAACGAAAGGCCAAAACAAATCCTATTTCATTGTTGTTCGAGTCTTTTATCGACGAACAGTTTAAATTGAATTTTAACGATTCTTCTGGAGTAACCAGGGTGATTTCTTTGTTTGATATCTCGTTGCCCGAACTTACCATTTTGGCAATACTGTCCCAGTTTGGTATTAGTTTGCTGATGGAATACTCCAGTAGTTCGGTCCTTTTAATATTCAATACCCTGCAGCAATGATCGTTGGCATATATTATTTTTCCGGTACTGTTTGTTGATAATACGGCAAAGTTTACGGCATTCATTATTGCAAAAGTAAACTGCTCGTTTTTGTTAAGCAGATGGTGACTGCTTAAATTATTAGTTGAATGGGTGATGATTGTTTTGATTAAACCAACATAGCTATTTGCCAAAGATGGATTGCCTTCAATTAAAACTCCTATAGTGTATAGCAGGTTAGGAAGGATTGTTAATTCCTGAGATGAAAAATTAATATTATCGTTTTCAATCTGGTTGCTGTTTGGTTGTTCCAGAAAATTAACTGTTGAATATTTTTCATAGATATTGGCAGAGGAAGTTGAGTGACTGGAAATTAGTTTTTTATTGTTGTCGAATAAGTATATGATAGCAGGTTCTGCAATTAAATCTTTTATTTCTAATGAAATACAGTTGTTTATATGTTGTACGATATTTTTAGTGCTTATTCCTGTCATTATATCTGGATTTGTACAAGTACAAATCTAGTGATATTTTATAAGAAGCCTCTTGCAGCGACTAGTAAATAAAAATACTAATGGATTATTGCTTTATACATATTTAAAATTAGTAGCTTCATCAAAAAATATTTACAATATAAACTTCAAAAATTATGAGAAAAATTAAAGTTTTGGCCCTTATGTTAGTATTAGTGGCCTCAGTATCTGCCCAAAAAGTAAAGCTTACTTTAAATTTGAACAAAGGCCAGGAATATAACCAAAATATGGACTCAAAAATTACCATTAGTCAGCAAGTTAGCGGTATGACCATGGATATTGGTATGGATATAAAGGGGGTTATGGCGTTTGTAGTAGATGAGGTTAGTAATGAGGGGTACGACATGTCTGTTAGATATAAAAGCCTGACTATGAAAATGGATTTACCAACGGGAGTAATGGAATATTCTTCAGAAAAGGGTGATCTCAACGATATATTTTCCGGTATTTTAGGTAGTATGGTGAATAAAACTTTTTATATAACCATGTTAAAAAGTGGAAGGATTAAAGAGGTGCGTAATGTTGATGTGTTGTTTGGATCTATGTTTGAAAATTTCCCCAATGTTCCGGAAGCACAATTAAAGCAGATTAAAAAACAGTTAAAAGATGCATATGGGGCAAAAGCTTTAAAAGGAAATATGGAAATGGTTACATCTGTTTTTCCTGAAAAGCCTGTTGCGGTTGGAGATACTTGGAATGTGGATACCGATATGGAGTCTGGCTTTGCTGCAAAAATGAACTCAGTTTACAAATACATGGGTCAGGATGAAGGATGCTATTTGATTGAAGGTAATTCAAAAATTAATACTGTTGACAAAGATGTCTATGTTGAAAATAATGGCATGAAAATGAAATACAACATGAAAGGATCTTTGGTTTCTAAAATTAAAGTAGATAAGAAAACAGGTTGGATTGTGGAAGCAAAAATTGACCAGGAGATGAAAGGAACCACAGAAATTCAAAGCAATGCCCAAATGCCCAACGGAATGTCTATCCCAATGGAAATGAAAAACAAAATGACCGTTACAGGAGAGTAAGGATTGGATTGGTACGATTATGGGGCGCGGTTTTATGATGCTGCTTTGGGGCGTTGGCACGTGATTGATAACAAGGCTGAGAAGTATGCCCCAATTACTCCTTATGCATATGCTGCGAATAATCCAATTCTGTTTATAGATCAAGATGGACGGGAAATTAGGGTTTCATCGGTTCAAAATCAAAAAACAGGAGTTACTACAGTTACTTTTACGATGAATATAAAAGTTAAGAATTCATCAAGTTTGTCTCAAGATCAGACTAAAACACATTCTACTGTAATTAAGAATCAAATTCAAAAAAGTTATAACGGGTTCAGTAAAGAATCGAATAAAAAATTTGAAACAAATGTGAATATTGAATATGACAATAATGCAGGAGAAGGTGATTTTTACATTGAATTCGTAGATAAAGTGAGAGATCCTGAATCAAATGATATTCTAGTGTGTAGTGGTGATACAGATAAAATAAGAGATACTCAATCAAATTGAGCTCAAATATTAGCTCCTGGTCAAAGTCCTGATGCAGATGAAATGTATGAAGCGGCTACTGCAGAAAGCGTTGAAAAAAGAACAGGTGCACATGAAGTTGGACACATGGCTGGTTTATATCATCAAAAATCAAAAGATAGCAGAAATGAAATAAATATTGGTGTAAATAACCTTATGTACGTGTATGGAAACAACGGAAATTCTATTAATATAGAACAGTTAATGGATATGTGGAAACGAGTAAAAGAACAACAAGATGAGAAAGAAGATAAGTAAACGTATTTTATTATTATTATATATTATGCCATTGCTTTTCATTTCGGCTTTAAAATGTTATGGTCAAAAAGTAGAGTATGATATTGAAATACTTTATACAACAGTAGACGAAGGTAAACTGTCTTGTAAGAATGATTCCCTTCCTATGTTTGTAGGAAGTGGATTTAATAATGATACCATTGATATATATATAAATGGAAAAAAACGTTTCAATGAAATTGTAAAAACTAGGAATACAACAGGGCTTGCAAAACACTTATATATATCGGATTATAAAAAAACGGATTATATAGGAATCAGAATTAATCGAGGTCATTTAGTTTATATCGAAACTAATAGAAAGTACTATCAACTTGGAGTTGACTTCGAATTTAGGAATAAAGTAATAGTAACTTTTAATAGAAATCCATTTGACTTTCATTAACAATCTCTCCATAGATGCGAGATTGCATCTCGTACCTTTTGAAATAAAACAACAAAACCCGGCAATGACCGGGTTTTGTTCAATTAAAAACAATAAATAATGAAATGATTACGACGATAAATGGTCATACTGAAAATATAATTGCGATGGGCAAAGAAGAAATAACCCAGTATGCGCGGATCTATGATCTGCGAAATAAGCAAGTTGTAAATCATATAAAAGAGTCACAATTTAAAAAGTTGTGGCTTTTATCTTCATCGGAGAACTTACTTAGTTTCAGAATACGTTTCAGAATATTTTTATCAATCTGCACATCCGTTTTACTAACCAGGTAACCCGGCTGTTTATAAAGCAGCCATGCTTTTATTAAAGGAGGCCTTTGAATTTTGTCATTGAATTATTCGGAATCAGACCCAACAAGTTTTTAAAACCTATCAGGTCTAAGTAAACTTTGCAACTATACTTTATCGCAAATAAGGAACGGCTCTGATTTACACGGTGCTTATATAGATCCGATCCATTCAACTAGCATATTGAGTAGAGTCGAGGCCTCAGATTGTGGCTCTATAAAATAACCTACTTTATGGCTTCCGCTGCTGAACACTGCGATTATGCATGGCATAATTCGCCCCAATGGGCGAAAATGCGCGGTGCTATTTTATTTTAGAACTTAAGTTTGTAGGTTGAAAGTTGCATTAGGTCAGGTTGTTATGGTTTTAGTGGGTGGTTTTGCTATTTTTTGGTATGCAACTTGGCTATAAAATGGTACAGCTGAATATTTCAGTTGTATAACCATTTAAAAATTGAGTTATGAAAGTAAAAAAAACGAAAAAAGCCGACCTGGAAAGCAAAAGGAATATGTTTTTGCAGGTTGGTTTTGTTTTAGCCATTGGGGTGTCGTTGGTTGCTTTCGAATGGAAAACGACCAGTGAACTAGTTAAGTTATCCGATGATGAAAAGTTTATTATTGAGGAATTGGATTTGCCACCTATTACTACGGTGAAAGAACCTGAGCTACCAGAGCCTGTTCCTCCTAAGGTTTCGGTTGATGAGATTATTATTGTTGAGGATAATATCGACATTGATGATGACTTTGATTTTTCATCGGAAGCAAACGAAGAAATTGCCGTAGCATTAAATGATGTTGCACTTGATGATGAAGGATCTGATGAAGCAATTCCTTTTGTGGTGTTGGAACACAAACCTGAATTTCCAGGTGGTGAAAAGGCTTTGTTAAAGTACTTGGCCAAGTCTGTTAATTACCCATATATTGCCAAGGAGAATGGCATAGAGGGTAAAGTATTTTTGAGTTTTGTAATCGGTAAAACCGGTAAGGTCAGAGAAGTTAAAATCCTTCGTGGTGCTGACTCTGCATTAGATAAGGAAGCAGTACGTGTGGTTTCGTCTATGCCGGATTGGAAGCCTGGCAGGCAGCGGGATAAGTTTGTTTCCGTATCTTACCAGGTACCCATAAATTTCAGGTTACAATAGGCTGATATTGTTCGTTGGTAATTTTGTAACGTACAATTATCTGAGCTTTAATATTATTAAAATACTATAATCTAATACGTGTTAATAATTTCCCAAAAATGAATTTTATGATGTAAACAAGTTATTATATCAAACTACCCCGTTTATCCCTTTTTTCGGGGTAGTTGATCGTTTCTTTCTAATTTTTAAATTGTTTAATACCTAAATCCATTCAGACATGATTATTTCAAAAAAATATACTATTTTAATTAGCCGTCAGCTATCCTTTGTTGTGATTTTGATTGTCCAGGTAATGTTTTTTGCTGGTTGTAAAACCCAAAGCAGTTCTAATAAAATAAGGTCAATAGGAGCTCCCGGTGAGTTGCTTGTTGTTATGGATCCTTCTTTAAATACAACCCTGGTAAAAAGTGTTGTTGTTGATTTTGCCACCCAGGAATTCCCTTGTATTCCCCAACCTGAGCCAACTTTCAGATTAACTACTATTTCGCCCAAAAATTTTGAGAGGCATTTTAAATCCTATCGAAATATTCTGATTCTTAAACACAACCTTCTTAATAAGGAATTGATTGATTATAAAACTGATGTGTGGGCAAGTAATCAGCAAATTGTAGAAGTTAAATTTTCAGGTGTAGAAAGCTTTGCAAAACTTTTTGGTGAGAATAGAGATCAGATATTTAACCATTTGTATTATGGTGATATAAAAACGATGACAAATGCCAATAAAAAAGGAGCAGATGCAGCAACAAAACGATATGTGAGCGAAAAGTACCATATTGATATTACTATCCCGCAAGGTTATCGTTTGGTGAAAGATACCCTTGGATTTACATGGTTTAGGGCAGATAAACTGGAAACCATCCAGTCTGTTATATTTCATGAATTTGATTTAGATAGCGTCGGATCCTTAAATGTTAATGATTTGGTTACTCTTAGAAATTATGTGACCCAAAAATATGTTCCGGGGCCTAACTCTGATTCGTATATGATAACAGAAGAGCGGTTGCCTGTTCAAACGCGAAAAATATTAAATAATGAATTGGATATTATTGAAATAAGAGGGTTGTGGAAAGTTGAAGGATATTTTATGGGAGGCCCGTTCGTTAATTATTTTATTAAAGATGAACATCATAATAAACTTATAATGGTTGAAGGTTTTGTATATGCACCCAAAAAACAAAACAAAGCCTTTTATGTGCGTCAGATGGAATCGATTCTTCAATCGTTAAGGTTAAGTTAAAAGTGTGATTCAGAAAGTATTTTGTATGCGAAAAACGGGCGCGTGTAAATAATAATTACTTTCTTTGTTAGGTATTTTTTAGAAACGATTTATGTTGGGAAAGGTATTATTAGGTGTAGTAATTTTTATTGCATCCACAACTATATTAAGAGCGCAGGATAAGGATTTTGAATCCATTATTTCCAGGGGGATTGCCGAATATGACATAGGAAACTACGAAGAGGCCTTAAATTTTTTCAAACAAGCATATAAATATGATAAGCATTCTGATTTGGCCTGTTATGAGTTGGCATTAACTCATTTGGCTTTAAACCAGAATGAAGATGCTGCCGTATTAAGCGGGAAATTGCTGTCGAAAGAAGGGGAGTATAACGAAGATGCTTATCTGATAAATGGATCTGCATGGGAAAACCTGGGGAGGGAGCATCGGGCACGAAAAACCTATAAAGAAGGAATTGGAAAGTATCCATCGAACTATTTGTTGCGATATAACCTTGCGCTGTCATTGTATAATGATAAAGAATATGAAGAGGCGCAGGAATATGCTATAAACGCAGTTGAACTGGCTCCGGATCATGGAAGCAGCCATTTGTTATTGGCGTATATTATGTTTGATAAAGGCGAGCGCGTACAGAGCATGTTGCCATTGTATTATTTTTTGTTGATTGAGCAGGATTCGGAAAGAAGTACAACTGCCTATGATTTATTAAATGCATTGTGGGAACAAGGGGTTCGTGTAAAAGGGCAGCGCGATATAAAATTGGTAAAGGCAGGTTTTCATTATAACGATTTTGGTGCTGCAGAATTGGCCATTAGTTTGATTAAGGCAGGAGAGGATAATGTGGAGTTGGCAGATTTATATGGAGAAGGAAGCTGCTTGATCAGTTTTGCAAAAAACAATAAAACATTGTTTAAAATATTGGGAGAATCCGCTATTGATAAATCCGGGTTTTGGTGGGAGTTTTACGTTAACTTTTTCACTAAACTTGAAAAGAATAATCTGTCAGAGCCTTTTAGTTATTTTATTAGCAATTGTAAATATAATGAAGAAGTACTTTTGTGGCTGTCTGATAACCATAAAGAATTTCAACGCTTTACGACCTGGATGGAAGTGTATTAGTGGAAAATGTTAATTTTTGTACTCCATTTTTGTATCCAAATTTAAGAAGTTACGTACCAAATAGAAGTTTACAATAGTGTTGTACAATTTTAAATCCTAAAAAATTATGTCAAAAATTAAAACAAAGCATTTTCAATATACAGGAGTAGATGATTTTGATAAAGCTATAGACCAGCAAATAAATGATTACTTAAATGAAAAAAGTATAGATTCAGATAATTTAATAGATGTAAAGTATTCTGCGCATTCCAGTCAGGGAGTGAATACTTATTCTGCACTGTTGATTTATCAGGATTAAGTTTTTTGATATTGTTTAAAAAAGGGTTGTGTATATTACTACACAGCCCTTTTTTTATATATTTTTGTCTGCGCTTATGGATTTTAATCAGCTGTATTTAATGTTGGTTATAGGGAATCCTGTTACTCTTTTGAGGAATCAGGAACTGTACCCGCAGCCGTATTCTACCTGATAAAGGTGAGGTCAACACCACTGTTTTTCCAATTCATGTAAGGGAAAATGGGAAGGTGCTCGCAAAGAGAGTCGGAAAACCTGCCATAAGCTTTTTAGTTTCATAAACATTTCGGGAGATAGAAGTTATGATTAAGAATGTTTTGTTTTTGGGAATATTGGGGTTGATTATCTATGGTTGTAATCATCAATCTTCTGCAAAAAAGGATTTAAGCGGGGTACAGCAGCCGGACTCGGTATATGTACCCAAATATGCCAATAGGTTTTCAATAAAGTACTATTCGGACCATAAAATAGTAGAGGTTCTCCATCCCTGGGATTCATTGGCTGCTCCTTTGTCGATGGTTTTGTCGGGAAACGAAGCTTTTTTAAAGCGTAACCCTGATGCCATACGTGTGCCTGTAAAAAGATGGATATCGGTTGCTTCTACCCAAATTTGCTATGCTAATGAATTAGGTGTGCTGGATCAATTGGTAGGAATGGCAGAACCGGAATATGTATCAAATGAAAAAGTTAAAAAGGGCATAGAAAAAAGCTTGATCCGTAATATAGGTACAGCGTATGCCCCGGATATGGAAGTGGTATTGTCACTAAACCCTGATATGATGATGATTTCACCATTCAGGGACGATTATTACGGACCTTTGCGTAATGCCGGGATAAAAGTAGCTACCAATAGTAGTTATCTTGAAAATACCCCCTTGGGAAGAATGGAATGGTTAATGTTTGTGGCTTCTTTTTTTGACCGGGAGGATTTTGCGCTAAAAAAAGTTCAGGAAATTGCAGATAAATATAATGCTATCAAAGAAATTGCTTCTCAGGCAAATGATAAACCAGATGTTTTTACTGGTAAAGTTTATCAAGGTGTTTGGTATGTTCCCGCAGCGCAGAGTTATAAGGCTGTTTTTTTAAAGGACGCCGGAGTGAACTATATATTTAATGACAGGCCGGGTGTAGGATCTCATAATTATGATTTTGAAACGGTATACGAGGCTGCCGGTGATTGTAAGTTCTGGTCTATATTGGTAAATTACCCGGGAACATATAGTTATAGTGCCCTAAAAACTGAAGACACCAGATATGCCGACTTTACTGCCTTTAAGGAAAGAAATGTTATCTTTTCCAATACGAATTCATCGCGGTATTATGAAGAGGGTATCATGTGTCCGGAAGTTATTTTGTCGGATATGGTTAAGATGTATCATCCGGAATTGTTAAAAAACTACGAGCCGGTTTTTTATAAAAGGCTGACAAAAGAATAGGGCTATGCAGGGAGATATTGCAAAGGGAAGAAAGAAAGTTGTATTTGGGGGATTGGTAATTCTCTTGTTGCTGTTGTTGTTGATGAATATATCGTTAGGCTCAGTATATATTCCATTTAAAATGGTGATTAAGTGGATGCTAGGCCTGGGTATTGAAAATGAAATATGGGGCAATATACTCCTTAAGTCGAGGTTGCCTCAATCGCTTACAGCTTTGTTGGCCGGTGCTGCCCTGGCAGTAGGAGGTTTGCAGATGCAAACGTTGTTCAGGAATCCCCTGGCTGGCCCATCAATACTGGGTATCAGTTCTGGTGCGGGATTGGGGGTTGCCGTTGTTGTGTTGGCCTTCGGGATTTTTGGTAGTTTGTCTTCGCTGATAGTTTCGTCATTTGGTATGTTAACGGTTTCGTTTGCAGCTTTTTTAGGTGCCTTCGGGGTGTTGTTTGTGGTGTTGTTCTTAGCACGTAAATTAAGAAATAATGCTATGCTGCTTATTGTGGGGATTATGGTCGGCTATGCATCAAGTGCAATAGTTGGCTTGTTGCAATTTTTTAGTACTAAGGAAGATATTAAAAGTTATGTGGTTTGGGAACTGGGATCGTTTAATAATGTATCGTGGGATAAGCATCTGATCTTTATTCCTTTACTTATTGCGGGTCTTATAGCGTCTTTGTTTTTGATCAAATCACTGAATGTATTGTTGTTGGGTGAGAATTATGCCGCTAACCTGGGTTTAAACATTAAACGTTCACGTCTTGGGATATTGGTTGTTACCGGAATACTTACAGCTACCGTAACTGCTTTTTGCGGGCCTATTGCGTTTTTAGGTCTTGCAGTACCTCATTTATGTAAAGGACTTTTTAAAACTGCAGATCATTCTGTTTTGATTCCTGCAGTAATGATGCTGGGTGCAGCTTTAGCTTTGTTTTGTAATGTTATTGCCAGGTTGCCCGGATTTGACGGAGCACTACCGATAAATGCTGTTACTTCTTTGATTGGAGCTCCTATTGTTGTATCTGTTATTTTAAAGAGAAGAAATCTAAGTGAATAAGAAAATGGGCGTTAGTGATAAAGGTATGATGCAAGTAAAAGGCCTGGCTGTTGGATATGGCAATGGTTCAGTTCCATTGCATTCAAATATTGATATAGAAGTTAACGAAGGGGAATTTATATGCCTGCTTGGTCCCAATGGTGCTGGTAAGTCCACATTAATAAAAACATTGGCGGGATTTCTCAAGCCTATTCAGGGAGATGTTTTTTTTAACGGTTGCTCCTTGAAGCAATTGTCAGAATCGGATAGGTCAAAGTTGGTAAGTGTGGTATTGACTGACAGGCTTCAGGTACCGAATCTTACTGTATTTGAGTTGGTAGCGCTGGGGAGGACTCCTTATACTGGTTTTTTTGGGAAGCTAACCCCAGAAGATGTAGAATTGGTTAATAATGCAATTTCTAGGGTTGGTCTTGCAAATTATAGGCATAAGCCCATAGATAAAATGAGTGATGGGGAAAGGCAAAAGGCTATGATTGCCAAAGCGTTGGTTCAGGAAACGCCTTTTATTATTCTTGATGAGCCCACTGCATTTCTTGATCTTCCTGCCAAGTTGGAAATCATGCAATTGCTCAAAAGGCTTTCCTGTGAGCATGGGAGAGGGATTTTGTTGTCAACTCATGATTTGGAAATGGCATTGCAAATTGCGGATAAAATATGGCTGTTGGCACAGGGAAGGAAATTACAGGTAGGCATTCCTGAAGACTTGGTGTTGTCAAATGATTTTAAATCTTTCTTTGAAAGGGAAGGTGTTGTTTTTGATAACCATTCAGGTTCTTTTAAATACCATAAAATTAGTCATAAGCCAGTTTGTGTTAAGGGGACTGGAGTTGAATGTCAGTGGATTGAAAGAGCTTTATACAGGGTGGGGTATAAGCCGGTAAAAACTGAATGTGATTATAGTGTTGCTGTTGATACGGATAATGCCCATAGCTACTCCTTATTTAAAAAAAATACACTGCTTCTGTCCGGAAACAAGATAGAAGATGTTTTAAATCGGTTGGCACTGGAATATTGTCAGTAAAACTCAACCAAATCCACATCAAAAACAACAACGGCATATGGTCCTATCCTTCCGCCAGAACCTTTTTTGCCCCATCCCAATTCTGGAGGTACATAAAATTTATACCTGCTGCCCACTTTCATCATCAACAAAGCTTCCTGGTATCCTTCGATGGTTTCGTTTAGTTTAAATTCCATGGTGGTGTTTTCCTTGTAGGTATCGTCCAGTATTTTACCGCCAAGAAGCATGGCTCTTTGTTTTACAATTACAATGCTATCCTCTTTGGGAGAAGGACCGTTTCCTTCTTTTATTATTTCATATTGAAGACCTGTTGATGTTTCTATGATGTTGGGCTTTTTTAGGTTCTGGGCTAAAAAATCATCAGATTTCTTTCTGTTTTGACCTGCAGACCCACCTAACTTCTGCTTTTTATTTCCTCTTGCCATGTTTTTACGTATGTTTTAGCATAACTTGCAGCAAATATAGGATTAATATGTTATTCTCTTGCTTTTAAAACCATGTATACAGGTAAGTGGTCGCTATATCCGTTCAGATACGTTTTTCCTCCATATGTTCTATGCAAATTGCCTTTAAATTTACCATTCTGTTGAATTAAAAATGGTTTGTTAAATATTCCAGCTGTGTCCATTTGGAGACCTTTGCCTTTGTTTTTACAAAGAGATTCAGATATAATAATTTGGTCAAACAAATCCCATCCGCCGCGGTAATAAAGAGTCCCCATTCCTTGTTTGTAAGTTTTAGCTAAAGGATTATAAAGCTCGTAGTGACTGGAAAAATTGCAATTAGCTTGAGCATTGAGGAAGGTAATAATTGATTGGTCGTTAGGATTGTCGTTAAAATCGCCCATAGTTAATATTTTTGCTTTGGCATTAATACGCAACAATGAATCAATTATACTTCTATTTAAGCTAGCTGCTGCTTTCCTGTGTGGAATGCTGCGTTGCTTTCCTCCATATCGGCTGGGCCAATGATTTACAATTATATGAATAGTGTCTTTTTTTAGGATACCTGTTACCAGCAGTTGATCTCTGGTGTGGATCCTGTTTCCGGAATCTGCATCGTAAATATTGAGCGGATGCCATGAGCTGCATATTTCCTTGAAAGCCGTTTTTTTATATAATAAAGCCACATCAATACCTCTTTTGTCCGGAGAGTCCTTGTGTATGATTTCAAAATTGAATTTTTTCAAGGGAGTTGTTTTAATTAAATCATGAATAACTTGTCTGTTTTCAACTTCACAGAGCCCTATTATGTCAGGGGCATTTAATTCAATATCTTCACCTATTTGAGCAATTACCTTGCTCATATTATTTATTTTTGATGTATACTTTTGGGTATCCCATTTTTTTGATCCTTCAGGAGTAAATTCTCCATCCCATATACCTGGATCATTGATAGTGTCAAATAAGTTCTCCAGGTTATAAAATGCTACTAAATGTTTTTGTTCAGGTAGAGTGGTGCATTGGTAAAATGAAAATACCAGAATAATGAAAGTGTAGACTTGAATGGATTTCATCTATTTAACAAATTATTAGTAATGTTTGGCAAGTTACGATTTTTTTTAAAGACGACAATTTCTTTTAGATTTGTTGATGTTTTACTCATGTTAGGTTCACTTTAGGCATAGGTATGTTAATGTGGTTTTTAATGTTGAATAGACCAATTAGTCAGCAAGGAAAAATGCACTTTCTTGCAAAAATTAAATTGGTAATAAGCTTATGTTTACCCTTAAATTACATCATATCCCTATTTCTTTAATGATGTCTCTGATTCTGTCAAGATGGATATCCAGCAATTGATAATTTTTCTTTCTTAAATCCAGATGATCGGTATAATATTCGTGCTCTTCTGTAATCGGAAAGTCTTTGTTGTAAAATTTGAGTTCCTGTTCTTTTACATCAATCCGGCTTTTTAATCTGGTTAGGTTTTCTTTGTGTTCTTCAAGAGCAATAAGTTCAATGGAGTTAAGTGAATCTTTTTTTCTTTCAGCAGGGAGGTTTTGGTTATGGTGAATCATTAAATCCACTTCTGTGATAAATAGATCCAGTCTTTTTTTCCAAAGTTTATGCTCAAGTTCAATTTCCATTAGATGAATAGTCCCGTTTTTCATTTTTATGGTTTTTAGTTTTAATGTGTTACCATATTAAATTTAAGAAATTGTAGTCTAAAAATCCATATTTTTGTTAGTGTTTTATTACTCTGAGCAAGGTACTATTGTTTGTTGGTTATTCTGTTGATTATGATGGGGATATGAAAAAAGCCAAAGAAAAATCTCTGGCTTATGGTATATTTAGTAGTGTTTTTTTTGTTTAGATGGCTTTTAGGCTGAGATCCATGCTTTTGATGTGATGGGTAAGTGCTCCTACAGAAATATAGTCAACCCCACATTCGGCATAAGATCTTAAAGTTTCAAGGGTGATGCCTCCAGATGATTCTGTTTCGTATTTACCATCAATTAATTCAACCGCCTTTTTTGTTTCCGCCGGAGAAAAATTATCCAGCATGATTCTGTGGATATTTCCAACCCGCAAAACTTCATTGAGTTCATCAAAGTTTCTTACTTCAACCTCAATCTTTAAGTCTTTGTTTTTTTCTTTCAGGTATTTATGAACAGAATGAATTGCTTTTTCAATCCCTCCGGCAAAATCAATATGATTGTCTTTGAGCATTATCATATCGTAAAGACCTATTCTATGATTTACACCACCTCCAATTTTTACTGCCAGCTTTTCAATTTCTCTTAAACCGGGTGTAGTTTTTCGAGTATCCAATACGCGTGTGTGCAATCCTTCAAGTCTCTTTACATATATATTAGTGCGTGTTGCAATACCGCTCATGCGCTGCATAATATTTAAAACAAGTCTTTCAGCTTTTAAAAGGTCCAAAACTTTGCCTTCTACAGTAAATACAATATCTCCTGTCTTTACTTCGGTTCCGTCTTCTATAAACCTTTCTATTTTTATTTGCGGATCAAACTTTTTAAAAACTCTTTCTGCAATTTCTACACCAGCTATAATTCCATTTTCTTTTACCAGTAGTTGTGCTTTGCCTGTAGCGCTGGCCGGTATACATGAGAGGGAAGAATGGTCTCCATCGCCAACGTCTTCCCTGATGGCATTGTCTATTAACGCATTTAGTGTTGTTTCGTTAATCATCTTCTTTTTCTATTCTTAATTGATGGATATAAGTTTTATCATCTTTGTTTTTAGTCAAGAAATAAAACCGATATGTACTTTTATTACTCTGATATTTACCAATTGCAAATGCAGAATTTTGTCGCTTTCCCTGATGGATAACTTTAAAGCTGATTGTAGGATTGTGCTTGAAGAAATCTTCCAAAATCAGTTTAGCTTGCGAATTACTGAATACTCCTGATTTTTGAGGTAATACCAATTCTATTTTTCCATTAAAATAATTTGATAGTTCCTGAGCATTTGCATTTCGGGTAGCTTCAATAATATTATTAGGTAATTGGGCATTCATCGATGCCAAACATCCTCCAAAAACAAATATTAAAAAAAGCAACCAATGTTTTCTTGATCCTGAACTTTTCATTTTTCATTTTTTTGTGAAACAAAAATAATAGTTTACAAATACCAAACCATTTATTTTAGGTATGATTCGTGGTATTTTAATAAAACTCTCCCAATAATGCATTTTATACGTAGCTAAATTAAATTGGTTTTAATATTTTATATTTTTGAGTTTTTATAGTACATATATAGATTTTATGAAAGTTATATTGATTTTGATAGGTAAAACGGATGAAAAATACCTGGAAACGGGAATTGCAAAATATTTTGATAGGTTAAAACATTATATACCCTTTGAAATCAACATTATTCCAGATATAAAAAACACGAAAAATATGTCAGAAATCCAGCAAAAGGAAAAGGAGGGGGATTTGATTCTGCAACATATTCAACCAGGTGATGAGTTGGTGTTGCTTGATGAAGGTGGCAAAATGATGTCATCAAGGGGATTTGCAGGTTTTATGGAACAGAAATTGTTGAGGGGCTTGAAGCGATTGGTTTTTGTGGTAGGAGGCCCCTATGGGTTTTCGGATAAGGTTTATGAAAAAAGTAATGGTAAGATTTCCTTGTCTAAAATGACTTTTTCGCATCAAATGGTTCGCTTAATTTTTACGGAACAATTATACAGGGCCATGACAATTTTGAAAAATCAACCATATCATCATGATTAGAACTTTCTTTTATGCGTAAACGGTTACTAACTACACTTTTTTCATGGCAGATAATTCTTTTTGTTGCCTCTTTGTTTATTGCCACATTGTTTTCGTGGGCGTATTATAATTTTAACGACCATTCGTTTAGTGCCTTACGTTTTCAAAATGTTCTTCATCAGCAAATTATTGAATCACGGCAATTTGTTATGGAATTTAATAAACACCTGGAGGAGGGGGATGAATGGAAGGCAGTGGATACCACTATGTATTCACAACCTGAAGGAATTGAAGTGTTGGTGTATAAGGGGGATTCGTTGTGTTGCTGGACCAACCAGGTATTACCTTATAAAAATGAGGATGCTAAGTTGTTGGAGAAACGTGTGACAAAATTAGCCAACACGTGGTATCTGATAGAAAAAAATCAATATAAAGAATGGAGTGTTTATTCATTAATAGGAATCAAAACCGAATACTCATTTAACAATGCCTTTTTAAAGGAACAGTTTTCAATAGATATCCCAGTTGCCTATTGTAAAGATATATCAGTTGATTCTCATGAAAAAGGAGAAGCTGTGTATGATATGGATGGCAATTATTTATTTACTGCTATAGATTGTGAACATATAAACCCGACATATGCTAACTGGGGTGCCTTGTTTGTTTTGATTTCTATACTGTTATATATTCAGGTTTTAATATTAGTACTTAAAAAGCAACGACGCATTCTGTATAACAATTTGCTCTTTATTGCGAGCATTTTTATTAGTGGAATACTATATTGGTTGCATATATGTTTCCATTATCCTGGTTTTATTTTTGATACCTCTTTGTTTTCGCCAGTATATTTTGGGGCAACAGATGTATTTCCTAACCTCGGGAGTGTCTTGTTTTTTTCGACTCTCACATTTTCACATTCATTTATTTTTTATAAGTATGTATTGATACCTTCTTTTTTATCAGAGCTGAATAACAGAAAGTTCTATAGAAATATGCTTGTAGGGATTACTGTGGCTTTGTCTTTTGGTTTTTGGCATATGCAAAACCATATTGTTACCATGTTAGTTTCGCACTCTTTATCTGCACCGATTTTATTTAAGGTTTCCGATATTCAGTTTTTTGATATTGTACGGTTTTTTATTATTACACTATTGTGGTTGTCTGCTGTTTTTGTTGTAGAAAAGCTTTTGGTAGTATATTTAAAACAGCTTAGTAAAAAACTGTTGTCATTCATCGTGTTGGTTGTAGTGTTGGTTTTAGCGCTTTATAGTTTTAGCCTTATATTCTGGGTGTCATCATTAATGTTTTTGGTTGTTACCATAATGCTTATCTGGGTAACCAGGCGCAAAAATTTTCATGCATATTCTACATTTATATGGTTTGTTGCGGTTTTTTCTGTATTTGCTGTTTATTCATTCTACTTTCATAATTTTAATAAAGAGAGAGAAGAAAGGCAATTGTTGGTTGAAAATCTATCCTTTAGGCTTTTGCAGGAAGAAGATCCGTTGACGGAGTTGATGCTTAAAGAAATCGAAACTAGCATAGCTTCCGATTCATTGATTAAAGAAGAGATTGTAAAAAAAGAGATTGATGTAAATGCGATTGTCAGGTATTTAAAGTCAAGCTATTTTAAAGGGTATCTTGAAAGGTATGAATTGCAGGTTATTCCATGTTGGCCTGGTGGAGATGTGTTTTTGAGTGGTGATGAAAGCAAGTGTAATTGCTATGATTATTTTGGGAAGATGTTAGAAGATGACGGAACCCAGGTTTTGGGTAGCCGGTATTTTTATTTTCTGAAAAATCAGGCTGATTTAATGACTTATTTTGGAGTGTTCCGTTTTTTTGAGGGGGATCGGGATAGGGAAATCCGTTTGTATGTTGAAATGGTGTCAAAACCTTTTTTTGAAGGACCTGGTTATCCTGAATTGCTACTGTCTGAAAGGGAGAGTAAGTTAAGAGAACCCCTGGCCAATTATTCTTACGCTAAATATGTTAAAGGGCAGCTGGCTAAGGTTGTAGGAGATTTTGCTTATCCTATACAGCTAGATAGGTTGTCTTCCAAAATAAAAGATTTTCGTTTTTTTACATATGAAGAATTTTCACATGTTGCCTATGAAGCACAAGAAGGTATTGTTGTTGTGCTATCATTGCCCGTGGTAAGTTTTTCTATGATTTTAGTGGCCTATTCCATATTCTTTGTCGCCTTTTTCTTATTTGGATCAATTATGATTCTGTTGACCAGATTGAAAAAAGGCCGGTTAATGTATGATTTTACGGTTCAGGAGCGAATCCAGATTGCTTTCATCGGGTTAATGATGGCATTGCTGGTTGTTATTGCGAGCGGTTCTGTTTGGCAGACCATGAGACGTTTTGAGGTAAAAAATAATCAAATATTGTCAGAAAAAATTAAATCGGTATTAATGGAACTGGAACACAAAATTGGCCAGGAAGATGAATTATTACCGGAAATGCAGGAGTACCTGGAGTATTTGTTGAAAAAGTTCTCCAGCGTGTTTTATACCGACCTTAACTTGTATGGAACGGATGGCAGGCTTATAGCCACATCCCGCCCTGAACTTTTTGATAAAGGATTATCGGGACATTTAATGAATAGCAGGGGATATATTGAAATAAACCGCAAATCTGAAATTGAATTTATTCACCAGGAATCAATAGGGAGCCTTAAATATTTATCTGCTTATGTGCCTTTTATTAATCATGATAAAAGAGTGTTGGCTTATTTAAATATGCCGTATTTCGTGGGGACGAGTGAATTGAGGGATGAAATTTCTTCTTTGGTAATGGGGATTGTTAACTTCTACCTTATCTTTTTGATCTTTGTTATTGGTCTCACCGTAGTGGTTTCGCGCAGGATAACACATCCTTTAAAGGTTGTTCAGTCAAAGATGGGGAAGTTGAGTTTGGGTAAAAGGAATGAAAAAATTGAATACAAAGGCAGGGATGAAATTGGTCAGCTGGTTTTGGAATATAACAGGATGGTTGATGAACTTGCCGAAAGTGCTGAGAAACTTGCACGCGGTGAAAGAGAAATGGCCTGGAGGGAAATGGCGCGGCAAATTGCCCATGAAATTAAAAACCCACTAACGCCTATGAAATTAAGTATTCAATATTTAGAAAGGGCCCATAAAGATAATACCCCTGATTTTGATGTAAAGTTACGTAAGGTATCCGCAACCCTGGTTGATCAGATAGATAAATTATCTTCTATTGCTTCTGAGTTTTCAAATTTTGCCAAAATGCCGGTGGCAAAAAGAAAGAAGGTGGATATCATTGAAATTTTATTGCAATGTGTTTCACTTTTTGATAAATCGCGCAATGTTGATATTGTTGTGAACAAGGGAGATTTGAAGAAGTTTTGGATTTGTGCTGATGCCGAACAAATGGATAGTGTTTTTAATAATTTGTTGCAAAATGCGGTTCAGTCTATCCCTTCAAAAAGAAACGGGTCAATAGAGGTAAGTGTTGAATATGATATAAAAAGCATTACTATTGCTATTAAGGATAATGGCTTGGGAATTACCGAGGAGGTTCAGGCTAAACTGTTCTCACCTAATTTTACTACCAAAAGTTCAGGTATGGGACTAGGCCTGGCAATTGTGAAGAACATTGTGGTAAATAGTAAGGGTAAAATATGGTTTGAGACGGAGTTGGATAAGGGGTCAGTGTTTTTTGTACAATTTCCCAGGTATGTAGATTGATAAAAAGTCTGGAGCCGGTGTTGCTGTAAGTCGCTACTTTAACCTCATATTGAAGTTTTTTTGTAAGAATTATGAAATATCATCCATTCCGATTATCTGGTTAAGGATAGCATATACAGTTAAGCCGGAAACGGTTTTTATGCCAAGTTTACGGGTAATGTTTTTACGGTGTGAAATAACAGTATGGGTACTGATGAAAAGCTCATTGGCTACTTCCTTATTGGTTTTGCCTAGTGCTACCTTTTGCAACACTTCCTTTTCCCTGTCACTGAGTTCTTCAGAGTTTTCCTGCTGCTGGGTTGATTGCTGAACATTTTTAACCTGGTTTCTCAGTTTGTTTAATAAAACTGATTTGCCATCAAGTATAGAAATTAATTTTTCACTACTGTTGTTGGGTAAAGGTGAATTGAAAATTGATATAATATTGAGTTCTGTTCCTTGCTTCTTTATTAGGGAATCCACTTCAGGGATGCTGCTTAGCGATGTATTAATAATCATCATGTTTGGCATTTCAGAAATTATGGCGTCGCTAATTTCATCAGGGGTGGATACCTCACTAATTTGGGTTACGCATTTTAACTCGTTTAGAATAGTAGATAGTCCTTTACGGACTAAATATGAAGGATCTGCAATTATTATTCTTACCATGGCAAAAAGTTTAAAGGTTTTTAATTTCTCTTTCCATTAATTTGACCTTAGGGATCAGAACCTTGTCTTCCAGTTTTGCATGATCGCTTAAATCCTTTTCAAGTCTGAAAATTTCAAATAATAATGAGTTGTACTTACAATTATCCATTGGAGGAGGGAGGTATTTGATTAATATATTTTTTAAGTCAAATACTTTTTCCTCAATATCATTATGGTCTTCAAGGTATTTTTGGATATTGTAATCAGAAAAACTTTCCTCAAACTTCGGCGTTTTTTTATTTGCCTCCAGTGATTTATCAAGTTCAACAACATACGGAAAGACTTTGTTGTCTTCCAGTTCCATATGTATCTTAAGTTCCCTGATGTATTCGGTAAAAAAGTTTTTTATTAATTCATAGTTTCTTGTTGTTGCTTTCAGGTCTTCAACAAGCCCTTCAATTTTTAATTCAATCTCGGGTATTTTGTGTTCTAATATGCATTGGTGGGTCCTGCGTAAGAAGTTTACCAGCCATTCTGCCTTGAATTCAAAGAAACGTTCTTTAGGAAAGAAATCTTTGTCATGAAACGAATTTGAGATCTGCAAAAAGAAGTCTGTGTTTACGTTATTTTCTTTACAGACTTCATCTATGGTTTTTTCGCGGAAACCCAACGGAATGCCAATTCGTTGTATTACGGCTAATAATTGAAAATCCAGGTGGATTAGATCAGCCATTTTCATATCTGCAGTTATAAGCATAGTTTCTATGTTTTTTGCAAATATAGAAGTTATTTAAATTCTTTCCAAATAAGAAAGGAAGGCAGAGTAGGGGGTAAGAAAGAAAAACTATAGTGATAATAATGCAAAAAGACCTGCCTCTTTTAATTAAATGCAGGTCTTGATGTTATTCCTTAAAATTTCATCTGGCTATCAGGTCACAACAATATTTAAAAATGCACCATTTATTTTTTTCGCATAAATATTTGAACGGGAACTCCTGAAAAATCCCACATCTTACGTATTTTATTTTCTAAAAAGCGTTTGTATGGATCTTTTACGTATTGTGGCAAATTACAGAAAAATGCAAATGCAGGGGTGTTTGTAGGAAGCTGCATAATGTATTTAATCTTGATGTATTTACCTTTTGTTGATGGTGGTGGGTTATCGTGCACAATTTGTTGCATGGCCTCATTTAGTTTGGCCGTTGGTATTTTGCGTGTTTTGTTATCGTATACTGCAACTGCCATTTCCAGGGCTTTATGTATTCTCTGCTTTGTTATTACTGATGTAAATACAATAGGGAAATCAACAAAAGGTGCAAATTTACTACGCACTTGTTCCTCATATTTCTTTGTTGTCATGGTATCTTTTTCAATCAGATCCCATTTGTTAATTAAAACAACCACACCTTTTTTGTTGCGTTGGATTAACTGAAAAATCTTTTGGTCCTGACTTTCAACTCCCCTTGTGGCATCGATCATCAATAAACAAACGTCAGAATTTTCGATGGCACGTATGGCACGCATTACGCTATAAAATTCCAGATCTTCGCTTACTTTTGACTTTTTACGGACGCCGGCTGTATCAACCAGGTAAAAGTCATGGCCAAATTTGTTGTATCGTGTATAAATAGAGTCTCTTGTAGTTCCTGAAATTGGAGTAACAATATTTCTTTCTTCACCAATAAAGGCATTAACTATAGATGATTTACCTGCATTGGGACGGCCAACAATGGCAAAGCGGGGAATATCAAGTTCTTCAACATTTTCAGTGCTGGGGAATAGTTCAACCAGTCTGTCGAGCAATTCTCCTGTACCTCCTCCATTGATGGAGGATATAGGGAACATTTCGTCTAATCCAAGTGAATAAAAATAACTTGCTTCCGTAAGCCTGTCTGTGTTGTCAACCTTGTTTACAACCATAATCACCTGCTTTTTGCTTCTTCTAAGGATGTCGGCAACCATTTCATCATAATCAGTGATGCCGGTTGTAACATCGAGCATAAATAGTATAATATCAGCCTCTTCAATAGCAATGAGTACCTGTTTGCGGATTTCTTCTTCAAAAATATCATCCGAACCAACAGCATAACCTCCTGTATCTACAACCGAAAACTCTAACCCGTTCCAAATGCATTTGCCATACAAACGGTCTCGGGTAACACCACTTTCCTCATTTACAATGGCTGTACGTGTTTCTGTAAGACGGTTGAAAAGCGTTGATTTACCTACATTTGGTCTTCCTACTATAGCTGCTATATTTCCCATTTTATGCTGGTTTTGCGTATTTCAAAAATTTAAAAGCGTGCAAAGATAATTCTTTTTATTAATCTGACAAGATAATGCTATTGGCTATTAGTTATATACGATTGATATACTATCACATTAAATCTGATATAATTGCCCTCCCGTAATGTTGGTTTTAAGGAAGGGCTTTTATAACGACTATGCTTTACCAATGCTTTCAGTGTTTATCCCTGGTCGTAACCAAAGTTTCTGAGTGTTCTGTCTTTGTCTCGCCAGTCTTTATTTACTTTTACATACAGCTGGAGAAATACTTTTTTGCCAAGGAATTTTTCCATGTCTTTACGGGCTTCCGTACCGGTCTTTTTTAATGCGCTTCCTTTGTGCCCTATGATTATGCCTTTTTGAGATTCACGAGCTACGTGTATAATGGCCCTGATATTGATCTGTTCTTCAGCTTCCTTAAATTCTTCTACTTCTACTTCAACCGAATAGGGTATTTCTTTTTGATAATACAAGAGGATTTTTTCCCTGATAATTTCAGAAACGAAAAAGCGTGTAGGTTTGTCAGTCAATGCATCTTTATCGTAGAAAGGTTCACCTTCAGGCAACAATTCTTTGATACGTTTCATCAGGTTTTCGGTATTGAAACCATGTAATGCCGACATGGGGAATATTTCTGCTTTCGGAAGCATCTGCTTCCAGGTAGTAACTAGTTCGTCCAGTTGTTCCGGGTTGGATTCGTCGATTTTATTTATCACCAATAATACCGGGGCATTGGTTTTTTGAACACTACTTAAAAAGTCGCTGTTTTTATCAATTTTTTCAACAACATCGGTCATATATATTATTACATCGGCATCCTGCAAAGCTGTTTTCGAAAACTTGAGCATGGATTCCTGGAGCTTGTAATTGGGTTTTAGCACACCCGGAGTATCCGAGAATACAATCTGGTAGTTTTCATCGTTAACAATACCTAATATCCGGTGACGGGTAGTTTGAGCTTTTGAGGTAATTATTGATAATCTTTCCCCTACTAGTTTATTGGTCAATGTTGATTTTCCAACATTGGGATTACCAACAATATTTACAAATCCTGCTTTATGCTTCATAATATCATTTATAATAAAATATGTTGCGAAGATACGAGAATATGAATTACCCTACAAAATAGGATTTACTAAATGGTAAATCTTTATGGTTTATTAAATTCTGTTACTTTTGAAGCTGTTTGCGAATTAATTATTAACAGTTATGAAGAACTTTTTTATACAGCCGGTAAATATCCGCTATTTTGATATTGATATGAATCACCATGTTAATAACTCAGTGTATTTTACTTATATGGAAAATGCCAGGACAGAGTTGCTCATGGATGATTTTTTGAAATATAAAAAGGATGGGCTCACATTTGTGGTTTCAGAAACTTCGTGTAAATATAAACAACCCATGCGTTTGGGTGACCACGTTGTGTGCGAATTGGTTTTTACCCAATTGCGTGAGGTTCAGTTTTTGGTTGAATATACTTTTAAAAACGCAGATACAGGTGAAATATATGCAATAGGAGATACCAAGATTGTTAAAATAAATGAGGACAAAAACCGTCCTGTACCTTTATCAAAAGAGTTTGTTGAGAATTATATGAATTAAAGGTTTTTGTTTAATCCTATCTGATAATTTGAATGTAGATGTTATTTTTGCACCGCTAAATTAAATAGGTGGATGAATATTTTATCGTTGATTATTGTAGGAATAGGTTTGTCGATTGACAGTTTGGCAGCAAGTATTAGTACAGGAGCTTGTTGTAAAAAACTTTTAAAAAGGCATGTTATTAAGGTAGCGGCCTTTATGGCTATTTTTCAGGGAGGATTACCTTATATTGGATGGTTGATTGGTACAGGATTTAAAAGACTTATTGAAGATTATGATCATTGGGTTGCTTTTATATTGCTGTTTTTAATTGGTGCCAAATTGATTTATGAAGGCCTGTCAAAGCACGAGGAAGGTTGCAGTAATTTTAATCCTACCAATAATTTGTTATTGGCAGGGATGGCTATTGCAACTAGTATAGATGCCTTGGTAGTTGGGATTGGGTTTGGTGTTATTAAAATCAATATCTATCAGGCAATGCTAATTATTGGTATCACAACATTTATATTCTCAACTGTTGGAGTGTACCTGGGAAAAAAGATTGGGACAAAGATCAATTCCGGGATAGAGATTTTTGGTGGTTTGGTATTGATTGGGATTGGAGTTAAGATTTTAATAGAGCATATTTACTACCCATGTTAATCTAAGATCTTTTCATATGCCACTACATCTAATATCCGGCCAAACTTTTCGCCTACCTGCCTGAAGTGGGCGCATTTTTCGTAGCCGCATTTTTCAAATAAACGGATGCTGGCTGTGTTTTCTCCTGTTATGATACCAAGTAAAACCTTGATGTCTTTTTCTTTAGCTAAGGGCTCTATTTGTTTCAGAACGGTTTTTCCAATTCCTTTTCCTCCCATTCCAGGTTTTAAATAAATTGTAACTTCAGCTGTGCGATCATATGCCTGTCGTGGTTTATAACAGCCCAGGTAGGCATATCCACAAACCTCATTATTGTTTTTTATTAAATATGATTTGTATTTTGGGTGCGACAAAGGAATGATATTTTTTACATCATCTATGCCTATCTCTTCAGTGTGAAAAGTGGCAGTTGAGTTTATAATGTAATAATTGTAAATATCTCGTATTTCTATAAGATCAGAAGGGGATACCAAATGTAAGTGAACGGCCATTTTTTATTGCCAAAAGTAGTTTAAAATCAAATATAAATATATTGTTATTGAGATGTTAAAAAGCATAATGGATAGGGAGTGTTTTTATTTGATAATATATTTTTGTGGAATAACAATTTAAATAATTTTTGATATGGCTTTTTTTAGTTTTGGAGAATACATAAGTGGAAAAGGGTACAAGGAAGTGGACGAAAGGGTAATGAGGGGTAGTTCCGGGATAATGTTACTGCTTGGGTTTATAGCTTTTGTTAATGGGTTTGTAATTAAAAACTATGTGATTCTACCTTATATTAGTGGTTTTTTGGCATTAAACTTCTTTTTAGCAGTATTTATTAATCCCAAAATTGCACCTACTGTTTTTGTAGCACGAATCGTAACATTAAAGCAATCGCCGCTACTAATAGGGGCTATTCAAAAAAGGTTTGCGTATAGTTTAGGGATGATATTGTCTGTTGCCATCTTTGCTTTGTCGATATTTTTGCTAACTGATGTTAGTTATTTTGAACCCGTTTGCATGTTGTGCCTGATTTGTTTGTTGTTTTTATTTTTGGAGACGGCTTTTGGAATATGTGTGGGATGCAAATTATATCATCTTTCAGTAAGGGTGAAGTTATTGAAAGCGCCTGAAGAGAAGCCTAATTGTATGGGTGATTCCTGTGAAGTTTAATTGGCCTTCAGCCATCAATAAGTACTTGTTATTGATGGCTGAAGACTAAATATTAATCGTTAAGACCTTTGGCCGTTCTATCTTCCAGAGGTGGGGCAGGGGTTATTAAATGTTTGTTCTCCTTTGTAAGTTTCATTACTTCTTCAACTACCTTTTCCATTTGAGGATCGCGGCCTTGCATCAGAATATTTGGATCGTCCCAGACTTTGAAATCCGGACGAACTCCTTCGCCTTCCCAGAACCAGTGCCCATCATTATCATATAAGCGGGCTCCGGGTACTGTAATTGATCCCCCGTCAATTAATCGGTGACCAGTTGCCGGGCCTACCAAAATGCCTAAAGTACGCTCACCAACTATAGGACCGGCTTTAAGTTCCTGAAATGCCCAGGGTAGTCCATCACCGCCGGATCCTGCCCAACCGTTGATTAGCATTCCTATAGGACCGGTGTTTGTTTTAACAGGGCTTCGGTGATCTTTTCCATGTCGCCAGTGCAGGTGACAGTTTACTGGTCGCTGTATCAATTCCAGAAAACGGTCGGCAAGTTGTCCTCCTCCATTCCAACGCTCATCCAGGATAAAGCCTTTTTTATCCAGCTGGCCATAAAACATACGAACCAATTCCTGTTGCCCCTGACCTCCTGTGTTGGCCATATAAATATAGCCTAGTTGGCCGTTAGATAATTGGTCAACCATTTTACGGTTGTTCTCGATCCATTCTAAATATCTTAGGTTGTATTCGTCTCTTCCTGACAGGCATTGAACCACTACATCTTCAGCCTCTGCTTCTTTTCCGGAAGAAGAAATTTTTAACAATACAGTTTTTCCCGATAAACCTTCAAATGCGGCATAGGGATCCTTGTTAATATCCAGTACAACTCCATTAACTGAATGGATATAATCACCTGCACTTACTTTGATACCGGGTTTGTCAAATGGAGATCTGGTTTGAGTATCCCACTCAGCAGGTTTCACTATTCTTTTTATTTTATACAGGTTGCCATCAATAGCCCAATCAATACCAAGGAATCCATTTCCCATCGAAGGTGATCTTTCAGCATCTCCGCCACCGGCATAGGTGTGTCCTGCACTGAGTTCTGAAACCATATTTTTCTGGATATTGGATATATCCCATCTTGTTCGGGCATCATCAACCAGTTTTGCGTACCTGTCGTGCACTTCTTTCCAGTTTAAACCATGCATGTTTGGGTCGTAAAAGAAATCGCGGTGGCGTCGCCAGGTGTCTGTAAATATCTGCTTCCATTCTTCTTTGCGCACCAGGTTCATGGTGAGACCGTCAGTAGGGATTGGTTTTTCAATTTTTTGGTTGGGAGCAGGTTTTATAATACCATACTTTCCTTTAGAGCTGACTAATAGTGATTTTCCATCGGCTGTGGCATCGGCCATTCTAACATCATCCATTACATTTTTGTCCTCGTGTTTTTTTAGATCAAAAACGTTTAATGAACTACCGTTTTTTTCAGAACCCGTATTGGCTCTTTTTAAGTAAACAATATTGTCGGCAAAAGGTATGATTTTAGAGATATTGCCTGCTTTGGGTGGCAATATTTCCATACGTGCTTCTATGTTTATAAAATCAATTTCTACTTTAATCTTATCCTTTTCCTTATCCTCCTTGTCATTTTTACTTTTACCATTTTTTCCGTTATCACCGTTATCACCGTTCTCTTCAGTATCTTCATCCTTTTTGTCATGCTCCTTTTTCTTATCTCCCTTAATGTCTACCTTATCGTTTTTAGTTTTCATAATTAGCGGGGTATCTTTTTTCAATGCTAAGGAAGCAATTTGGGTTGAGTTGGGATAAATCCATGTTCCATCACCCAATGAAGAATAGGCAGCATTCATGCTCCTGTCGGTTAAATAGAATAAGTATTTTCCGTCGGTACTGAATACTGGGTTGTAGTCGTTGTAAAATCCGCTTGTAACTTTATATCTGGTTTTACTGTTGATATTGTATATAAATATGGCTCCGTTTGCATTGTCCTGGCCAATACTATAAGTAATCCATTCTGAATCTGGCGACCAGGCTATGGGGTAATTGAATCGAGTCCAGTGACCCAGGTTCCACCTGTAGTTATCCGCTATTGTTGTTTCGCCTGTTTTTACATCAGTAATATAAATGTTGTTTGTTTCATCAACAAAAGCCAGTTTTTTGCTATTGGGCGACCATAATAGTTGATACCCGAATCCTTTGCCCCGTTTGGTGAGTTTCTTAGCTTCGCTTTGCTTTTGTGTGTCCTGGAGGTATATCTCATATTCACCTGATTTATCGCTCCAGTATGCTATATGCTTACCATCTGGCGACCATGAAGGAGAGTGGTCGAATGCCCCGCTTGAGCGTGTTAGGTTTAAGGTGAATCCATCTTTAACCGGAACATCGAAAAGTTCGCCCCTGGCTTCGAAAACAATTCTTTTACCACCTGGAGATGCCGTGGCACTTACAATATTACCACTTACTTTTTGAGTGATTGGCATTTCTATTGACAGGTCGCTGATTACATTTATATCAATTTTTTGCGGAGATTTAGTCTGGGTATCCATTAAAAATAAATCTCCACCCATTTCGTAAACCAGTTCATTGCTATTGCCCGATAGAAACGATATGTCGTAATCTTTGTAGTTAGTAACCTGGGTTTTGGATTTTGACGCAGGATTATATTCCCATATGTTCAGGCGCATATTTTTACCCCTGTCTGATAGAAAATAGATTTTATCGCCCACCCAGGCTGGTTTTCCATCGTTAGCTTCATTGGTAGTAATCCGTTCTGTTTTATTTGATGTAAAGTCATATACAATAATATCAGAAGTTAATCCTCCTCTATATCTTTTAAATGGATAGTTTTCAGTTATTTTTGTAATGTAAGCTAATTTCTTGCCATCGGCAGAAAAGTCAGCCAGTTCACCATAAGGAATTGCTATTTTTTGAGGCAGGCCACCATTTTTGTTTATAAGAAAAAACTGGTTTGTACGTGCCTGGCCGCCTTCTCTGGAAGAAGCAAATAGCAGTTGCTTTCCGTTGGGATGCCACTCCACCATCCTGTCGTAAAATCCGTGATAAGTTACCCTGGTTGGTATCCCTCCTTTTACAGGGATTACATAAATATCGGAATTGCCGTTGTAATTTGCCGTATAAGCAATTTCTTTTCCATCAGGCGAAAATTTAGGCCATGATTCCTCACCTGGTGAGTGCGTTATTTGTACGGCTGTTCCTCCTGTTTTATCTACCAACCAAATATCGCCCCCGTATACAAAGGTAATCTGCGTTTTAGAAACATCCATGTAACGCATCAGTTTGGCATTAATCTGCCCAAATACGCTGTACGATAATAATAAGACAACGCATAATAAGAATAACTTCTTCATGTTTTTGAAAATTAGAATTTGTTATAATGATAGACAAGACAAAATGATTGAATTATTCAATCGGACTAAAAAGATAGGGATTAATTTTGAAGATGTAAAAGGAAATCAGTAAACTGGTATCCGCTATTCGTGATAGGCTCAATACTATCTGCTATAAGTTATTGGCTATAAGCTAATGGCTATCCGCTATAAGCTATAAGCTATAACCTATCCGCTACTTACTATTCCAATAATCTCATAAAATAATTGTAGATTTGTTATTCTTGTGTTTAAAACCAACTTTTTGTATTCGGTATTGTTCTTTCTAACAGAGATGAGGAGGATCAATATCAATAGTTATTAGCCTTATTACCATATTAATTTGAATACTTATGAACCGTCGGAAAAGTACGTTTATTATTGTTTCGTTAATTGTTTTGTTAGGAGGCTCGTTTGGCCTCTCAAAGTTGTTTATTTCAATGAAACCGGATTCACCCAAAAGACCGGCCATTGATATGAAACGTTTTGTACAAGCAGAAACCGTTCAATACGGAAAAGTAATATCCCCTCTGGAAGCCAAGGGACGAGTCATATCCAGCAGTGAAGTAGCCCTTGTTGCCGAAGCTTCAGGTAAAGTTCAACAAGGTTCTGTAGCATTAAAAAAAGGAACATCATTTAAAAAAGGACAACTTTTAGCAGTTATTTATAAAGATGAGGTTGAGTTGGCGCTTAAAGCCAGTAAGAGTAAGTTTCTAAACACAATTACAACCTTGCTCCCTGATTTAAAAGTGGATTATCCCGGGTCATTTGATGCGTTTATGAAGTTTTTTAATGATATAGATATCAACAAAGAAATGCCTGATCTACCCGACTATTCCAATGAAAAACTGAAGGTATTTTTAGCCAGCAGGAGCTTGTTGAGCGATTATTATGGCATTCTCCAGGATGAAAAAAAGTTGGGCAGACATTATTTATATGCACCTTTTAATGGTGCTTTTACACAGGTGAGTTTTGAAGTGGGAGCATATGTAAATATCGGAGGGCAGGTTGCCAGGATGATACGAACGGATGAGCTTGAGGTTGAAGTGCCTGTGAAAAATATTCAAAGCAAATGGATTGAAAAGGGCGATAAGGTAAAAATATACTCTGGAAACGGTAACAAATATGTTATGGGGAATGTAGTCCGAAAATCAAATTTTATAGATGAAGATACCCAGTCGAGAAGCATATTTGTAAAATTACCAGATGTTTCAAGCCAGGAGCTGTTGGCAGGTGATTACAAAAAGGTTGAATTTCCAGGACAGGAAATAGAAAATGCGATGCAGTTACCTCGTAATGCTGTATTTAATTCTAATGAAGTATTTGTGGTTATTGAAGGCATGTTGAAAAAGAAAGAAATCAACGTATTGAAATGGAATGAAAATACCTTAGTTTTTGATGGACTTCAGGAAGGTAGTAAAGTGGTGACACAACCATTGATCAATGCCAGGGAAAATAGTCCGGTAGGAATTTTAGGCGAAGAAAGCTCAGGATCAGTCTCCGCTACACAATCCAATCAAAATAAAGAGCAAAAACAATCTAAAAGCAAATAAATATGAAGAAGATTGTTGAAGTATTTGTTAGGTTTCCTTTTTATGCAAACCTGATTATCATTGTTTTTTTGGTGCTGGGAACTATGAGTTTGGTTTCTATGAAAAAATCATTTTTCCCGGAGCGTGAATCACATATTATCCGGATTAGTGTGTTTTATCCCGGAGCCTCACCTGTTGAAATGGAAGAAGGGGTTACTTCCAGGATTGAGGAAGCAGTTCGTGCCATTCCCGGCATATATGAAATCAACTCGGTATCGTCAGAAAACAGCTCAAGGGTTACTATTGAAATAGAGCCGGATTATGATATTGATGAGGCCTTAACAGAAGTAAAAAATGCAGTAGATGGGGTGTCATCCCTACCTTCTGCAGCTGAGCGCCCTATTGTTTCCAAATCCAGGACAACCTCGCCGGCAGCCAGGTTAGCGGTAACTGGGGATGTGGATTTGATGACCTTAAAGAGCTATGCCCAGCAGGTTGAAGAAGATTTTTTGGCTTCTGGGTTTATGAGCCAGGTATCCTTATCAGGATTCCCAAGCATGGAAATATCGGTTGAGGCCAGTGAAGAGGAAATGCTGCGATATGGGTTTACATTTAACGATTTGCAGAATGCCATAACCAATAACAATCAGGATGTTTCCGGAGGACAATTGCGGTCTCAGGAAGAGGAAATGCTGATCCGTTTGCGCTCCAGGAGTGCAGATCCGGATAAAATTGGCAACATCATTTTGCGGGCCAATACAGATGGTAGTGTTATTCGAATCAGGGATATAGCATCTGTAAAAATAAAGTTTTCAGATGTTCCCAATAAAACCATCGAAAAAGGAAATCCCCTGATCAGGATTATGGTGATGAAGCTGATTACCGAAGATTTAGATGAGATTGATGAATACCTGAGGGAATATGTGGAAGAATTTAATACCCAAAATAATGGGGTGGAACTAATGTTGTCCCGTTCCTTTCTTGATATTTTGCATTCAAGGCTCGACTTGCTTTATAAGAACGGTGGACAGGGATTGATACTGGTAATACTTATCCTTAGCCTGATGTTGAGTGTCCGGCTTTCGCTTTGGGTTGCCTGGGGTATTCCGGCTTCCTTTTTAGGGATGTTTATCATAGTGAACATGATGGGCGTAACTATTAATATGATTTCCCTTTTTGGGATGATTCTGGTTATTGGTATCCTGGTAGATGATGGTATTGTTATAGGGGAGAATATATTTCAGCATTTTGAGCAAGGGAAAAATCCTCGCAGGGCTGCAGTTGATGGTACGGTAGAGGTAATACCTGCTGTTGTAGCATCAGTAACAACTACCATTGTAGCATTTTCTCCATTGATTTTCATTACAGGGCGGATGGAGTTTATGTTTGAGATGGCTGTGATTGTTATATTTAGCCTGGGAGTATCCCTGTTTGAAGCCTTCTTTGTTCTTCCTGCTCATATAGGTAATGAAAGTGTGCTGAACAGAGCAAAGCTGACAGCAAAACCAAAGGGCCTTAAAAAATATACTGAGGGATTTTTTACGTGGCTTCGGGAGTATGCTTACGATAGGGTGTTAAAGCTTATTATTGAGTGGCGTTATGTTGTAATTGGAATTCCCCTGGCTATGATGCTCATTACTTTTGGACTGGTGAAAGGGCAGCAAATTAAAATGACCTTCTTCCCTCGTATGGAGTTTGATTCGTTTAATATTAATATTGCTTTTACACCAGGGTCGGGAGAGCGCAAAACCATGGATTATCTGGAACGTTTTGATAGTGTGGTTTGGGTAGTAAATGAAGAATTGATGCAAAAATATAACGATACCATTCCAATTATTGAAAATAGTATCCTTAACCTGGGAAATGCCTTTGATGGATCGGAGAGTGGATCTCATGCCGGAAATGTTGATGTTTCGCCACGAAATTCCGAAGAAACAGGCATCAGCTCGTTTGAGATCATTAACATGATCCGAGACAAAATAGGTCATGTCCCTGAGGCTGAAAAATATTCTATTGGTTCGCGCAGTAGGTTTGGAGCCCCGGTTTCAATTGGTTTGCTTTCGCGTAACATTGAGGAGTTGGAGCATGGGCGTGATTTTGTATTGGCAAAATTGCAGGAGTATCCTCAACTTAAGGATGTGGTAACTAATAATGCCTTGGGTAAGCAGGAAATCTTATTGAAATTAAAGCCCCGGGCATATATGATGGGATTAAACGAATCATCAATTGCCAGTCAGGTAAGGCAGGCTTTTTATGGTGGGCAGGCGCAACGGTTGCAGGTAGGAAGGGATGAGCTCAGGGTTTGGGTGCGTTATCCACCCGAAGGCAGGGAGCGTATTGGACAGCTGGATGAAATGAAAATAATTACTTCCCAGGGAGAATATCCATTAACAGAGCTGGTTGATTATGATATGAAACGCGGGCCTGTAAACATTAACAGGTTTAATGGTAAACGGGAAATCCGGGTTGAAGCTGATATGGTGGATCCTGATGCTTCGGTATCGGATATTAATGAGATCATATCCAGGGAACTGGTGCCTGAAATAAGAGTGCACTACCCTGGTATTTCGGTGGAGTTTCAGGGGCAGCAAAAGGAAAGCAAGAGGAATATGAATGATCTGGCATTTTTGTTCCCACTTGCCTTTTTAGCTATGATTTTTATTTTGATGATCAATTTTAAATCCTTTGAGCAACCTATGATTATCATCCTGATGATCCCAATCTCTATCCTTGGATCCATATGGGGGCACGGAATACATGGTAAACCGCTTTCCATTTTGAGTCTTTGGGGAATTGTTGCTTTAACTGGGGTAATTGTTAATGATGCCGTGGTGTTCCTGGCCAAATATAACCTGTTGATAGAGCAAGGCAGAAAGGTAAAGGCAGCCATTGTTGAAGCCGGGAAATCGAGATTACGCCCCATAATACTGACTACCTTGACCACTTCGGTTGGACTGTACCCGTTGATATTGGAAAAAAGCTTTCAGGCTCAGTTTCTAATCCCAATGGCTATTTCCTTAGTTTATGGAGTGGCTTTTGGCACCTTGTTTATTTTATTGTTTTTTCCGGCCCTGATTATGATTTTAAATGATATAAGAAGGGTTATCAGGGAAAAATGGTCGGGCAGAAAAATAGAAAGAGAGCATGTGGAGATTGCTTACATTAATGGGAAACGAAAGATTGACAATAATGATAACTGATATGAATGGAGAAGTGCGTATGACTTCCCCTTTACAGCCCGTTTAGGGAACAGGGGGGAACAATGGCGTTACAATAAGATAGGGGGTGTTTGTTGATAATGAGTGGTATGTGTAGGGGTTTAAAAACTATTAAATTTAACATCAAATGCATAAAATATATATATCATTAATACTTTTTCTTGTGCTCGGGTTGAGCTTGAAAGCCCAGCAACAACTGTTGTTAGCTGATGCCATAGCAAAGGGCCTGGATAACAATTACTCAGTAAAAATTGTAAAAAATAATCAAAGAATATCTGAAATAAACAATAGTTGGGGTGCAGCTGGTGCCTATCCATATATTGATTTTTCCATAGAGGACAACAACGCTTATAATGTGGTTGATGGGGGTGATAATTACAACCGCTATACCCTTTCGTCGGGTGTATCGTTATGTTGGACTGTTTTTAACGGGTTTGCAGTACGGATAAACAAAAAACGTTTTGAAGAACTGGAGGAACTGTCAAAACAAAATACTGCCGTTATGATTGAAAGTACTATCCAATCAATTGTGTTGGCTTACTTTGATGCATTACTTCAAAAAGATAAATTGGAAGTTGCCAAAGAGGTGATGAAACTATCCGAAGACAGGTTTGTGAGGGAAGAAGAGAGTCGAAAACTAGGAAGTGCTGTTACTTATGATGTGTTACAGGCCAAAAATGCCTATTTATCCGACCAGTCATCTTATTTGTTGCAGGAGGTGAACTATAAAAATGCCTTGCGCGACCTGACGTTTTTAATGGGAGAAAAGGGAACTGAATATTTTTTGGCAGATAGTTTTGAAGCAAAAGAAAATGTTTACGAACTGGCTGATCTGGAAGCGCAGATGATGGCAAATAACAAAAGTTTGCAAAATCAGTATGTTAACCAGCGCCTGCTTGAAAACGCCATTGTTATGGCAAAGAGTGCTTATTCGCCTTCGCTGGCATTAAGAGCCGGAGCAAATGGATCTTCGATATATACCAGTACTAGCGATGCATGGTCAAAATCGGCCAATTTATATGGAGCGTTAACTTTAAACTACAACCTGTTTAGCGGAGGGAGCAGGAAAAGAGCTATGGCCATTGCCCGGATTGATGAGGAAATTGGCACGGTAGAACTGGAAGAAAAAAAGCATGAACTAAGTAATAGTCTGGCCAACCTTTATGAGTTATTCATGGTTCGAAAGCAATTGCTGGCAGTAGCAGAAGATAACCTGGAGGCTGCCAGGCTGAACCTTCAGATCTCAAAAGAAAAATTTGAAACAGGTGCCATTAATTCTTTTAATTACCGCGATGTTCAGAATATCTATTTAAATGCTTCTCAATATAAGCTGGAAGCTATTTACAACTACATAGATACCCATCATGCCTTGTTAAGGATGGTTGGTAGTATAGTGCAGTATCATGAATGAAATGTTTGCTAGTTAAACGAAATATAAAAAGTAGAGCCGATATCCAATTCTGATTCAACTGATAGTTTGGCATCTAAAAGTTCTGCCAGTCTTTTAGATATAGTTAAGCCTAAACCGCCTCCGCGGTATAGTTTAGATAAGCTGCCATCTATTTTTCTGAACCTTTCAAATATTAGCTCCTGGTTTTCCTTTGATATTCCAATGCCGGTATCTTTAACATAGAACTGCAGGCCTTTACCATTTCGGTTTATCCCAAATTCAACAAAGCCGGTTTCTGTAAATTTAAAGGCATTATTTATCAGGTTAATAACAATCTGCCTAAGTTTATGCGGATCAGTTGTTATGGATACAAATTCATTCGAAATATGGTTGTTTACCTTAAACTCAACCTGTCTGGGTAGTATCTTGTTTTTATAAATCTCTGAAATACCGGATAAAAAATCGTTGAGGTCAACCAACTCCGGTTTAATTTTTAGCTGTCCGGCTTCAATATGCGAAAGGTCAATGATGTCATCAATTAAAACAAGCAGGTCATCTGAATTTTGAGTAATCTGGCGTACAAACATATCCCTTTCTTCTGCGTTTATAGAATCATCATTTAACAAAGTTGAAAAACCCACAACAGCGTTTAGAGGGGTTCTGATTTCGTGCGACATATTGGCCAGAAATGCAGATTTAAGCCGGTCAGACTCTTCTGCCTTTTCTTTTGCAACTACAAGTTGTTTGGTGCGTTCCTTTACTTTTTTCTCTAATCCAATCCTATGGTTGTCGAGTTCCTCATTTTGTTGAATAATCTTGTCACGCTGAGCTTTTATTTCCTCATTTTTTTCAAGCAACAAGTTATTGGCGTTGGTAAGCTTAATGGTTCGCTCCGCTACTTTTTCCTGCAATTTTATTTGTTGTTTCCAGATGTTGTTAAGTTTTATCCTGTAAATTAAAACAACGATTATAGCAATAGATAAAATACAGAAGATCCGGAAGTATACATTTTTATAAAAAGGGGCCTCTATTTTAATGGCTATTTGGGCAATAGGCTCATTGGTATTGCCATTGGTATGTTCTGATTTGACTTTAAAAATAAAGTTTCCGGGTTCTAAATTGGTATATATGGCTGTTCGTCGGGAATCAACATAATTCCACGTTTTTTCAAATCCTTCAAGCATATAAGCATAACTAATATTTTCGGGGTGGTGGAAATTTAGTGATGCATAATCAAAGGAGATTACATTCTGTTTGTGCGAAAGAGTGATCCCTTGAATATACTCTATGGGTTTGTTGATGGGAGATTCTGGGTGTTTAAAATCAACAGGGATATTAAAAATACTCATTCCTGTTATTTTTATGGGCGAAGTAAAATAATGGGGTGTTATGCTGTCCGGGTAAAAAGAGGAAAAACCGTTGGTGCCGCCAAATAAAAGTTCGCCATCTGTTTTTCTTAGGTGTGCTCCCCAGTAAAATTCATTGCCTTGTAAATCATCACTTTTATGGTAATTGGTAAATTCCCGTTGTGTGGGATTAAAGTGTGACAATCCATTATTGGTGCTTAACCATAAGAAATTAGCAGTTCCTTTCTCAATACCGTATACTACTTCGTCAGCCAAACCATCTGGTTTGGTATATTTTTCCACAATAATTTTATTATTGCTATAGTTTATTTTGTTTAAACCACCACCAAAAGTTCCTACCCATATGGTGCCTGTGTTGTCTTCCAGTATAGATGTGATCCTGTTATCGCCCAGACTGTGAATGTCATCTTTAACATTAAGGAATCTTTCAAATTTAAATGGTTCAGATACAGGTGTATGTATCTTTTGTCCATTTCTATAGGGTATATCTTCAAGCCTTATTTTGTTCAGACCGTTCCATGTTCCAATCCAGATGTTTTGCTGGCTGTCTTCGATTATACATCCCGATTGTATCCTGTTGTCACAAAGACTGGAAGGGATGTTTTCGCTGTGGTATATCCTATGGAAGGTATTGTCTGTCGGATTATAAATATTCAGGCCGTTTTCAGTTCCTATCCACAAGTTTCCATAACTGTCTTGTGTAATTTCCTGCACAATATTTCCTGAAACCGTTGTGGAATCAAGATAGTTATGGCTGAAATGCCTTATTGAGGGAAGGATTCCTTTCCTGATCAAGGCAATATCTTTTGATTTAAACATGGACACACCGGCTCCCCAGGTACCCACCCATATTTCACCTTCTTTGGTTTCGTAAACGTCCAGGATCCGGTCATCACCAAATACCATATGTCCAGGATCCAGATCGTTCATTCGGATGTATTTGGATTGGTTGGCTATTTTAAGGTTGAGGCCACCACCATCGGTCCCTACCCAAAGATTTCCATTGCTGTCCTCATACAGTGATCGGATGGTGCTATGCGATAAACTAGAAGGGTCGTGGGGAAGGTGTGTTTCATTATTAAAAGTATATTCTCCTATATAGCATTTGTTTACCCCGTGGTTTACAGTACCAATCCACATCAGTTGTTCCTGGTCCATATACATACACCACACCTTATTTCCACTTAATGAATTTGGATTGGAAGTATTGTAGTTGTAATGATAAAATTGTTGCTCTTTACCATTGGGGTTAATAATTTTTGTAATTCCTTTTGTGGTTCCAACCCATAAGTCGCCATAATTATCTACTTGTAATGTATGGATGTAATTATTGGAAATGGAATTATTATCGCCTGGTTTATTATAATAATGAGTAAATTTTCGGGTATTTAAATTGTAGCTGTTCAATCCTTTGGCGGTACCAATCCATATTAAACTATCAGAGGTTTGGGCAAGACAAAGTATATAGTTGTCAGTTAAACTGTTGGTGTTGTAGGTATCATGCTTATAATTTGTGAAAAAGTTTGTTGTTGTATCCATCTGCGCAAGACCGTTGGCTGTTCCTATCCAGGGAATGCCGTCATTGCCAATTAATATAGCCCTGATTTCATTATCAGGTATACTTAATGGGTTGTGTGGGTTATGTTTATAGTTTATAAACATATTGTTTCCCTGATATAATAATGATAAGCCATTATTTGTTCCAATAATTAAGGTGCCATCGTTTAATTGGTTAATAGAATGTACAGAACCATCAGCCAGGCTGTAAGGATTGTTCGGGTCGTTGTCGTATCGGATAAACTCTTCTTTATCCGGAAGAAATTTGTTTAGTCCTTTGAAATTTGTTCCTGCCCATAGGTTATTGTCCCTGTCAATAAAAAGGGTTTCTATAAAATTTTCCGATATGGAAGAGGAGTCGTTTATTTGGTGTTTGAATTTTTTAAATGTATATCCATCATACCGGCTCAATCCATTAAGTGTGGCAAACCACATATATCCTTCTGCATCCTTTACTATATCAAAAATCCGGTTATGGCTTAAACCATGTTTGGCTTTAATATGCTCAAATTTAACAGCATTGTTTTGTGCATGGATAACAAAGGATAGTGCTATGAGTAAGAGAAATATTATATTTTGCTTGTGTGAGGAAAACATTGCTATGTGTTTAAAGTCAATTTCAGGATTATTTTAATTAGAGTCAGCTTTTTGTGAAACAGGAACTTCAAATACAAATGAACTCCCTTTATTAGGAATGCTATCTATAGATATTTTTCCGTGATGTTTTTTAATCAGGGTGTTACAAAGTGCAAGTCCTAATCCTGAACCCTGTTCTCCCATTGTTCCAACTGAATATTTGCCTATTCGTTCTTTTAATACTATGTCAATTTGTTCTTGTGTCATGCCAACTCCATAATCCCTGACTGTAAAAATAATATTGTTGCTGATTTTTTTTGCAATAATATCAACCGTAGAGTGAGGATGCGAAAACTTGATGGCATTACTGACAAAGTTTCTCAATACGGTAAGTATCATGTTTTTATCTGCATAAAAAATAGAAGATTCAACAATGCTGTTGAGTGTAATGTTTTTTGTTGATGCAAGGTGCGAAAGGTGGTCGGTTGTTTTTGAAATAATTTCGCTTATCGAGGTTTTTTCAGGGGTGGATATAAGGTTATCATCACCGCTTTTTGACCACACAAGTAAAGTTTCTAATAGGTTATAGGTTGAGTTTACCATAGGTATATACTTGTTGATAAGTGAAGTTATGGATTTGTTATTGATTAGGTTGTGTTGTATTAATTGGGTAAAGTTTTTCAGGTTTCCCACCGAATCTTTTAAATCGTGGCCAATAATTGATAATATCTTTTGTTTGGAATTGTTTGCTGTATTTAGTTTTTGGGTAAGTATCTTGTTTCTTTTCCAGGCCCGGTTAATTAAAATTAAAACCAAAATACTAATCAGCATTAAGGAAGAGGCTATTATTGTTAGGGCTGTTAGTATTTTTTTTTGTTTGCTAAGTAAGGTATTTGAGTGTTGCGTTGCTTCAATAATTTCATCTTGTTGCAGCAATTTATGCTGTGTTTTAAGGTTTTTAATAATGTTTTCCTGGTTTTTCTTTTCAAGAGAATCGGAATAAGCCTGGTTTAAGAGCGCATATTTTAATGCCGATTTATAGTCTTTTTGAGAGTTGTATATTTTATATAGCAATTGGTAATTGGTTCGGAATAGGTCGTGGTTGTTGAGTTTGGATGTGTAGTTAAGTGAATTATTCAGGTGTTTAATGGCCCGGGCTTCTTTGTTTTGTTTATATAAAGATAGCGCTGCATAATATTCTTCCAGGGCCATATCATAAAGAAGACTGTCTTGAGTAAATGCCTTTAGTGCCTTGTTATGGTAGAGTAAGGCTTTGTGATACTCCTTCTTATCAGAATATGCAATAGCCAGTCTGCTATTATTGTATGCATGTAAAATATCAATATCGCTCTTTATGAAAGTATTTGACAGGTTATAGTAATAAATTGCCGAATCAGCATTGTTAATGGCTATATAATATGAACCGATATTGTGCAGGTCGTACGCTATCTTTAAAGAATCGCCCAGGAGTTTATTGTATTTTAAGGATAACCTATCGTTTATAATTGATAAATCGGATTTTCCCATCAAATCATATTCAATGGATAAGCGGCTGTGGCATGATGCCAGCAAGTCGTATTCGTTTCCGGCATACATCATGGCTTCCTGAATTATATTCAGGGCTTTTTTGTATTCCCCCATCATTGAGTAAATATCGCTAATGCCTAAAAGGTTGTATACAATATGGGTTGAGTCTTGATATTTAACAGACAGGTTTTTAGAAAGTGTGTAATAATGTAAGGCCTCGGTGTGGTTGTTGAGCAGTAGTTCATCTGCCAATTCATATTGAATGGTATATAAAATGCTGTCGTTTTGCGCATTCTGTAATAAGCTTTTTAGGCTATCCGTTTTATTAATGCACAATCCAATAATGCTATTAAATAATAGTAAAAAACCTATAAAAAAGTATTTAACAGATTTTATTCCACCTAATCCCATACTATCTTTCCCCAAAATATAAATCCTCTAACCTATTTTCTTATACAGGTATCATGCAAATACCCTTAATTAGTATCAGCAAGAAAATATCTATAACAATTAAAAATCCAATCGCTCACCCCTGACCCCTAAAGGGGAAATCCCTCGCTCAATTTGGGTTGATGGTTGTCCCTTTAGAGCCTGTCCCGAACTTTTGTTCGGGAGAGTAATAGGGAGTAAGGAGGGAAGAAATCGAATTTTCTTGCCAACACTAATTAAAAACTGTATACATTAATTAATCAATTTGGTTTCAGTATTTCTGCATGAAAATATTTTTTTATTTTGGTATATATCAAGTTTTAATTGGTATATGCAATAATAACAGCCTGCCATTGTAAAAAAATGCCAGCAGGTAGTAACATTGGAGGGGCTTTTTATCAGGGTGAGTCGTTTTAAAATTATCTTTGCTAAAAAAATATTAATCTAATAAAAATAGTCATGTTAAAAGTAAACGAGTATTTTGAGGGAAAAGTAAAATCAATTGCTGTCGACAATAGTACAGGGAAAGCTACTGCTGGAGTTATTGCTCCCGGAGAGTTTGAGTTTGGTACATCTACAGTTGAATATATGACTGTTACTTATGGCCAAATGGAAGTTTTGTTACCAAATGCATCTGATTGGAAACTGTACAATCAAAATGAAACTTTTAAGGTGGAAAAAGGAGAAGCTTTTAAAGTTAAAGTTGCAGAGCCTGTGAGTTACATATGCAGATACGAGTAGAATAAAATATTTAAAGGCCGTGAAAAAGATTATAGTAGGGAGCGAAGAATGGTGCAATTTCCCTCAGTTAAATATTCCAGGAATTAAAGCAAGGATTGATTCCGGTGCCAAAACATCTGCGTTGCATGCAGTTAATATCAGTCCGTTTAATAAAAATGGAATTCCCTGGATCAGCTTTGATGTTCACCCGTTGCAAAATGATGGAAAAACAACGGTCCATTGTGAAGCACCTGTTTTAGATAAAAGGCGGGTTAAGAGTTCAAGCGGTTCGAGTGAAATAAGGTTTGTGATAAAAACCGTATTTTCCATAGGAAACGAAGCTTGGGAAGTTGAAGTAACCCTTACCAACAGAGATTCCATGGGCTATCGTATGCTGTTGGGACGCCAGGCCATGTCGGGTAAAATTTTAGTCGATCCGGAAGCTTCATTTGTATTGGGGGATTTGTCAAAGGAAACCCTAAGTGGATTTTATCATACAAAGATCACAAAACCCACAGGCTTAAAAATTGGTTTGCTGGCCAGTAATCCTGATTTGTACAGTAACCTGAGGATTATGGAAGCCGGGCAGGAACGTGGGCATGAGATGGAGTTTTTAAGTATCAAAGATTGCTATATCAAGCTGGATGGTGAAAATCCGGAAATGCATTATCGTGGAGGACGGATTTTAAACGATTTTGATGCTATCATTCCAAGGATAAGGCCGAGTGCTACATTCTACGGGTGTGCCCTTACAAGGCATTTTGAGGCCATGGGGGTATACACCTTAAATTCAGCCTCTGCCATAACTCAATCGCGGGATAAGCTATATTCCTTGCAGTTGTTAATTAATAATGGATTGCCTATTCCTACAACTGGTTTTGCCAACTCGCCATTGGATACTGATGAATTAATTAAGATGGTGGGAGGTGCTCCTTTGATTGTAAAATTACTGGAAGGTACCCAGGGCAAAGGTGTGGTGCTGGCAGAAACCAAAAAGGCTGCAGAAAGTTTGATCAATGCCTTTAAAAGCTTAAGGGCAAATATTTTGGTGCAGGAGTTTATTAAGGAAGCCAACGGTAAAGATATACGTTGTTTTGTTGTAAATGGAAAGGTAGTGGCCAGTATTATGCGAACAGCAGCCCCCGGTGAGTTTAGGGCAAATATCCATATGGGCGGCACAGCATCCATCACAAAAATTTCGGCCGAAGAAAAGAAAATTGCCCTGCTGGCTGCCAAAACTCTTAATCTGAAAGTGGCAGGGGTTGATATCATCAGGGGTAAGAATGGAGCCATGTTGTTGGAAGTAAATTCCTCGCCTGGACTGGAAGGGATAGAAGGAGCTTCAAACAAAGATATTGCGGGAAAGATGATAGAGGCTGTTGAAAAAGATTTAAAGTATACTAAAGAAAAATGATAGGGGTAAAAAGCAACTTTATTGTTTAAGTATAGATTGATAAGGGGCTGTGCAAACAGTCCTTTATTTTTTTATCCTTGCAGGTTTTATATTTTTGCATCTCTATCCTAATAACATAAATGATGCCGTACAACTATATATATTCCTTTGTTTATAATGATCATGAAATGGAATTGTGCAAGCTCGAAGCACGACATGTTTTTAACCGTGAGGAAAAAAACAAGTTGCTGTTCTCGGATATAAAAGTAGAGCCCTCGCACAGTGCATTCATAAAAAAGAGGCTCGACATTTCACTTTGCTCCCCAAGCTACGACGGGCTTATCGAAGATATTAAAGAGCAGCAAATATGTATGGAAGGCTTTAAAGTGGAGTACTTGGTGCTGGATGGGGATACAACTTCGTACGAAGAGCGGCTCTCAAAATTAAGGGATATAGGCTATAGTATTGATGGAACACCAGATTACTACAATCCTGCAATCACCTATGGATTGTCGTATTATAATGGAGAGTGGTACTTTGGTGTGTTAAATAAAAATAATTTAGATTGGAATAAACACAAGAACAAGCCTTGTTCTTTTAGTAATTCGTTAAATATTAATTTAGCTAAAGCCCTGGTGAATATTTCCTCAAAAGGTAATTCAGGTAAAAAACTGATTGATGCCTGTTGTGGTGTGGGAACGGTGATGTTAGAAGCCTGTTTTGCCGGATATTCTATAGAGGGGTGCGACATCAACTGGAAATCATGTGTGCACACAAGAAAAAACCTTGCGTTTTACAGCTATAAGGCAGAAGTGTACCGTTCAGATATAAAAGATATTACAGCTAGTTACGATGCGGCAATAGTGGATTTGCCTTATAATTTGTATAGTTATTCGAATGATGAAATTACTGCAAATATTATTTGCTCAACCGCCCGGATTGCCCAACGGGTTGTTGTAGTTTCTACATCTGATATAAAAGACATCATACATAAGGCTGGACTGAAAATATCTGATTTTTGCACTCTGGAAAAGGAAGGTAAATCCAAATTTGAACGAAAAATATGGGTGTGTGAGAAGTGAGGGATATATTCATACTTAATGTCTCTATTTAGTGATTAAAAATAGTAGTTTTACTTATTCAATTATTAATCGAAAACAAAATGAAGAAAAATACTTCGGAATCAACATATAACATTACCAATGATACTTCTTTATTGAATGATATTTATGGTATTACCCCCCAAATTAATAGCCATATACAAAAGGCGTATAAAATGGCTCTAAGTGGCAATGCCAGCCAGGTTAAAAAACTACAAGACTTTATAGAAAAATATCCTCAAATACCTCATTTTAAAAACTTTTTATCTGTATTATATCAAAAAAGAGATCAGGAGGATAAAGCATACGAAACGATTAAGCGCACCATACAAGAAAATCCCGATTATCTTTTTGGAAAGCTTAATTATGCTGATATGTTAATTGATGAAGGTGAGTTGGAAAGGATACCTGAAATACTGGGAGAGGAGATGGAGTTGTATGCTTTGTATCCAGAGCGGGATACCTTTCATATTAGCGAGGTTACTTCCTTTTATCAACTCAAAGCTCGCTATTGCATGATGAATAAAGACCTTGACGGAATTGAGGAATGTGGCGAGTTTTTAGATGAAGTAGCACCGGATTCGAATGCTGCAAATATGGTTACCAGGATGCTCGCAATGGAAACTATGCGACAGGGGATGGTGCGTATGGAAAGAGAACAGGAAGATAGGATAGTAGCAGAATTTGAATCGGAAGCAGCGAATAGTAATAAGGTTGAGGAACCTGAATTTACGCATTCCGAAATATTTGCCTTGTATCAAAATGATATGCATATCGATAGGGAGATACTGCATAATATTTTGACCCTGCCTCGTACCAGTGTTATAAAAGATTTGGAGCAGGTTCTGGTTGATAGTATTGAGCGATTTAACCATTTCCATTCTTTATTGAAAGAAGATGATGGGAATGTTGATTTTATGATCCATGCCATATTGTTGTTGGGAGAGTTAGAAGCAGTTGAGAGCCTTCCTGTTGTGTTGAGGATGTTATCGCAACATGAAGAGTATTTTGATATGTACTTTAGCGATTACTTGAACGATGGATTATGGGAGCCTGTATATAAAATTGCCAATAGTAAGTTGGATGAACTAAAAGCCTTTATGCTTGAACCCAATAAACATACTTATGCAAAAAGTATGTTGTTCAAAATAACGGAGCAAATAGTAGCACATCAACCTGAACGAAAGCAAGAAGTAGTAAACTGGTATCAGGATTTATGTACAGAATATGCTAAATGTTCAGTTGGAGATAATATTATTGATAACGAAATGTTTGCATTTTTAATATGGTCGTATGCCGATATAGTTGGCAAGGATGCCGGTCCGTATATTAAACCGCTTTTTACAAAGGGCTGGGTTGCTGAAGGTATTTGCGGTAGTTACAACGATATTATTAGTGAGAGTAAGAAAGATAGAATTAGTAAAGATGAGATTCTGGATATTGATAAAAGGTATGATGATTTATTAAATAAATGGTTTGATTTTATGAATGAAAAGGAATATGAAACACCTTTTAATTCATCAATTTGGGATAACGTGAATCAACCTGTTTTAAATGAGAGTAAAGTGGGGCGCAATGATCCATGTCCTTGTGGTAGTGGAAAAAAGTATAAAAAGTGTTGTTTGGAGAACTAGAGGAAGAGTGGAGAATTAATTTACGGAACGGTTCTGTACTACATAATGTACATACAGAACCGTTCCTTAGAGCACTGTTTAGCTCCGATATATAGTTGGAATTTGGAAGTGATTTACAAGCAGGAAAAACAAGCTGTAAATCACTTTATGTTTTATGCTTCCAACTTTTTATCCTTAGCAAACTGTAAATAATCATTCATCTTCCGGTATCACAACCGTACCTACGTGTATGCTATTACTTACACGATTTGAATCGTCCATGGCAGCGAATGCCAGGTAACAGTGGACTTCGGTTCCGGGAGGGGCATCAGGCAGGAGCATAGTGGCTTTACCTGCTGAACGGATGCTTTCGCAAATGGAATACTCCGGATAATACCCTTCGGCAATGGCTACCATGATAACCCCGTTGTTGGCAAACAGATCATTGTTAGAGGCTTTGTACCTCCAGTTAAAAACAACTTCCTCACCATTAATTTCAACACTTGGTCTGTTAGCTACTTGTAATGGTCCAACAGCTAAAACCAGATTTTCAAGGTTAACCTTACAATTAGGATATTCGCCTTCAATGGTGTATTTCATTAACTCAGACATGGCTGCATTCTGTGGCGACTTTAAGCTGTCCTGATTTTTGAACCCCAATTGTATCACCGGATACAGTGGTTGTAAAAACTTGGTAGCAAGTCTGAATTTTGCTCTGTGTGCCAGTTGTTTTTCACTGGCTTTGTGATTACTAAAATCTGGTAGCGATTTCATAACAGAGATACCTTTCCATTGACTACCAACTGTGCTACCTACTTTTCCTGTGAATCTTCCGTTGATTCCTTTTTTATTATTTTTTTTGTTTTTAATCTTAAATATGTTTTTCACAATGTTGCCTTTTGTTTTAGGCGACGTAACTTCTTTATTTTTATTGGATGTTTTTTCAACCTTATTGCGTTGCATCCATTTTGAAATTACGGTTGTAAGAACTCCTGCTAGCAGGGTGATCGCAGACCGGATAATCATTGTTTGAGGATCTGCATCCTGGGACGAGAAGATTTGAGCATCTGCTGCTTCCATCACTCCTAAAGTACCCAGTGAACCGATGGCGAAATTTTTAAGTTCATGCATCTTTCTGTTTTTGT